>NZ_BDMA01000070.1:0-30339 GCF_002003485.1 Metapseudomonas resinovorans
GGCAGCATAGCAAGGGCGCGAGCCAAGTTTTTACACGGTCTGGGCCGATTGCTGCCGTTCACGGTGGGGCAGTTTCCGGCCAAGAGCAGACACTGCACAACTCATAGCTCCAGCTCCATCGTCTGTGCCATAAGACTGGAGCCTTCACGCAATGGCTCCAAGGCCCCGACAGGGCGGAAGCCATGAGCTTTGTATAAGCGCATTGCAGGAGAGTCTGCGGCAGTAACGCCCAAGCGAACACGGTGCGCATTAACGCTCGCGGCCCAGGCAAGAGCCTCTTTGAGAAGGGCGCCCCCCACCCCAAATCCACGTGAAGCAGGAGCTACCCACATCTGAAAGAGGTCGGCCACTCCAGGCTCGGAAGCTGACAACTTGCACCAAGCCAGACCACAAATCTGCTCGCAGTTGAAAGCGAAAAGTGCTCGGTCGGTGCCTGAGGAGATTGTGCTATTGATCCGGGCGGACCAGACATCATCCGGTCTTGTCACCTCTATGTCGTAGGTGCTCCCGAAGGCATCAGGTGAGTCGAGAAGTGCCCGTAGACGCACATCTCGGTAGTCCCGCCACTCACTGGAAGCTATTGAACGTACAGAGATCATGGCGCTTCCTGTTCTGACTAACTGCGACGGCAGGCTAGCTTGCCTAGGAGATTGGAACAACGCGTAGATTAAGTGTTACCCGTGTCCGCTCTTGGCGGTTTCTGCCAGTTCCCACGGGCGATAGCTACCGGTGAGCGTGGAAGTTCGGTTGAGCCATTCCCCGCCCGGCGTATTGATCGAGCGCGGAACCTGATTGCTTGCGTAGGGCGGATAACGCGCCAGCGCTATCCGCCGTGGAGGGGCCGGCGTAAATCTATTCCGGGTTATGCGCCCCACGGTACTAGCGATGGTTGCGATAGCGTTCGGTCAAGGACTGCACGAGGGTGACGTAGGATTGCGTCTCGGCGTAGGGAGGCACCCCGTTGTACTCGACCACGGACGCTTCGCCGGCGTTGTAACCAGCCAACGCCAGCACCTGGTTGCCGTTGAAGCGCTTGAGCAGCCAGGCCAGGTAGCGCACGCCGCCACGAATGTTCTGTCGCGCGTCGAACGGATCGTCCACGGCGAAGCGCTCGGCGGTGGCGGGCATCAACTGCATCAACCCCTGGGCGCCGGCTTCGGAAATGACGTTGGGGCGAAACGCCGATTCGGCATGTATCACTGCGCGGACCAGCGCCCTGTCGACACCGTAACGCCCCGAAGCGGCTTCGATCTCCCGCCGATAGGAACGGGTGTCCAGGCGCAGTGAGGCGACCTTGAAATTCTTCGGCGCCATGCACAGATAGCAGCCCTTGATGTAATCGAGCTCAAGGACATCGACCCGAGCGGAGATCCCAACGGGGCGCCGGCTCACATATTGACGAATACCCTTGTGGACGAAGGTGTACACCCGGACCCGCACCGCGCCTGAGTTGTCGTCCCCCACACGCCTTGGCAGGGCCGTTGCCTTGGCGCCGGCAGGGGCGCCCGCCATGCCATCCAGGCGAGTGCAGCGGGCGCTGGCGATGGCTTGGCTGGTGTAGCTGATGGTTCCGTCCCTGGCCTGGCACTTGAACGTGGCGCTGGCGCACAGTGGCGCGACCAGCAAGGCCAGTTCGATGCAGCCAAGAAGGCTCTTGCGAGCCCATCGCCATGCTCTGGAACTCATCACATCGCTCCGCGCCGCAGGCGCCGATCAGGCCTGGGGGTGCCTGGCCCGGGCAACCGGGAAACACCAACTGGGACTGTGTTGCCGGCGGTAGCCCCAAGCGAGCTTTGCGCACGTTCGCCGTGCTCCTGTTACTGACAGGAGCCCAGGATTTCCCAGGCGCTGCCTTTGGAGGGCCTATCCCGAGTGACCCACCGTTTGTTCTGGTAGTTATAGCCCTTGTAACCGGCCTTGGAACCTGCTTTGACGTACGGGTTGTCGGCGCCCCTGCGTGGTGCAGGCCTGATTGCTCGCACGACGCGTCGTCCTGCCTTGCCAGGGCCGGGCGCAAGTCTGATCCGCGGGTAACGGAGCCGGGGCGGGACAGGCCCAGGTAGTCGACGGCAAAGTTGTCATCGTCATCCGCCCGGGCCGGACTCATCCGAGAATGAAATACATCCTGCGCACCGGAGTGATGTTTTCCCAGGTTCCCTTGAACCCCGCCGCCACCACGAACGAAGCCCCCGGCCCGAAGGTCTTCGCCACGCCGTCTGCATCGGTCAGGCGCACGGTGTCTTCGAGGATGTGGCACAGCTCGTTGTAGTCGCACTCGCATCTCGGTCTACGCACTGACCGAAACACGACTGCTTCCTGCGAAGACCCTGCGGTTCATCGAGTTCATACGCGACCATCTCAACAGCGCTTAATGCCTGACGACTTGATAGGGGGCTTCCCGACGCAAACGAATGTCTCCTTCTGGCCGATAGCCGCCGCCTACCACCGGCAGCTTTCGGCCAGCAGCCCTTGCTAATGGCTGAAAAGGGGCAAAGGCGGAAACAGCCAAGAGTCCGCTTTGGCCAAATGCCGCAGCAGCCTCGTCTTCCAGGTTTTCGCACCCCGAACGGACTCGGATCTCCGGCGCAGCGCCTGATGCCGGCGCTCCTCTTCAGATATCCAGTACCAGCGGCTGCACGCCGCTTGCGTCTACCGCCGGCACCGCGCAGCAGATGAGCACCGTGCCTTCGTCTGGCATCTCCGCTGGCGGATGGGGGTAGTGCACCTGCCCGCTGAGTACCCGCGTGCGGCAGGTGCCGCAGGAGCCGCCACGGCAGCTGAAGTCGGGAGAAAGCCCACGGCTTTCCGCCAGCTCCAGCAGGCTGCCGCTGTCCGGTTTCCAGCGCGCTTCCTTGGCCGAGGCGGAGAAGTATACCGGCACCGGGGCGGTTGCTGCCGGCGGTTGGGCGGGTTTTGCCGGCTGCGTGTCGTCATGGCGTTGCAGCGTCGAGGGGCCAAAGGTCTCGGCGTGGATGCGCCCATCGGCGATGTTCAGGCCGCGCAGGCCGTCGTAGATGGCCTGGGTGAAACTCGCCGGTCCGCACAGATAGAAGTCGTAGTCATCCAGCGGCAGATGGGCCTTGATCTCTGCGATATCGATGCGTCCGGACAGTTCATGGTCGCGGCCCAGCACGGCGTCCTCGCCCGGATTGCTCAGCGCCCGGCGTACATGCAGCAGGTCAGGGCAGCGCTGGCGCAGCGCATCGATTTCTCGTTGAAAGGGCAGTTGCTGCAAGGTCCGCGCGGACTGGAACAGATGGATACGACGGTTGCACCCCTGCGATTCGTTCTGCGCCACCAGTTCCCGCAGCATCGAAAACAGGGGAGTGATGCCGACGCCGGCGCCGATCAGCACCACGGGCCGCCCGGTGTCGCTGGCAAGGGTGAAGTTGCCCATGGGGGCGCGTACCTGCAAACGGTCGCCGACCCGGAGCTGTTCGTGCAGATGGCGCGAGGCCCGTCCCTGAACCTTGACGCTGATGCGCAGATGGCCGTCCGACGGTGCGCTGGAAAGGCTGTAGGTGCGAACCAGCGCCTCCTTGCCGGAGCCCGCGTGTATGCGCAGCGGTAGATGTTGCCCAGGCGTGAAGCTCACCGACGCGCCATCTGCGGGTTGCAGGTAGAAGGAGCGGATGTCCTGGCTCTCCTGTTCCAGGCGCGCCACTTGCCATTCCTGCCACTGCTGGCGCTGCTGGCGCTGTTCGTGCTGGCGCAGCTTTTGGTCCGTCTCGGCCCAGGTGCCGGTCATCAGGCTGGTCGGCGCGTACTCCTGGAAATCCCAACGGATCGACAGCGCACTCGGCCGCAGCACGGCCTGCTTCACCTCGAAGCTCCACAAGCGTTCGGCGCCCTCGAAAGCGGCGATCAGCGGACTGTCGAAGATCAGTTCGGTAGTCCCGGACAGCTGCAGCATGTCGCCGCTGACGAAATCGACGAAGAGCAAGCCGGCCACGGGATTGGTCTGGAGGTTGCCGAGGGTGTTGAAGTGCAGGTTGCCGGCGTAGTCGGGAATGGTCAGCTGATTGCCCATGACCTTGACGAAGCCCGGCCGGCCGCCGCGATGGGAGACATCCACCGAGCGTTGCCCGTCCTCGTGCTCGATGTAGCTGGCGACGAAAAAGGTGTCGGCCTTGCCGATCATTTCAGCCAGCGTTTCGTCCAGCGCCAGGAAGTCCTGGCGAGCAGGGCGCTCGTCGTATCGCTGTTCGTCACGGGTGTAGGTGCGCTGCTGGATGTACTGCGGGCAGTTGCCGAAGGAGTGCTCGACTGCGACCTCCAGATGGTCGGTGTCCACCTGCTGCAGGATGCCGTTGATGCGATTGCGCCGCCGCGTGTGCAGCTCGATGCCCAGCATGCCGATTGCGCTGCCGGCTTGCAGTCCGCTGGCGACAGGGTCCTGGCGGTCAGCTGCGGTGGCCAGCAACAGGCGGCGGGGATCGGGCGAGGTGACGAAGCCTTCCGGCCCTTCGAGCAGCGTCGCCCAGGGCCGGCCCTGGTCATCCACCGCGCCGACGACCATGAACGGTAACTGGTGATAGAAGTCGCGGTGCTGGTCGGGCATGTAGTCGCGAATCACCCGCTGGCCGAATTCGTCCATGCGCTCGGCGACGCCGACGCGTTCCTGCATCGCCTTTTCGCCGGCGTGCCAGGGGGAGGGGCGGTGCTTGGGTAGATGGTCCATATCGGACACCTCGCGAGAAGGCTGCCGGGCTGCCCGGCAGCGGGCGACGGGCGGCGGGTTCAGCCGGCTTGCAGGCCGGCGGCAGTGCGCTGCATGGGCACGAAGCCAGGCAGGGCCTCGACGCGGGCCAGCCAGGCGCGGACGTTGGGGTAGTCCTTCAGAGACACGTTGCCCTCCGGTGCATGGGCGATGTAGGCGTAGTTGGCGACGTCGGCAATGGTCGCGGCGTCGCCGGAGAGGAAGGGCGCCTTGGCCAACTCGCCGTCCATCACCTGAAGCAGGGCGTGGGCGCGAGTGATGACCTCATCGGTGTTGAAGCGGGCGCCGAACACTGTGATCAGCCGCGCAGCTGCCGGGCCGAAGGCGACCTGGCCGGCGGCCACCGACAGCCAGCGCTGCACGCGTGCCGCACCCAACGGGGCGTCCGGCAGCCAGCGACCGTTGCCGTACTTTTTCGCCAGGTAGACGAGGATGGAGTTGGAATCGCTGACGATGGTGCCGTTGTCATCGATGACCGGCACCTGGCCGAAGCTGTTGAGGGCGAGGAAGTCGGGGTGCTTGTGGGCGCCCTTGGCCAGGTCGACGAAGACCAGTTCGGTGGGCAGCTCCAGCAGCGAGAGCAGCAGCTCGACGCGGTGGGCGTGGCCGGACAGCGGGTGACGGAAGAGCTTGATGGGGTGGGGCATTGCAGCGACTCCGATTCGGGCGGGGAAAGGCAGCGCCGAGTCGGACCGAATAGAGGTTCTCGCGCTGACGGATGCATCCTGCGCCGCAACACGCTCTAGCAGAATCGCCGGTCCGGACAATCCAGCGTTTCAGAATCCGAAAGAATGCCCGTGAGGCTCAGCCGCGCAGGGCCGGATGGGCGCGCAGGTGGGGCACGGCGAAGTCGAGGAAGGTTCTGACCCGCGCGGCGGCTCGGCGGCCTTCGCGGTAGATCAGCCCAACCGGCAGACCGGGTGCGGCAAAGTCCTCCAGCACGGCTTCGAGCTTGCCGCTCTGCAGTTCCTGGTGCGCTTCGAAGCTCATGCAGCGCGTCAGTCCCAGGCCCAGGGTGGCGGCGCGTATCGCCCCGCTGCGAGTGCTGCAGGTCAGCCGCGGTGTCAGCCGTACCGAGCGTGGCGCACCTTGATGGAGGAAGCGCCAATCGCTCGGGGCGCCCGATGAAATGATCAGGTGCGTCTTGAGGTCGTCGGGCGTCTGCGGCCGCCCGTGGCGCGCCAGATAGTCTGGTGCGGCGCAGACGACCGCCTTCACCGTTCCCACCGGCACGGCGAAGTCCGAGGAGTCGGGCAGGTGGCCGACCACCAGGGCGACATCGATGCCGTCTTCCAGCAGGTGGGGCACGTCTTCGTGGTCCTGGGCGACCAGGCGCACGTCGGGGAAGGCCCGCAGGTAGTCGAGGGCGATGGGCGCAAATACCTGGTGGGCCATCAACAGCGGCACGGAAATGGTCAGTTGCCCGGCCGGATAGGCGTGCAGGCCTGCCGCCGAACGATCCGCCTCGGCGATCTCCTGAAGAATTTGCCGGCTGCTCGTGGCAAAGGCCTCTCCCGCGATGCTCAGGCCGATGCCGCGCGGGCCGCGGAGCAGCAATGTGGTCTGCAGGCGCGCCTCCAGGCCGGCAATCATGCGCATCACCGTCGCCGTGGACAGGCCAAGCAGACGCGCCCCGGCGGCAAGGCTGCCGGTTTGCGCCACGGCGTCGAACACTTCCATTTCCCGGTAACGGCCCAAGGCACTACTCCGCCGTAACGGCGTGCAATGCCGGATCATTGCGCAGGCGCGCGGCGCAATGGTCGACGAAGGTGCGGACGGTGGCGGACACCCGCGAGCTGCTCTGGTGCAGCAGGTGAATGGGCAACGGCGGCATGCCGTACCGGTCGAGGACGATTTCCAGCTCGCCCTTCGCGACGGCCTCGGCGACCTGATAGGACAGCACGCGGGTAAAGCCCCAGCCCCTGCGCGCCGCATGAATCGCCGCATTGACGGAACTGACCACGAATCTCGCTTGAGGGCGCAGGGTGAACGGCCCTTCCGTACCGATGAATTGCCAGTCGGTCAGTAGTGAACTGGCCGAGGACATCACCACGGGCGCGTCGTGCAAATCGGCAGGTGTTTCCGGTCTGCCGAACGAATCGAGAAAGGCCGGTGCGGCGCAGACCACGGGACGAATCTCACCGACCTTCAGCGAGGTCAGCCCGCCCTCGGGGAGCTGGCCGATGCGCAGCGCGACGTCCACGCCTTCGTCGATCATGTTCACCACCCGATCCACCAGCATGGCGTTGATCGACACCTCGACGTGGGCGGCCAGGTAGTCGGCAATCAGCGGCACCATGTACAGCTCGCCGAAGACCACGGGCGCGGTCACGGTGAGGTTGCCACGCGGGCGCAGCGCGCTGCCGGAGGCCAGCTCTTCCGCTTCCTCCAGCTCCAGCAGGATGCGCCGGCAGTCCTCCACATAGCGCCGGCCGGCCTCGGTCAGCCGAACGCTGCGGGTACTGCGCGCCAGCAGCAACGTGCCGAGCCGTGCCTCCAGCGCCGCGATGGCGCGGGTCACGCTGGGCGGCGACAGGCCCAACTGCTTCGCACCCGCCGCGAAGCTTCCTGTTTCGGCCACCATCACCAGCACCTTCATTTCCTGGAACCTGTCCATGCGCCACCGCTGCGTGCCTGCAAACCTGATGGTGGAGTATGCATGGCGACGATTGTTCTCGGTGCTGAAATCATCGCGAAGCAGGGTTGGCGAACTCAGCGCAGAGAACTGAAGGCGGCACGCACCTCGCGGCTGAACATCTCCGGCTCCTCCCAGGCGGCGAAGTGGCCGCCCTTGTCGACGCGCTGGAAGTAGACGAGCTTGTGATAGGCGCGCTCGGCCCAGCTCTTCGGCGGTTTGTAGACCTCGCCGGGGAAGATGGTCACCGCGGCGGGAATGCTGATCGGAGCCATGGAAGCGGCGCTGGCGCTGTTCTCCCAGTAGATGCGTGCGCTCGAGGTCGCCGTGTTGGTGAGCCAGTAGAGTGAGATGTTGTCGAGCATTTCGTCGCGGGTGAAGGCGCGCTCCGGTTCGCCACGGCTGAATACCCATTCGCCGTACTTGTCGTAGAACCAGGCCGCCAGCCCGGCCGGTGAGTCCGCGAGACCGTAGCCAAGCGTTTGCGGACGGGTTGCCATGATGGCGGCGAAGCCGAATCCCTTGCCGAGGAACTCCCGGGCCGTATCGAACACTTCCCGTTCCTCTGCATTCAGATTCGCCGGGGCGGGGTCGCCGCACTTCAGTGCCTTGCCCACTTCGGGCGGGAGGGTGGTTGCGCGCTCCACCCGATTGACGTGGATGCCGAGTAGGCCGGCTGGAGCCTGGCGTCCCATGGCATCTGAAATGATGGCGCCCCAGTCGCCGCCCTGAGACACGTAGCGGCTGTAGCCGAGGCGCTTCATCAGCACATCCCAGGCGCGCGCGACGCGATCAGGGTTCCAGCCTGTGCTGGTGGGCTTGCCGGAGAAGCCGAAGCCCGGAATCGACGGCAGCACGAGGTGGAAGGCATCCGCGGCCGTGCCTCCATGTGCCGTGGGGTCGGTCAGCGGGCCTATGACCTTCAGCAGCTCGAAGACGGAGCCGGGCCAGCCGTGGGTCATGATCAGCGGCAACGCATCCGCGTGGCGGGAGCGGACGTGGATGAAGTGGATGTCCAGGCCGTCGATGCTGGTCAGGAACTGGGGAAAGGCGTTGAGCTTCGCTTCCGCCTTGCGCCAGTCGTAGCTGCCGTCCCAGTAACGCACCAGCGCTTGTAGTTTGGCGAGCGGCACCCCCTGGGAGCGGTCGTCGACGGTTTCCCGGTCCGGCCAGCGGGTTGCGGCCAAGCGGCGGTGAAGGTCCTGGAGCGCCGATTGCGGAACCTCGGCGCGGAAGGGGCGCAGCGCATCGGCCGCAGGTGGTGCGGTATCAGACTGGGAGAACGCCGTCATCGGACGGAACATGGTGAGGGCTGTCAGTGCGGCGCCTTTCAACATCAGGGAACGGCGGGACAGGGCAGTGGCGTTGAGCAATGGGTGGATGGCCATGGTCGTATTTCCTACCAGATGTAGGATCAAGGTGACCGACAGGCGCTTGAGTCGAGATCACAGCCAACCAGGAGGGCGAGCACCAATCGGCACCGGCATCGGACCGCAACAGCCAACTACAACTGCACGACAGAGGTGCGCTGAAGTCCTGGTGGGGCCGGATGTACATGGAACTCTAGTGGATGGCATGGGGGCTTGCGAGGCACGCGGGGCGTTGTGGTGCGGGGGGTGCCGGGGCTGGGTTCAATTCCCTCTCCCTCTGGGAGAGGGCAGGGGTGAGGGCAATCGACTCCCGCTCGGACTCAACGGCCTAGCCCTGTAGGGGCGAATTCATTCGCCAAGGGCAACGCAGTTGCCCCATATCCCCCCCCCATCAATCGCCATCCGCATGGGTTTCGTGCCTCAACCCATCCTACGAAGTGCGAGTCGACCCTGTGGGAGGCGCCGCGGCGGCCAAAACCGGCCAGGGATGAATAACCCACCATCAGCCGGGCGGCGCTCCCTGGTTTCCTCCTCTCAGCGTCCGTCCAGCATCGCTTCGCTTTCCAGGATCAGGCGCAACTCGTCCGTCCCGCAGGATCGCTTCCCGATGAAGAAGTAGGTAATACCGGACACGGCCAGTCCGACAATGAAGGTGATATCCGCGCCTCCCAGCGCCTGTGCTCCCGGCCCCACATAGAAACTCAATGACATGAACGGGACCATTGCCAGGATGCCGAGAAAATAGGCGCTGAGCCCGTTCCTCGACCATGTTGCGTAGATACCTTCAGGGTTGAAGAGCTCGCTGATCGCGTAATGTCCTTTGCGAACGCAGTAGAAATCGACCAGGTTGACGGCGGTCCAGGGAATGAGCGCGTAGAGCATCATCATGATGAAGGTGTTGAACGTGCCGATGTATTTCTCGGGAATCGCCAGGCTGATGGCCAAGGCGATCAGTGCGGCCACTGCGATGCCCGCCAAGCGACTCTTCAATGTCGGCGTAACCGGCTTGAATGCATCGATAGCAGTGATGCTGGTCAGCATGGCTCCGTAGAAGTTGACGGCCATGATGCCCAGGATCGCCGGAACCGAGACGAGTACGGCAAAGGTGCCGAAGCCTGGAATCAGCCTGTTTCCGATTTCACGCAGGCTGCCAATAGCGCTGGGCTCGGGCATCGACGACGCGATCAGCGAACCCAGCGACATCATCCAGACTGCCGAGAGCAAAGCCCCCAGGTAGGTCCAGCTGATGATCCTGCGCGCGGGTGTGTCGTGTGGCAGATAACGCGAGTAGTCCGAGACATACACCGAGTAGCTGATCTGGTAGCCAGCCGCCGCGCCAAGCTGTACCAGGAAGGCGTCCATGGAAAAGCCTGCCCCCTTTAGTGCCGCATCTGGCGTCAGGTAAACGACTGCGGCGACCGACATCAGCGCGTAGACCACGACAACCAGATAGGTCAGCCAGCGCTGGAAGCGATGCAGAAGATCGTGCCCGAAGATGGCGATGGCAGCCGAGGCGGCAATCCAGACGAAATACCAGGGCTCGCGCGGGCCGGAGGTGACCGTCTGCACGGCATCCGTCGCAAGAATGGCATTGAAGACGTTGAAACCCGTATAGCAGAAGTACACGGCGAACAGCGGCAACACGACGCCGCGAATACCGAACTGTGCCCGGGACTGGATCATCTGTGGCAGCCCCATCGTCGGTCCCTGATTGGCGTGGAAGGCCATGAACAGGGTCCCGAACGCAACACCCAGCAGGATGGCCAACACTGAATAGAAGGCCCCCAGGGACATCGATGGACCAATGAACCCGATCATCAGCGTCATGATCACGAAGTTCCCGGCAAACCAGAATGGTCCCTGGTGCCAGACCTTTCCATGTCGCTCATTGCGCGGAACGTAATCGATGGAACGCACCTCGATGACAGGCCGCATCGGCCCGCTTGGCGGATTCTTGTTCATTGGATGGATCACCTTGTTCTTGTGTTTGTAATGGGCACTGCATTAAGCGCAAGGAACCTCGGTTCCCATGCACGTGGGGAACCGTTCTGCAGCTTTCGCAAGGAGTGGATGGGCAGCCTGGAAGTGTCAGTTCAGCCAGGCGTGTGAAGTTGTTCCTGGATGATGGCGAGATCAGTGTGCGCCCAGAGTTGCGGGGCAAAAATCAGCGTCTCGAAAAAATAACTTCAGAAATCCAGCAACTACTCGTCAGATTTTCGGTAGCAGCTTTGGCCAATCTGAAATTCAATTAACTATATGATTTGTATGAATATGTGTGCTTTCAGGAAGCGCCGGATACCTGTCGGCGAGTCGTGAGGCACCGCCCTGGAGACGCGCCAGGAACGGCGTGAAAGATAAGAATTTCTAAAACATCGAATCTGATCGTTAAGAGATTCGATAGAGACGCCCGGCATCCAGCCGGTGTCCACAAAGCCTGTCGGTTGGCATGCCGGGTTGGACGTCCGATACTCCTCTGCAGCTCGTTCTCGCGGCGCAGACAATCGCGCTCGCGTCATCACTTTTCAGCAGATAATCGCCAGGCAGACCAAGCATGCTGCGTAATGTTTCCGATATGGACCTGAAGTTGCTGAGGCTGTTTTCGGCAGTGGTCAAATGCGGTGGCTTCACGGCCGCTCAGGCCGAGTTGAACGTCAGCCATTCCAATATCAGCATGCAGATTTCCGCGCTGGAGAAGCGCTTGGGCTATCGCGTTTGCGAACGCGGAAAGGGAGGCTTCAGCGTCACGGAGAAGGGCCGGATAATCCTCGATGCGGCGTTGAAGATTTTCGAAGCCCTGGACCAGTTCAAGGACCAGGCCCAGTCGCTGTCGGGCAAGCTGATGGGCGACGTCTACGTTGGCTTGGCGGACAACATCTCGACCTTGTCGAGCGCTCACATCGACGCCGCCATAGCCCGTTTCTACCAACGCGGACACAGCGCCCATCTGCATCTGTTCGTCAACTCTCCCGCTGAGCTGGAGGTTGCAGTGATCGACAAGCAGATCGATGTCGCCATCTCCTACTTCAACAGAATCCTCCCCAATCTGACCTACCGAAATCTCTACACGGAGCCGGTCGGAATCTTCTGCGGAGCGTCACATGCCCTGTTCGACAATGACGACATCCAGCCCTTTGATTTAGAGGACGCGGACTGGATTGCCTACGGCTTCCTCTCCGCCGATCTGGAGCGCATGGTGAGGCCGACGACCTCCACCGCAACCGCTTACCATCTCGAAGCGGTGATCCACGCGATACTTGCCGGCACTCATCTGGGTTTTCTGCCACTGCACTGCGCAGAGCCCTGGGTTGCTCAGGGCAAGATGCGAATCCTGCTGCCCGAAATCATGCAGCAGGATGTCCAGCACTACATGATCACCAGTAACGCTCATCCGCAAAGCGAGGCGGCACAGGCGTTCATGGAAGACCTGCTGCATGTCCACGGCGTCATCACCCCCTGATGCACGCCGGCCAGCAACCCCTCACCCGGCGCACTCGTCCTGCCGATAGACGTCCGCCAGCGCGACGTCGTACTGCCTCAGCCGGCGTTGCAGCTGGTTTCAGAAACCTCTGAAGCCAGCTTCTAAAGTTCGGGATATATCCCGAATTCGATCCTTCCTATCCTGCCTTCGCCCGGAGTTCCTGAAGCGCGACAACCGTCCTTCAGAGCAAGTCCGGCACCCATCCTTTGCGTTTTTCATGCCTCGTTACGGCACCGTTCGGGAGCCGTCGAGCGCCAACCAGGACAAGAGGTAGCAATCATGCCGGTAGATTTCACGCTCACTCCGGAGCAGGCCGCCGCCCGGGAGGCGATGCGCGACTTCGCCATCACCCATCTTTCCAAAGTAGAAGCCGCCATCGCCCCCTTCGCCACCCCGGAGGAGCGTGTCAGGGCCATCAAACCCTTCTTCAGGGAAATGGTGCGTGCCGGCTTCATGAAATCCATCATTCCGGTCGAGGATGGCGGCACGTACCAAGGGCTTCTCGACATGGTCATCAGTGGCGAAGAGGCTTCGATTGGCGACGTCAACGTTACCTGCGCGCTGTTCTCCTGCGCACTTGCCCTGTCGCCGATCATCACCCATGGCACCCGGGAGCAACGCGCGCAGTTCCTCGCTCCATTCCTGGTCGACGATGGTGCCCCGCTGGCTGCGCTTGCCTTCAGCGAAGTAGGGGGCACCGCGAACTTCGATGACCCCGACCCAAACGCTGGTTCACAGACGTTTGCCTACCGCGACGGAGACGAATGGGTAATTTCAGGGGAGAAATTCTTCATCACCAACGGCTGGGGTTGGGATGGCGAAGGCGCTGACCTGTTCGTCGTCTCTGCGCGAACCGATCCGTCAGTGCCCGCAGCACAATCGTTGGCGGTTTTCGCCGTGCCGCGTCCCACGCAGGGCCTGTCCTTCGGCAAGGGGTTGGACACCATGGGGCACCGCGCCACGCCATCGCCGCGAATCAGATTCGACGAGGTACGCGTGCCACTGGCGAACATGATCGGCAAACCCGGCGATGGGGTGCAGATTCTGTCGCAGACATTCGCGGCCTCTGGTGTGGGTGTTGCCGCCGAGGCCGTATGCGTCATGCGGCAGGCTTTCGAAGCCGCTCTGGCGTTCTCCAAATCCGACCGGCGCAACGGGTCAGTTCCCATCATCGAGCACCAGAACGTCGGCTACATGCTGGCCGATATGAAAATGCGTCTGGAGGCAGCCCGGTACCTGACCTGGAAAGCCGCTCACTACTTCGACACCACCAATGGTGAGGGCACTGAACTCGCTGTCATGGCGAAGGTGTACTGCTCCGAGCAGGCCGTTCAGGTGGTCTACGACGCGATGCGCCTTGTCGGCATTGAAAGCTATGCCGATGAAATGCCCTTCGCCCGCCTGCTCAAGGACGCCATGGCCTTCCCTCTGTATGACGGCGGAAACATGGGCATCAGAAGGCGCGTGCTGCACAAGGCCCTTGCCAGCGCTAACTACGATCACCTGGCTGCGTGCGAAGGCCGCGCCCCTTCCAAGTATTGAGGTAAACCATGCCTTTCATTTCGCTACGCATCACCAAGGGCGCAACCGAGCGCCAGAAGCAGGAAATCATCCGCGAGTTCACGGCCACGCTGGAACGAGTCCTGGACAAGAACCCGGAATGGACCCACATCGTGATCGAAGAGGTCGATCCGGAAAACTGGGGCCATGCCGGCCTTTCCGTCAAACAACACCTGCTGGCGGATGGCAGCGACTGAGTGAATGAAAAACCGGCCCGGAATCGGGCCGGCTTGCTCGCCTTTTCCACTTTCGCAAGACACATGAAGGTGCACCATCATGGCATTGCCTTCGCTCAACAGCCTCAGGGTTTTCGAGTCCGTCGCACGGCTCGGCAGCATTACTGCAGCCGCGGGTGAATTGAACGTGACCGCTGGAGCCGTCAGTCAGCAAGTCAAGGTCCTGCAGGGCCATCTTGGCATCGAGCTGCTGGTCAGAAACGGAAGGCATCTGGCCCTGACCGACAAGGGCACCATGTTGCAGCGGCGCGTATCCAGAGCCATCAGCGAGATCCAGGAAGCGATCCATGTACTGCAGGATGATGGCCCGACCGCCCTTGAACCCGTAAGACTCACCTTGTCGCTGCCTCCGCTGCATACCATCGGTTGGCTCGCGACACCCTTGTTCGACTTCATGGAGTCCAATGAAAGAGCAGACCTCACCCTCATCACCGCCAACGCCATCGATGAGGTCGACTGGACGGTAGCTGACTGCGCAGTGATACATGGCACGCCGCCATGGGAAGGATTTTTCTGGAAGCACCTGCGTGAGACGCACCTGACGCCAGTGTGCAGCCCGCGCTTGTCAAAAGGTTCTGAAGCAATCCGCAGCGTCGTCGATCTGCGCAAGCACAGGTTGTTGCACGAGGATGGTGGAAACCAGTGGCGGCAATGGCTCGCGGCGGTTGGCGGCACAAACCCAGGTGGATTCGATATCCATTTCGAGGATTTCGAGATGGTTCTGCAAGCAGCTCGAGATGGCCTCGGTGTGGCTCTGACTGACGAAAGTTCCTCCCGCCAGGACTTGGAAGAGGGGCGTCTTATCCAGCCTCTGAAACTGGCGGTTCCGGCGGCGAAAAGCTTCTACGGCCTTTGCTCTGCTGCTAAACGCGGGCAGCCGGGTGTCGACTATTTGCTCGATTGGCTCGAATTCATTGCATACGAGCGATTTTGATTAAAGCCGCTCACGACGGGCCGTTTTTGGCAGTTTCTGGCTGCTGGTTCTGTCAGTTGAGTGTCCATCTTGAACGAGTGCTCCCGGCCAATAGCTGCCTGCTGGACCACTCGGCAAGAAGACGGAGGGCTTTCAGCCAAGCAGTTTGCTGTAGCAGTCCGTCACTGCGCCGTAGCATTCGCAGGCAGCTGCTTCGAGCCCGGCACGATCGAGAATGGTGATCTCGCCGCGGGTGTATCGGATGAGGTGTTTTTGCTGTAGCTCCCCTGCGGCCACGGTAATGCCACTCCGACGCACGCCGAGCATGTCGGCGAGAAACTCATGGGTGAGATGGAAGTGGTCGGCCTGCGCTCGATCGTGGGTCATCAGAAGCCAGCGCGCCAGCCGTGGCTGGATCTCATGAAAGTGGATGCAGGCTGCCGTTTGCGACAGTTGCGCCATCAATACGTAGAGGTAGCGATTCAAGCTACGTTGCAGCTCGGGGCACTCGTGCAATTCGCGCAGCAGGTGGGTTGAAGTGATGCGCAGGGCGTTTCCTGCACCTTGCACTACTGCACGGATTGGCGCCTTGCGAACCCCCAGTATGAGCGTGACACCCAGCATGCCTTCGCTGCCGATCAGGCCCATTTCCAGCGGCCGATGGGCATCCAGAAGGGTCACCAGTGAGATGAAACCGGTAAGCGGGAAGTAGGCGTGGCTGTACGGCTGGTCCGTCTTGCAAAGAACGCTACCGAAGACCAGCTCTACCGATTCGCAATGATTGAGGACCCTGTTGCGCTCTCTGCTCGGGATGCCACTGAGAATATGGTTGGTCACTGTGGTCGCCTCCCGGTTATCTTGCAGCTCACGGAAGTCCTTGGGAATGTGAGAAGGCCGTTGAGTTTTCTCATGCTGCACTCTCGCGCTCAGTGGTGATGGCGGTCTGTTCGTTAGTGCACGCAAGCCGGATTGATTGCGGTCGAGGGCGCTGCCGGGTCGAGCGCTACGGGGGCGTAGTCCGCCCGGTCTGTCTGGGGTGATGAACTGCCTGTATTGAGTGCGTTACCGTACAGACCGTCCCTTCAGCTCGGATGCAACCTGCAAGGAGGCCGGTCGTTGCCAGGCCGCAGCAGGAGACGGAAATGTTCGAAGTTGTCGTAATCGGCTTGTTGGTTCTGTGGGCGGTGGGACTACTCACATCGTTCTACATGGGGGGACTCATCCATATCCTTCTGCTTCTATCGATCGCGCTGGTAATCGTCCGGTCCAGGCTGAGACAGCGCGAATGAGCCGCAGGCAAAGAGGCCCCTCCACGCGGGATCATGCCGTTCACTCCCACCCCGTATTTCCGTAGAAACGGCTGATCTGCATTTGCCAGCGCTGGTCGGCCATGTCAGGCCACTGGCTCTTGTCGAATCCGGGGGCGTCCTTGAGCCGATACCGGTCGACATCGAGCGTGAAACACTTGTGCTCGGTATCCAGCGTCAACGCCCTCCAGGGCACGGCGAAGAGTTTTTCACCCAGGCCCAGGAAGGATTTGAAGGACAACACCGCATAGATGACTCGGCCACTACGCATATCCAGCATGATTTCCTTGATTACCCCGAGGTCATCTCCCGCGAGGTTGTAGACATCGTTCCCGATGAGCGTGTCCGCGCCCATCAGTTCAGGACCAGGCCCGGTTCGAGTGACGGGTCTGGCTTCATCGTTTTCGTGGCGGGCCTTGTTTTCCTCATGGTTCATGGGTACCTCCAATTGCAGAAAGGTTGGCTGGCCCTTTCCCTGGAGCGCCCTGCGTAAGGGAACGAAGGCAGCGCCAGAGACGGGGAGCCAATCATGAAAACGGATCAAGGCCCCTTCTTGATGTCCTCCTTGATATTACCCACCTTCTCCTGGATATCACCGGCGGCATTTTGCGCTTTGCCTTCGTTTTCCAGCCGTTGGTTACCGTAAAGCTTGTCAGTGGCTTCCTTGATCTGGCACTTCAACTGATCGACCTTGCCTCTGAATTGATCTTTGTTCATGAGCTTGCTCCATGGGCATCGAGATCGGTGATGCCTTGTGTGTGCCCCACTCGCGCACAATTGCAGCGACCGGAGGAATGACCTTGTCGGCTACCAGAGCGCATGTCTGTGCGTTGGCGCACCGATGCGGCTCTATCAGTCGATTCCCGTTGCTCAAACCAGCTTTTGCCAAATTTCGGTGTTGGCCAGCTGTTCCTGGCTGGCATGCTTGCGCTCGCCATGGATCGGGCTGAGCTCATAGATACCGCCCGCCTCGGAGACCGCCGCATAGCGGACGCCCGTGAGTTTGTGGAGGTAGCGCAGCAGTGGTTGGCACTGCGCGTCGATGCGCTGGAACAAGGTCGAGTCGTACAGCCCGTTCATTGCCTGCACCTGCTGCAGCCAAGGCCGCTCTGCATTTACCTCATTCTGTGCCGTCTGCGTGCTCCGGTATGTACGCCATCGCACCCATGGCGCAGGGTGGAGAGCAATCAGCGCTATTGATGCCGCGGGCTCAAGCCGAAACGTCGCCATGCAGTGATCTCGAAAAATCACACGACCCAGACCGGTCCGGAACACGATGCCGCAGAAAAAAGCCCGCACGGGCGGGCTGTGGAAACGTGGCCTCGGCAGCTATGGGTCAGCCATAGAGTCCACAACGGCCACGCTGATAAAATTGGCGTTGGCCTTCAAGGTTGCCAGGTGCTGGCGGATCAGCGCCGACCGCATTGGTCAGCACTCCGGTGAGCTGAACACGGGCGCGTCCCGTGCGTCGAAGCGCAGGATCTTGTTCAGCGCGCCTTCGGCGGCGGTGATCGCATCAGCGAGGCGAGCAAAGCTGATTCGGTCATAGACCAAGTGAAAGCTCGGTTGTGTGTCCGGGCTGCGCGACCTTACTGCAACGAATGCCAGGGCATGGTCACCGTTCATACGTGCTTCGCTCCATGCAATGTGCCCGGGGAAGTCTCGTTTCATGATGACCTCGACCTGATAGTGAGGTGGGTAGAAGCCCACTATCTACCCTCTGGCCGGCAATTACTTGCCTTTGTCGGTAAATCGGACCAGGGGTTGTCGCTAGTCGGTCACCCCCGGAAACAGCGGCTGGCTGCATGCTCGAAGCAGGAAAGCCGATCATCGAGTACCCTGCATCGGGTAGTTCACCCAGTGGCTGCCCCGTTGGCGTATCGTTACAAAGACAGGGCCTCTTTCAGGTACTCGGTTCAATGGTGACCCCTATGCCGGACACGCCCTCACCCTTGCAGAACCACCTGCTCGCTGCCTTGCCGGTGGACGTGCAGCAACGCCTGATCCCGCAGCTCGAACTGGTGCCGCTGCCCCTCGGCAAGGTCTTGTATGAGTCGGGGGACAGCCTGCGCCATGTCTATTTCCCCACCAACTCGATCGTTTCCCTGCTCTATGTGATGGAAAACGGCTCCTCGGCGGAAATCTCGGTGGTCGGCAACGAAGGGATGATTGGCCTGGCGGTGTTCATGGGCGGGGAAAGCACCCCGAGCCGAGCCATAGTGCAGAGCGCCGGCCGCGCTTACCGGCTGCAAGGGCATCAACTGAAAGCCGAGGTGAATCGCCACGGTGAACTGCTGCTTCTGATGCTGCGTTATACCCAGGCGCTGATCACCCAAATGGCGCAGACGGCGGTCTGCAACCGGCACCATTCGATCGACCAGCAACTGTGCCGCTGGTTGCTGCTGTCATTGGACCGCCTGCCGAGCAACCACCTGACGATGACCCAGGAACTGATCGCCAACATGCTCGGTGTGCGCCGCGAAGGCGTCACGGACGCCGCCGGCAAGCTGCAGAAGCTTGGCGTGATCGAGTACAGCCGTGGGCATATCACGGTGCTCGACCGCCCCAAGCTCGAGGAGTTGAGTTGCGAATGTTATGCCGTGGTGAAGAAAGAAACCGACCGTCTTCTGCCCTATGCATTGCCTGCCAATAATTCGTAAGCCGCTTCTAGCGGCATCGGTCTGTATCGCTGATACAGCACTGGTCAGCCGCAGCAGGGGGCGCCAGTGTCCGGCTGTTGCAGGCCGCGAGCCGTGCACATTTGCGTGCGTTTCCATACAGACTGCTCCTGACTCCGGATGCAACATGTGAGTAGGCAGATCCCTGCCGAGTTGCAAAAGGAGAACTGAAATGCTCCGAACCCTTGCGGTCGTGTTGTTAGTTCTGTGGTTGCTGGGACTGGTCACCTCCTACTCCATGGGTGGACTCATCCATATCCTTCTGGTCGTGGCGATTGTGCTGTTCGTGCTCCAGTTCATTCAGGGGCGACGTTTATGACCGAGAAGCATGGAGCCCGGTGGGGCATCATGCTGCGCCGTCCCCGTGCCCCGGCATTTGCGCAATCCTATCCTTGGGCCAGGCTCGCGGTTGCTCCAGTCCACAAGGTTGGCAGTGGACTTTGACATGGTGATCCTGACCATCGTCCACCAGAGGCACACGACGATCTTCGAGCCTTTCTCCATCGAGGGTGACCTGCTGGCCGCCCGCTACGCTGTCGGTCTGCACAAGGTTGATGTGGTACGGCGTCGAACCGAATCGGTAGCGCAATTGGTAGCCCCGCCAACCTGCCGGCAACACGGGCTCGAAGCGCAGGCTCGCGCCTTCGCGTTGCACGCCAAGCAGTGACTCGAGGATGAGTCGATACATCCAGCCGGCGGCGCCGGTATACCAGCTCCATCCGCCGCGACCTTCGTGCGGGGCCATGGCATAGACATCGGCCGCAAGTACGTAGGGCTCGACCTTGTAAGTCTCGATGGCGTCAGCGAGCCCGTGGCTCACGGGGTTGATCATGTCCAGCAGCTCCCAGGCCCGCGCGGCGTCGCCCATCTCGGCGAAGGCCATGCTCGCCCAGACCGCCGCATGGGTGTACTGGCCACCGTTCTCACGCACACCGGGGACATAGCCCTTGATGTAGCCTGGGTCGGGCAGTGAACGGTCGAAAGGTGGAGTAAGCAGCAGGATCAGGCGGGAATCGCGGCGCACCAGGTGCTCGAACAGCGAGTCCATTGCCTGGCGCCGCCGCTCGCATGAGGCTACGCCCGAAAGCACTGACCAGCTCTGGGCAATGGAGTCGATTCGGCATTCGTCGTTGGAGGCCGAACCCAGGGCGGAGCCATCGTCGAAGTAGGCCCGTCGATACCAGGCGCCATCCCAGCCGTGGTGCTCGAGGTTTGCGCGCAGTTCCGCGGCCTGTTCGTTGCAGCGTACGGAAAAGGCGGCATCGCCATGATCCAGTGCAATGGCCGCGAACTGCTCCAGCACCGCGTGCTGGAAGAAGCCCAGCCACACGCTTTCGCCCTGACCCAGGACGCCGATCCGGTTCATGCCGTCGTTCCAGTCACCGCTGCCTATCAGCGGCAGGCCGTGGGTGCCTCGGGCCATTCCGCGCTCCAGGGCCCGCAGGCAATGCTGGTAAAGGCTTTCCCGCAGCGTCGAGCGCTCCGGCAGGTCGTAGTAGGACTCCTCGCCGGCATTCAGTTCCCGTCCTTCGAGGTAGCTTACCGGCTCGTCGAGCACGGTCCGGTCGCCGGTCAGTTGCACATAACGGCTGACAGCCAGGGGCAGCCACAGGTAGTCGTCCGAGCAGCGCGTGCGTACGCCTCGGTCGAGAGGCGGGTGCCACCAGTGCTGCACATCGCCTTCCAGGAACTGATGGGCGGCGCAAAGTAGCAGGTGCTGGCGTGCGCTTTGCGGGGCCGTGTGCAACATGGCCATGCTGTCCTGCAGTTGGTCACGGAAGCCGTAGGCGCCGCCAGACTGGTAATAACCGCTACGCGCCAGGAAGCGCGAGGCAATGACCTGGTACAACAGCCAGCCGTTGAGCACCAGATCTACCGCGGGCTCCGCCGTTTCCACGCGCACTTGGCCCAGGGTTTCGCGCCAGTGCTCGCGTACCGACTGCAAGGCTGCCTGGGCCGCGCCACGGCTGAGGGCGTTGCGCAGAAGGCCCACGGCGGCTCCGGTGTCTTGCTCGGCGCCCAGGCAGAACACCAGCTCACGTGAGGCTCCAGGGGCGAGATCGATACCGGCCTGGAGGGCCGCGCAGGGATCGAGGCCGCCACCACAGTGCCCGAGGAGCTGCCCCTGCGCCATCGCGGCCGGCGCCTGGAGGTTGCCGTTTCGACCAATGAACTCGCTGCGGTCTGTGGTGTGGCTGCGGCTCGGCGGGTCCATCGCGAAGAAGGCTACCCGCCCCGAGAACTCCATCGAATAGGGATTGCGCGCGAGCAGCGCGCCAGTGCCGTCGTGGACCTCAGTGACCAGATGCATCGCCGTCTTGTCCCGCAGATCGCCCAACACCCATTCGACATAGCCGGTGATGGACAGCTTGCGAGGGCGCCCGGACAGGTTGCGGACTTTCAGCAGGGAGTACTTGATCGGCGTGTCGAGTGCCACGTAGACCCAGAGTTCGCTTTCGATACCTTCTTCGCGATGCTCGAAGCAGCTGTAGCCGAAGCCGTGGCGTATTACGTATGGGGTGTTGCCGTGCCTGGGCAAGGGGGTGGCTGACCAGTAGTGGCCGGTTTCATCGTCGCGCAGGTAAAGGGCCTCGCCACTGGCATCACGGACCGCATCGTTCTGCCACGGCGTCAGGCGGAATTCATGGGCGTTCAGGTTCCAGGTGTAGGCGCTTCCGCTTTCCGAGATGACGGTGCCGAACAGCGGATTCGCCAGCACATTCACCCAAGGGGCCGGGGTGGCGACACCGGGTTCCAGCTTGAGCACGTACTCGCTGCCGTCGCGACTGAAGCCGCCATAGGCGTTGGCCAGGCACAGGGCAGGATCGGCAGCGCCGGCCGCCGGTATCGGAGGCTGTGCCGGCGGGAGTATGAGGTCGGGGTCGAAGCGCGGCCACGGCGCCTTGGGCTGCCGGCGAAGGATCTGGTCGTGCAAGGTGCCGGCTGTGTCGCTGAGGATGATCCGCGCAACCGCCTTGATCAGGGTGCGATCTTCCTGCGAGAGCTGTTGCGCGGGCCGTACGAAAATCCCGCCCGATCGGTCGATCAGGCTGGCTTCGGCGCCGGAGGTGATCAGGCCCATGATCAGGTCTTGCAGCTGCTGCCGGTATCCGGCGCTGTCTTCGTTCCAGATCACCAGATCTACCGCCAGGCCCTTTTGCCGCCAATAGGCATGAGCCTGAACCAACTGGCGCACCAGCTCGATGTTGACCGCATCGGCGATCTGCACCAGCACGATCGGCAGGTCACCGGAAATCGCCTGGCCCCACAGGCCGGTTTGGTTGCGCTGATTGCTGGTCAGGGCGCCGTTCTTCGCCCTCAGCGCAGCATTGGCGTAGAGGATGGAGGCGGCCATCTGCTCGTAGAGCCAGGCGTCGGCCAAGGAAGCGTTGAGCTGGCGCAGCTGCACCTGGCTGTGGGTCCAGGCGAGGTCGAAGACCCGGTCGGCGAGGTGGCGGTCACGGTATTTGTCTATCAGTTGCAGGCAGCCCTCGCGGCTTTCGCTGATGCCGCTGATCAGGTCGATGGTGACGGCCTGGCCCGCATCGAGTGTGACGCGGCAGCGGATCGCGACAATAGGGTCGAGCACCGAGCCGGAGGCTCCATCCAGTACTTCCGCGCCGGCATCCATGGCCGCCGGGTGAACCAGGTCGCGACCTCGACCAATGAAGCGCGCGCGGTCGGTCTCGTAGGAAATGCTATCGAGGTCTGCTCCATGGACCGCCATCAGGTGGCAGAACCAGGGCGCCTGTTCCTCGCTCGAACGCGGCCGACGCGTGCAGAGGATCGCCTGCAACGGCTTGAGCAATTCGGTCTGCACGAAGAGGTTGCTGAATGCACGGTGGAGCGCATCGCTGATGGCCGGCGCCAGCACCACTTCGGCGTAGCTGGTGAGCTCGATGCTGCGCCGGGCGCGTGCGCGGTTGGTCAGGGTGATTCGCCGCAGTTCGATGTCATCCTCCGGGGACACGACAATTTCGCTGTGCGCGTCGAAGTCCCGGTGGCGAACGCGGAACTCAGCGCGGGCGTCGGAGAAGATGGCTTCGTAGTGGTCAGGACGCTTCAGCGTCGGCTGATGCGCGACGGACCAGAACTCGCCACTGGCGATATCGCGCAGGTAGCAGAACATGCCCCAATCGTCGCAGGTGGCGTCCTCGTGCCAGCGGGTCACGGCCAGCTCGCGGCAGCGGCTGTAACCGCCGCCGGCGCTGCTGACCATCACGTGGTAGCGACCATTGGAAAGCAATTGCACGGCAGGCAGTCGGCGTCCCGGATCGGCGTATACCCGCAGCCTGTTTTCGATGGGGCGTGTGGCGGTGCTGCTGGCCTGGAGGTCGTGGATGTACTGGTATTCCTGTGCGCTCCTGGGCACGCGTTCCTGCAGAAGCAATGCGCTCGCCTGGAACTGCGGATCCGACTCGAAGCGCTTCTGCATGGGGCGGTCCAGCAGGAGGCTGGCCAGTGCCAGCAAGCTCATGCCCTGGTGGTGGGCCATGAACGAGCGAACCACCGCGGAGCTTTGCCCGCGAGGCAGGCGCGCCTGGGTGAAGTCGATGGCTTCGTACAGGCCGTAACGTCCAGCCAGGCCTTGTGTGGCCAAAACCTGCAAATTCCGGCAGGCCTGCTCGGGGGCCACCAGCAACGCGAGTGTCGAGGCGTAGGGCGCCACAACCATGTCGTCGCCCAGGCCTCGTTTGAGCCCCAGGCCAGGCACCCCGAAGGCCCGGTACTGGTAATTGAAGTGCGCATCCACGGTGTTGTAGCCGGACTCCGAGACGCCCCAGGGAAGCCCGAGTTGCTGGCCATACTCGATCTGCCGGTCGACGGCGGCGCAGCAAGTCTGGTCGAGGAGGGTGCCTTCGTATCTGGGCATCACCAGCAGCGGCATCAGGTACTCGAACATCGAGCCGGACCAGGACAGCAATACCGGTACGCCACGGGTACTGGTGAGCAACCGACCGAGGCTGAACCAGCTTGCCTGGGGTAATTGGCCCTGGGCGATTGCCACAAAGGTGCTCAGCCGTGCCTCGGACGCGAGCAGGTCATAGTAGCTGGCATCCTGGCGGCGCTCGTCGACGTTGTAGCCGATGCAGAAGAGATTGCGCTCGCTGTCGTAGAGGAAACCGAAATCCATATTCGCCAGACCTGCTGCTGTTTCCGCCAGGCGCTCGGCATCGCCGATCCGTTCAGCTGCATGACGGCGAACCGCAAGGACGCGGTCGCGCAGGGTTTCCGGCCACAGCCCAGTGTCGAGTTGGGCGAGCTGGCGCCAGGAGGGCAGGGGCGTGAGGTTTGCGGCGGCGGCCTCATCGTCGGAGCTGGGCAGCAGGCAGAGGCTTAGTTGCTCGTGCTGCTCCGCACATTGCGCGCGCAGGGCTTGCAACCAGAACGCGGCATCGCTGCCGGGGGCAGCTGCGTTGGCCGTCGCCAGTTCTTCCGTGCGGTCGCGCAGTACTTGCAAGCAACCGCAGGCTGCCGCAAGAGATGTCGGCGGCTCGGACAGTACTGCATCCAGCGTGACGCGAAGCCTGCGCAGGGATGGCCTTGCCTGTTCATCGTCGGAGTAGGCGGCCTCCAGTACGTCGAGGGTGTCTTCGAGGCCGCGCAACTGGTTTGACCGGAAGGGGCAGTCGTCGGCCAGCGCCAGAAGCCCCGGGCTCAGGGTCAGCAACATGCCCGCCAGGTTGCCGCTGTCCACGGTCGATACATATTGCGGGGCCAGAGGCTGCAAGGTCAGGGTGTCGTACCAGTTGTAGAAGTGCCGGCGATGACGTTCGAGGCTCGCCATGGTGGCCAGGGTCCGTTCACATCGGTGCAGCAGGCGCGCAGCGCTCAGGTAACCGAAGTCGTAGGCGGCCAGGTTAGCCAGAATAGCGACCCCTATGTTGGTGGGTGACGTGCGGTGGGCGAGGGTGGCGGTGGGGTGCTCCTGGAGGTTGTCGGGTGGCAGCCAGTTGTCTTCGGGGCCGACATGCTGGTCGAAGAATGCCCAGGTCTGCCGCGCCAGGTTGCGCAGAAAACGCAGGTCTCCCAGTGATGGGGCAAAACGCTTGGGCGTCGAAGGCCTGCTCAGCCACCAGGCGATAACTGGGCTCGCAAGCCACAGCAACAACAGGGGAAAAGCGGACGCCAGGGCCATGGGGTTCATCACCAGCGGTGCCACGAGCAGCAAGGCCAGCGCCGGGCCGATCCACATCATCCGGTACAGGCCGTTCAGGTGGTTGGTGCTGGTTCGCTCAACTTCTCGTGACGGGCTCCACTGCAACAGCCGGGATTTGCTGACGTACATGCGCCACAGGGTGCGCAGGATGGCGTCGAGGCTGTAGTAGGTCTCATGGGGCAACCAGGCCAGGCTCAGCAAAGCGCGGGAAAAATGCTGGGAGGAAGCGCGCAGGGTGGCCCTGAGGTGCTGCGCCAATGACATGTCGTGGGGCTTGCGTAGGAGATCGAGCAGTGAGGCGAGCAGCGGCGTGAGCATGCCGATGGCCAGTACCGCCAGGGTCCAGGCCAGGGGCTGGTCCATCAACAACCAGCCCGCCAGGAACATGGACAGGAATGCGGCGGGTTCGAGGCTGCGTCGCAGATTATCGACAATCTTCCAGCGCGACAGGGCGGAAAGGCTGTTGCGCTCGTGGCGACCGTGGGCGTTTGGTGCCCGGGGCAGAGTCCAGGGCAGCAGTTGCCAGTCGCCGCGAATCCAGCGGTGGCGGCGCTTCACGTCACTGCTGTAGCGCGACGGGAACTCCTCGTAGAGCTGCACGTCGCTGAGCAGCCCGGAGCGTGCGAAGCAGCCCTCGATCAGGTCATGGCTGAGGATGCTGTTATCGGGGAAGTGGCCGTTGAGGGACTGCTCGAAGGCATCTACCGCATAGATGCCCTTGCCGATGAACGAACCCTGCTGGAACAGGTCCTGGTACACATCCGACACGGCACGGGTATAGGGGTCGACCCCGGCATCGCTGCCGAGCAACTGGGCATAGGCGGAGCGAGCGGTACTCGGCAGGCTGATGCCAATCCGCGGTTGCAGGATGGCGTAGCCGCCGATCAGACCTTGCCCCCGGGGATCGACACGGGCCCGGTTGAGCGGGTGTGCCAAGGTGCCGACGAACTGCCGCGCCGCATCGCGGGGTAGCTGGGTATCGGTGTCGAGGGTGATGACGTAGTTGACCTGCCGCAGGACCTCGATCCTTCCCACTATCAGCGAAAAGCGCTCCAGGCCGGTGCCGCGCAGTACGGCGTTGAGTTCGGAGATCTTGCCGCGTTTGCGTTCGAAGCCCATCCAGGCGCCTTCGGCAGGGTTCCAGCGTCGCGCGCGATGGAACAGGAAGAATCTGTCCACGGCCGCCTCGGGGTACTTGCGGTTCAGCGCTTCGATGCGTTCCCGTGCCAGGGCCTGCAACTCGGCATCCTGTTCCTGGACCTCGGTACTGGCATCCAGGAAGTCGCTCAGCAGGGCGAAATGCAGGTTGTTGTCGCGGTTGGCCAGGAAGCGGACTTCGAGGCCTTCGCAGAGCTCGTCGATGTCCTTGGCGCTGCCAATCAAGGTGGGGACTACCACCAGGGTGCGTGCCTCGATGGGGAGGCCTTTGCTGTAGTCCAGGCGTGGGAGTTGGTGCGGAGCCACGGTCAGGGTAACCAGCCAGTTCACCAGGCTGACCGCCAGCCTGCTCGCCATCAGGAAGGCTGACAGCGCCAGCAGGGCCGTTGCAAAAGAAGGCAGGGCGCTGGTTAGCGTCCAGTTGATGAAGGGCCAGGTCAGCCCCAGGGACAGCAGTACCACCGGACCCAGGTAGAAGAGCAGGGGGGCGCTCTGCAACAGGCGCTCCCAGCGCTCCCGGAGTGTCAGGCGTACGGCCAGGCGTTGTTCGAGTTCAGACCGTCCCTTGTCGATGAGGTAGTAGCCGACGTGGCCGGCGATCTCCGCGGATGGGGCGCGTCGTGCCAGATCGAGAGCGATGCGGACTACGGTCACTTCCGTGCTTTCGCAATGCTTGGCCAGGTGCTCCACCACGTGCCGATAGAGGTCGCGGGTGGCGAATTCCATGGCGCCGTATACACCGGCCGGGTCTTCGTGCAATGCCTGTTCGACGTGGCTCATTGCCTCGACGAAATCGCGCCAGTTGGTGGCTGACAGCAGGCGCAGGCTGGCAATGCTGTTGCTGACTGCCACCTGATCCGCGGCTTGCTGCTGGGCATCGGCCGATACCAGGCGCTCGATGCTCTGCCCCGACTCGGCCAAGTGCTGTTCGATCCAGCTCAGCGGCAAGGCCAGGGCTGCACTCTGGCCTTGCAGCCGTCGGGCTAGCTCGGCGACGAAGGAGCTGGACATCGGTGGCGCGGCGCGTGCCATGTCCGCCACTGTCAGCACGACGCTCTTGGGGTCCTGCTCGGCGATCTCGGCTAGCCGGTCCGCCCAGTCATCGGCCAGGTTGCGGTCATCCCAGTTGGCCATGACGCGCGAGGCCACGCGGCGCAAGTTCTCGATCAGCGCCAGGCGCAGCATGATGGGAATGGCCCAGAGCTCGCCGAGCTTGAGCGGTGTCATGGCCTGGTAGGCGGTGACGAATCTGCCGAGGCTGTCGCAGTCCACCCGCCCATCGCCGTGGGAGATGGTCTCCAGCGCAATGTCATAGACCCGCGGCAATCCTTCGGAATCGCCGGAGGCCAGGTGCGGCAGCTCGCGGCAGTACCCCTTGGGCAGGTGTTTGCGTGCGGTGCGGATCTGCTCTTCGATCAGATAGTGGTTGTCCAGCAGCCATTCTCCGGCGGGCGTGATACGCCGGCTGGACAGCGAGGCGGCGGTGAGGATTCGGCAACTGCTGGCCAGGGTCGCCTCGTTGTCGGCCAGCCGCTGCAGCAGCCCGTCCGGGGTCCGGTGCGGGCTCAGTCGGTGCAGTCCGGCCAAGAGCGGGCCGTGTTGCTCCATCTGTTCCGCGCTGAAAAGGTCCGAGCGTAAGTCGGGTTCGTACTCGAAATGTCGGAAAGCCGTTCGCCAGCTCGAGATGAGGGCGTTGAGGCTGGGGGGGCGGAGCGTTACCAGGGCACGAAGAATGTTCATCCCGGAGGCCTGAGGTAGTTGTCGCCGTGTCAGCGTTCGGCCCGCTGGTCGCGGCTGCGATCGAGCAGGAAGCTGCACAGTAGTCCGATGCCGAAGGCAGCAGCGTCCCAGGGGGCCAGTGCCAGCGCCAGGGGTATCAACAGGAGCGCACTGAGCAGCGCGGAGTTCGTCAGCAGCGTCGGGATGCTCGCGCGCACGCCCGACTGCTGGGGCCATGGCGTGTAGTGATGCAGCATTGCCTTGGTGGGAACCCATGCCGCCAGGCCGATCATGGCCAGGACACAACCTTCCAGCCAGGGCTCTTGCGGGCCCGAGAACAGCAGGAAGGCCGCCAGCACGACCGCTGCGCTGCCATTCATCAGCAGATCAGCCTGATGCGCAGGTTGGCTGCGCTTCGGCCAATACATATTCATCGTGGATTCACCCCGTCCAAGTACTGTGCAGAGTTGGCTTTGTCGAGTCTGGGCGGGGTGTCTGAGGGCGTCTGTCTGCTAGCGCACATAGTGAGCTTTGCGTCGCTGTATCAGGCCGGGAGATATGGCTGGGGACGAATCGTGGATCAGACTATCCGGCACGAATTCTGAGGTTTGGCGTTGTTGGCCTTGGCCAGTCGGGTGACGCTTTGCAGGCTGATCAGATCCTCGCCGGAGGCGTAGAAGTCTTCATAGCGCATCAAGCTGGAACTCGACACCGGGACATTGATAAGGGTTGGAGTATCGTCTGGCGGACGCTCGCGCCGGGTGATCCGAATGATGTTGCCGGAACTCCTGGAAACTACGAAGTATGCAGAGATCATGGTGAACTCCTTTGCGAGGCCAGTCCTTCAGGTGATGCTCGCAGCTAGAGGGTGCGGCTTCTCTCGAAAAAGCTGATCACTTGCTTCTCGGCTTCTTCATGGCTCATCTCGTAACGCTCCTCGATCAGGTTGGCCAGTTTCTGGGCGTCACCTTCGGAGCCAATCAATTCGGCTACGGTCAGTTCATCCCAGACGACCCTGGCAGTACCTACCAACTCCCTCCATTTGCCCTTGATGATGTCTGCAAGAATCCTGCTCATGGTCTGACCTCAGTCATTGGATGGCGTACTCGCGAACGGGCGAGTCCTGATCAGAACCAGCATGGCAGCGGCGATATGATCGGTCGGTGCGCCATCGCGCATAGCACCGGCTATTTCGCGCGGAGCCTGGCCGTTGCAGCGAAGGCCAGTGTCTGAAGGGGGGATCAGCGCTTGGGAACCCCGACGGAGTCGAGGCCGGTGAGTTCGTCATCACCACGTGGAGTGATGGACTGGTCGAAGCATGGATGTTGCTGCATTTCCTGCCGCATAGGTTGCTCACCGGGGGCTTTATTCTCGGCTTGGCGTTTTGGTAGCAGATCGCATCTCTTCTTGATGACCGCGTCGATCTTGTCGAGGAAGTGGTAGAGGGCGCGAGTTCGTTGTCTGTGCGCAGGGCTAACCGCTTCCTGCACAGCGCTATCGAGAGTATCGGGAGTGTGACTATCGTTTTCGTCGGTCATGTCGGCTTCTCACTGGCGGAGTTACGTTCTGCAGGCATGGTGTCAGGCTCGCTGCACTCGGTCGGTGCGTTGGGCCACTTAGACCTCGGTGGGCTGGCGCACCGAGAGGGCGCCGAGGACCTGTAATGATCGGTTGAAGGCACCGCATCCCGCAGCGCCTCCGATCCAGAGGTCGTCATGCACACTCACATCGATCCCAGCCTGCGTCGAATAACCGGCAAGCGTCGCTCTCGACGGCTGCCGTCCTTGAAGACGTCCGGCGAGTTGCTACTCCACCATGTCGAGGAGGCGAACGACGCGGCACGCGTACCAAAGAGCGACGAACTGCGGCAAGGGCCCAAAACATGAGCCTTGCGAGGTGTCGGGCATGAGTGCGGCGGCGCACCGACGCAGGTCTTGCACTCTGCAACGCTCATGTAGCCGGCCCGCCGTATTCTGGGCCTTATCGAGAGCACCATGAGCATCTCAAGCTGTAGCGATAAAACTAACTGGCCCCAAATGCCCGCTGATCTTGGAGAGTTGCATGAGCGTACGCCACGCTTGCCGCTCTTCTCCCGGGCGGAACTCTATTCGTTCCCGGCGCGGGAAGATGCCGGGCCAGCACAACCTATGAGTGAGACAACTTCAAGAAGGACTATCGCGGCAGATGACCTATGCCTGGCGCGTCTGGACCCGGATGATTGCGTTGGAGGACAGCACGCCAAGGAGGTTGAGTACAACCAGACTCGTTACCTGCGTGCAGATGAAGCCTCGAAGAAATCTGGTGACTGAGCATCAGTGAATTGCCCCTACTTTCGTCGATGCATCTAAAGACTGCTTCTGGCCCAGACCGTGTAAAAACTTGGCTCGCGCCCTTGCTATGCTGCC
>NZ_BDMA01000071.1:0-15487 GCF_002003485.1 Metapseudomonas resinovorans
AAGGCGGTCGTACCGTTGGCGCCGGCGTTGTAGCCAAGATCATCGAATAACGACTTGATCTTGGTGTATCAGGCCGGCATAATGGTCGGCCTGACTTTGTTACAGGCCAGTAGCTCAATTGGCAGAGCGGCGGTCTCCAAAACCGCAGGTTGGGGGTTCGATTCCCTCCTGGCCTGCCAGATTCCAAGAATGAGAATCTGGCATTTCTCTCACAGGATCTTAGCTGATGAATGCCAAGGCTGAAGCCAAAGAAGCACGCTTCGACGTTCTGAAGTGGGTCGTTGTGGTGGCTCTTGTTGCTGTTGGTGTGGTCGGCAATCAGTATTTCTCTGCTGAGCCGATTCTGTACCGAGTTCTCGCGCTTCTTGCTCTTGCTGCTGTTGCTGCTGTCGTGGCGCTGCAGACTGCCAAGGGTCAGGCTTTCTTTGTTCTTGCCAAGGAAGCTCGTGCGGAAATTCGCAAGGTTGTTTGGCCGACCCGTCAGGAAACCACCCAGACCACTCTGATTGTCGTGGCTGTCGTGCTGGTAATGGCGCTGCTGTTGTGGGGTCTTGATACCCTGCTCGGCTGGCTTGTTTCGTTGATTGTTGGTTAATAGGTGCGCCGTGGCTAAGCGTTGGTACGTTGTGCATGCCTACTCGGGTTACGAGAAGCATGTCATGCGCTCGCTGATCGAGCGCGTCAAGCTGGCTGGCATGGAAGACGAGTTCGGCGAGATTCTGGTCCCCACTGAAGAAGTGGTGGAGATGCGTAATGGCCAGAAGCGCAAGAGCGAGCGTAAGTTCTTCCCCGGCTACGTGCTGGTCCAGATGGAAATGAACGAGGCGACTTGGCACTTGATCAAGGATACGCCGCGTGTCATGGGCTTTATCGGTGGTACTGCCGACAAGCCTGCACCCATCACTGAGAAGGAAGCTGAGGCGATCCTGCGTCGCGTCGCTGATAGCGGTGACAAGCCGAAGCCGAAGACGCTGTTCGAGCCGGGTGAGACTGTTCGTGTTATCGACGGTCCGTTCGCTGATTTCAACGGCGTTGTCGAAGAGGTCAACTACGAGAAGAGCCGGATCCAGGTGGCCGTGCTCATCTTTGGCCGCTCTACGCCGGTAGAGCTGGAGTTCAGTCAGGTCGAGAAGGCTTAACTGACAATGGCATCCCAACCCCGCAGCCCTAGGTTGCGGGGTTTTGTCGTCACTGGGATAAACGCGAAAGCAATCGGGGAGCCTCAGGGCGCTAGAACCCGTAACTGGAGTTATACATGGCTAAGAAGATTCAAGCTTATATCAAGCTGCAAGTGAAGGCCGCTCAGGCCAACCCGTCGCCGCCGGTCGGCCCTGCTCTGGGTCAACACGGCGTGAACATCATGGAGTTCTGCAAGGCGTTCAACGCCAAGACTCAGGGCCTCGAGCCGGGTCTGCCGACTCCCGTGATCATCACCGTATACAGCGACCGTAGCTTCACCTTCGAGACCAAGAGCACCCCGGCTTCCGTGCTGCTGAAAAAAGCGGCCGGTATCGCCAGCGGCTCTCCGCGTCCGAACACCCAGAAAGTAGGCACCGTTACCCGTGCTCAGCTGGAAGAGATCGCTAAAGCCAAGAAGGCTGATCTCACTGCAGCTGACCTGGATGCGGCCGTGCGTAGCATCGCCGGCTCCGCTCGTAGCATGGGCCTGAACGTGGAGGGTGTGTAATGGCTAAGCTGACCAAGCGCCAAAAGGCAATCGCCGAGAAAGTAGAAGCTGGCAAGCAGTACGGCTTTGAAGATGCCGCCAAGCTGCTCGCTGAGCTGGCGACCTCCAAGTTCAAAGAGTCCGTGGACGTCTCCATTAATCTGGGCGTTGATCCGCGTAAATCCGACCAGGTCGTTCGTGGTGCCACCGTTCTGCCGAACGGCACTGGCAGGAGCGTCCGCGTTGCCGTGTTCACCCAGGGTCCGGCTGCTGAAGCCGCTCTGGCCGCCGGCGCCGAGAAAGTCGGTATGGACGAACTGGCCGCCGAGATGAAAGCCGGCGACCTGAACTACGACGTGGTCATCGCCTCCCCGGACGCGATGCGTGTCGTCGGTCAGTTGGGCCAGATCCTCGGTCCGCGCGGCCTGATGCCGAACCCGAAGGTTGGTACCGTGACTCCGGACGTGGCTACCGCTGTGAAGAACGCCAAGGCTGGTCAGGTGCGTTTCCGTACCGACAAGAACGGCATCATTCACGCTTCCGTTGGCAAGGTCGACTTCGAGCCGATCAAGCTGAAGCAGAACGTTGAAGCTCTGCTGGCTGATCTGAAGCGTCTGAAGCCGTCCACCTCCAAGGGTGTGTACCTGAAGCGCGTGACCCTGAGCACCACCATGGGCCCGGGTCTGCAGATCGATCAGGCTTCCCTCGAAGGCTAAGTGATAAAGGCGCGGCGGACTTATCCGTCGCGCCAGGTATTGGGGTCCCTGCCTGGCGGGGGCTATCCAAGACCGTAGGCGGCGCAAGCCTCAAACCGGGAAGCGATTTCCGAGCCTACGCAGATGGTGCTCCCGATTCGTTTACCGAATCAGACACCAAAACGCCGTCCGGCTCCGGCTGGACGAAACGGTAACATCCAGGAGTTAGACCCGTGGCAATTAAACTCGAAGACAAGAAGGCCATCGTCGCTGAAGTCAACGAGGCTGCCAAAGCTGGCCTGTCCGCTGTCGTGGCTGATGCCCGTGGCGTGACCGTAGCCGCTATGACCGGACTCCGTAAAGAGGCCCGCGAGGCTGGTGTGTACGTGCGTGTCGTACGTAACACCCTGGCTCGCCGCGCCGTTGCTGGCACTCAGTTCGAAGTGCTCAACGACGTGTTCAAAGGCCCGACCCTGATTGCGTTCTCCAATGAACATCCGGGCGCTGCTGCTCGTATCTTCAAGGATTTCGCCAAGGGTCAGGACAAGTTCGAGATCAAGGCCGCTGCATTCGAGGGCCAGTTCCTCGCAGCCAATCAGATCGACGTACTGGCGACCCTGCCGACCTACAACGAAGCCGTTGCACAGCTGATGAGCGTTATCCAAGGCGCTACCAGCAAGCTGGCTCGTACTCTGGCGGCAATTCGCGACCAGAAAGAAGGCGCTGCTGCCTGATCCAGGCCGCATAACCCTCTTTCAAGCTGAATCTTTCAAAATTTTGATGGCCGCATAGGCTGTCCACCTATACAGGAATTAGAGTCATGGCTCTGACCAACGAAGACATCATCAACGCCGTATCCGAAATGTCCGTCATGCAGATCGTTGAACTGATCAAGGCGATGGAAGAGAAGTTCGGTGTTACCGCTGCTGCTGCCGTTGCCGCTGGCCCGGCTGCTGCCGCTGCTGTCGTTGAAGAACAAACCGAGTTCAACATCATCCTGACCGAAGCCGGCGATAAGAAAGTGAACGTGATCAAAGTCGTTCGCGAACTGACCGGTCTGGGTCTGAAAGAAGCCAAGGCAGTAGTTGACGGCGCCCCGGGCGTGGTCAAGGAAGGCGCTTCCAAGGAAGAGGCCGAAGCTGCCAAGAAAGCTCTGGAAGAAGCTGGCGCCAAAGTCGAGCTCAAGTAAGCGACGACCTTGCGTCAACAGCCGAAGCGCTTCGCGCAAGGCTGACGGCTGGTGGCTTCTGCCACCGGCCTTTTTCCGTTCTAGGTGGTTGTCTTGGGACGCCACCCTGGACGTGACCCGACCCCTATTGAGGGGCGGAGCAAACCAAGGGGTTTGCACGATTTTCTGGCTACTCCCGTCGGAGGGGCCAAACAAGCAGGTGACCAAGCTGGGGAACGCTGATGGCTTACTCATATACTGAGAAAAAACGTATCCGCAAAGACTTTAGCAAGTTGCCGGACGTCATGGATGTACCTTACCTCCTGGCCATCCAGCTGGATTCGTATCGCGAATTCCTGCAGGCGGGAGTCAGCAAAGATCAATTCCGTGACATCGGCCTGCACGCGGCCTTCAAGTCTGTTTTCCCGATCATCAGCTATTCCGGCAACGCTGCTCTGGAATATGTCGGCTATCGCCTGGGCGAGCCGGCATTCGATGTCAAGGAATGCGTGCTGCGCGGCGTGACCTTCGCTGTGCCGCTGCGGGTAAAAGTCCGTCTGATCATCTTCGACAAAGAGTCGTCGAACAAAGCGATCAAGGACATCAAGGAACAAGAAGTCTACATGGGGGAAATCCCCCTGATGACCGAGAACGGTACCTTCATCATCAACGGTACCGAGCGCGTCATCGTCTCCCAGCTGCACCGCTCTCCTGGCGTGTTCTTCGACCACGACCGTGGCAAGACCCACAGCTCGGGCAAGCTGCTGTACTCCGCTCGCATCATTCCCTACCGCGGTTCCTGGCTGGACTTCGAGTTCGATCCGAAGGACTGCGTATTCGTGCGTATCGACCGTCGCCGCAAACTGCCGGCCACCGTCCTGCTGCGCGCGCTGAACTACAGCACTGAAGAAGTGCTGAATGCGTTCTACGCAACCAACGTATTCCACGTGAAGGGCGAAGGCCTGCACCTGGAACTGGTTCCGCAGCGTCTGCGTGGCGAGATCGCCGTGTTCGACATCAAGGACCAGAACGGCAAGGTGATCGTGGAGCAGGGCCGTCGTATCACTGCCCGCCACATCAACCAGCTGGAAAAGGCCAGCATCAAAGAGCTGGAAGTCCCGATGGACTACGTGCTTGGCCGTACTTCCGCCAAGGCCATCGTGCATCCGGCTACCGGCGAGATCATCGCCGAGTGCAACACCGAGCTGACTACCGACCTGCTGGTGAAGATCGCCAAGGCCCAGGTTGTCCGCATCGAAACCCTGTACACCAACGACATCGACTGCGGTCCGTTCATTTCGGACACCCTGAAGATCGACTCCACCGGCAACCAGTTGGAAGCCCTGGTCGAGATCTACCGCATGATGCGTCCTGGTGAGCCGCCGACCAAGGAAGCTGCCGAGACCCTGTTCAACAACCTGTTCTTCAGCGCCGAGCGTTACGATCTGTCCGCCGTGGGCCGCATGAAGTTCAACCGTCGTATCGGTCGCACCGAGATCGAAGGTTCGGGCGTGCTGAGCAAGGAAGACATCGTCGACGTACTGAAGACCCTGGTCGACATCCGTAACGGCAAGGGCATCGTCGACGACATCGACCACCTGGGTAACCGTCGCGTGCGTTGCGTCGGTGAGATGGCCGAGAACCAGTTCCGTGTTGGCCTGGTGCGCGTCGAGCGCGCGGTCAAGGAACGTCTGTCGATGGCCGAAAGCGAAGGCCTGATGCCGCAAGACCTGATCAACGCCAAGCCGGTGGCTGCGGCGATCAAGGAATTCTTCGGCTCCAGCCAGCTGTCCCAGTTCATGGACCAGAACAACCCACTCTCCGAAATCACCCACAAGCGCCGCGTTTCCGCACTCGGCCCAGGTGGTCTGACTCGTGAGCGCGCGGGCTTCGAGGTTCGTGACGTACACCCGACCCACTACGGCCGTGTGTGCCCGATCGAAACCCCTGAAGGTCCGAACATCGGTCTGATCAACTCCCTGGCGACCTACGCTCGCACCAACCAGTACGGCTTCCTGGAAAGCCCGTACCGCGTTGTGAACGGCACCCAGGTCACCGACGAGATCGTCTTCCTCTCCGCCATCGAAGAGGCCGACCACGTCATCGCTCAGGCATCGGCAACGATGAACGAGCAGGGCCAACTGGTCGACGAGCTGGTAGCCGTACGTCACCTGAACGAATTCACCGTGAAGGCACCGGAAGACGTAACCCTGATGGACGTCTCTCCGAAGCAGGTCGTATCCGTTGCTGCCTCGCTGATTCCGTTCCTCGAACACGACGACGCCAACCGCGCACTCATGGGCTCGAACATGCAGCGTCAGGCCGTGCCGACCCTGCGTGCCGACAAGCCTCTGGTAGGTACCGGCATGGAGCGCAACGTTGCGCGCGACTCCGGTGTCTGCGTCGTGGCCCGTCGTGGCGGCGTGATCGACTCGGTCGATGCCAGCCGTATCGTGGTTCGTGTCAACGATGACGAAGTCGAGACTGGCGAAGCCGGCGTCGACATCTACAACCTGACCAAATACACCCGTTCCAACCAGAACACCTGCATCAACCAGCGTCCGCTGGTGCAGAAGGGTGATGTGGTCGCTCGCGCCGACATCCTCGCCGATGGTCCGTCCACCGACATGGGCGAACTCGCTCTGGGTCAGAACATGCGCGTCGCGTTCATGCCCTGGAACGGTTTCAACTTCGAGGACTCCATCTGCCTGTCCGAGCGCGTGGTGCAGGAAGATCGCTTCACCACTATCCACATCCAGGAACTGACCTGTGTGGCGCGTGACACCAAGCTCGGCCCAGAAGAAATCACCGCGGACATCCCCAACGTGGGCGAAGCTGCGCTGAACAAGCTGGACGAAGCCGGTATCGTCTACGTCGGTGCTGAGGTTCAGGCTGGCGACATCCTGGTCGGCAAGGTCACTCCGAAAGGCGAGACCCAACTGACTCCGGAAGAGAAGCTGCTGCGTGCGATCTTCGGTGAGAAGGCGTCCGACGTTAAGGACACCTCCCTGCGCGTGCCGACTGGCACCAAGGGCACCGTAATCGACGTCCAGGTCTTCACTCGTGACGGTGTCGAGCGCGATTCCCGTGCGCTGTCCATCGAGAAGATGCAGCTGGACGAGATCCGCAAGGACCTGAACGAAGAGTTCCGTATCGTCGAAGGCGCTACCTTCGAGCGTCTGCGTTCCGCTCTGGTCGGCCAGATTGCCGAAGGCGGCGCCGGCGTGAAGAAAGGCACCGAGATCACCAACGAGTACCTCGACGGCCTCGAGCGCGGCCAGTGGTTCAAGCTGCGCATGGCTGAAGACGCACTGAACGAGCAGCTGGAAAAGGCCCAGGCCTACCTGTCTGATCGTCGCCAGATGCTGGATGACAAGTTCGAAGACAAGAAACGCAAGCTGCAGCAGGGCGACGACCTGGCTCCGGGCGTGCTGAAGATCGTCAAGGTCTACCTGGCCATCAAGCGTCGTATCCAGCCGGGCGACAAGATGGCCGGCCGTCACGGTAACAAGGGTGTGGTCTCCGTGATCATGCCGGTCGAAGACATGCCCCACGATGCCAATGGCACTCCGGTGGACATCGTCCTCAACCCGCTGGGCGTACCGTCTCGTATGAACGTCGGTCAGATCCTCGAAACCCACCTGGGCCTCGCTGCCAAGGGTCTGGGCGAGAAGATCAACCGCATGATGGAAGAGCAGCGCAAGATCGCTGAACTGCGCGAATTCCTCCATGAGATCTACAACGAGATCGGTGGTCGTCAGGAAAGCCTGAACGAGCTGAGCGACCAGGAAATCCTGGACCTGGCCAAGAACCTGAAGGGCGGCGTACCCATGGCCACCCCGGTGTTCGACGGTGCCAAGGAAAGCGAGATCAAGGCCATGCTGAAGCTCGCCGACCTGCCGGAAAGCGGTCAGATGCGCCTGTTCGACGGCCGTACCGGCAATCAGTTCGAGCGTCCGACCACCGTCGGCTACATGTACATGCTCAAGCTGAACCACCTGGTCGACGACAAGATGCACGCACGTTCCACCGGTTCTTACAGCCTGGTTACCCAGCAGCCGCTGGGTGGTAAGGCGCAGTTCGGTGGCCAGCGTTTCGGGGAGATGGAGGTCTGGGCACTGGAAGCCTACGGTGCCGCCTACACCCTGCAGGAAATGCTGACCGTGAAGTCGGACGACGTGAACGGCCGGACCAAGATGTACAAAAACATCGTGGACGGCGATCACCGCATGGAGGCCGGCATGCCCGAGTCCTTCAACGTGTTGATCAAAGAGATCCGCTCGCTCGGCATCGACATCGAACTGGAAACCGAATAACACGCGACGCCCAAAACGCTACGGCTGGTCAAGGCCGGTCGTAGCGGGTCCGTGAGGAGGAAAGGCCTTGAAAGACTTGCTGAATCTGTTGAAAAACCAGGGTCAAATCGAAGAGTTCGATGCCATCCGTATTGGTCTGGCCTCGCCCGAGATGATCCGTTCCTGGTCCTTCGGTGAAGTGAAAAAGCCGGAGACCATCAACTACCGTACCTTCAAGCCGGAGCGCGATGGCCTGTTCTGCGCCAAGATCTTCGGCCCGGTGAAGGACTATGAGTGCCTGTGCGGTAAGTACAAGCGCCTCAAGCATCGCGGTGTGATCTGCGAGAAGTGCGGTGTTGAAGTCGCCCTGGCCAAGGTGCGCCGTGAGCGCATGGGCCACATCGAGCTGGCTTCGCCCGTAGCCCACATCTGGTTCCTGAAGTCCCTGCCGTCCCGTATCGGCCTGCTGCTGGACATGACCCTGCGTGACATCGAACGCGTGCTCTATTTCGAGAGCTACGTGGTGATCGATCCGGGCATGACCACCCTCGAGAAAGGCCAGCTGCTGAACGACGAGCAGTACTTCGAAGCCCTCGAAGAGTTCGGTGATGACTTCGACGCCCGTATGGGGGCCGAGGCTGTTCGCGAGCTGCTCAACGCCATCGACCTGGATCATGAAATCGGCCGTCTGCGCGAAGAAATCCCGCAGACCAATTCCGAGACCAAGATCAAGAAGCTGTCCAAGCGCCTGAAGCTGATGGAAGCCTTCAAGGACTCCGGCAACCATCCCGAGTGGATGGTGCTGACCGTCCTGCCGGTGCTGCCGCCGGACCTGCGTCCGCTGGTCCCGCTGGATGGCGGTCGCTTCGCGACCTCCGACCTGAACGACCTGTATCGTCGGGTGATCAACCGTAACAACCGTCTGAAGCGCCTGCTCGACCTGGCTGCTCCGGACATCATCGTGCGCAACGAAAAGCGCATGCTGCAGGAAGCTGTCGATGCCCTGCTGGACAACGGCCGTCGTGGCCGTGCCATCACCGGCTCGAACAAGCGCCCGCTGAAGTCCCTGGCCGACATGATCAAGGGCAAGCAGGGCCGCTTCCGTCAGAACCTGCTCGGTAAGCGCGTGGACTACTCCGGCCGTTCGGTAATTACCGTAGGTCCGACCCTGCGCCTGCACCAGTGCGGTCTGCCCAAGAAGATGGCTCTCGAGCTGTTCAAGCCGTTCATCTTCGGCAAGCTGGAAGCCCGCGGCATGGCCACCACCATCAAGGCGGCCAAGAAGATGGTCGAGCGCGAACTGCCCGAGGTCTGGGACGTTCTCGCCGAAGTCATCCGCGAACACCCCGTACTGCTGAACCGTGCGCCGACCCTGCACCGTCTGGGCATCCAGGCGTTCGAGCCGGTCCTCATCGAAGGCAAGGCCATCCAGCTGCATCCGCTGGTCTGCGCCGCGTATAACGCCGACTTCGACGGTGACCAGATGGCCGTTCACGTTCCGCTGACCCTCGAGGCCCAGCTGGAAGCGCGCGCGCTGATGATGTCCACCAACAACATCCTCTCGCCTGCCAACGGCGAGCCGATCATCGTTCCGTCGCAGGACGTGGTTCTGGGTCTGTACTACATGACCCGTGAAGCCGTTAACGCCAAGGGCGAAGGTCGCGTGTTCGCGGACCTGCAGGAAGTCGACCGCGTATTCCGCGCCGGTGAAGCGTCCCTGCACGCCCGCGTGAAAGTGCGCATCAACGAGACCGTGAAGGACAAGGACGGCTCCATCACCAAGAACACCCGCATCGTCGACACCACTGTCGGCCGTGCGCTGCTGTTCCAGGTGGTCCCGGCCGGCCTGTCGTACGACGTCGTCAACCAGCCGATGAAGAAGAAGGCGATCTCCAAGCTGATCAACCAGTGCTATCGCGTGGTAGGTCTGAAGGACACCGTCATCTTCGCTGACCAGTTGATGTACACCGGTTTCGCCTACTCCACCATTTCCGGTGTTTCCATCGGTGTGAACGACTTCGTCATCCCCGATGAGAAGGCTCGCATCATCGATGCCGCTACCGAGGAAGTGAAGGAAATCGAATCCCAGTACGCCTCCGGCCTGGTAACCCAGGGCGAGAAGTACAACAAGGTGATCGACCTTTGGTCCAAGGCCAACGACGAAGTGTCCAAGGCGATGATGGCCAACCTCTCGAAAGAGAAGGTTGTCGATCGCGAGGGCAAGGAAGTCGACCAGGAGTCCTTCAACTCCATGTACATGATGGCGGACTCCGGTGCGCGGGGTTCCGCGGCCCAGATCCGTCAGCTGGCCGGCATGCGTGGCCTGATGGCCAAGCCGGACGGCTCCATCATTGAAACCCCGATCACCGCGAACTTCCGTGAAGGCCTGAACGTACTCCAGTACTTCATCTCCACTCACGGTGCTCGTAAAGGTCTGGCGGATACCGCACTGAAGACCGCGAACTCCGGTTACCTGACTCGTCGTCTGGTCGACGTCGCCCAGGACCTGGTAGTAACCGAGGTTGACTGCGGCACCGAGCACGGTCTGCTGATGACCCCGCACATCGAAGGCGGCGACGTCGTCGAGCCTCTGGGTGAGCGCGTACTGGGCCGTGTCATTGCCCGTGACGTGTTCAAGCCGGGCTCCGATGAAGTCATCGTGCCGGCCGGTACTCTGGTCGATGAGCAGTGGGTTGAGTTCATCGAGCGCATGAGCGTCGACGAAGTGATCGTGCGTTCCCCGATCAGCTGCGAAACCCGCTACGGCATCTGCGCCAAGTGCTACGGTCGTGACCTGGCGCGTGGCCACCAGGTGAACATCGGTGAAGCGGTCGGCGTAATCGCTGCCCAGTCCATCGGTGAGCCGGGTACCCAGCTGACCATGCGTACCTTCCACATCGGTGGTGCGGCCAGCCGTACTTCCGCAGCCGACAACGTCCAGGTTAAGAACGGCGGTACCATCCGCCTGCATAACCTGAAGCACGTCGAGAACCTCAACGGCCACCTGGTTGCCGTATCCCGTTCCGGCGAGCTGGCCGTGGCCGACGACTTCGGTCGCGAGCGCGAGCGTTACAAGCTGCCGTATGGTGCTGTGATCTCCGTCAAGGAAGGCGACAAGGTCGATCCGGGCGCCATCGTTGCCAAGTGGGACCCGCACACCCACCCGATCGTGACCGAAATGAAGGGTACCGTTACCTTCGTCGGCATGGAGGAGGGCATCACCATCAAGCGCCAGACCGACGAACTGACCGGTCTGACCAACATCGAGGTTCTGGATCCGAAGGATCGTCCGGCTGCTGGCAAGGACATTCGTCCGGCCGTGAAGCTGGTCGACGCCAATGGCAAGGAACTGCTGCTGCCGGGTACCGACGTTCCCGCCCAGTACTTCCTGCCGGCGAACGCCCTGGTTGGCGTGGCCGACGGTTCGCAAGTGGGCGTGGGTGACGTTATCGCCCGTATCCCGCAGGAAACCTCGAAGACCCGCGACATCACCGGTGGTCTGCCGCGCGTTGCCGACCTGTTCGAAGCTCGTCGTCCGAAAGAGCCTTCGATCCTGGCGGAAATCAGCGGCACCATTTCCTTCGGCAAGGAGACCAAAGGCAAGCGCCGTCTGGTCATCACTCCGAACGATGGCAGCGATCCGTACGAGGAGCTGATTCCGAAGTGGCGTCACCTGAACGTGTTCGAAGGCGAACAGGTGAACCGCGGCGAAGTTATCTCCGACGGCCCGAGCAACCCGCACGACATCCTGCGCCTGCTGGGTGTCAGCGCGCTGGCCAAGTACATCGTCAACGAGATCCAGGACGTGTACCGCCTGCAGGGCGTGAAGATCAACGACAAGCACATCGAAACCATCCTGCGTCAGATGCTGCGCAAGGTCGAGATTGCCGAGTCGGGTGATTCCAGCTTCATCAAGGGCGACCAGATGGAACTGACCCAGGTGCTGGAAGAGAACGAGCGTCTGGCGACCGAAGATCGCTTCATCGCCAAGTTCGAACGCGTCCTGCTGGGTATCACCAAGGCCTCGCTGTCCACCGAGTCGTTCATCTCCGCGGCGTCCTTCCAGGAAACCACCCGCGTCCTCACCGAGGCGGCGGTTACCGGCAAGCGCGACTACCTGCGCGGCCTGAAGGAAAACGTTGTTGTGGGTCGACTGATCCCGGCTGGTACCGGTCTGGCCTACCACAGCGAGCGCAAACGTCAGCGTGAAGCCGGCAAGCCGGTTCGCGTGAGCGCGAGCGAAGTGGAAGCAGCGCTGACCGAAGCGCTGAACTCCAGCAGCAACTAAGCGTGATACCCCCAGAGGCCTTGGCCGTCGGGGGGTATTGCCTTGACGGGGACATTGAGTCTCTTTAGACTCATGCACCCCTAAATTTGGCAGGGCGCTATGCCCTGTCATTTTGCTTTCTTTGTAAGGCAATAGCGTCGAAAGACAACAGTGGAGCAATTAGATGGCAACTATTAACCAGCTGGTGCGTAAGCCGCGCAGCCGTATCGTCGAGAAATCCGACGTACCTGCGCTGCAGAACTGCCCGCAGCGTCGTGGCGTATGCACCCGCGTCTACACCACCACGCCGAAGAAACCGAACTCCGCACTCCGTAAGGTTTGCCGTGTTCGTCTGACCAACGGCTACGAAGTGACTTCGTACATCGGTGGTGAAGGTCACAACCTGCAAGAGCACAGCGTAGTGCTGATCCGTGGCGGTCGTGTAAAGGACCTTCCGGGTGTGCGTTACCACACCGTGCGCGGTTCGCTGGATACCACCGGCGTTAAAGACCGTAAGCAGGGTCGTTCCAAGTACGGTACCAAGCGTCCGAAGTAATTCGGTGCTTAATCAGTTTTTTTATTCATTGAGTCGATAAGAGTAAGGTCGGGCGTAACCGAATGGTTATGGTCCCGGGCTAACCTGAAGACCGTTTGAGGGCTTATCAATGCCAAGACGTCGTGTAGCAGCCAAGCGTGAGATTCTGGACGATCCGAAATACGGAAGCCTGATCCTCGCCAAGTTCATGAACCACGTGATGGAAAGCGGCAAGAAGGCCGTAGCCGAGCGCATCGTTTACGGTGCCCTGGATACCGTCAAATCCCGCAAGAACAGCGATCCCCTGGAAATCTTCGAGAAAGCTCTCGACGCCATCGCTCCGCTGGTCGAAGTAAAGTCCCGCCGTGTAGGCGGTGCCACTTACCAGGTTCCGGTCGAAGTTCGTCCGTCCCGTCGTAATGCTCTGGCCATGCGTTGGCTGGTTGAGTCCGCGCGCAAGCGTGGCGAGAAGTCCATGGCCCTGCGCCTGGCAGGCGAGCTGCTGGATGCCTTCGATGGCAAAGGCGCTGCTGTCAAGAAGCGTGAAGACGTGCATCGTATGGCTGAGGCCAACAAAGCGTTCTCGCACTACCGCTTCTAATTACGGCATCCATTCTTTTGCGAGGGCTTTATGGCTCGTAATACAGCAATTAACCGCTATCGCAACATCGGCATCTGCGCCCACGTTGACGCGGGCAAGACCACCACGACTGAGCGCATCCTGTTCTACACAGGCCTGAGCCACAAGATGGGTGAAGTTCACGATGGCGCGGCCACCACCGACTGGATGGTGCAGGAGCAGGAGCGTGGTATTACCATTACCTCTGCTGCCATCACCACCTTCTGGGAAGGTTCGCGTGGTCAGTACGACAAGTACCGCGTAAACGTCATCGACACCCCCGGCCACGTAGACTTCACCATTGAGGTGGAGCGTTCTCTGCGCGTGCTGGACGGTGCTGTCGTTGTGTTCTGCGGCACTTCCGGTGTTGAGCCCCAGTCCGAAACCGTATGGCGTCAAGCCAACAAGTACGGCGTTCCGCGTATCGTCTACGTGAACAAGATGGACCGCGCTGGCGCCAACTTCCTGCGCGTGGTCGGCCAGATCAAGAACCGCCTGGGTCACACCCCGGTTCCGGTTCAGTTGGCCATCGGTGCTGAGGACGAGTTCCAGGGTCAGGTCGATCTGCTGAAGATGAAGGCCATCTACTGGAACGAAGACGACAAGGGCACCTCCTATCGCGAGGAAGAGATTCCCGCTGAGCTGGTGGACCTGGCAAACGAGTGGCGCAACAACATGGTTGAGGCTGCTGCCGAGGCCAACGAAGAGCTGATGAACAAGTACCTGGAAGAAGGCGAGCTGACGATCGAAGAGATCAAGGCCGGCCTGCGTCAGCGTACTATCGCCTGCGAAATCGTTCCGGCTGTCTGCGGTTCCTCTTTCAAGAACAAGGGCGTGCCCCTGGTACTTGACGCCGTTATCGACTTCCTGCCTGCTCCGACCGAGATCCCTGCTATCCAGGGTATCCACCCGGATCACATTGACCACGGCGACGACGCTCCGAAAGACGATCGTCCTGCTGACGACAATGCTCCGTTCTCGGCTCTGGCATTCAAGATCGCCACTGACCCGTTCGTAGGTACTCTGACCTTCGTACGCGTCTACTCTGGCGTTCTGGAGTCTGGTAACTCGGTTATCAACTCCGTAAAAGGCAAGAAAGAGCGCGTTGGTCGTATGGTGCAGATGCACGCCAACCAGCGTGACGAGATCAAAGAAGTACGCGCTGGCGACATCGCTGCTCTGATTGGCATGAAGGACGTCACCACCGGTGACACCCTGTGCGATATCGAGAAGCCGATCATCCTCGAGCGTATGGACTTCCCGGAGCCGGTAATCTCGGTGGCTGTTGAGCCGAAGACCAAGGCTGACCAGGAGAAGATGGGCATTGCCCTCGGCAAGCTGGCTCAGGAAGACCCGTCGTTCCGCGTCAAGACCGACGAAGAAACCGGCCAGACCATCATTTCTGGCATGGGTGAGCTGCACCTGGACATCCTCGTCGACCGCATGAAGCGCGAGTTCGGCGTTGAGGCCAACATCGGCAAGCCGCAGGTTTCCTACCGCGAAACCATCTCCAAGGACAATGTCGAGATCGAAGGCAAGTTCGTTCGTCAGTCCGGTGGTCGTGGTCAGTTCGGTCACTGCTGGATCCGCTTCTCCTCTGCTGACGTGGATGAGAAAGGCAACATCGCCGAAGGTCTGGTGTTCACCAACGAAGTCGTGGGTGGTGTGATTCCGAAGGAATACATCCCGGCGATCCAGAAGGGCATCGAAGAGCAGATGAAAAACGGCGTTGTTGCCGGCTACCCGCTCATCGGCCTGAAGGCTTCCGTGTTCGATGGTTCCTACCACGACGTCGACTCCAACGAGATGGCGTTCAAGATCGCTGCCTCCATGGCGACCAAGCAGCTGGCCCAGAAGGGCGGCGGTAAAGTGCTTGAGCCGATCATGAAGGTAGAGGTGGTGACCCCCGAGGACTACATGGGTGACGTGATGGGTGACCTGAACCGTCGTCGTGGCCTGATTCAGGGGATGGAAGACAGCGTTTCCGGTAAGGTAATTCGTGCCGAGGTTCCGCTGGGCGAGATGTTCGGTTATGCGACCGACGTGCGTTCCATGTCCCAGGGTCGCGCGAGCTACTCCATGGAATTCTCCAAATACGCCGAAGCTCCGTCGAACGTCGTCGAAGCACTGGTTAAAAAACAAGGTTGATTCAGCCCTTTAAGTAAGAGGTTTACTGTCGTGGCTAAAGAAAAATTTGAACGTAACAAACCGCACGTCAACGTTGGCACCATCGGTCACGTTG
>NZ_BDMA01000072.1:0-14187 GCF_002003485.1 Metapseudomonas resinovorans
AAGGCGGTCGTACCGTTGGCGCCGGCGTTGTAGCCAAGATCATCGAGTAATCGACGGTCTCGCTAAGAGAGGAGGGCCCTTCGGGGCCCTTTTCTTTTGTCTGGTCAAAAGTTGACACCCCTTCGGCGCATCCGTACAATCACGCCTCCTTTTAACGGGCGTAGTCCGTCCGTTGGGGAAAGCAGAGATAGAGTCTGAGGTCAAAATGCAAAACCAACAAATCCGTATTCGGTTGAAGGCTTTTGACCATCGCCTGATCGATCAATCCACCCAGGAAATCGTGGAAACCGCGAAACGTACTGGTGCTCAGGTGCGTGGTCCTATTCCTCTGCCTACTCGCAAAGAGCGGTACACCGTTCTGATCTCCCCGCACGTCAACAAAGACGCGCGCGATCAGTACGAAATTCGTACCCACAAGCGTGTTCTGGACATCGTCCAGCCGACGGATAAAACCGTCGATGCGCTGATGAAGCTCGACCTTGCGGCAGGCGTGGAAGTGCAGATCAGCCTCGGCTAATAACCTTCGGGTTTTAGTCGTGTAACGCTCTGAAATGGGCGGCCATAGCGGGTGAAAGCCCCGTACACTCATGAGGTTTACAACATGACTATTGGTGTAGTCGGTCGTAAGTGCGGCATGACCCGCATTTTCACCGAAGAAGGCGTCTCCATTCCGGTTACGGTCATTGAGATCGAGCCGAATCGCGTGACCCAATTCAAAAACGAAGAAAGCGATGGCTATCGCGCCGTGCAGGTAACTGTCGGTGAGCGTCGTGCCTCTCGCGTGACCAAGGCGCAAGCCGGTCACTTCGCCAAGGCAAGCGTGGCTGCTGGTCGCGGTGTTTGGGAATTCCGTCTTGAAGAAGGCGAGTACCAGGCTGGCGATCAACTGACTGCTGAGCTGTTCCAAGCTGGTCAACTGGTAGATGTTACCGGTCAGTCCAAGGGTAAAGGCTATGCCGGTACCATCAAGCGCTGGAACTTCCGCGGTCAGGACAACACCCACGGTAACTCCGTCTCCCACCGCGCCCCGGGTTCTATTGGCCAGTGCCAGACTCCTGGTCGTGTCTTCAAGGGCAAGAAAATGTCCGGTCACCTCGGTGCTGAGCGTGTAACCGTGCAGTCCCTGGAAGTTGTGCGTGTCGATGCAGAACGTAATCTGCTGCTGGTCAAAGGTGCCGTTCCTGGCGCTACCGGTGGTGATGTCGTTGTGCGTCCGGCAGCCAAGGCTCGTGGTTAAGAGGGGAAGCTGAGATGCAATTGAATGTAAATGGCGCTCAGGCTATCGAAGTCAGCGAGCGTACTTTTGGTGGTGAGTTCAACGAGACCCTGGTTCACCAGGCTGTTGTCGCCTACATGGCCGGTGGCCGTCAGGGCACTCGCGCGCAGAAGACCCGTTCCGAAGTTTCCGGCGGTGGCAAGAAGCCGTGGCGTCAGAAGGGCACTGGTCGTGCTCGTGCTGGCACCATTCGCAGCCCCATCTGGCGCTCCGGTGGTACCACCTTCGCTGCCAAGCCGCAGGATCACTCCCAGAAGCTCAACAAGAAGATGTACCGCGCTGCCATGCGCTCCATCCTCTCTGAGCTCGTTCGTCAAGAGCGCCTGGTTGTGGTTGAGGACTTTGCTGTCGATGCCCCGAAAACCAAAGCTCTGCTGGGCAAGCTGAATGGCCTGGGCCTGACCGACGTGCTGATCGTTTCCGACGCCGTTGATCAGAACCTGTACCTGGCTGCTCGCAACCTGCCGCACGTTGACGTTCGTGATGTTCAGGGTTCCGACCCGGTCAGCCTGATCGCCTACGACAAGGTGCTTATCACCGTGTCCGCCGTGAAGAAATTCGAGGAGCTGCTGGCATGAACCAGGAACGCGTATTCAAGGTGCTGGTTGGTCCGCACGTCTCCGAGAAGGCCACCATGCTGGCTGACAGCAAGGGCCAGTTCGTTTTCAAGGTTGCCACTGATGCAACCAAGCTGGAAATCAAGAAGGCCGTAGAAAGCCTGTTCAGCGTGAAAGTCGCTCGTGTCACCACCCTCGTAGTCAAGGGCAAGACCAAGCGTACCGTTCGCGGTCTGGGCAAGCGTAACGACTGGAAAAAAGCGTACATCGCTCTCCAGCCGGGCCAAGATCTCGATTTCGCCAGCAGCGCTGAGTAAAGGGGTGCATCATGGCAATCGTTAAATGCAAACCGACCTCCGCTGGCCGCCGTTTCGTGGTCAAGGTGGTCAACCAGGAGCTGCACAAAGGCGCTCCTTACGCACCTCTGGTCGAGAAAAAATCGAAATCCGGTGGTCGTAACAACAATGGTCGTATCACCACTCGTCACATCGGTGGTGGTCACAAGCAGCACTATCGTCTGGTCGACTTCCGTCGTAACAAGGATGGCATTCCTGCCACCGTTGAGCGCATCGAATACGATCCGAACCGTACTGCTCACATCGCTCTGCTGAAGTACGCCGATGGCGAGCGTCGCTACATCATCGCGCCGAAAGGCGTGAGCGCTGGCGACCAGCTGATCTCGGGCGTCAATGCACCGATCAAGGCCGGTAATGCCCTGCCGCTGCGCAACATCCCGGTTGGTAGCACCATTCACGGTATCGAACTCAAGCCTGGCAAGGGTGCGCAAATCGCCCGTTCCGCCGGTGCCTCCGTTCAGCTGGTTGCCCGTGAAGGCGCCTACGTAACCCTGCGTCTGCGCTCCGGCGAGATGCGCAAAGTCCTGGCTGAATGCCGTGCGACCCTGGGCGAAGTCTCGAACTCCGAGCACAGCCTGCGTTCGCTGGGTAAAGCTGGTGCCAAGCGTTGGCGTGGTGTTCGCCCGACCGTTCGCGGCGTGGCGATGAACCCGGTAGACCACCCGCATGGTGGTGGTGAAGGTCGTACCTCTGGTGGCCGTCATCCGGTGTCTCCGTGGGGCTTCCCGACCAAGGGTGCGAAGACCCGCGCGAACAAGCGCACCGACAACATGATCGTCCGTCGCCGTAAATAACTGAGGATACGACAGTGCCGCGTTCTCTGAAAAAAGGTCCTTTTATCGATCTTCACCTACTGAAGAAGGTCGAAGTGGCGGTGGAAAAGAACGATCGCAAGCCGGTTAAAACCTGGTCGCGCCGTTCCATCGTTCTGCCGCAAATGGTCGGTCTGACCATCGCTGTACACAACGGTCATCAACATGTCCCGGTTCTCGTGAACGAAGACATGGTCGGTCACAAACTGGGCGAGTTCGCTGCCACCCGCACCTATCGCGGTCATGCTGCGGACAAGAAAGCCAAGCGTTAAGGGGTAAGGAACGATGGAAGTAGCCGCTAAGCTGTCGGGCGCTCGAATCTCCGCCCAGAAAGCCCGCTTGGTCGCCGACCAGATTCGCGGGAAGAAGGTGGGCGAAGCGCTCAACCTGTTGACTTTCAGCAGCAAGAAAGCCGCTGAAATCATGAAGAAAGTGCTCGAATCGGCCGTGGCCAACGCTGAGCACAACGAAGGCGCAGACGTGGATGACCTGAAGGTTTCCACCGTTTTCGTCAACGAAGGGCGTTCGCTGAAGCGCATCATGCCGCGTGCCAAAGGCCGTGCTGATCGCATCGTCAAGCGGTCTTGCCATATCACTGTCAAGGTTGCGGACAAGTAACGGAGTCGATCAGATGGGTCAGAAAGTACATCCCACTGGCATTCGCCTGGGAATCGTCAAGGAGCACACCTCCGTTTGGTACGCAGATAAGCGCACTTATGCCGACTATCTGTTTGCCGACCTGAAGGTGCGTGAGTACCTCCAAGACAAACTAAAAAGCGCGTCCGTAAGCCGTATCGATATTCATCGTCCGGCTCAAACCGCACGCATCACCATCCACACCGCTCGTCCCGGCATCGTGATCGGCAAGAAAGGTGAAGATGTTGAGAAGCTGCGTCAGGACCTGACCAAGCAAATGGGTGTGCCTGTGCACATCAACATCGAAGAGATCCGCAAGCCGGAGCTCGACGGTATGCTGGTTGCGCAGAGCGTAGCTCAGCAGCTGGAGCGTCGTGTGATGTTCCGTCGCGCCATGAAGCGCGCTGTACAGAACGCCATGCGCATTGGTGCCAAGGGCATCAAGATCCAGGTAAGCGGTCGTCTCGGTGGCGCTGAAATCGCCCGTACCGAATGGTATCGCGAAGGTCGTGTGCCCCTGCACACCCTGCGCGCCGATATCGACTACGCAACCTACGAAGCGCACACCACCTACGGTGTGATCGGTGTGAAGGTTTGGATCTTCAAGGGTGAGGTCATCGGTGGCCGCCAGGAAGAACTGAAACCCGTAGCGCCCGCTCCTCGTAAAAAAGCTGCTAAGTAAGGGGTACGCCAAATGCTGCAACCAAAGCGTACGAAGTTCCGCAAGCAGATGACTGGCCACAACCGTGGTCTGGCTCAGCGCGGTAGCAAGGTCAGCTTCGGCGAGTTCGCGCTGAAGGCTACTGGCCGTGGTCGTCTCACTGCCCGCCAGATCGAGGCTGCACGTCGTGCCCTCACTCGTCACGTGAAGCGTGGCGGCAAGATCTGGATCCGTGTATTCCCGGACAAGCCCGTTACCAAGAAGCCCCTCGAAGTTCGTATGGGTAAAGGTAAGGGTGGCGTCGAGTACTGGGTAGCCCAGATTCAACCGGGCAAGGTCCTGTACGAGATCGAGGGTGTTTCCGAAGAGCTGGCGCGTGAGGCATTCGCCCTGGCTGCTGCAAAGCTGCCGCTCGCCACCTCCTTTGTTAAGCGGACGGTGATGTGATGAAAGCGAATGAACTTCGTGAAAAATCCGTACAGCAGCTGAACGAGCAACTGCTCGGCCTGCTGCGCGACCAGTTCAATCTGCGCATGCAGAAAGCAACTGGCCAGTTGGGGCAGTCTCACCTGCTCTCGCAAGTGAAGCGCGACATCGCTCGCGTGAAAACTGTGCTCAACCAGCAAGCAGGTAAGTAATCATGGCTGAAGCTCAGAAAACCGTCCGCACGCTGACCGGCCGCGTCGTCAGCGACAAGATGGACAAGACCATCACCGTTCTGATCGAGCGTCGCGTTAAGCACCCGATCTACGGTAAGTACGTGAAGCGCTCGACCAAGCTGCACGCCCACGACGAAACCAATCAGTGCCGTATCGGCGACAAGGTCACCATTCGTGAGACCCGTCCGCTGGCCAAGACCAAGTCCTGGGCCCTGGTGGAAGTCGTCGAACGTGCCGTGGAAGTCTAAGGACTAAGGGTCGGAGAAAGATATGATTCAGACTCAATCCATGCTCGACGTCGCTGACAACAGCGGTGCTCGTCGCGTTATGTGCATCAAGGTCCTTGGTGGTTCGCACCGTCGTTACGCTGGTATCGGCGACATCATCAAAGTGACCGTTAAAGAAGCGATCCCGCGCGGCAAGGTGAAGAAAGGCCAGGTAATGACCGCTGTCGTGGTTCGTACCAAGCACGGCGTTCGTCGCCCTGATGGCTCGATCATTCGCTTCGACGGCAACGCCGCCGTCCTGCTGAACAACAAGCAGGAGCCGATCGGCACCCGTATCTTCGGGCCCGTGACCCGTGAACTGCGTTCCGAGAAGTTCATGAAGATCGTCTCGCTCGCCCCCGAAGTGCTGTAAGGAGAAGCCGTCATGCAAAAGATTCGTCGTGACGACGAGATCATCGTCATCGCCGGCAAGGACAAGGGCAAGCGCGGTAAGGTGCTGAAGGTTCTCGCTGACAGCCGTGTGCTGGTCAGCGGTGTAAACCTGATCAAGCGCCACACCAAGCCGAACCCCATGGCCGGTGTCCAGGGCGGTATCGTCGAGCGAGAGGCGCCCATGCACCTCTCCAACGTAGCCATCTTCAATGCCGAGACCAACAAGGCTGATCGCGTTGGTTTCAAGGTTGAAGAAGGTAAGAAAATTCGTGTCTTCAAGTCGACCCAAAAGCCGGTTGATGCTTGAGCACTGCTAGGTAGATAACCATGGCACGACTAAAAGAGATTTACCGGAAAGAAATCGCGCCGAAGCTGAAGGAAGAACTTCAGCTCGGCAACGTGATGGAAACTCCGCGCATCACCAAGATCACTCTGAACATGGGTCTGGGCGAAGCTATCGGTGACAAGAAAGTCATCGAAAGCGCTGTTGCTGACCTGGAAAAGATCACCGGCCAGAAAGCCGTCGTGACCTACGCCCGCAAATCCATTGCAGGCTTCAAGGTTCGTGAAGGCTGGCCGATCGGCGTCAAGGTCACCCTGCGCCGCGATCGCATGTACGAGTTCCTGGATCGTCTGCTCTCCATCTCCCTGCCGCGCGTGCGTGACTTCCGCGGCCTGAATGCCAAGTCCTTCGACGGTCGTGGCAACTACAGCATGGGTGTCAAAGAGCAGATCATCTTCCCGGAAATCGATTACGACAAAATCGATGCGCTGCGCGGTCTGGACATCACCCTGACCACCACCGCCCGTACGGATGAAGAAGGTCGTGCTCTGCTGCGCGCCTTCAAATTCCCGTTCCGCAACTGATTGGAGTAGGAACATGGCCAAACAGAGCATGAAGAACCGCGAGCTGAAGCGTCAGCAGACGGTTGCTAAGTTCGCCAAGAAGCGTGCTGAGCTGAAAGCTATCATCGCCAACCCGAACTCCACCGCGGAAGCTCGTTGGGAAGCGCAGGTAGCTCTGCAGAAGCAGCCCCGTGACGCCAGCGCCTCGCGCCTGCGTAACCGCTGCCGCATCACCGGTCGTCCGCACGGCGTTTACCGCAAGTTCGGCCTTGGCCGTAACAAGCTGCGTGAAGCTGCCATGCGTGGTGACGTGCCCGGCCTGGTGAAAGCCAGCTGGTAATGATCGTCGGTTGGGCCGGCTTTGGTCGGCTCAACCCAGGTCATCAGAATCAAGCCCCTTTTGGGGCTTGATTCGTTTCTGGAGTATCTCTAGAATGTCCGGCTCGCCCGGGCCTGGCATTAGTCCGTCCAGTGCCTGCGCGTGATTCTAGCCGCAAGGCTATTTCTTTTTGTATCAGGAGCATCTAGCCCATGAGTATGCAGGACCCGTTAGCGGACATGCTAACTCGTATCCGTAATGCCCAGATGGCTGAAAAGTCTGTCGTAAGCATGCCGTCCTCCAAACTGAAGGTGGCAGTAGCCAGCGTTCTGAAGAACGAGGGTTACATCACGGGATACCAAGTCAGCAGCGACATCAAGCCTCTGCTGTCCATCGAGCTGAAGTACTTCGAAGGCCGTCCGGTCATCGAAGAGCTGAAGCGCGTAAGTCGTCCTGGCCTGCGCCAGTACAAGTCCGTCGATCAGCTGCCGAAAGTACGTGGCGGCCTGGGCGTATCGATCGTTTCCACCAACAAGGGTGTGATGACTGATCGTGCTGCTCGCGCTGCTGGTGTTGGTGGCGAAGTGCTTTGCACTGTGTTCTAAGGGGGTTGAAGCATGTCTCGCGTTGCTAAGAACCCCGTCAAGCTGCCCGCTGGCGTTGAAGTCAAGATCGCCGGTCAGCAGCTTTCGGTGAAGGGTGCCAAGGGTGCTCTGGAACTGAAAGTACACTCGTCTGTGGAAGTGCTGCAGGAGTCCGGTGAGCTGCGTTTCGCTGCTCGCAATGGCGACCAGCAGAACAAAGCCATGGCCGGTACCACCCGTGCGTTGGTCAACAACATGGTAATCGGCGTTAGCCAGGGCTTCGAGCGCAAGCTCCAGCTGGTGGGCGTTGGTTACAAGGCTCAGGCCAAAGGCCAGACTCTGTCCCTGGCTCTCGGCTTCTCGCATCCGGTGGATTACGAACTGCCGCAAGGTATCACCGCTGAAACCCCCAGCCAGACCGATATCCTGATCAAGGGCATCGACAAGCAGCTGGTCGGTCAAGTGGCCGCCGAGATTCGCGACTTCCGTCCGCCGGAGCCTTACAAAGGCAAGGGTGTACGTTACGCCGACGAAGTCGTCCGTCGTAAAGAAGCTAAGAAGAAGTAGGGCATAGCAAATGAGCGTAAAGAAAGAAACTCGTCTGCGTCGCGCTCGCAAGGCACGCCTGAAAATGCGCGAGCTGGAAGCCGTACGCCTCTGCGTGTACCGCTCCTCCCAGCACATCTACGCCCAGGTCATTTCGGCCGACGGCGCCAAGGTCCTGGCCAGCGCCTCGACCCTGGACAAAGAACTGCGTGACGGTGCCACTGGCAACGTTGACGCGGCCAAGAAGGTTGGTCAGCTGGTTGCTGAGCGCGCGAAAGCCGCTGGCGTCACTCAGGTGGCATTCGATCGTTCTGGCTTCAAGTACCACGGCCGCGTCAAGGCGCTGGCTGATGCTGCTCGTGAAGGCGGGCTGGAGTTCTAAGTTATGGCAAATAACGAGCAAAAGCGCGACGAAGGCTACATCGAGAAGCTGGTTCAGGTTAATCGCGTTGCCAAGACCGTAAAAGGTGGTCGTATCTTCACCTTCACCGCGCTGACCGTAGTTGGCGATGGCAAAGGTCGTGTTGGCTTCGGTCGCGGCAAGTCCCGCGAAGTGCCTGCCGCCATCCAGAAAGCGATGGAAGCTGCACGCCGCAACATGATCCAGGTTGACCTGGACGGCACCACCCTGCAGTACCCGATCAAGTCCGCCCATGGCGCCTCCAAGGTGTTCATGCAGCCGGCTTCCGAAGGTACCGGTATCATCGCCGGCGGCGCCATGCGTGCCGTTCTGGAAGTGGCCGGTGTGCAGAACGTTCTGGCCAAGTGCTACGGCTCCACCAATCCGGTGAACGTGGTTTACGCCACTTTCAAGGGTCTGAAGAACATGCAGTCCCCTGAGTCGGTTGCGGCCAAGCGTGGTAAGAGCGTCGAGGAGATTCTCTAATCATGGCAACTGTCAAAGTAACGCTGATCAAGAGCGTTAGCGGCCGTCTGGCTAACCACAAGGCTTGCGTCAAGGGTCTCGGCCTGCGTCGCATTGGTCATTCCGTAGAGGTCCAGGACACTCCTGAGAATCGCGGCATGATCAACAAGGCTTACTACCTTCTGCGCGTCGAGGGTTAATCCATGAAACTGAACGATCTGCGTTCCGCGCCGGGTTCCCGTCGCGAAAAGCACCGTCCGGGCCGTGGCATCGGTAGCGGTCTGGGTAAGACCGGTGGCCGTGGTCACAAAGGTCAGACCTCTCGCTCCGGTGGCACCATTGCTCCGGGCTTCGAGGGCGGTCAGCAGCCTCTGCACCGTCGTCTGCCGAAGTTCGGCTTCGTTTCCCTGAAAGCCATGGATCGCGCTGAAGTGCGCACTTCCGAGCTGGCCAAGGTGGAAGGCGATGTCGTAACTGTGCAGTCGCTGAAGGATGCCAACGTGATTAACCAGAACGTACAGCGTGTGAAAATCATGCTGTCCGGCGACGTTACTCGCGCGGTCACCCTGAAAGGTATCGCCGCCACCAAGGGTGCGCGTGCGGCTATCGAAGCAGCTGGCGGTAAGTTCGAGGACTAAATGGCTAAGCAAGGTGCTCTCTCCGCGCTCAGCAATGGCGGGTTGTCCGAGCTCTGGGCTCGACTGCGTTTCCTGTTCCTGGCGATCATCGTCTACCGGATCGGCGCGCACATCCCAGTGCCCGGTATCAACCCTGACCGGCTGGCCGAGCTGTTCCGGCAGAACGAGGGGACCATTCTTAGCCTGTTCAACATGTTCTCCGGCGGTGCGCTGGAGCGGATGAGTATCTTCGCGCTGGGGATCATGCCGTACATCTCGGCATCGATCATCATGCAGCTCATGACCGCGATCAGTCCGCAGCTGGAGCAGTTGAAGAAGGAAGGTGAGGCTGGCCGTCGCAAGATAAGCCAGTACACCCGCTACGGCACTGTAGCCCTGGCGTTGGTCCAGGCCATCGGCATGTCCGTTGGCCTGGCCAGTCAGGGCGTCGCTTTCTCGTCTGATTTCGGCTTCTACTTCGTGTCTGTCACCACCTTCGTGGCTGGTGCAATGTTCATGATGTGGCTGGGCGAACAGATCACTGAGCGCGGTGTCGGCAACGGTATCTCGATGCTGATTTTTGCTGGCATCGTGGCCGGTCTGCCGAGGGCGATCGGGCAGTCTTTCGAGTCTGCACGTCAGGGCGATATCAATATCTTTGCCCTGGTCGCCATCGGTCTGCTGGCAGTAGCGATCATCGGTTTCGTGGTGTTCATTGAGCGTGGCCAGCGTCGTATCGCTGTGCATTACGCCAAGCGTCAGCAGGGCCGCAAGGTCTTCGCTGCGCAGACCAGCCACTTGCCGTTGAAGGTGAACATGGCCGGTGTCATTCCGGCTATCTTCGCCAGCAGCATCCTGCTGTTCCCGGCCTCTCTGGGTGCCTGGTTCGGCCAGTCCGAAAGCATGGGCTGGCTGCAGGATGTCTCGCAGGCTATCGCTCCTGGTCAGCCGTTGAACATTCTGCTGTTTAGTGCAGGGATCGTCTTCTTCTGCTTCTTCTACACAGCTCTGATGTTCAATCCGAAAGACGTGGCGGAGAACCTGAAGAAGTCCGGTGCCTTTATTCCGGGTATCCGTCCGGGTGAGCAGTCGGCGCGCTATATCGATGGCGTACTGACCCGCTTGACCATGTTCGGTGCTCTGTACATGACGGCTGTTTGCCTGCTGCCCCAGTTCCTGGTGGTAGCAGCGAATGTACCGTTCTACCTTGGCGGGACCTCGTTGCTGATCGTGGTAGTGGTTGTTATGGACTTTATGGCCCAAGTACAATCCCACCTCGTTTCGCACCAGTACGAATCCCTGATGAAGAAAGCCAACCTGAAGGGCTACGGCAGCGGCATGCTCCGCTGATCCGGTTCCGTAAGGTTCTAGGAGTTACTGATGAAAGTTCGTGCATCGGTGAAAAAGCTGTGCCGCAACTGCAAGATCGTTCGTCGCGACGGTATCGTTCGCGTGATCTGCAGCGCGGAACCGCGTCACAAGCAGCGCCAAGGCTGAGTGTGATTCACGCGTTATGAACCCGGCAGCTAGTGCGCTGCCGGGTTGATTATTCGTTTCTACAGCGCTAATATCTCGCGCCCTTTTCTTGGCTTCCGGGGCGTAGGTAGCTGTCAACTGGAGTTTCACTGAATGGCCCGTATTGCAGGCGTCAACATTCCAGATAACAAGCACACTGTTATCTCGCTGACCTACATCTACGGTGTTGGTCGCACCACTGCGCAGAGCATCTGCGCTACCACCGGCGTTAATCCGGCGGCAAAGATCAAGGATCTCTCTGACGAGCAGATCGAACAGCTGCGTGGCGAAGTCGCGAAGCTCACCACTGAAGGTGACCTGCGTCGCGAAATCAACATGAACATCAAGCGTCTGATGGACCTGGGCTGCTACCGCGGTCTGCGTCATCGTCGCGGTCTGCCTGTTCATGGCCAGCGCACCAAGACCAACGCGCGTACCCGTAAGGGCCCGCGTAAGCCGATCCGCAAGTAATTGCGCCCGCGAATCGACAGGAATTAAGTCATGGCTAAGCCTGCTGCTCGTCCTCGTAAGAAAGTCAAAAAGACAGTTGTGGATGGGATCGCCCATATCCACGCTTCTTTCAACAACACCATCGTGACCATCACTGACCGTCAAGGTAACGCTCTTTCCTGGGCTACCTCCGGTGGTTCGGGTTTCCGCGGTTCCCGTAAGAGCACCCCGTTCGCTGCCCAGGTTGCAGCCGAGCGTGCTGGTCAAGCCGCTCTGGAATACGGCCTGAAGAACCTCGACGTGAACGTCAAGGGCCCGGGTCCGGGTCGCGAATCCGCTGTGCGTGCTCTGAACGCCTGCGGCTACAAGATCGCCAGCATCACCGACGTGACGCCCATCCCGCACAACGGGTGCCGTCCGCCGAAGAAGCGTCGCGTGTAATAGGAGACAGTGAGAAATGGCTCGTTACATTGGTCCCAAATGCAAACTGTCCCGTCGTGAAGGTACCGACCTCTTCCTGAAGAGTGGTGCTCGCGCGCTCGAATCCAAGTGCAACATCGAAGCCGCTCCTGGTCAGCACGGCGCCCGTCGCGGCCGCCTGTCCGACTACGGCACCCAGCTGCGTGAAAAGCAGAAAGTGCGCCGTATCTACGGTGTTCTGGAGCGTCAGTTCGGCAACTACTACAAAGAAGCTGCTGCTCGCAAAGGCGCTACCGGCGAAAACCTGCTGCAACTCCTCGAGTGCCGCCTGGACAACGTCGTGTACCGCATGGGCTTCGGCGCTACTCGTTCCGAGTCCCGTCAGCTGGTTTCCCACAAGGCCATCAGCGTCAACGGTCAGACTGTGAACGTCCCGTCCTACCAGATCAAAGCTGGTGACGTGGTTGCCGTTCGCGAGAAGTCGAAGAACCAACTGCGTATTGTCCAAGCCCTCGAACTGTGCGGTCAGCGTGGCCGTGTGGAGTGGGTTGAGGTTGACGCAGAGAAGAAGTCCGGCGTGTTCAAAAGCGTGCCGGCTCGCAGCGATCTGTCCGCCGACATCAACGAAAACCTGATTGTCGAGCTCTACTCCAAGTAAGGGCTAGAAAATAGGTGCATCCATGCAGAGTTCGGTAAATGAGTTCCTGACCCCCCGCCACATTGATGTGCAGGTGGTCAGTCCGACCCGCGCCAAGATCACGCTCGAGCCTCTCGAGCGCGGTTTCGGCCATACCCTGGGCAACGCGCTGCGTCGCATCCTGTTGTCCTCCATGCCTGGCTGTGCAGTAGTCGAGGCCGAGATCGATGGCGTACTCCACGAGTACAGCGCCATCGAGGGTGTTCAGGAAGATGTCATCGAGATCCTCCTGAACCTCAAAGGCCTGGCTATCAAGCTGCACGGTCGTGACGAAGTAACGCTGAACCTTTCGAAGAAGGGTTCGGGCGTGGTCACCGCTGCCGATATTCAGCTGGATCATGATGTCGAAATCGTCAACGGCGACCACGTGATCGCCAACCTGGCGGATAACGGCGTCCTGAACATGAAGCTCAAGGTGTCTCGCGGTCGTGGCTACGAGCCCGCCGACGCGCGCCAGAGCGACGAAGACGAGAGCCGCAGCATTGGTCGTCTGCAGCTCGACGCCTCGTTCAGTCCCGTCCGCCGTGTTGCCTACGTGGTTGAAAACGCCCGTGTGGAGCAGCGCACCAACCTGGACAAGCTGGTCATCGATCTGGAAACCAACGGTACCCTGGACCCTGAAGAGGCCATCCGTCGTGCCGCTACCATCCTGCAACACCAACTGGCTGCGTTCGTCGACCTGAAGGGCGACAGCGAGCCGGTAGTGGTTGAGCAGGAAGACGAGATCGACCCGATCCTCCTTCGTCCGGTTGATGACCTCGAGCTGACCGTACGTTCGGCCAACTGCCTGAAAGCGGAGAACATCTACTACATCGGCGACCTGATTCAGCGCACCGAAGTAGAGCTGTTGAAGACTCCCAACCTGGGCAAGAAGTCCCTGACCGAGATCAAGGACGTCCTGGCCTCCCGTGGTCTGTCCCTCGGCATGCGCCTCGACAACTGGCCGCCGGCAAGTCTCAAGAAGGACGACAAGGCGACTGCCTGATCGTCCGTAATCACCGAACGTAGAAGTTTGGTAAGGAATTGAACCATGCGTCATCGTAAAAGTGGCCGTCACCTCAGCCGCACCAGCGCACACCGCAAGGCCATGTTCCAGAACATGGCGGTGTCGCTGTTCGAGCACGAACTGATCAAAACCACCCTGCCGAAAGCCAAGGAACTGCGCCGCGTTGCCGAGCCGCTGATCACCCTGGCCAAGGAAGACAGCGTTGCCAACCGTCGTCTGGCTTTCGACCGTACCCGTTCGAAATCTGCCGTAGGCAAACTGTTCAACGATCTGGGTAAGCGCTATGCCAACCGTCAGGGCGGCTACCTGCGTATCCTGAAGTGCGGTTTCCGCGCTGGCGACAACGCTCCTATGGCTTACGTCGAGCTGGTTGACCGTCCGGTCGCTGGTGAAGTCGAAGCTGCTGCCGAGTAAGTCGGTCGTTGCATAAAAAACCGGGCCTAGTGCCCGGTTTTTTTATGTCTGCGAATCAGGAGTCTCTTTCGATGCTGCGCTCTTGATCAGGTGCATTCGGACTGCGGCAACAGCACCCGCGCTGCGCTGGATTCCAGCGGGAGAATCGCATTCCACAGACACAAAAAAGGCCGGGCATTGCGGCTCGGCCTTTTTCTTGAGTGTGTCCCGTCCTGAATAAGGTTTACACCTTTGCCCTTATTTTCAGGAGCGCTCCATGGCAGAAGGTGTACGACGTAGCCAGCGCGATTAC
>NZ_BDMA01000073.1:0-89383 GCF_002003485.1 Metapseudomonas resinovorans
CGCATGGCCTACGGCTATCGGGACAGCGACTTCTTTTTCATGAAAATCAAAGCCGCCTTCCCCGGTAATCCGTGAAGAACCATAAAAAAGCCCGCACGAGTGCGGGCTTTTTTGTACGGGGCGACTATCAGTCTTCGATGTTGCCCATTGCGGTGGTATTGAAGCCACCGTCGACGTACATGATTTCGCCGCTGACACCCGAAGCCAGGTCGGAGCACAGGAAGGCGCCGGCATTGCCGACTTCTTCGATGGTCACGTTACGGCGCAGGGGAGTCTGTTTCTCGTTGGCGGCGAGCATCTTGCGGAAGCTCTTGATGCCGGAAGCGGCCAGGGTGCGGATCGGACCGGCGGAGATCGCGTTGACGCGAGTGCCTTCCGGGCCGAGGCTACCGGCCAGGTAGCGAACGCCAGCTTCCAGGCTGGCTTTGGCCATGCCCATGACGTTGTAGTTCGGCATGGTGCGCTCGGCGCCCAGGTAGGACAGGGTCAGCAGGCTGCCATTGCGGCCCTTCATCAGTTCGCGACCGCCCTTGGCCAGGGCAACGAAGCTGTAGGCGCTGATGTCGTGGGCGATGCGGAAGCCGTCACGGGTGGTGACTTCGGTGAAGTCGCCGTCCAGTTGGTCACCGGGGGCGAAGCCTACGGAGTGCACGATGCAGTCCAGGCCGTCCCACTTCTTGGCCAGAGCCTCGAAGACCGCGACGATTTCTTCGTCCTTGGCCACGTCGCAGGGGAAGCACAGCTCGGCGCTGGAGCCCCAGCCTTCGGCGAACTCTTCCACGCGACCTTTCAGTTTCTCGTTCTGATAGGTGAAGGCGAGCTCGGCGCCTTCGCGATGCATGGCTGCAGCGATGCCCGATGCGATGGACAGTTTGCTGGCTACGCCAACGATCAGTACGCGCTTACCGGCGAGAAAACCCATGTGCTTTCATCCTCTTCTGGTTAATGGGCAGTTTCCGGAGCCAGGAATGCGGCTTCCAGCAACTGCTTCGTATAGCTGTGCTGCGGGGCAGCGAAGATGGCATCGGCCGGACCCTGTTCGACCACCTGTCCTTGCTTGATCACCATCAGATGGTGACTAAGTGCCCGGACCACCGCCAGATCATGACTGATGAACAGGTAGGTCAGGTCGTACTTGGTCTGTAGCCTGCGCAGCAACTCCACTACCTGGCGCTGAACCGTCCGGTCGAGCGCCGAGGTGGGCTCGTCCAGCAGGATCAGTGCCGGTTTCAGCACCAATGCCCGGGCAATGGCAATCCGCTGCCGCTGCCCGCCGGAAAACTCGTGGGGGTAGCGGTGCCGGGTTTCCGGATCCAGCCCTACCTCCAGGAGCGCATCGATGATGGCCTGTTCCTGTTCCGCTTCGGTGCCGATGCGGTGGATTCGCAAACCCTCGCCGACAATGTCGCCCACGCACATGCGCGGACTGAGACTGCCGAAGGGGTCCTGGAAGACCACCTGCATCTCGCGCCGGAACGGCCGCACATCCTTTTGCGACAGGCCGTCCAGGGACTGGCCCTGGAAGCGGATGCCGCCCCGGCTGCCGAGCAGCCGGAGAATCGCCAGGCCCAACGTGGACTTGCCGGAGCCGCTTTCGCCCACGATGCCCAGGGTTTGACCCTGCAGCAGGCTGAAATTGACGCCGTCCACGGCCTTCACATGATCCACGGTGCGCCGCAGCAGCCCCTTCTTGATCGGGAACCACACGCGAAGGTCATCGACCTCCAGCAGTGGCCCTCCTTCGGGGTTCTCTGCCGGCCTGCCCGAAGGCTCGGCGCCGAGCAGTTCCCGGGTGTAAGGATGCTGCGGTGCGTGGAACAGCTCATCACACGACGCTTGTTCGACGATGCAACCGCGCTGCATGACACATACGCGATGCGCAATTCGCCGAACCAGGTTGAGATCGTGGCTGATCAACAGCAACGCCATGCCCAGTCGCGCCTGCAGTTCCTTGAGCAGTTCGAGGATTTTCAGCTGGACGGTAACGTCCAGAGCGGTAGTGGGTTCGTCGGCGATCAGCAGTTCCGGCTCATTGGCCAGGGCCATCGCGATCATCACTCGCTGCCGTTGGCCGCCGGACAGCTCGTGGGGGAAGGCCTTCAAGCGCTTGTGCGGTTCCGGGATACCGACCATCTCCAGCAGTTCCAGGGTGCGCTTCGTGGCCGCCTTGCCCGTCAGGCCCTTGTGCAGGGCGAGCACCTCGTTGATCTGCTTCTCGATGTTGTGCAGCGGATTCAGCGAGGTCATGGGCTCCTGGAAGACCATGGCGATGCGGTTGCCGCGAATGCCCCGCAGTTTGCCCTCGGTCAGCTTCAGCAGGTCTTTGCCGGCGTAGTGAATGCTGCCGCTGGGGTGGCGGGCGAGCGGGTAGGGCAGGAGGCGCAGGATGGAATGCGCGGTCACCGACTTGCCGGAGCCGCTTTCACCTACCAGGGCCAGGGTTTCGCCCTTGCGGATGTCGAAACTGACACCTTCGACGACACGCTGGCTCTTCTCGCCGCTGACGAACTCGACGGAGAGGTCGCGGATTTCAATCAGGTTCTCGCTCATCTCACTTCCTCGGGTCGAAGGCATCGCGCGCGGCTTCGCCAATGAACACCAGCAGCGTCAGCATGGCCGCCAGCACCAGGAAGGCAGAAATACCAAGCCAGGGCGCCTGCAGGTTGGACTTGCCCTGGGCCACCAGCTCACCGAGGGAAGGCGCGCCTGGCGGCAGGCCGAAGCCAAGGAAGTCCAGGGCGGTGAGGGTGCCGATGGCACCGGTGAGGATGAACGGCATGAAGGTCATGGTGGAAACCATGGCGTTGGGCAGAATGTGGCGGAACATAATGGCGCCGTTCTGCATGCCCAGGGCGCGGGCGGCGCGCACGTATTCCAAGTTGCGGCCGCGGAGGAACTCGGCCCGCACAACGTCCACCAGGCTCATCCAGGAGAACAGCAGCATGATACCCAGCAGCCACCAGAAGTTCGGTTGCACGAAACTGGCCAGGATGATCAGCAGGTAGAGCACTGGCAGGCCCGACCAGATTTCCAGGAAACGCTGTCCCACTAGATCGACCCAGCCGCCGTAGAAGCCCTGCAAGGCGCCGGCGATCACGCCGATGATGGAGCTCAGGAACGTCAGCGTCAGGGCGAACAATACCGAAACGCGGAAGCCATAGATCACCCGCGCCAGCACATCGCGCCCCTGGTCGTCGGTGCCCAGCCAGTTATCCGCTGAGGGTGGCGCGGGGGCCGGCACTTTGAGGTCGTAGTTGATGGTCTCGTAGCTGAACGGGATCGGCGTCCAGATCATGCTGCCGCCCTTGGATTCGATCAGCTCGCGGATATAGGGCGTCTTGTAGTTGGCTTCCAGCGGGAACTCGCCGCCAAAGGTGGTTTCCGGGTAGCGCTTGAGGAAGGGGAAGTACCACTGGCCGTCGTAGTTGACCGCCAGCGGCTTGTCGTTGGCGATCATCTCGGCGCCCAGGCTCAGGACGAAGAGAATCAGGAACAGCCAAAGCGACCACCAGCCACGCTTGTGGGCCTTGAAACGTTCGAAACGACGCTGGTTGATGGGGGAGAGTGCCATGCTCAACCCTCCCTGCTTTCGAAGTCGATGCGCGGATCGACCAGGGTGTAGGTGAGGTCACCAATCAGTTTCACGACCAGTCCCAGCAAGGTGAAGATGAAAAGCGTGCCGAAGACCACGGGGTAGTCGCGGTTCAGGGCCGACTCGAAGCTCAGTAGGCCCAGGCCGTCGAGGGAGAAGATCACCTCGATCAGGAGGGAGCCGGTGAAGAAGATGCCGATGAAGGCTGCCGGGAAGCCGGCGATGATCAGCAGCATCGCATTGCGGAAGACGTGGCCGTAGAGCACGCGATTTTCCGACAGGCCCTTGGCGCGTGCGGTGATCACGTACTGCTTGTTGATCTCGTCGAGAAAGCTGTTCTTGGTCAGCAGCGTGAGGGTGGCGAAGTTGCCGATCACCAAGGCGGTTACCGGTAGGGCCAGGTGCCAGAAGTAGTCGGTGATCTTGCCGGCGAAGCTCAGCTCGTCGAAGTTGTTCGACGTGAGCCCGCGCAAGGGGAACCAGTCGAAGTAGCTGCCGCCGGCGAAGAGGACGATCAGCAGGATAGCGAAGAGGAACGCGGGAATGGCATAGCCGACAATGATGGCCGTGCTGCTCCAGACGTCGAAGGAACTGCCGTGGCGCACCGCCTTGGCGATGCCCAGGGGGATGGACACCAGGTACATGATCAGGGTGCTCCAGAGTCCGAGGGAAATGGACACTGGCAGCTTCTCGATGATCAGGTCGATGACCTTGGCGTCACGGAAGAAGCTCGTGCCGAAGTCCAGCTTCAGGTAGCTGGTGATCATCAGCCAGAAGCGTTCCGGGGCGGGCTTGTCGAAGCCGTACATCTTTTCGATCTCGGCCACCAGCTCCGGATCGAGTCCCTGGGCGCCGCGGTAGTTGGAGCCTGCCGTGGCGACTTCCGAGCCGCCGCCGGAGATGCGTCCGGTGGCGCCACCCGCGGCGGCATCGAAGCCTTCCAGTTTGGCGATCATCTGCTCGACCGGACCGCCGGGAGCGGCCTGGATGATGATGAAGTTGATCAGCAGGATGCCGAACAAAGTGGGAATGATCAGTAGCAGTCGACGCAGTATGTAGGCGAGCATTTACTGGGCATCCGGCTCGGAAGTGGGTTGCTCGGACTGTTTAGCAGTTTCCGTGCCCGGTTTCTGCCACCAGGTCATCAGGCCAAAGTCATAGAGCGGCGTGGTTTCCGGGCGCTGGAACTGGTTCCAGTAGGCGACGCGGTAGGTGTCGACATAGTAGTTGGGTACCACGTAGTGGCCCCACAGCAGTACGCGGTCCAGGGCGCGGGCGTGCTCCACGAGGCTCTGGCGCGAGTCGGCGCGGATCAGACCTTCCACCAGTTTGTCGATGGCGGGGTCGCGCAGGCCGATGAAGTTGCGGCTGCCAGCGCTATCAGCGCTGCGCGAGTGCCAGTACTCCATCTGTTCGTTGCCCGGCGAGTTGGACTGGCCCCAGGTAGCGGGAATCATGTCGAAGTCGCGCGAGCGCAGGCGGTTGATGTACTGGGACACGTCCACGCGCCGGATCTGCAGGTCGATGCCCAGCTCCGCCAGGTTGCGCTTGAACGGCAGGATCACCCGCTCCAGGTTGGCCTGGGCGGTGAGGAACTCGAACACCAGGGGCTTGCCGTCGGGCCCGACCATCTTGTCGTTCTCGATCTTGTAGCCGGCGTCCATGAACAGCTGGTAAGCGCGGCGTTTCTGATCGCGGATGATCCCGCTGCCATCGCTGACCGGCGGCTGGAACACGTGGGTGAATACCTCTGCCGGCAGCTGGCTGCGCAGCGGTTCGAGAATCTTCAGTTCATCGGCGTCAGGCATCTCGTGGGAGGCCATTTCCGAGTTCTCGAAATAGCTGCTCGTGCGTTTGTAGGAGCTGAAGAAGAGCTGCTTGTTCGCCCATTCGAAGTCGAACAGCTGGGCGATGGCTTCGCGTACGCGACGGTCCTGGAATACCGGCCGGCGAATGTTGAAGGCGAAGCCCTGCATGCCGGTCGGGTTGTGGTTGGGGATGGCTTCCTTGACGATCTTGCCGGCGCGAAGGGCAGGGCCCTCATAGCCGGTGGCCCAGTCCTTGGCGGAGTACTCCAGATTGAAGTCGAACTGTCCGGCCTTGAAGGCTTCGAGGGACACCGACATGTCGCGGTAGTAGTCCACAGTGATGGCGTCGAAGTTGTAGTAGCCGCGCGTCACCGGCAGGTCCTTCGCCCACCAGTCCTTGACCCGCTCGTAGCGGATCGAGCGACCGGCGTCGACCTTGGCGATGCGGTAGGGGCCGCTGCCCACTGGCGGTTCCATGTTGGTCTTGCCGAAGTCGCGGCCTTCCCAGTAGTGCTTGGGCAGTACCTGAATCTGGCCGATGATCAGCGGCAGCTCACGGTTGCCCGGATGCTTGAAGTCGAAGCGCACGCGTTGCTTGTCCTCCGCCTCCACCTTGGCGACATCCGCGTAGTAGTGGCGATACATGGGGTCGCCGTGCTCGACCAGCATGTTGAAGGTGAAGACCACGTCCTCGGCCGTCACCGGCTGGCCGTCGTTGAAGCGTGCCTTGGGGTTCAGGTAGAAGCGCACGTAGCTGTTGTCCGGCGCTTTCTCGATCTTCTCCGCCAGCAGGCCGTACTCGGTGAAGGGCTCGTCAGGTGAGTGGAAGGTCAGGCTGTCGTAGATCAGGCCCAACTGGTCGGCGGAGTTGCCCCGTGGGATGAAGGGGTTGAGGCTGTCGAAGCCGCCGACGCCGGCGAGTCGCAGGACGCCACCCTTGGGGGCATCCGGATTGACCCAGGAGAAATTCGTGAAAGTCGCCGGATACTTGGCCGGCTCGTCGTACAGGGTGATGGCATATTTCGGCTCGGCGATGGCGAACCCGGCCAGGGATAGCAGCAGGGCGCCACAGCCTTGCAGGCAAAGGGTGCGCAGCGTTTTGCTCATCGGGCGTTCTCCGTGGGCTTCAGCCACCAGGCGCGCAGGCCCAGTGTGTAGGGCGGCGTGGTGACGAAGGCGAACCGGTTGCGGTACGCCAGGCGGTGATAGTTGATGTACCAGTTGGGGATGCCGTAGTGCTCCCACAGCAGGGTGCGGTCGAGGGCGCGTGCGGCGGCCAGTTGCTCGTCGCGGCTCTGGGCTCCGAGGAGCTTTTCGATCATCTCGTCGACCACCGGGTTGGCGACGCCCGCATAGTTCTTGCTGCCCTTCACGCCGACCTGGCTGGAGTGGAAATAAAGGTATTGCTCCAGGCCGGGGCTCAGGGTCTGCGGCAGGGTCATGAGGATCATGTCGTAGTCGAAGTGGTCCAGGCGCTGTTTGTACTGTGCGCGGTCCACCGTGCGCAGGCTGACATCGATGCCGATGCTGGCGAGGTTTTCGCGGTAGGGCTGGAGGATGCGTTCAAGGTTCGGATTGACCAGCAGGATTTCGAAACGCAGCGGCTGGCCTCGATCGTTCACCAGGCGCTGGCCGGACAACTTCCAGCCGGCTTCGGCCAATAGACCCAGCGCGCGGCGAAGGGTTTCCCGCGGGATGCCGCGACCTTCGGTGGTGGGCACTTGGAAGGGCCGGGTGAACAAGGGTTCAGGCAGCTCCTGGCGATGCGGCGACAGCAGCAGCCACTCATGCCCCTCGGGCTTGCCCACGGCACTGAACTCGCTGTTCGGGTAATAGCTGGCGGCACGCATGTAGGCGTTGTTGAACAGGGTGCGGTTCGTCCATTCGAAGTCGAACATCAGCCCCATGGCCTCGCGGACCTTGCGGTCCCCGAACATGGCGCGGCGGGTGTTCATGAACAGTGCCTGGGTCTGGGTCGGGATCTGGTGCGGAATCTCCGCGCGGATCACGTCGCCCCGGGCGATGGCCGGAAAACGATAGCCGTTGGCCCAGTTCTTCGCCTGGTGCTCGATATAGAAATCGAACTCGCCGGCCTTGAAGGCTTCGAAGGCGACATTGCTGTCGCGGTAGAGCTCCACCTCGACTCGGTCGAAGTTGTACTTGCCACGATTGGCGGGGAGCTTTTCACCCCACCAGTCCTTGACCCGTTCGAACACCAGGCTGCGCCCCGGCCGTACCTGGGTGATGCGATAGGGGCCGCTGCCCAGTGGCGCCTCGAAGGTGGTCGCCTTGAAGTCACGGTTCTTCCAATAGTGCTGCGGCAGCACCGGCAGTTCGCCGAGACGCAGTATCAGCAGCGGGTTGCCGGCGCGCTTGAGCACGAAGCGGATGCGATGGCGGTTGAGGATATCGACCCGCTTCACCTCCTGGAGGCTGGTGCGGTACTGCGGGTGACCGTTCTTGACCAGGGTGCGATAGGAGAAGGCCACGTCGAAGGCGGTGATCGGCTGGCCGTCGTGGAAGCGGGCTTCTTCGCGCAGGTTGAATACCACCCAGCTCCGGTCTTCGCTGTATTCGACGCTCTTGGCGATCAGGCCGTAGCTGGACGCGGGTTCGTCGCCGGATGGATCGTATTGGCCGGTACCCACCATCAAAGGCTCGTTCAGCTCGGTTACGCCGTACTGCAAGAAGTTGGGCGTGGACACCGGGCTGGTGCCCTTGAAGGTGTAAGGGTTGAGCGTGTCGAAGGTGCCGAAGGCCATGACCCGCAAGGTTCCGCCCTTGGGAGCACTGGGGTTGACCCAGTCGAAATGGTCGAAATTGGCGGGGTATTTCAGGGCGCCGAACTGCGCATAGCCGTGGCTTTCGGTAAGGCTGGCGAAGCAGGGTTGAGCCAGCAGGCCAATGAGCAGGAGCGCGAGGCGACGCATCAGGCGGGGGTCCGATCCATGGAAATCGTGTCGGGCATGTGGGCACTGGCCTCGCTGGCGGGATGGCGCGGGCATCGGGCCGGCGAAATCGTGTCGGGGGTCACGCGCCGTGGCTGTCGGCGGTAACGGCTGGCAAGTACAGTAACAGCTTGTACAGGCAAGAAAAAAGGGCCAGCCTGCGGCTAGCGGGCCAGCATTCTGGCCATCATTCGGAAATTTGCGCAGGGGTGCCAATCTTGGGTGAACGCAGCCATGGTCTGCAGTCATGGATCGACCGCCTCAACGAGGCCGAATTGCCCGCCCTGGCCGCGGTGGTGCAGGACCTGCACCAGATGGCCCAACAGGATAAATCCTCCGTACAGCAGCTGGCCGATGTGCTGCTGCGTGATGCGACGCTCACCTCCAAGGTGCTGAAGGTCGCCAACAGTGTCTATTACAACCCCTCCCAGGAAGCCATTCGCACGATCTCCCGCGCCATCGTGCTGATCGGCTTCGAGAACGTGCGCCTGATCGGCCTTTCGGTCAGCCTGATCGATAGCCTGCTGGCGCGCGGCCCGAGGGAGCAGCTACCCGAGATTCTGGCGCGTTCCTTCCACGCGGCAGTTCAGGCTCGCAACATCGCCGGCTACCTCCTTGCGCGCAGCCAGGAGGAGGTCTTTATCGCCGCCCTGTTGCACAACCTGGGAGAGCTGGCGTTCTGGGGGTGTGGTGGCAAGCAGGCCGACGAACTCGCCGCCGCGCTGGCGCAACCGGGTGTCGATGAGGAAGAGGCGGTGCGGGAAGTGCTGGGCACCAGTTTTCGTCAATTGACCCTGGGGCTGGTTCGCAGCTGGAACCTGGGTGAGCTGGCGAGCCTGGCCCATACCGGCTCCGCACAGGGTGATCCAGCGGTGAAAGCCGTGAGCCTGGGGGGTCGCATCAGCGAAGCGGCCTTGCAGGGCTGGGACTCACCCTCCATGGCACAGCTCGTGGAACAACTGGCCGGGCTGGTTGGGCTGAGCCGGGAGGAGGCCATGCAGCAGGTGCTGGCCAGTGCCGATGAGGCGGTCAAGGTGGCGACCACCTTCGGTGCCAGCAAGCTCTGTCACCTGATACCCCATACCGACCCGGAGCAGATTCGACTGCAGCGTGAGCAGCGTCAGGCGCGCCTGTTGCAACCGGACTTGCTGGTCATGCAGCAGGCCTTGCAGGAGCTGGGCATGCTGGTTTCGCGCAAGGCGGATATCAACCTGGTGCTGGATACCCTGCTCCAGGGGCTGCACCAAGGTGCCGGACTGGAGCGGGTGATGGTGGCGGTATTGACCGACCAGCGCAGTCGCTTCACGGTGCGCCGGGCGGTGGGCGAGGGCAGTGAGCGCTGGCTCGACGGCTTTGCCCTGCCAGCCAGCCCGCCCGAGCAATCCAATCTGTTCAGTTACGTCCTGCGCGCCCGCGAGACCCTCTGGATGGGCGTGCCGGCGAGTTACAGCCTCAATGACCTGGTGACGCGACCAATGCGCGAATGGCTGGGGCAGGGGATGTTCTTCGTCGCACCGCTGCTGGCGGGCAAGCGCGAGATCGGGGTGATCTATGCCGACTGCCGCCTTTCGGGAAGGGCGCTAAGGCACGAGCAGTTCGTGGCGTTCCAGCACTTCGCCCAGGCGGCGGGGCGCTGCCTGGAGGCGATGGCGCAGAAGAGTCAGGGCAGGTAGACGGTCAGGGTCTGGCCGGGCTTCAGGGAGCGGTCGCTGCGGGGGTTCCAGCGCTGAAGGTGTTTCATCTCAACGTTGAAGCGCTTGGCGATCAGATATAGGGAATCGCCCTGCTTGACCTTGTAGTAGGTCACCGACTCGCGGCCGTTGCCCTTCGACTTGCCTTTGCTGGCGCCGGCACTGGCGACCTGGGTGGCGCCGCCTTCCAGTTTCAGCACCTGGCCGGCCTTCAGGTGGTTGGCCTTGAGGCTGTTCCAGCGCTTGATGTCCTGCACATTCACCTTGTACTGACGGGCGATGGACCAGAGGTTGTCGCCACTCTTGACCTTGTGGGTGCGCGCGGGAGTCGGCGCTGGGGCGCTGGCGACGTTCTGGAAGAGTGGCTGGTCCGGTTTCAGACCCGGCTCGACCGGGATGCTCAGTTGCTGGCCCACACGCAGGTGATTGCCAGCGAGGCCGTTGATCTCTTTCAGGGTCTTGGCCGTAACGTGGTAGCGGTTGGCGATGCCATGCAGGCTATCGCCATTGCGCACGCGGTACTGCTGCCAGTCCACCAGTTCCTGGGGCTTCATCAGCGCGAGGTTGGCGGTCAGCAGTTCAGCCTTGTCGGTGGGGACCAGCAGATGCTGCGGGCCGTCCATGGTGATGCGTTTCTTGAATGCCGGATTGAGCTGGTACATCTCATCGGCCTCCATATCGGCCATCGCGGCCACGCGGGAAAGGTCCAGGCGCTGCTGCTTGACCTCCACCACTTCGAAGTAGGGCTCGTTGGCGATGGGGCTCAGGTTCACGCCATAGGCTTCCGGCGCCATCACCAGTTGCGACAGGGCCAGCAGCTTGGGGACGTAGTCCTGGGTTTCCTGGGGAAGCGGCAGGTTCCAGTAGTCGGTCGGCAGGCCGAGCTTCTGGTTGCGCTCGATGGCGCGGCTGACGGTGCCTTCGCCAGCGTTGTAGGCTGCGAGGGCCAACAGCCAGTCGCCGTTGAACATTTCATGCAGGCGTTCGAGGTAGTTCAACGCCGCGTTGGTGGATGCGGTGATGTCGCGGCGACCGTCGTACCAGTTGGTCTGGCGCAGGTTGAAGTGGCGGCCGGTAGAGGGAATGAACTGCCAGATGCCCACGGCGTTGCTGCGTGAGTAGGCAAAGGGGTTATAGGCGCTTTCCACCACCGGCAGCAGGGCCAGCTCAAGGGGCATGTTGCGCTCTTCCAGGCGCTCCACCACGTAATGGATATAGAGGCTGCCGCGGTCGCTGGCGGTTTCCAGGAAGGAAGGCTTGCTCACATACCAGAGGCGCTGGCGTTCGATGCGCGGGTTGACGCCGATCTCGTCCTGCAGCTTGAAACCGTTGCGCATGCGTTCCCAGATGTCCTGGGGTTCGCGCTCGGCCTGTGCCTCTTCCAGCCACTGGGTCTGCTGCTGCATGGCCAGTGCGCGGTCGGTTTCGCGGCCCTGGTCATCGTCCTTCTGACCGGTGCCGGCGCAGCCGGCGAGAGTGGCGGCGCACACCACCACAAGCGCGCGCGCGGCTCGTGCCAATGCATCCAGGTCGAAGGTTTTGATCGGCGAAGACAACATTGGCTGAGGGGTTTTTCCGGCAAAAAAGTTCGGCGATTCTAGAAATCGACCTATGGTTGGTCAAGTTTTCACCAGTCCGCCCGAGCCTGACCGAGTGTTCAGAATTGGTCTTTCCAGGCTCGAAGGGTCGCGAAGACCTCGGCTGGCGTAGGGTTATCCCGGCCAGCCCGCTCGTCGGCCATTTGTTTAACGGATGTTTCAGTCACCCGCAGGAAGGGATTGGTGGCCAGCTCCAGGGCGATGGTCGAGGGCAGACTGATGCCCCCTTGTTCGCGCAATCGCGTGACCTCGTCGAAGCGCTTGGAAGTGGCGTGGTTGCCGGGCTCCACGGCCCTGGCGAAACGCAGGTTGCTGAGCGTGTATTCGTGGGTGCAGAAGACTTGGGTGGCCGCGGGCAGCGCCGCCAACCGGCTGAGGGAGTGGTGCATCTGCTCGGGCGTGCCTTCGAACAATCGGCCGCAACCGGCCGCGAACAGCGTATCGCCGCAGAACAGCAGGGGCCGCCCGGCGTCCCCATGGTAATAGGCGATATGCCCCAAGGTATGGCCGGGCACCTCGATTACCCGGAACGGCAGCCCCAGCACCTGAACGGTGTCGCCATCGACCAGCGCCTCGTCGCGCGCGGGGATTTTTTCCTGCGCCGGGCCCAGTACGCGGGCGCCGGTCGCTTCTTTCAGGCGCGCCACGCCGCCGATGTGGTCGTGATGATGGTGGGTGACCAGGATGTCGGTCAGCTTCCAGCCGGGATGGGAGTCGAGCCAGGCCAGCACCGGCGCGGCATCGCCGGGGTCGACCACGGCGCAGCAACGGGTCGCGTCGTCCTGCAGCAGCCAGAGGTAGTTGTCGGAAAAGGCGGGGAGGGCATCGATCTGGATCATGAAGGGAGTCGCCAAGCAGAGAGCAATGGAGCATCTTAGGGCTCTCACGCAGGAGATTGCCATGACCGAAAAAGCATTCGCTCAAGCCGATGCCGACTGGCTGGAGCTGATCTCCGGGGCCCGTTCCTGGTTCTGCGGTCCCTTGGGCGGCCTGATGTTGTTCGAAGAGCAGCGCCTGCTGGAGGACGAACTGGCGCGCTACTTCGGCGGCTACCTGGTGCACTACGGGCCGCGTGCGGAATTGCCTCCCGGGGCCAAACAGATCCAGCGCAGCGTACATCTCGGGGCGCCGCTGCCGGGCGTGGAGATTGCTTGCGAAGAGTCGGCCTGGCCGCTCAGCGAACATGCCGCCGATGTGGTGGTGCTGCAACACGGCCTGGACTTCTGCCTTTCCCCCCATAGCCTGCTGCGCGAAGCCGCGCGCAGCGTTCGCCCCGGCGGCCATCTGATCATCGTTGGGGTCAACCCGTGGAGTGCCTGGGGTGTGCGCCATTACTTCGCGCGTGACGCCCTGCGCCGCGCGCGCTGCATCTCCCCGACACGGGTCAGCGACTGGTTGAACCTGCTGGGCTTCGCGCTGGAGAAACGCCGCTTCGGGTGCTATCGTCCGCCGCTTGCTTCGGCCGCCTGGCAAACACGCCTGGCTCGGCTGGAGCGCTGGGGCGCCGCCGGACAAGGGTTCGGTGCGGGCTTCTATCTATTGGTGGCGCGCAAGCTGGTAATCGGCTTGCGCCCACTGCGTCAGGCCCGGCGAGAGCCCATGGGCAAGCTGGTTCCCATGCCGGTGGCCAAGGTCAGCCGGTGCGATTCGAAACATGAGGCTTAAGTGAGCGATCTGGTCGAGATCTATACCGACGGCGCCTGCAAGGGCAATCCCGGCCCTGGCGGCTGGGGCGCCTTGCTGGTCTACAAGGGTGCCGAGCGCGAGCTCTGGGGCGGTGAGCGCGATACCACCAACAACCGCATGGAACTGATGGCCGCCATCATGGGGCTGGTCGCCCTCAAGCGTTCCTGCGAGGTGAAGATCATCACCGACTCCCAGTACGTGATGCAGGGCATTACCGAATGGATGCCGAACTGGAAGAAGCGCGGCTGGAAGACCGCCGCCAAGCAGCCGGTGAAGAATGCTGACCTCTGGCAGGCCCTGGACGAGCAGGTCAATCGCCATACCGTGCGTTGGCAGTGGGTACGCGGTCATACCGGCCACGCTGGCAACGAACGCGCTGACCAGTTGGCGAATCGTGGTGTCAGCGAACTGGGTGCCCGCTAGAGTTGGCCCCTCTCTGAACATGCGCTATGTGGGCTCTTCTGCCCACTCGTCAACAGCTCTGATTCGGTAGCCGTCCGCCGTCAGGCCTTGGCAGGTTATTGCGGAAGTGATGGTCGATATCCTCTCCGCTGCCGGTCGAACCTGAAACAGAAAAGCCGCTCCTGGAGAGCGGCTTTCTGCTTAATTGCCTAGTCCAACTCAGCGTTTTGTCACCACTGGCTTGAGGGAGCCCAGGAAGGCCGGAGCGATAGCGGGGCTATTGGTCTAGTTTCTGACTGGCACTTAATGCGGCTTGCATTCTTTTCAGGAAGATGTCCTCGGCTTGCGTGCGGACTTGGTGAACGCTCCACATCAATACAATCAATACTTCGCAAACGTTCATTTCAGGCATGAGTTTTCGCAGAAGTCCGCGCTCTTCATATTCTCTGCATAAATGCTCGGGGAGCGAACTTACACCCAGGCCTGCCAAAACTAACCGCAAAACCTCGCCCGTATTCGCTGAGGACGCTGATATATTATGGCGTATGTAATTACTGCCATAGTGCTCTGATAGTTTTGACAAAGTCCCCCCTAGTGACTCTCCCGAAAAGCTCACGAGTTTCGATGACTTGATTTTGTCGGGCGTAACATCATTGTCATTGAAAAGGGGATGCAGGTTGCTGCAATAGAAGAAGGATTGTTCTCGGCTGAGTGTGAGTTGGTTTATGTCAATATCGCCGGGTTGACTAATGCCAATGCCGAAGGTCGAGTCGTTACGGTGCAGGGCGCTTATTATTTCCTGGGTTGAGGCCACTTCAATACTAAAAGTGATTCCGGGGTGATCTTCGTGTATGCCACGCAAGACATTATCGTACTCCGGGCAGTTCACTCCACTGACGGTTAATAGACGAATGCTGCCTTTAACATTGCTGCGCGTCTTGTCGACTATAGAGTCAATCTCTCGGATGCTTTGCCGAGCCGCTAGTGAAACTCTAAACAGAGACGATCCGGTATCTGTCAATTCGAATCGATGACTGTCTCTGTCAATCAACGTGCATCCGAGCTGCTCTTCCAGTCGCTTGATGGCTTGACTGACGGCGGGTTGAGATAGATGAAGCTTTTCTGCACCTCGACTGATGCTTTTTTCAGTCGCAACGGCACAGAACGTTTTCAGAAGATTCCAGTCCATGCGCTCGCTAACAGATCGAGGCTCTCCAGAGTTTGATGCAGAAGTTTGTCTGAAGCCCATGTGCTAGACCCTCCATTGGCTTGGCGAATAGATAATATAATAAAATGTGAATATGCGCTATCGGCGGAATTCAATAGTGTTCCTCTAAATAACACAAAAAGAGGATGCCTATATGAGTCTGCCCGAAGATTTTAGTCCGCAGGAATGGTCAGTTCGCTGCGATCTCGCAGCGCTATTCCGCCTTCTAGCATATTATCGAATGACGGATCTCGTTGATTCCCACGCTTCCGCATGTATTCCTGGTGAGTCAGGAGTTTTTCTAATAAATAAATATGGCGTGCCGTTCGAGAAAATGCGCGCAAGTGACCTTGTGAAAGTTGGCCTTGATGGGGTTCCTGTAAATCAAGAAGAAACGGATGGGCCAATGAATATCGCGGGGGCTGTAATCCACTCTTCTATTCACCGCGCTAGACCGGACATGAAGTGCGTGATTCACACTCACACTGCCGCAGGGATCGCCGTCTCGACGCTTGAGGAAGGGCTTCCGCCATTGTCCCAGCATGCAATGAAATTTTACGGAAAACTGAAATATCACGCATATGGATCTTTTATCGATACCGAGTTAGAAGAGAAGGCGATGCTTGAAAGTCTTGGTGACGCCAATGCGATGCTGCTACACAATCATGGGATCATTGTGGGTGGGCGCACTATTGGCGAAGCATTTCACAGCGTTTACATGTTGGAGCGGGCCTGCCAGATTCATTTGCAAATTAGAAGCACTGACCAGAGTGTCGTTACTCCTGATCCTGAGATGTGCAAAAAGACCTATGAAACATTTGCAGCAGATTTTGAACGCGGAATCGTGGAGTTGGCGTGGCAGGGAGCGCTTAAAATAATTTCATCCCAAAAAGATTCGTACTGCTGCTGAGTAATTCGCGCCGAACTATTTAGTTAATTAAAAATAAGCATCGCTGCACGCAACTAAAGTTGCCGCGGCAGCCTTGGTGTGTGCCTTATGGGTGGTGAAAATTTATGAAAAAGAAAGCGCTCGCAATTGGATTTGGGTATTTAGTGCTTTTTTGTGGGTGGGCTGGAGTTGCTGTTTCTGAAGAACAGGCTCCGCTGAAAATAGGTATGGAGATCACCTATCCACCGTTCGAGTCCTACGACGAGAATAACAATATTGTAGGTTCTGATCCTGAGCTGGCAAAGTCAATTGCCAAGGCTTTAGGTCGATCCGTAGAGTTCGTTGATACAAAATTCCTGAACTTGATAAATGGGCTTAATTCGAACAAGTACGACGCTATAATTTCTGGGATGTATGTAACTGAAGAAAGGAAGCTTCGCGCTCTGATCATTCCCTATGCCATGACAGGGTCGGCAATACTGGTGGCGCGAGGTAGCGAGTTTCAACCTCAGACCCCAGAGGAATTATGCGGTAAGAAAGTTGGTTTGGAGCAGGGGAATTCCTGGCTGCCTAAACTGCAAAAGCTTTCTCAGACCTATTGTCTTCCTAACCAGAAGCCCGCCGTCACACTTAGTGAGTACCCCTCTGCCCCAGAGGCAACTCAAGCCTTGCTGTCTGGTAATGTGGAAGCTCAAGTAGAAATTGCTGGGGCCGCTCATATGATTTCTGAGCGCACAAGGGGGCGGGTTGTAATTAGTTCAAAGGAGCTAATTTCTCCAGAGGTGCTAGGAATTTTTGTAAAGAAAGGGAACGATTCGACGTACACGGAGATATCCAAGGCATTAGCGCAAAGCAGGGCGAACGGGGAATACTACGAGATTCTAAAGAAATATAGCCTTGAACCAATTTCAGAATAATAAGTACATAGCGCTGTGCTGATAGTGGCTGGCGCTATTGAGAGGCAGATATGTCGTTCGATTGGAATTATTTCGCATCCCTGTTTACCGTCGACTCGTTCTGGATGGCCTGCTTACAAGTCATAAAGCTTAGTGCCGCAGCCTGGGTTTTGGGTGGACTAATAGGATTCTTGCTGGCGATGGCGAAGCTGTCCAGTTCGCCGCTGCTTAGGAGTCCTGCATCAGTCTACATCTGGTTCTTTCGCAGTGTACCGTTACTGGTTCTGATAGTGTTTGTTTACAATCTCCCGCAGTTGATTCCGGCTACTGGAGGTTTGCTGTCGAATCCATTTTGGTCTGCCCTTATCGCGCTCGTTGTAACTGAAGCAGCATATATGGCGGAGATCCATCGAGGGGGATTGATTTCCGTAGCCAAGGGGCAACGAGAGGCTGGAAAGGCATTGGCTATTGGCTCAGTTGGGGCCCAGTGGCTTATCGTAATTCCACAGGCGATTCGCATATCGCTTCCTACGCTGATCAACGAATACATTACGATCGTCAAGCTAACATCCCTTGCCTCGGTCATCTCCCTTACGGAGATCCTCACTGTTGGGCAACGCCTTTATGCACAGAATTTCCTGGTTATGGAAACGCTTGCTGCCGTGGGCGTGTACTACGTCTTGATCGTGACGGTCTTTGGGTTCTTCCTTGAGCGATTCGAATTGTCTCTTGATTTGAATCGGCGTAAACCCCAAGCCTTGGATGCAGTTCAGACCAACGCCCTGAGGAGTCAGGTTGCCGGATATAAAAAGCGCCACCAGCCATGTTCAGATAGTAGTGAGCCTGTTTTGCAATTACTTGGGCTTCATAAAAGCTATGGCACTCATGAGGTTCTTAAAGGCGTCGATTTGGAAATCAAGAGGGGGGAGGTCGTATCTATAATTGGCCCATCCGGATCAGGCAAAACCTCCCTTATCAGAACTATAAACGGGCTGGAAGATATCAATCAGGGAAGTATTAGGCTTTTTGGTGGGGATTTTATCAAGAGTGGCGATTTGGGAAAGGGTAAGTTGCGCACCTTCAGACAGCATGTAAAGCATATCGGCATGGTGTTTCAGGGGTTCAATCTATTCCCTCATCGCACGCTTGTTGAAAATATTACGCTTGCTCCCCGATATCATGGGGGATGCAAAAATGAGAGTCGGCTAAATGCCTATGCACTTTTAGATCGAGTAGGGCTTCTTGCGCATTCAGGTAAATACCCGCATCAGCTATCAGGCGGTCAACAGCAGCGAGTTGCTATTGCACGCGCGCTCGCGATGTCTCCGGATATCATGTTGTTTGATGAGCCTACCTCCGCGTTGGATCCTGAACTGGTTGGTGAGGTGCTGGAGGTGATCAAGGGGTTGGCGGACGAGGGTATGACGCTAATAATTGTGACCCATGAAATGGAGTTCGCAATGTCCATTTCGGATAGGGTTGTGTTCATGGAAAATGGAATTATTCAGTTTGATGCGTCGCCCAAGGAAATTCGAGAGGCATTTTCTGCTGAAAGAGTCAGGCGGTTCATCGGGTTGCCCGAACCGGATCTGAAGAAGATGCTGAATATTGGTTAATTACTCAATGAGTGGTGCTGGCGTTCCAGGAGAGTAAATCTATATTGCGCTGAACTCTTCTTTGAGCACCCTTTTGAGCTGCGCTGTTCCATATAATCAATGCCGGAAGAATAAATGCGGGTTCGCCCGCATTTATTTTCTTTAAGCGCTTGGCTTGCAAATTATTCGCGCGCACATGAACACGTCGCACGCCCCAGAGCAGGTTTACTTTTGGCGCGTTTGGAGGGGGGGCTCGGCGCCATTACACCTGATCATCGGTCGTTGCGATGGTTTTCCCCTCGGCGTGTTAAGATTCGGCGCGTGTTTACAGGGGGAAAAGCGATGACGGTTTACAACGGCGCTGCCGACAGGAAGGTAGTGCTCGATACGGAAACAACCGGTATGCCGGTCACCGATGGCCACCGCGTCATCGAGATCGGCTGCGTCGAGATGGAAGGCCGGCGCCTTACCGGGCGTCATTTCCACGTCTATCTGCAGCCCGACCGCGAGGTGGATGAAGGCGCCATCGCGGTCCACGGCATCACCAATGATTTCCTGGTGGGCAAGCCGCGTTTCAAGGACATCGCTGACGAGTTCTTCGAGTTCATCAAGGGCGCCGAACTGATCATCCACAACGCGGCGTTCGATATCGGCTTCATCAACAACGAGTTCGCCCTGCAGGGGCAGAGCGAGCGCAGCGACGTCACCGAGTACTGCACAGTGCTCGACACCCTGCTGATGGCCCGTGAACGCCATCCGGGGCAGCGCAACAGCCTCGATGCCCTGTGCAAGCGCTACGACGTCGACAACTCCAATCGCGAACTGCACGGCGCACTGCTCGACGCCGAGATCCTCGCCGACGTCTACCTGGCGATGACCGGTGGCCAGACCAACCTGTCCCTTGCCGGCGAAGCCGGCGACGGCAGCGGTGGTCGCGCCCAGGCGTCGCCGATCCGCCGCCTGCCAGCCGATCGCGTACCCAGCCGGGTGATCCGTGCCAGCGAGGAAGAGCTGGCCGCCCACGCCTCGCGCCTGGCCGTCATCGAGAAGTCCGTCGGTGCACCGGCCCTCTGGGTGCAGATGGAAACACCGCCGGCTTCCTGATTGCGACCTTTACGTACAGCCTGAGGCAGCGGGGGTACCGCCCCCGCGAGTGAGCTTCTACCCTGAGGTGAAAGGTGGGCCGAGCCCGCCCCTCAGGGAGCAACAATGTACAAAGAGCTCAAGTTCCCCGTCCTCATCGTCCATCGCGACATCAAGGCCGATACCGTTGCCGGCGACCGGGTCCGCGCCATTGCCCGCGAGCTGGAGCAGGAAGGCTTCACCATCCTCTCTACGGCCAGTTCCGCCGAGGGCCGCATCGTCGCCTCTACCCACCACGGGCTCGCCTGCATCCTGGTCGCCGCCGAAGGGGCCGGGGAAAACCAGCGCTTGCTGCAGGACATGGTGGAACTGATCCGGGTTGCCCGGGTTCGTGCACCGCAGCTGCCGATCTTTGCCCTGGGCGAACAGGTGACCATCGAGAACGCACCCGCCGAGGCGATGGCCGACCTCAATCAGCTGCGCGGCCTGCTTTATCTCTACGAAGACACCGTGCCTTTTCTCGCCCGCCAGGTGGCCCGTGCTGCACGCAACTATCTGGAAGGGCTGCTGCCGCCATTCTTTCGGGCTCTGGTGGAGCACACCGCACAATCCAACTATTCCTGGCACACGCCTGGCCACGGCGGTGGCGTGGCTTACCGCAAGAGCCCGGTGGGGCAGGCATTCCACCAGTTTTTCGGCGAGAACACGCTGCGCTCGGACCTCTCGGTATCGGTGCCCGAATTGGGCTCGTTGCTGGACCACACCGGCCCCCTGGCCGAGGCCGAGGCAAGGGCTGCGCAAAACTTCGGTGCGGATCACACCTTCTTCGTAATCAATGGCACCTCGACGGCGAACAAAATCGTCTGGCATTCCATGGTCGGCCGCGACGACCTGGTGCTGGTGGATCGCAACTGCCACAAGTCGATCGTCCATTCCATCATCATGACCGGCGCCATCCCGCTGTATCTGACGCCGGAGCGCAATGAACTGGGCATCATCGGGCCGATCCCGCTCCGCGAATTCAGTCGGGAGTCGATCAAGGCCAAGATCGACGCCAGTCCGCTCGCCAAGGGGCGCGAGCCGAAGGTGAAGCTGGCGGTAGTGACCAACTCCACTTACGACGGACTCTGCTACAACGCAGAGATGATCAAGCAGGCGCTCGGCGACTCGGTGGAAGTCCTGCACTTCGACGAGGCCTGGTACGCCTATGCCGCCTTCCACGAGTTCTACGCCGGCCGCTACGGCATGTGCACCAGTCGCGAGGAACGCTCGCCGCTGGTGTTCACCACTCACTCCACCCACAAGTTGCTGGCTGCCTTCAGCCAGGCGTCGATGATCCACGTGCAGGATGGCGGCGTTCGCCGGCTCGACCGGCACCGCTTCAACGAAGCCTTCATGATGCACATCTCCACCTCGCCCCAGTACGGCATCATCGCCTCGCTCGACGTGGCCTCGGCGATGATGGAAGGGCCTGCCGGGCATTCGCTGATCCAGGAAACCTTCGACGAAGCGCTGCGCTTCCGCCGTGCCCTGGCCAATGTCTGGCAGACCCTGGCGGCGGACGACTGGTGGTTCGATATCTGGGAGCCGCCCCTGGTGGAAGGGACGGATGTCGTCAGTACCACGGACTGGTTGCTGCGCCCGGATGCGGACTGGCACGGCTTTGGCGATGTGGCCGACGACTACGTGCTACTCGATCCGATCAAGGTCACTCTGGTGACGCCGGGCCTGACTGCGGACGGCAAATTGGGAGAGCAGGGAATTCCCGCGGCGGTGGTCAGCAAGTTCCTCTGGGAAAGGGGGCTGGTGGTGGAGAAGACCGGCCTCTATTCATTCCTGGTGCTGTTCTCCATGGGCATCACCAAGGGCAAGTGGAGCACGTTGCTCACCGAGTTGCTGGAGTTCAAGCGCGGCTACGACGCCAACCAGCCGCTGGCCGACGCGTTGCCCTCGATCGCCACTGGCCATGGGGCGCGCTATACCGGCATGGGTCTGCGCGATCTTTGCGATGCGCTGCACGCCTGCTACCGCAATAGCGCCACGCCGAAGGCGCTGCGGCGCATGTACACCAAGCTGCCGGAACTGGCGATGAAGCCGGCTGATGCCTACGACAAGCTGGTGCGCGGCGAAGTGGAGCCAGTGCCCCTGGACAAGCTGCAAGGGCGCATCGCCGCCGTGATGCTGGTGCCCTATCCACCGGGCATTCCGTTGATCATGCCGGGCGAGCGCTTCACCGCTGAAACCCGCGCGATCATCGACTACCTGGAGTTCGCCCGCACCTTCGACATCAGCTTCCCAGGCTTCGATATCGACGTCCATGGGCTCAACTGTCAGGAAAGTCCTACAGGTCGCTGCTATACAGTGGACTGCATAAGGGAATAAATCGGCTTGCGGGGGAACGCGATGGCGACTGGGGAAGGGGCGAAGCCTCGCGGCAAAATGGGGTTCTGGACCTGCACCGCATTGGTGGTGGGCAACATGATCGGCTCGGGCGTGTTCCTGCTGCCCTCGAGCCTGGCCGCCTACGGTGGCCTCAGCCTGTTCGGCTGGCTGATCTCCAGCACTGGAGCGGTGATCCTGGCGCTGACCTTCGCTCGGCTGGCCAGGCTCAACCCCTCGGCCGGTGGGCCTTACGCCTACACACGCGATGGTTTTGGCAGCTTTGCCGGTTACCTCTGCGCCTGGACGTATTGGAAGGCGGCCTGGATTGGCAACGCGGCCATCTCCGTGACCTTGGTAGGTTATCTGCAGGTGTTCTTCCCCGCGCTGCGCGATCCGGTGCTGACGGTGAGCACTGCCATCGGAGCGATCTGGCTCTGCACCCTGATCAATCTGCGTGGCATCGGTGCTTTTGGCCTGGCGCAGAACATCCTCACCGCGCTCAAGCTCATCCCGCTGCTGCTGGTGGGGATACTAGGCTGGTTTTCCTTCCACCCCGAATACCTGCGAATTCCCGAGGTCAGTGAGCTGCCGCCAGGCGCTGGCGGATACGCCAATGCCATCGCCACCACGGCGGCTCTTACACTCTGGTCATTCATCGGACTGGAGTCGGCGACCGTGCCGGCGGACGATGTCGACAACCCCAAACGCACCATTCCCCGTGCCACGGTATTCGGCACCCTGGTGGCGGCCGGGGTCTACATCCTCTCCATCACCGCCGTACAGGGCGTGCTGCCGCCGGAAGTGCTGATGCGTTCCACGGCACCTTTCGCCGATGCCGCGCGGGTGCTGGTGGGGGAGTGGGGTTATCACCTGGTGGCCGGCGGCGCGGTGATCGCCTGCCTGGGCGCATTGAATGGCTGGGTCCTGTTGCAGGGCCAGATTCCGATGGCCACCGCACGCGATGGCCTGCTGCCTGAATCTCTGGCGCAGACCAACAAGTACGGCGTGCCAGCCCATGGTCTGCTGGTTTCCGGTGTGCTGGTCACTGCGCTGGTGCTGGTGGATGGCCAGGGCGACCTGGTGGACGTGTTCAACGTCATCATCCTGCTCGGCACCATGACCGGCGTCGTGCCCTATGCCTTCTGTACCGCCGCACTGCTGCAGCAGCTGGCGGTGAAGCCCGGCGACTTCTCCGAGCGCGAGCGTAGCCGGCTGGTGGCCATCGGCGTGCTGGGCTTCGTCTACTCCATCTGGGCGCTCTACGGCACCGGCGAACAGGCAATCTTCTGGGGCTTCCTCGTGCTGATGGCCGGCATCCCCCTCTACACCTGGCGCCAGTGGCGCAATCGGGTCCAGGCCGACGCGGCCGTCAGAGCCAGTGGCTGACGGCCCACCAGCCGAGTGTTCCCATCACGATGGTGTAGGGCAGGGCCATCCACACCATGCGGCCGTAGGACAAACGCACCAGCGGCGCAACGGATGAAGTGAGCAGGAAGAGGAAGGCCGCCTGCCCGTTGGGCGTGGCGACGCTGGGCAGGTTGGTGCCGGTGTTGATGGCCACCGCCAGGGTGTCGAAATGCTCGCGGGTCATGTTCCCCGCTTCCAGCGCGCTCTTCACTTCGGTGATGTAGATGGTGGCGACGAAGACGTTGTCGCTGATGGCCGAGAGCAGCCCGTTGGCGATGAACAGCATGCCCGGTTGCTGATCCATTGGCAGCGCCAGTACCGCGTGGATGATCGGGGTAAACAGGTGCTGCTGCTGGATCACCGCCACCACCGCGAAGAAGGCCACCAGCAGGGCGGTGAAGGGCAGGGCGTCCTGGAATGCGCGGCCGATCTGGTGCTCGTCGGTAATACCGCTGAAGCTGGTGATCAGCACGATCACCAGCAGGCCGATCAGGCCCACTTCCGCCACATGCAGCGCCAGGCAGAGAATCAGGATCAGCGCCGCCGCGCCCTGGACCATCAGCGCCAGGCGCTGGCTCTGGGTGCGCCGCGCGTTCTCTTCGTGGGCGAAATCAGCCAGCACTTGCCGCACGCTGGCCGGCAACTGGGCACCGTAGCCGAACCAGCGCAGTTTCTCCAATAACACGCAGGTCAACAGCCCTGCTGCCAGTACCGGCATCGACACCGGCGCTACGCGCAGGAAGAAGTCCTTGAAGTGCCAACCGGCTTCGTGGCCGATCAGCAGGTTCTGCGGTTCGCCCACCAGGGTGCAGACGCCACCCAGCGCGGTGCCCACGGCGGCGTGCATCAGCAGGCTGCGGAGGAAAGCGCGAAAGGTCTCCAGGTCCTCGCGGCTGGAACTGGCGACTTCGTGGTCGGAGTCGAGGCTGTGTTCATCGCCGGCGCCGCTGCCGGAGGCCACGCGGTGGTAGACGCCGTAGAAGCCGAGCGCAACGCTGATGATCACCGCAGTTACCGTCAGCGCGTCGAGGAAGGCTGAGAGGAAGGCCGCCAGCAGGCAGAACATCAGGGCCAGCAGGGTCTTGCTGCGCACGCCGAGCAGCAGGCGGGAGAACAGCAGAAGCAGCAGGTCCTTCATGAAATAGATGCCCGCCACCATGAACATCAGCAGCAGGATCACCGGGAAGTTGTGCTGGAGCTCTTGGTAAATCGCATCGGGTGTCGCCAGGCCGAGCAGTATCGCCTCCAGCACCAGAAGTCCGCCCGGCAGCAGGGGATAGCACTTGAGCGCCATGCCCAGGGCGAAGATGAACTCGCCCACCAGCAACCACGAGCACACCACCGGACCGAGCAGCCAGAGCACCACGGGATTCAGCACCAGGAACCCCATGATTGTCAGTTTGTACCAGTGCGGAGAGTTGCCGAGGAAGTTGCGGCCGAGTGCGGCAGCGGGTGAGGCGGGCATCGAGGTGGTCCTTGAACGTATGGGCATGGTTGGGCGCGGGAAAGTGGCAGCCCGGCCTCTGTAGATCAAGCATTTAAGCCGGCTTTTCCACGTGCGGTGGCAATTGCATGGCGTGGCCTGCGTCACAGTGGTCAGCATCGACTTTTACTTCGTGCTTGTTATAGTTGCCGGGCTTCCTGAATGACACTTTTTCTGTGGCGCACGCCGAGGACTGACCCGTGCCTGATTACAAAGCCTTCCGCGTAGAGTTGGCAGACAAGATCGCCCATGTGCAGATCAACCGTCCGGAAAAGATCAACGCGATGAATGCCGATTTCTGGAAAGAGATCGTCGATATCTTCCGTGAGATCGAGGACAACGATGAAGTTCGGGTTGTGGTGCTTTCCGGCGCGGGCAAGCATTTCTCCTCCGGCATCGACCTGATGATGCTGGCCTCGGTCGGCGCTCAGTTGGGCCCCGATGCCGGTCGCAACGCGCGCACCCTGCGCCGCAAGATTCTCGAACTGCAAGCCTCGTTCAACGCGGTCGACAACTGCAGCAAACCGGTGATCGCGGCTATCCAGGGCTATTGCCTGGGTGGCGCCATCGACCTCATCTCGGCTTGTGACATGCGCTACTCGACCGCTGATGCGCAGTTCTCCATCAAGGAAATCGACATCGGCATGGCGGCTGACGTCGGTACGCTGCAGCGCCTGCCGCGCATCATCGGCGACGGCATGATGCGCGAACTGGCCTACACCGGCCGCACCATCGACGGTGAAGAAGCGCTGCGCCTCGGGCTGGTCAACCGCACGTATCCCGACACGGACAGCATGCTCGATGGGGTGTTCGGCATCGCTCATCAGATCGCCGCCAAATCCCCCATCGCTGTGCGCGGCACCAAGGAAATGATCCGCTATATGCGCGACCACCGGGTCGACGACGGCCTCGAGTACGTCGCTACCTGGAATGCGGCCATGCTGCAATCGGCCGATCTTCGCGTCGCCATGGCAGCCCACATGAGCAAGCAGAAGCCAGAGTTCGCTGACTGATGCGATTCCGCACACTCGCGCGGGAGGCGCACTAAGGCATGGTCACTGGAGTCACTTCGCTGGGGCTGGTGCGCGACGAACTGTTCGCCACCATGGAGCAGGCAGAACAGAGCCTCGAGCAATTCATTGCCGAGCGTCAGAACGGCAGCCTCCTGCAGCAGGCCGTGGAGGCCATGCATCAGGTCCGTGGAACGCTCAATCTGATCGAGCTGACTGGCGCCGAACTACTGGCCCAGGAACTGCTGGATCAGGCCACCGACATCCCCACGGGAGCGGGCGAGGAACGCGACGTCCAACTGGCAGCGCTGAGCAATGCGCTGCACGTGTTGCGTCGCTATCTGGAGAATCTCGACCTGCACCGCCAGGAAATGCCGGAGCTGCTGCTGCCCGCCATCAACGACTTGCGCCAGGCCGGCGGCCAGCCGCCACTGCCGGAGAGCTACTTCTTCAGCGTCCGCCTGGACCAGGCGCGTCGCATCGCGGCGCAGGCCCGGTTACCGGAAGGCACCGATCCCGATGCCTTGGGCCGGCGTTTCCGTCAGGCGTACCAGCAGGGGCTACTGGGCTTCCTGCGCGGGCACAAGGTGCCAAACGCCCTGCGCACGATGGAGCGCGCCCTCGGCGGCCTCGAACGCCTGTACGGCGATCAGCCGCGCGGTCGCCTCTGCTGGATCGGAGCGGCGGCAATCGAGTCGCAGCTGGCCGGCCAATTGCTGGCGCGCAAGTCGCGCAAACAGCTGTTCTCGCGCCTGGACCGTGAACTCAAGTCGCTGCTGGCCAACGCCGCCTACGAGGCACCGCGTAACCTGCAGAAGGAACTCCTTTACCTGGTGGCGCTGGCTGACAGCCAGGCTCCCCGTTCCCAGGAGCTGCGCGAAGTCTTCGGCATGACCGCGCTGCCCTTCACCGACCAGCTCTTGGAGCAGGAATACCAGCGCCTGTCCGGCCCCGGCCAGGCGGTGATGCGTTCGCTGTCCTCGGCGATCTTCGAGGAGCTGAACAGCGTCAAGGACATGATCGACCTGATCGAACGCGGCACTGCGCCGGGCGAATCCTTCGGGAACCTGCACGTCCTGCTTGGAAAACTGGCCAAGACGCTGGTCATGGTCGGTCTGAACTCCCCCGGCAATGCCTTGCAGGTACAGCTGCCGATGGTGGCGGCCTGGGGCGCAGACAAGCCGGTCGAATCCGGTGAATTGCTCAAGCTCGCCGATGCGGTGCTCTATGTGGAAAGCATGGTGGCCGGCCTCGACAGCGGCGAGCGCCGCGGTGTGCGCCAGGCTGTCGAGCCGGGACACGAGGCGGAGTCTTTCGCCAATCATCAACTGGCTGAAGCGCGCATCGTGGTGCTGGATGAAGCCCAGGGCGGACTCGCTCTGGCCAAGCGCGCGATCACGGCGTACCTGGAATCCAATGGCGAAAAACTGCACCTGGCCAACGTGCCGGTAAGCCTGCAGGCCGTGCGCGGCGGGCTGTGGTTCCTCGGTCAGGAGCGCGCAGCCGCCCTGGTCGCTGCCTGCGGCGAGTACATCCAGCAGCAGATGCTGGAAACCTCCCTGATGCCTTCGGAGCAGATGCTGGAGACCCTGGCCGATGCGCTGACCAGCCTCGAGTACTACCTCGAAGGCGGCGCCGGCATGCGTCGCGGCTTCCAGACCGATGTACTCGACCTGGCCGCCAACAGCGTGCGCGCCCTCGGCTTGCGGGTGGCGGCCTGATATGGCGGGCGAACGCTGGCAGTCGGGATTGCTGGATGCTTCCGTACCCGGTGGTTGGGCGGTGGCGCACAGTCGGCAGCAGTTCCTCACCGACAGCAATGGCGTGCTCTTTCCCCGTGAGTGGCTGAAGCGCCAGGAGTTGCCGGTGCTGGCTGAACACGGCATCGGTCACTTCGACGGTGACCCCATCTACCTGCTGGAGTTGGCTCACCCGGCCGACGTGGCGGGCTGCTTCTGGCAGGGTCTGCGCCAGGTGATGCTGCAAGGCGACCCGGATACCTTCCGCATGCTCGGTTACGCCAGCCAGATCGGTACCTGGGCGGACCAGAACCGCTATTGCGGCAGCTGTGGCCAACGCATGGAGCAGGTCCTGGGTGAGCGTGCGATGCGTTGCCCGAGCTGCGAAGTCCACCACTACCCGCGCCTGTCGCCGAGCATGATCGTGCTGGTCAGTCGTGGCGATGAGTTGTTGCTGGCGCGTTCGCCGCGCTTCGTCAGTGGCGTCTACAGCACGCTGGCGGGCTTCGTCGAGCCCGGCGAGTCCGTGGAAGAGTGCGTGGCTCGCGAAGTGCGGGAAGAGGTGGGCGTCGAGATCGGCAACATCCAGTACATCGCCAGCCAGAACTGGCCATTTCCGCATTCGCTGATGCTCGGCTTCCACGCCGAATACCGCAGCGGTGAGATCGTGCCGCAACCCGGCGAGATCGAAGATGCCCGCTGGTTCCCCGTGGATGCGCTGCCGCCATTGCCGGCGCAGCGCTCCATCGCGCGTTACCTCATCGATCTGTACGTGGCGCGTCGGCTCGGCTTAGCCGATCCAGTGCTGCCACACTAGGCGCGCGGTCAGCGCCAACACCACCAGAATGAATACCGGGCGGATGAACTTGGCACCGCCCTTGATGGCGGTGCGCGCGCCGAGGAAGGCGCCGACCATCAGCGCCACGCCCATGCTGATGCCCAGGGCCCAGACCACCTGGCCGGCGGCGATGAAGACCACCAGGGCCACGGCATTGCTGACGAAGTTCATGCTGCGGGCGACACCGCTGGCGCGTACCAGATCCAGCGGATAGAGCAGCAGGCTGCTGACGGTCCAGAAGGCCCCCGTGCCGGGACCGGCCACGCCGTCGTAGAAGCCGAGGCCGAGCCCTTGCGGCCATTGGCGGCCACGGGGAATCGATGCGTCCTGGCTATGCTCGGCATCCGGCGTCTTGCCGAACAGCAGGTACAGGCCACATCCAAAGACCACCACTGGCAGCATCTGGTTGAGCCATGCGGCGGGTAGCCAGTGGACGATCACCGCGCCCAGTGCGGCGCCAATTGCTGTGGCGATCAGCGCATTACGCCACTTCGACGGGTCGAACAGCTTGCGCCGGTAGAAGGTGTAGCTGGCGGTGGCGGAGCCGAAGGTGGCGCAGAGTTTGTTGGTGCCCAGTACCAGGTGGGGCGGCAGGCCGGCAGTGAGCAGGGCAGGGATGGTCAGGAGGCCGCCACCGCCGGCGATGGCATCGATGAATCCGGCAAGAAAGGCAACGGCGGCGAGAATCGCCAGGGTGGCGGGATCGACCGCCAGCTCGAAGGGGATTGGCATGGAAAACGAGGTCCGTGTCTACAACTGCCGCGTGGCTTGTGGCTGCGGCGGGGGGAGTTGCGCATAATGCCGGCATTTTCACGCATAAGGAATGGGCTCCATGCAGTATGACGGCCTGGCCTGGGCAACCGCCCTGCTGGCAGTGTTGGTCGCGGTTGTAGCCGGACGCATCCTGCTCGACCGCAGCTGGTTTCTCGGCTGGCTTCGCGGCACCTGCGGCCTCGCTTTCCTGGCGCTGGCGCTGCTGGTCGCGTTGGTGGCCCGGGACCTGTGGAGCTACAACACGCTTCCCGAAGACAAGCCGCTGGTGACCCTGAACTTCAAAGCCATGGGGCCGCAGAGCTATCAGGTCACCTTGCTGGAGGGCGCAACCGAGCGCGAGTTGCTGCTGGACGGCGACCTCTGGCAGCTGGACGCGCGCCTGTTCAAGTGGAAGGGGCTTGGCAATCTGTTGGGACTGCAGCCGGGCTACCGTCTGGAGCGATTGTCCGGTCGCTTCCTGGCCATCGAGCAGCAAGCCCTGGCCCAGCATCCGCGCGCCCAGTTGGCGAGTAGCCCGTATGGCGTCGATCTCTGGCGCTGGCTGCGCCTGGCCCAGCGCGACTTCTTCCTGTTCGTGCCGGAGGCGCAGCGGGTGACCTACCTGCCGATGGCTGACGGTGCGGTGTATTCCGTGAGCCTGTCACCCACCGGCCTGTTGGCCCAGCCACTGAATCCGGTGGCCAAGGAAGCGTTGAAGGACTGGCGCTGAGTCACGACTTGAAATGCAGGTCGCGCCACTGCGGGCGAGTTTATTTGAACGCGGATGGGCGTTGTCTGTAGGGTGCGCCGCGCGCACCACCGGGAATGGGGCCAGGACTATCCCTTCGCTGACGCTGAGCCGGTGCGCATGGCGCACCCTACGGTGGAGCGTGCCGCGATGCCCTGCCGAGGATCCGCTAACATCTCGCCCCCTTGCAGCCCGGTAGGGTGGATGGCGCTTTTTTCATCCACCAGCGGCGCTATGCCGGGCCTCGAATGGTGGACCGGTGGAGCGTGGTCCACCCTACGGCTGAAGTCATTCGCATCCGGCCCCGCGGAATTGCAGACATGAAAAAGGGAGCCCGCGGGCTCCCTTTTTCATTGGTGGGTGATCCTCAGGAGAGGAAGCCGCCGTCGACGTTCAGTGCAACGCCGGTGGTGTAGCTGGAGGCATCGCTGGCGAGGTAGAGCACAGTGCCGGCCATCTCGCTCGGGTCGGCCACGCGCTTCAGCGGGATGCGCTGCAGGGCGACGTTGAGGATGGCATCGTTCTTCACCAGGGCCGAGGCGAACTTGGTATCGGTCAGGCCCGGCAGCAGGGCGTTGCAGCGGATGCCGAACTGGGCGCATTCCTTGGCGAAGACCTTGGTCATGCTGATCACGGCAGCCTTGGTCACGGAGTAGATGCCCTGGAACTCGCCCGGCGAGACGCCGTTGATGGACGCGACGTTGATGATGCTGCCACCACCGTTCTGCTTCATCAGCTTGCCGCCTTCGATGGACATGAAGTAGTAGCCACGGATGTTGACGTCCACAGTCTTCTGGAAGGCCGACAGGTCGGTGTCCAGCACGTTGCAGAACTGCGGGTTGGTGGCAGCGTTGTTGACCAGGATGTCGAGACGGCCGAACTTCTCGCGGATCTCGGCGAAGACGCTCTGGATCTGCTCCATCTCGCCGATGTGGCAGGCGATGGCGGTGGCTTGGCCGCCTTCGGCGATGATGGCGTCGGCGACGGCCTGGCAGCCCTCGATCTTGCGGCTGGACACGATCACGTGGGCGCCTTGCTGGGCCAGCAGCTTGGCGATGGCTTCACCGATACCGCGGCTGGCGCCGGAAACGAAGGCGATCTTGCCGTCGAGGTCGAACAGGTTGGTCTTGGACATGGGGTTCCCCTTGTTGTAATCCGGTTTACAGCCGTGATTGGTTGATGACCTGCAGGCTCATCTGCTCCAGCAGCTTGTTCATGTGGATGAACTGGGCGAAGCGCTTGTCCTGGGTCTGGCCATGGAAGTAGCGGTAGTAGATCTGCTGCACGATGCCGGCCAGGCGGAACAGGCCGTAGGTGTAGTAGAAGTCGAGGTTGGTGATGGGCGGCAGGCCGGCGCGCTCGGCGTAGTAGTCGGCGAACTCCTGGCGGGTCAGCATGCCCGGAAGGTGGCTCGGCTGGCGGCGCATCAACTGCACGGGTGCCGGGTCCTTGGCTTCGATCCAGTAGGCCAGGGTATTGCCCAGGTCCATCAGCGGATCGCCGATGGTGGTCAGCTCCCAGTCCAGCACGCCGATGATCTGCATCGGGTTGGCCGGATCGAGGATGACGTTGTCGAAGCGGTAGTCGTTATGGACGATGGCCGGTTTGTGGTGGTCGGCAGGCATCTTGTCCTTGAGCCAGGCCTTCACCGGCTCCCAGGTCGGGGCGTCCGGAGTCCGCGCCTTCTCGTAGCGGTCGCTCCAGCCGGTGATCTGGCGCTGCACGTAGCCTTCCGGCTTGCCCAGGTCACCCAGGCCGCAGGCGTTGTAATCGACGTTGTGCAGTTCGACCAGCTTGTCGATGAAGCTCCGGCACAGTTCGCGGGCCTGGCTCTCTTCGAGCGTCATGTCGGCCGGCAGGTCGGCACGCAGGATCACTCCCTTCACCCGTTCCATCACGTAGAACTCGGCGCCGATCACCGACTCGTCGGTGCAGTGCACGTAGGCCTTCGGGCAGTAGGGGAAACCGGCATTGAGCTGGTTGAGGATGCGGAACTCGCGGCCCATGTCATGGGCGGATTTCGCCTTGTGGCCGAAAGGCGGACGACGCAGCACGAATTCCTGATCCGGGTATTCCAGCAGGTAGGTCAGGTTGGATGCGCCGCCTGGGAACTGGCTGATGCGAGGCGTGCCGGTCAGACCTGGAATGTTGGCCTTCAGGTATGGATCGATAACGGCTGCGTCGAGCTCTTCGCCTTCGCGGATACGGGTGGACTGATCAGTAAGCGCCATGCTTATCCCTTCTACTTATGATGGGGGCCCGAGACTATTCGCTAATCTAATGCCGCCTTGGCGGCGTCACAAGCCGAACGAGCCGTTATAGACAAAGGTGTTGCAGCACAATCAGGCTGCCTGATTCGCCCGTACCGTCTGCATCGGGCAAAAAAAAACCGGAGCCCTGGGACTCCGGTTTCTTGTTCGTGATCCGAGCGTTGAGCTTAGACCGGGAACAGCTCGCCGAGCTTCATCGCCAGCATCATGTCGCCTTCGGCGCGCAGCTTGCCGGCCATGAAGGCCTGCATGCCGTCGGTTTCGCCGGTCATGATGCCAACCAGGGTGGCGCTGTCCATGATCAGGGTGACGTTCGGGTTCGGGGCATCACCTTGCTGTACGTCGCAGGTGCCGTCCTTGACGACCAGGTAGTGGTTGTCGCCATCTTCGATGTTGAACTGGAATACCAGGTCCAGGCCAGCGGCGGCACCGGCGTTGAACTTGGACTGCATGGTTTTGACGATGTCAGCAACGTTGGTCATGGTGTTTTCCTTTTTCTAGGGTTTTATCCAGCGGCCTTTCCGGCCGCGGTAGGCCGGACTCAGCGATAGGTGATGAGTTCCGGCGCCTTCAACAGTTCCAGATGCACATGACTGTTGAAGGAAGCCAGGGTCACTTCGCTGCCACGGAACTTGAGGCGGCTGAGCGAAGTGTTGACGATCTGCCAGTTGAGGCCGAAGGCGCTGTCGGCGGGGATGCCCGCGACCAGGTGGAGCAGGGCGGTGATGGTGCCGCCCGAGGTGAACACGGCAATGTTCTGCTTGCTGTCCGCGTTGGCCAGGATGCGGTCCAGGCCGCCACGGACCTGCTCGACGAAAGAGGCCCAGCTCTGCAGGCCCGGCTTTTCGTGTTCGCCGGAAACCCAGCGCAGTACCAGTTTGGAGAACAGGCGCTGGAACTCGGCCCGGTTCTGCGCGCCGTTGCGCAGTATGTGCAAGGCTTCGGGTTCTTCTGTAAGCAGGTCTGGAAGCAGGGAACGAATCACCGCGTCCGCATCGAACTCGTTGAAGGCCGGATCGATCTGTACCGCGGGGGCGCCGAGGCCGGCAGCGTCGAACTGGGCGAGTGCGGCCTGGGCGGTATGCTGCTGGCGCCGGAGGTCGCCGCTGTAGCAGCGATCCAGACGCAGGCCCAGCTGGGCAAGGTGGGCGCCGAGTACCTCGGCCTGGCGGATGCCGGTGGGCGAGAGGACATCGTAGTCATCGGCGCCAAAGGAGGCCTGGCCATGTCTTATCAGGTAGATACTGCCCACGTACTGGCGTCCCGTGAGGTTGAAAGTTCCGCGAGGGTATGAGGAAGCCAGAGGGCTGTCAACGAAAAAACATACGCTTGTTTGAATGCATTCCCGCTGTTTATGCAGACGTTTCCGTTGGCTGGCGAGCCAGGGGTGGCGCCGTTATGCTTGCTGCTTTTGGCGCCGCCGAAAAGCCGGCGCCAGCTGGGATAACAAGGGGAGATTCAAGTGGAGTTCTTTGCCGAGTACGCAGGCTTTCTGGCCCGGACCGTAACCGTGCTGGTGGCCATCCTCGTCGTGCTGGTGGTCATCGCGGCGTTGCGTGGCCGTAACCGTCGCGTAGCCAGTGGCCATCTGGATGTGCGCAAGCTCAATGACTTCTACAAGGACCTGCGCGAGCGCCTGGAGCACTCGGTGCTGGACAAGGCGCATGTGAAAGCCGCGCGCAAGGCCGAAACCAAGGCGGCGAAAACCGCGAAGAAGCTGAAGAAGACAGCCGAAGCGAAGCCCCGGGTCTTCGTGCTGGACTTCGACGGCGACATCAAGGCTTCGGCCACTGATCACCTTCGCCATGAAGTGACGGCGCTGCTGTCCATGGCAACGAGCAAGGACGAAGTGGTGGTGCGACTGGAAAGCGGCGGCGGCATGGTGCACAGCTATGGCCTGGCTTCTTCGCAACTGGCGCGCATTCGCGATGCCGGCGTACCGCTCACCGTCTGCGTGGACAAGATCGCGGCCAGTGGCGGTTACATGATGGCGTGCATCGGCACCAAGATCCTCGCGGCGCCGTTCTCCATCATCGGTTCCATTGGTGTCGTGGCGCAGTTGCCCAACGTACACCGCCTGCTGAAGAAACACGATATCGACTTCGAGGTGCTCACCGCCGGCGAGTACAAGCGCACGCTGACGGTGTTCGGCGAGAACACCGAAAAGGGCCGGCAGAAGTTCCAGGAAGACCTGGAAACCACCCATGAGCTGTTCAAGGGCTTCGTCGGGCGCTATCGCCCGCAGCTGGATATGGCCGAGATCGCCACGGGTGAGGTCTGGCTGGGCATGGCAGCACGGGACAAGCAGCTGGTGGATGAGCTGAGTACCAGCGACGAGTACCTTGCCGCGCGTGCCAAGGAAGCGGAGCTGTTCCATCTGCACTTCGCTGCTCGCAAGAGCTTGCAGGAGCGCGTAGGACTTGCTGCCAGCGTGGCGGTCGATCGCGTGCTGCTGAGCTGGTGGGAGCGTCTCAGCCAGCAACGCTTCTGGCAGTGAACCTGAGCGCTGCCAAGGCATTCTGATCGTCTCCAGTGCGGCGTCTCGATTCCTTCATATCGAGTCGCCGCGCGCTTCCGTCGCACGTCTCTTCGCTGCACTTCTGTCTGCATGATCTAGGCTAACTCCTATTCCCGATGGAGATCTGCTGCCATGACTGCCGATAGCGGGAGTGACACGAGCAAGCGCAAGGAAACCCGGCTTTTCCTGTTCCTGGTTGCCTGCCTGTTTCCCATCCTTTCCGTGATGATCGTCGGCGGCTACGGCTTTATCGTCTGGATGTACCAGATGATCGCCGGGCCGCCTGGTCCGCCTGCGTAACGCGCCCACCGCGCTACTCGCCCGCCGCACGACTGACTCCCATGAGGCCAAGGACGATGCCGGAACCTCTGCACATCGCCAGTCTGATCGTACATCTCCATCCCCACCTGCTGGCCGCGGTGAAAGACAACCTGCGCCGGATTCCGGGCCTCGAACTCCACCAGGAAAGCCCCGAAGGCAAGCTGGTGGTTGTGCTCGAAGCCGCGGATGAAAGCAGGATTCTTGCGACCCTCGACAGCATTCAGAACCTGCCGGGCGTGCTCAACGCCGCGCTGGTCTATCACGAAATCCTCGACGATCCGGAACGTACCGAACTGACCGTGGACGGCAATCACACCGGAGATGCCTGATGAAACTCACTCGCCGTGAATTTGCCAAGGCCAATGCCGCTGCCATCGCGGCTGCGGCCGTCGGCCTGCCGATCTTCAGCACCGCCAGCAACCTCATCACCGAATCGGATATGACCCGCCTGGAATGGAACAAGGCACCCTGCCGGTTCTGCGGCACCGGGTGCGGGGTAATGGTTGCCACCCGCGATGGCAAGGTCGTCGCGACCCACGGCGATATCAAGGCCGAGGTGAACCGTGGCATCAACTGCGTGAAGGGCTACTTCCTGTCGAAGATCATGTACGGCAGCGACCGCCTGACCGAACCGCTGCTGCGCATGAAGGACGGCAAGTTCGACAAGCAGGGCGAATTCCAGCCCATTAGCTGGGACCAGGCGTTCGACATCATGGCGGAGAAGTTCAAGGCCTCCCTCAAGGCCAAGGGGCCAAGCTCCATCGGCATGTTCGGCTCCGGTCAGTGGACGATCTGGGAAGGGTATGCCGCGAACAAGTTGTTCAAGGCCGGATTCCGCTCCAACAACATCGACCCCAACGCGCGCCATTGCATGGCCTCCGCCGTGATGGGTTTCATGCGCACGTTCGGCATGGATGAGCCAATGGGTTGCTATGACGATATCGAGGCCACGGACACCTTCGTGCTCTGGGGTTCGAACATGGCCGAGATGCATCCGGTGCTCTGGTCGCGGGTCACCGACCGCCGGCTCAGTGCGCCCCAGGTCAAGGTCGCGGTGCTGTCCACCTTCCAGCACCGCAGCTTCGATCTCGCCGACATCCCCATGGTGTTCAAGCCGCAGAGCGACCTGTTCATCCTCAACTACATCGCCAACCACATCATCCAGAGCGGCGCGGTCAATCAGGACTTCATCGACAAGCACGTCAGGTTCGCCCACGGCGCTGAAGACATCGGCTACGGGCTACGGCCCACCGACCCGCTGGAACAAAAGGCGAAGAATGCGGCCAAGGCCAACACCTGGTCGGACATCGGTTTCGATGAGTTCGCCGCCTACGTCAAACCCTACACCCTCGAACGTGCGGCCAAGGAGTCCGGGGTTTCCGCTACGCACCTGAAAGCCCTGGCCGAGATGTATGCCGATCCGAAGCGCAAGGTGGTGTCGTTCTGGACCATGGGTTTCAACCAGCACACGCGTGGGGTCTGGGCAAACAACCTGATCTACAACATTCACCTGCTCACCGGGAAGATCAGTGAAGCGGGCAATAGCCCGTTCTCCCTCACCGGCCAGCCTTCCGCCTGCGGCACAGCCAGGGAAGTCGGCACCTTCTCCCATCGCCTTCCCGCCGACCTGTTGGTGGCTAATCCGAAGCATCGGGAAACCGCTGAGAAAATCTGGAAGGTTCCACCCGGCACGATCCAGGAAAAGCCAGGTTTCCACGCTGTCGAGCAGAGTCGGATGCTCAAGGATGGTGTGCTCAACGTCTACTGGCAGCAGGTCAGCAACAACATCCAGGCGGGCCCGAACCTGATGCAGGAAACCCTGCCTGGATGGCGCAACCCGGACAACTTCGTGATCGTTTCCGACGTCTATCCGACCACGTCGGCCCAGGCCGCGGATCTGATCCTGCCCAGCGCCATGTGGGTGGAGAAAGAGGGTGCCTACGGCAATGCTGAACGCCGTACGCAGTTCTGGCATCAACTGGTCAGTGCGCCGGGGCAGGCCAGGTCCGATCTCTGGCAACTGGTCGAATTCTCCAAGCGCTTCACCACCGATGAGGTCTGGCCAGAAGAGTTGCTGGCCACGGCGCCCGGACTCAAGGGCAAGACGCTTTTCGAAGTGCTCTTCAAGAATGGCCAGGTCGATGCCTATGGCTCAGAGGAGGTCGCCCAGGGCTACGCCAATGACGAAGCCAAGGCGTTCGGTTTCTACCTCCAGAAGGGCCTGTTTGAGGAGTACGCCAGTTTCGGTCGCGGCCACGGGCACGACCTGGCTCCCTTCGACGCATACCACGAGGCGCGCGGGCTGCGCTGGCCGGTGGTGGATGGCAAGGAAACCCGCTGGCGTTACCGGGAGGGGCACGACCCTTATGTCACCAAAGGCAGCGGCGTGCAGTTTTACGGCTACCCGGACAAGAAGGCGATCATTTTCGCGCTGCCCTACGAGCCGCCAGCCGAGATGCCGGACCAGGAATTTCCCTTCTGGCTGAGCACCGGACGCGTGCTCGAACACTGGCACACCGGCACCATGACGGCGCGCGTTCCCGAACTCTACAAGGCGGTTCCCGATGCACTGGTCTACATGCATCCCGATGACGCGCGAGAGCTGAAGCTGCGCCGTGGCAGTGAAGTGAAGGTCATCAGCCGACGCGGCGAGATCCGCGCGCGGGTGGAAACGCGTGGGCGCAACAAGCCACCGCAGGGGTTGGTGTTCGTACCGTTCTTCGATGCCAACAAGCTGATCAACAAGGTCACCCTGGATGCCACTGACCCCATCTCCAAGCAGACCGATTTCAAGAAGTGCGCGGTCCGCATAGAACTGGTCAGCCTGGCGTGAGGACGCAGACATGAAATGGATCACACCCGCGCTCCTCGCCCTGCTGTGCAGCCTGACGGTGTCGGCCGCTGACCCAGGTTACCCGCTGGACGCTCCCGCACCCGACGGCCGCCGCCCCGGCGGAAGCCTGGCCGAGTCGCAGCCGGCGCCACCGCTGGCCAATGATGAGAACAAGGACCTGCGACGTGAACGCAACTATCCCGAACAACCGCCGACCATCCCCCACAGCATCCGGGGCTATCTGATCGACATCAACAGCAACAAGTGCCTGACCTGCCACAGCCGGGCTGCAAGCGCCAGGACGCAGGCGCCGATGATCAGCATCACCCATTACATGGACCGGGACGGCCAGGCGCTGGCCGCAGTGGCGCCCAGGCGCTACTTCTGCACCCAGTGCCACGTGGTGCAGAAGGACGTCCAGCCCCTGGTCGGCAACACCTACCAGAACATCGACCAGTTGCTGCAGCAGCAGACAGAGAGCACCGGCAAGAAGCCCTGAGGAGCCGCCATGAAAGCACTTTTCGCCTGGTTCCTCGGGTATTGGAGCATCCTGCGCCGACCCAGCGTGCACTACAGCCTGGGCTTCCTGACCCTGTCCGGATTCATCGCCGGGATCATCTTCTGGGGTGGATTCAACACGGCGCTGGAGGCGACCAATACCGAGACCTTCTGCATCTCCTGCCACGAGATGCGGGACAACGTCTTTGCGGAACTCAAGGACACCATCCACTACACCAATCGCTCCGGTGTGCGCGCGACGTGTCCGGACTGTCATGTGCCACACAAGTGGACTGACAAGATCGCGCGCAAGATGCAGGCCTCGAAGGAAGTCTGGGGCAAGGTCTTCGGCACCATCGATACGCGCGACAAGTTCCTGGCCTTGAGACGGGAACTCGCCGAGCACGAATGGGCGAGGCTCAAGGCCAACGATTCGCTGGAATGTCGCAACTGCCACAACTTCGACTACATGGACTTCACCCGCCAGGGGCAGCGTGCGCGGCAGATGCACTCCACTGCGTTGGCTTCCGGCGAAGCCACCTGCATCGACTGTCACAAAGGGATCGCGCACCACCTGCCCGACATGACGGGCGTGAAAGGGTGGCAGTAGCGGTCCCGATCGGTGGAAATCAGGCCAGCTCGGGTAGCAGCACGTCGTGCCACAGGGATTGTTCGTACTGCGGTTTGAAGAAGCCGAAGTGACCGATGTTCTTCTCCCCCACATCCGCCGGCGCAATACGCTTGAAGCGCTTCTCGGCCTGGCGATAGAAACTGTGCAGCGACTCCGTGTTGCGTCCGGACATCATCTCGTCGTCGGTGAAGGAGATGGAGGTGATGGGCGTGCGCACCGCGGAGTAGGCGTCCCGCACGTCCGCGCCTTCGGCACCCACGGCGTACTCCGGGTCAAGGCACCAGCGACGCCACTGATTGATAACCCCCTTGGGCAGGTCACCCACCATGCCTAAACGCTTGCCGGGGAAGTAGCCGGCCAGAGGTGTGACCAGTGGTGCGACCAGGAACCACAGGAGCCAGACGCGGCGGCGCAGTTCGGCAGTATTTTCACGCCAGTAGCCGCTGCCCGTCGCAATGGTCAGCACTTTGCTGATGCGCTCTGCCCCTTCCACGAAGGGCAGGATCTGTCCTCCCAGGCTATGGCCGATCCAGTACAGCGGCTTGCCGCCAGCGGCATTGACCACCAGCGAGAGCATGGTGCTGCAGTCATGGCGGGCCCAGTCGAGGATGTCCACGTTCAGGTCACGCAGATGGCCATTGCGCGATTGGCCCATCCCGACGTAGTCGAACGTGGCGACCAGGTAGCCACGTTCTGCCAGCCAGGTGGCGAAAGGGGCGTAATAGCGTTGCGGCACACCCATGGCAGGTACTATCAGCACCGCGGCCTGGACTTCGCCCTCGGGGCGGAACCAGTTGGCGCTGATGAAGTGGCCATTGCCGTTATCGATCCGGGTTTCTGTCGAGCTGATCATGGCGTCCATCCTGACGTGGAAAGGCTTTTGGAAAAGCGTGAACCCGGGCAGTATACGAAAGCTAGAAAAGTATTCTAGAAAAATATTCTAGTTTCATCAGAGGACACTCATGGGCCGTCCCTCCCGCAAAGACGACATTCTCCAGGCCGCCCTGGCCTGCTTCAGCGAACAGGGGGTGGATGCCACCACCATCGAGATGATTCGCGACCGCTCAGGTGCCAGCATCGGCAGCCTCTATCACCACTTCGGCAACAAGGAGCGGATCATCGCCGCGCTCTACCTCGAAGGGGTCAGCGGCTATGCGCGATTGTTGGAGGCAGGTTTCGCCAGGGTGGACACTGCCAAGGGGTGCATCAAGCTGCTGGTCGGCTGCTATGTCGATTGGGTGCTGACAAACCCGGACTGGGCGCGTTTCATCCTGCATAGCCGGGGGAGGGTGGAGGCGAGTGAGCTGGGTGAGCAGCTCCGCGAAACCAATCGCCTGCACCACGGGCGCATCGATGAGGTCCTGCGGCCATACCGCGAATCAGGTGCCTATCGTGAGATGCCTCGCGACTGCTTCGTTTCAGTCGTCATCGGCCCGGTCCAGGACTTCACTCGCAACTGGCTGGCCGGACGCACGCGCACGAGCCTGGCTGATTGCCGCGAGCTGTTCATGCAGGTGGCGTGGGATGCGGTTCGTGCGTTGTAGGGGCGAATTCATTCGCCAACCGGACCGAAGGTTCGGCCCTCAATAAGCCGGGGGCAGCTGCGCCGCCCTTGGCGAATGAATTCGCCCCTACAGAGATGTACGCCCATTGGGGACATCGCCAAACAAAAAGCCCCGCGATTGCGGGGCTTTTCGTTGGTGCGTCGGTCAGGCCGTGCGGCGGCGGAACAGCGGCAGGGTCTGGTCGCTGGATGCCTGGTAGACCTCGGAGAACTCTTCGAAGGCCTTGAGGGCGTCCTGCGGATCCTTGTCCGCGCGCAGGGCGAAGGCGTCGAAACCGCAACGCTTGAGGGCCCAGAGCTGATCGCGCAGTACATCGCCGATGGCGCGCACTTCGCCTTTGTAGTCATAGCGCTGGCGCAGCAGGTAGGCGGTGGAGGAGTGGCGGCCGTCGGTGAAAGCCGGGAAGTTCAGGGCAATGACTTGGAAGTGCTCCAGATCACCGGCGATTTCCTCGATTTCCTCGTCGCTGTCCAGCCAGACACCCAGACCGCCGTCACGGGCTTTCAGGGCGTGGGCGTGATCGCGCCAGAGTGCCAGCGGGATGATGATGTCGTCGCAGTTGGGAATGCCGTCCAGGGCCGCGTCCTTGGGAAGCAGGTGCCAGGTTTCGTCGATCACCTGGCCGTTCTTAATGATTCGCTGCATATACGCGCTCCTTGAACGGATCGATACCGATACGGCGGAAGGTGTCGAGGAATTGCTCGTCCTCGGTGCGCTGTTCCACGTAGACGTTGATGATCTTCTCGATCACATCGGCCATTTCGTCCTGGGCGAAGGACGGGCCGAGGATCTGCGCCAGGCTGGCGTCACGGCCGGCACTGCCGCCGAGGGAAACCTGATAGAACTCCTGGCCTTTCTTGTCCACGCCGAGAATGCCGATGTGGCCGACATGGTGGTGGCCGCAGGCGTTCATGCAGCCGGAGATGTTCAGGTCCAGGTTGCCAATGTCGAACAGGTAATCCAGGTCGTCGAAGCGACGCTGGATGGCTTCGGCCACCGGGATCGACTTGGCGTTGGCCAGGGAGCAGAAGTCGCCGCCCGGGCAGCAGATGATGTCGGTCAGCAAGCCCACGTTCGGCGTGGCGAAACCGAGTTCGCGCAGTTCGCCCCAGAGGGTGAAGAGTTGGGACTGCTCGACATCCGCGAGGATGATGTTCTGGTTATGGCTGTTGCGAACTTCACCGAAGCTGTAGCGATCGGCCAGGTCGGCGATGGCGTCCAGTTGCTTGTCGGTGACGTCGCCCGGCGCTACGCCGGTGGGCTTGAGCGACAGGGTCACAGCCACGTAGCCGGGCTTCTTGTGAGCCACGACGTTACGGGTGCGCCAGCGGCCGAAGCCAGGGTGCTCGGCATCCAGGGCGGCGAGGGCGGCGTCCTGGTCTTCCAGCGCCTTGTAGGTCGGATCGACGAAGTGCTTGGCAACGCGAGTCACTTCGGCTTCGGTCAGGGTGGTGGGACCGTCTTTCAGGTTGGCCCACTCGGCATTCACGCGCTCGGCGAAGACTTCCGGGGTGAGTGCCTTGACCAGGATCTTGATGCGCGCCTTGTACTTGTTGTCGCGGCGGCCATAGCGGTTGTACACGCGCAGGATGGCGTCGAGGTAGCTGATCAGGTGCTGCCAGGGCAGGAACTCGTTGATGAAGCTGCCCACGATCGGGGTACGGCCCAGGCCGCCGCCGACGGATACACGGAAGCCCAGTTCGCCGGCAGCGTTCTGTACCGCTTCCAGGCCGATGTCATGGACTTCGATGGCGGCGCGGTCGCTGACGGCGCCGTTGACGGCGATCTTGAACTTGCGCGGCAGGTGGGAGAATTCCGGGTGGAACGTCGACCACTGGCGGATGATCTCGCACCAGGGGCGCGGGTCGACGAGTTCGTCACGGGCGACGCCGGCGAACTGGTCGGTGGTGGTATTGCGGATGCAGTTGCCGCTGGTCTGGATGGCGTGCATCTGCACGGTGGCCAGCTCGGCGAGAATTTCCGGCACATCTTCCAGCTCCGGCCAGTTGTACTGGACGTTCTGGCGCGTGCTGATGTGGGCGTAGCCCTTGTCGTAGTCGCGAGCGATCTGCGCCAGCTTACGCACCTGGACCGAAGAGAGCAGGCCATAAGGCACGGCAACGCGCAGCATCGGCGCGAAACGCTGGATGTACAGGCCGTTCTGCAGGCGCAGCGGGCGGAATTCTTCCCCCGAAAGCGCGCCTTCCAGATAGCGGCGGGTCTGATCGCGGAACTGCTTGACGCGGTCCTCGACGATCCGTTGATCGTACTCGTCGTATACGTACATGAAATGTCCTGTTATCAGGCTGCTTACAGCTTTTCTGCGCGCACGGCCGCGCACTCCCCGCGGAGCCGGAGGAAGATACCAGTTCGGGGTTATGCGCAAAAGTGATGTTTGAGTATATGTAAAGAACCAAAAGTTATTGCTTTGGGAGGGTGCATAACCCTTCGGCTTGAGCCGCCGCAGGGGGTGGTCTTTACTCGTTGTGCAAGCCGCCTATAACCACAACAAATGGGGGACGCCATGACCGATCATTCCGAGGACGCCAGCCGCGACAGCAAGGTTGATGCCTGGGCCATTTTCTTCCTGATTCTGATCGCCGTTTCCACCGCTGTTTTCTGGGTCAGCCACCAATAATGAGTGCGCGAAGCGGGCCGGCGAGAGTCGGCCCGCTTCGTCGCGTCCGATTGCCCTGCAAGAAGTGGTTATACTTCGCCGCTGCTTTTTCAGGGTGCTCGAATGAAAGGTCGCTACTCCTCCCTTCTCTTTGGCCTCTGCCTGGTGTTCAGCCAGTCGCTGAGTGCCGCTTCCGTGGTGTTTCTCAATCCTGGGCGGACCGACGAACCCTTCTGGGTCAGCTATGTGCAGTTCATGCAGGCCGCTGCCCGCGATCTGGACATGGATCTCGAGGTCCGTTACGCCGAGCGCGATCTGAACCGGATGCTCGACCAGGCTCGCGAAGTGCTGCAGGGCGAGAACCGGCCTGATTACCTCCTGTTCGTCAACGAACAATACGCGGGGCCGGAAATCCTGCGCCTGGCTCGCGGTAGCGGGGTCAAGCTGTTCTCGGTGAACAGCAATCTCACCCCCGACCAGCAGACGCTCACCGGCGGCACCCGGGAGCGCTATCCCGACTGGATCGGCAGCATGGTCGCGAACGATGAGGAAGCCGGCTACCTGATGGCGCGCACGCTGCTGGATCTGCAGGCGCAGCGCGCACCCGGTCAGCCTTTCGATGTGCTGGCATTTTCCGGTGTGAAGCAGACTCCCGCCGCTCAGCTACGCGAGCAAGGTCTGATGCGTGCCCTGGCTGAGGTCCCCAATGCCCACCTGCGGCAACTGGTCTACAGCGAATGGAATCGCGAACGTGCCTATACCCAGGCATTGCAATTGTTCCAGCGCTATCCCGAAGTGAAGGTGGTGTGGTCCGCCAATGACGAAATGGCCTTTGGCGCCATGAAGGCCGCCACTGAACTGGGGCATACGCCCGGCAAGGATGTGGTGTTCTCCGCCTTGAACAATTCCACGGAAGTCCTGCACACCTATCTCGATGGAAAGATCAGCGCGCTGGTCAGCGGCCACTTCACCCTGGGTGGCTGGGCCATGGTGCTGATCCACGACTATGACGCCGGGCTGGATTTCGCCCGGCACGGTGGCAAGGATCGGGAAGTTCGGTTGTTCATGTCGCTTGATCGGAACCGGGCGACACGCCTGCTACGGCATTTCGAGCGGCAAGGCTTCGAGCTCGATTTCCGCAAGTTCAGCCTGGTCGGCAAGAAGGGAGCCGGCGCGTATCGATTCTCCCTCGAGCCGCTGATCGACTGAGGCTCAGATTCCCGCGAAGTGAAGTATCAGGTTCACCAGCCCATACAGCACCAGCACGAATATCGCCGTGAAAAGCACGCCCAGGATGATGAAATGGCTGGGCTTGCCGCGGCTGAAGTCGCGAGCGCGATTCTTCCCGCTCTGCACGCCAAAGGCCGCAGCCAGCACGCTTTGCAGCATTTCACGGAAAGTCAGGGGTTGATCGTGGTTCTTGTCGTCCATGGAGCACCTCCTGGCCTGAGCTTAGCTCGTTGGCTCGGAATTGCCCTGGATGGTTTCAGGGCGCAGTGCGGTGCAGGCGACGCGTGTTGACCAGCTCCACGGCGCGGGCGCGCAGCTGACCGCAACCACCCTCGACATCCTGTCCGGCAGAGTTGCGGACCTTGGTAAGTACGCCGCGGCTGTGCAGGTAGCGCACGATCTGCACGATACGGTCGCCGTCCGGACGCTGGTACTCGTCCGCGTCCAGGCTGTTATAGGGGATGAGGTTCAGCACCGCGTACTTGCCCTTGAGCAGGCGCAGGATGCCGTCCATTTCGTCCTGGCTGTCGTTGATGCCCTTGAGCAACGTCCATTGGTACTGGATCGGGTAACCAATGTTGCGGGCATAGCCTTCGCCCAATTCCACCAGTTCGTCCGGGGTGATGCGCGGCGCCTTGGGCAACAGCTGCTCGCGCAGGTCGGCGCGGGTGGTATGCAACGACAGGGCAAGGGCCGGCTTGACCCGCTCGCGAGGCAGGCGCTCGAAGACGCGCATGTCGCCCACGGTGGAGAACACCAGATTCTTGTGGCCGATGCCGCCGTCTGTACCCAACAGGTCGATGGCTTCCAGCACGTTCTCCAGATTGTGGGCCGGCTCGCCCATGCCCATGAACACCACCTTCTTCACTGGCCGGAAGCGGCGGGCCAGGGCGACCTGGGCGACGATCTCGGCGCTGCCCACCTGGCGCAGCAAGCCGCTTTTACCGGTCATGCAGAACACGCAACCCACGGCGCAACCCACCTGCGTGGACACGCAGAGACCGTCGCGGGGCAGCAGCACGCTCTCCACCATCTGGCCATCGCCAAGCGTCACCAGCAGGCGGGCTGAACCGTCGGTCCCGGGGTGCTCAGAGTCCAGGCGCACCAAAGCGTCCAGCTGTTCGGCCAGCGCCGGCAGGCCGTCACGGACGCTCAGGGGCAGGAAGTTTTCAGTGTGTTGGCGGCGGGTGCCGGCATCCAGGGGCTTGCCTTGCAGCCAGGCACGCACCACCCGTCCACGGTGGACGGGGAGGGCGCCGAGGTCGGCCAGGTGCTGGTGGATATCGCTGATACGCATGGGGCGCGCATCCTACCACTGTCCCCGAAACCCTGGCAGACCCGCCAGGCCCCCAGTTTTAGGACTTCAGGGAGCCTCTACGCTGATGGCGAACGCGGAGGTCATCCGGATGACCACTTCCTGGTTGAGGTAGGACGGCTTGAGATCGATGTCGGGGCGCACTCTCACGACCTTGCGCGTGCCATCGTCGAACTCAAGGGTTGCCGTGTGCTGCGTGGTGTCGATGGCCTTGACCACCGCCGTGACTTCCACGGTATTGGCCGCCAGCATGGCCGGCTTGTCGCCTTCGGGTGCGGTTGCCAGCAGGCCCGCAGCTCCGTCCTCGTGGGGCTCATTGGGCGCACGCAGCTGGATGACGCGTTCATGGGTCACCACCGCATTGACCCGGTCGCCGACTTTCAGCTGCGGGAAATTGCGCATTTCCGGCACCGCGTTGAAGGTCTGGCGATTGCCCTTGTCGTCTTCGAGGATAAAGGTCCGTTTCTGATGATCGATGGCGGCGACGACCGCCGAGACTCGTTCCGTCTCGGTGACGACGCTACCGGGTACACCCTGGGCGTAGGCTTCACCTGTGCTGGTGGTCGCTTCCAGGCCGTCGTTCTCGGCATGGCTGCTGCAACCCGCGAGCAGGCTGATTGTCATCACGAGCGCAGGGATGTGGCGGGAATGGGGCATGTCGTGTCCACCTTGTCTATCGGGTTCCATGTGGGTTGGATGCGCGGTTGGTGGTCGTCCATCTTCATCCGGGCATCCCGCCTGGTCGGCTTATTCAGCGTAGGCGAGGCGGCGACATTTGCCTCCGTGGTATTCTGGCGCGCTGTTCGATCCAGTGATCCAGGAGCTGTAAATGAAGTTCATCCATCAACGCGAGCACCTCAACGAGGGAGACCTGGTCGTCATCCAGTGCTCGCAGACCTGCAACATTCGCCTGATGAACGATGCGAACTTCCGCAGCTTCAAGAATGGCGCCCGCCACAATTACATCGGCGGCGCGTTCGATCGCTTCCCGGCAAAGATCGTGGTCCCCAGCACCGGCTTCTGGAACGTCACCCTCGACACCGTCAGCCGTCGCGCCATCAGCGTGACGCGCAAGCCCAACTTCGAGTGGTCGATCAAGTTTGTGAGGCGTACCAAGGGCTGATCCCCAGGTATGAAAAAGCCCCGCCAATGCGGGGCTTTTTCATTGCGGCTGAAGCCGGCCTTCATTCCTTGTTTTGTGGGAGCGAACTCGTTCGCGAATCAATTCACTACCACAGTTGGCCGGATCAGTTCTCGTATCCCAGATTCGGCGACAGCCAGCGCTCGCTCACGGTCTGGTCCTGGCCCTTGCGTTTACTGTAGCTCTCGATCTGGTCGCGCTCGACTTTGCCGACGGCGAAATACTGCGCGTCCGGGTGGGCGAAGTACCAACCGCTTACGGCAGCCGCCGGGAACATTGCGTAGTGCTCGGTAAGGGTGACGCCGGAAGCGCCCTGCGGGTCGAGCAGGCGGAAGAGAGTGCCTTTCTCGGTGTGATCCGGGCAGGCCGGGTAGCCGGGAGCAGGGCGAATGCCCTTGTACTGCTCCTTGATCAGCGCCTCGTTGGTCAGTTGCTCGTCGGCCGCATAGCCCCAGTATTCCTTGCGCACGCGCTCGTGCAGCCACTCCGCGCAGGCTTCGGCCAGGCGGTCAGCCAGTGCCTTGACCATGATCGCGCTGTAGTCGTCGCCCTTGGCCTCGTACTGCTTGGCCAGTTCTTCGGCGCCGATGCCGGCAGTGGTGATGAAACCGCCCACGTAGTCGGTGATGCCGCTCTCCTTGGGTGCGACGTAGTCGGACAGGCAGAAGTTCGGCTTGCTGTCGGGCTTGATGGTCTGCTGGCGCAGGTGATGCAGTCGGGCGAGGGGCTTGCCGTGGCTGTCGTAGACCTCGATGTCGTCGTGATCCACCTGGTTGGCCGGCCAGAAGCCGAACACCGCGCGGGCCTTGATCTGCTTGCCGTCGATCAGTTGCTTGAGCATGGCCTGGGCATCGTTGAACAGCGAGGTGGCCGCTTCGCCCACGACCTCATCGGTGAGGATGCGCGGGTACTTGCCGGCCAGGTCCCAGGAGATGAAGAAGGGCGTCCAGTCGATGTACTGGGCCAGCACGGCCAGGTCGATGTCTTCCAGTACCTGTGCGCCGGTGAAGCTCGGCTTGGCGGCGCGGTAGCTGTTCCAGTCGAACTGCGGCTTGTTGGCCAGGGCGTCGGCATAGGCCAGGCGCTCGGTGCGGGAGGCACGAGCGGCAGTGCGCTCGCGGACTTCGGCATAGTCGATGCGGGTCTTCTCGACGAAGCCGGCTTTGAGTTCTTTCGACAGCAGTTGGGTGGCAACACCCACGGCGCGGGAGGCGTCGGTCACGTAGACCACCGCGTCATTGCTGTACTGCGGGTCGATCTTCACGGCTGTATGGGCTTTGGACGTGGTGGCGCCACCGATCATCAGCGGCAGGTTGAAGCCCTGGCGCTGCATTTCCTTGGCAACGTGGACCATCTCGTCCAGCGACGGAGTGATCAGGCCGGAAAGGCCGATGATGTCGCACTTCTCGGCGATGGCGGTCTGCAGGATCTTCTCCGCCGGTACCATCACGCCCAGGTCGACGATGTCGTAGCCGTTGCAACCCAGCACCACGCCGACGATGTTCTTGCCGATGTCATGCACGTCACCTTTCACGGTGGCCATGAGGATCTTGCCCTTGGCTTCGGGCTTGTCGCCTTTTTCCTCTTCGATGAAGGGGATCAGGTGCGCCACGGCCTGCTTCATCACGCGGGCGGACTTGACCACCTGGGGCAGGAACATCTTGCCCGAGCCGAACAGGTCGCCGACCACGTTCATGCCGCTCATCAGCGGGCCTTCGATCACTTCGATCGGGCGCGCGCATTGCTGGCGGCATTCTTCGGTGTCTTCGACGATGAAGGTGGTGATGCCCTTGACCAGCGCATGTTCCAGGCGCTTGTCGACGGGGTAGCTGCGCCACTCTTCGTTTTCGGCCTCCTTCACTGCGCCGCCGCCCTTGAAGTTATCGGCGATGGCCAGCAGGGCCTCGGTGGAGTCGAGGTTGCGGTTGAGCACCACGTCTTCGACTTTTTCACGCAACTCGGCCGGGATCTCGTCATAGATTTCCAGCTGGCCGGCGTTGACGATACCCATCGTCAGGCCGTTCCTGATCGCGTGGTAGAGGAATACCGAGTGGATGGCCTCGCGCACCGGGTTGTTGCCACGGAACGAGAACGACACGTTGGACACACCGCCGGACGACAGCGCGTAGGGCAGCTGGTCGCGGATGTAGGCGCAGGCTTCGATGAAGTCCACCGCGTAGTTGTTGTGCTCTTCGATGCCGGTGGCGACGGCGAAGATGTTCGGGTCGAAGATGATGTCTTCCGGCGGGAAGCCCACTTCGTTGACCAGGATGTCGTAGCTGCGCTGGCAGATTTCCTTCTTGCGCGCGGCGGTGTCGGCCTGGCCGACCTCGTCGAAGGCCATGACCACCACGGCGGCGCCGTAGCGCTTGCACAGGTTGGCGTGATGCTTGAACTGCTCGACGCCTTCCTTCATGGAAATCGAGTTGACGATGCCCTTGCCCTGAATGCACTTCAGGCCCGCCTCGATCACTTCCCACTTGGAGGAGTCGATCATGATCGGCACGCGGGAGATGTCCGGCTCGCCGGCGATGAGGTTGAGGAACTTCACCATCGCCGCCTTGGAGTCGAGCATGCCCTCGTCCATGTTGATGTCGATCACCTGGGCGCCGGCTTCCACCTGCTGCAGGGCGACTTCCAGGGCTTCGGTGTAGTTCTCTTCGCGGATCAGTCGGGCGAACTTGGCGCTACCGGTGATGTTGGTGCGCTCGCCGACGTTCACGAACAAGGAGCTGCGATCGATGGTGAACGGTTCCAGGCCCGAGAGGCGGCAGGCCTTGGGAATCTCCGGGATGACGCGCGGCGGGTACTTGGCCACGGCCTCGGCAATCGCCTTGATGTGCGCCGGGGTGGTGCCGCAGCAGCCGCCGATGATGTTGAGGAAGCCGCTCTTGGCGAACTCTTCCACCACCTCGGCCATCTGTTCCGCGGTTTCGTCGTACTCGCCGAAGGCGTTGGGCAGGCCCGCGTTGGGGTGGGCGGAAACATGGGTGCCGGCCTTGGCCGCGAGTTCGGCCAGGTAGGGGCGCAGCTCGGCGGCGCCAAGGGCGCAGTTGAGGCCGACGGAAATCGGCTTGGCATGGCTCACCGAGTTCCAGAAGGCTTCGGTGGTTTGTCCGGACAGGGTGCGGCCGGAGGCGTCGGTGATGGTGCCGGAGATCATGATCGGCAGTTCGAAGCCGATTTCCTCGAAGACGCCCTGCACGGCGAAGATCGCCGCCTTGGCATTGAGGGTGTCGAAGATGGTTTCGATCAGGATCAGGTCGGCACCACCTTCGATCAGGCCCTTGGTGGCCTCGGTGTAGTTCTCCACCAGTTCGTCGAAGGTGACGTTGCGGTAGCCGGGGTCGTTGACGTCCGGGGAGATCGAGCAGGTGCGGCTGGTCGGGCCGAGTACGCCGGCGACGAAGCGCGGGCGATCCGGGGTTTCCAGGGTCTTGGCGTCGGCGACCTTGCGGGCCAGGCGAGCGCCTTCGACGTTCAGTTCGTACACCAGCGATTCCATGCCGTAATCGGCCTGGGACACCTGGGTGGCGTTGAAAGTGTTGGTTTCCAGGATGTCGGCGCCGGCGTCCAGGTAGGCTTTTTCGATGGCGCCGATCACGTCCGGGCGGCTGAGGATCAGCAGGTCGTTGTTGCCCTTGACATCCTGCGGCCAGTCCGCGAAGCGCTCGCCGCGGTAGTCCTCTTCCTGCAGCTTGTAGCTCTGGATCATGGTCCCCATGCCGCCGTCGAGGATCAGGATGCGCTCTTTGAGCGCCTGTTGCAGGGCTTGCTGGCGGGCGATGCGGTCGGACATGGGAACTACCTGAGGGGTGGCGTGAACAAAGGCGAGGATGATAGCAAAACCTTAGTATTTTTTAGCTTGCTCGCCGTTTCCATGAATTCTGTTCATGTTGGCGGCGGGGTCGGTTCGCCGACCTGTCCCGTAAGTCAGTAGAATCCGCCCATTTGCTCCTCATGGATCGAGTCATGTCGTTGCGTACCTGTGTCACCCTGTTTGTTCTGTTCATGCTGTGGATTCGCCCGACAGTGGCTGAGGAGCTCTCCTACAGTCGCGACGTCCAGCCGATCTTCACCCAGAAGTGCGTGGCCTGCCACGCCTGCTACGACTCGCCGTGCCAGCTCAACCTGGGCAGTGCCGAAGGTGCCGCGCGGGGCGCCAGCAAGCTGCCGGTGTATGACGGCGGCCGTACCAAGGCTCAGGCGACCACCCGCTTGTACTTCGATGCTCAGGGTGCCGACGCCTGGCGGCGCAAGGGTTTCCATTCCGTGCTCGACGCCAATGGCGCCCAGGCTGCCCTGATGGCAAGGATGCTGGAGCTGGGACGCAGCAATCCGCCTGCGGCCAATGCAAAGCTGCCCGCCGAACTCGACATCAGCATCAACCGCCAGAACCAGTGCCCTTTGCCGGGAGAGTTCGACGACTACGCGCGCAAGCACGCACAGGCCGGCATGCCGTTCGCCGTCACCGGTCTCAGCGAGGCGGAATACCAGACCCTGCAACGCTGGTTGGCGCAGGGAGCCAAGGTGGAGGAGCAGGTGGTGCAGCCCAGCAGTGCAGAGGCTCGTCAGGTAGCCGAGTGGGAGGCGCTATTGAATGCGCCGGGAGCGCGGGAAGTGCTGGTCGGTCGTTGGCTGTTCGAGCACCTGTTCCTCGCGCATCTCTATTTCGAGGGCGGGGAGCCTGGCCACTTCTTCCAGCTTGTGCGCTCACGTACGCCTAGCGGCCAGCCCATCGACCCCATTGCCACACGCCGCCCCAATGAAGACCCGGGCAACACCTTCTACTACCGCCTTTGGCCCATCCAGGGCGTAATCGTGCACAAGACCCACATTACCTATCCGCTGAGCGCGAAGAAGCTGGCGCGGGTCAAGGAGCTCTTCTATTCCGGCGACTGGGTGGCGGATCAAGTGCCCGGCTACGGCGCCCAGCGTCGCGCGAATCCTTTTGAAACCTTCCAGGCCATCCCGGCACAGGCGCGCTACCAGTTCATGCTGGATAACGCCGAATATTTCGTGCGGACCTTCATTCGCGGCCCGGTCTGCCGTGGCCAGATCGCCACCGACGTGATTCGCGACAACTTCTGGGCGTTGTTCCAGGCTCCAAGCCATGACCTGTACGTCACTGATGCCAGTTATCGCGAGCAGGCAACCCCATTACTGGCGATGCCGGGTCAGTTCGATGAGATTGGCGACCTACCCGGTCTGTGGCGCGCCTACCGCAACAAGCGCAACGAGTACGAAGCGCTGCGCATGGAGGCTTACGCCGATGCGCCGGTGCCGAGCTGGTCGCATATCTGGACGGGCAACGACAACGCGCTGTTGTCCATCTTCCGCCAGTACGACAGCGCCTCGGTGCGCAAAGGGCTGATCGGCGAGATCCCGCAGACCATCTGGTGGATGGACTATCCGCTGCTCGAACGCACCTATTACCAGTTGGTGGTCAACTTCGACGTGTTCGGCAACGTTTCCCACCAGGCGCAGACACGGCTGTACTTCGACCTGATCCGCAATGGTGCCGAGGTCAATTTCCTTCGCCTGATGCCGCCCGAATCCCGCACCGCGCTGCTTGGCGACTGGTACCAGAACAGCGGCAAGGTGAAGATGTGGCTGGACTACCAGAGCATCGACAACGACACCCCCAGTGCGCTCGCCCTTCCTGAAAAGGACCCCAAGCGCGCTTTTGCCCAGGAACTGCTGACACGCTACTCCGGCCTCAATGCGCGGCCCGATCCGATCAACCGGTGCCCGGACGGGCATTGCTACAGATCGGGCATAGCGCCTGAACTGCAGGATGCGGAGCAGGTCCTCAGCAGGCTGGTGAGCCGGCCGGCCGCGGGGCTCAAGGTGATCGATCAATTGCCGGAAGCGACTCTGCTCCGGATAGAACTGAGTGACGGCCGGCGCGAGGTCTACAGCCTCCTGCGCAACCGGGCCCATAGCAATGTGGCCTTCATGCTGGGCGAGGCATTGCGCTACCAACCTGGCCTGGACACGCTGACGTTGTATCCGGGCGTGCTGTCCAGCTACCCGAACTTCATCTTCAGTCTCAAGGCGGGAGAAGCCGAAGCCTTCGTTGCTGCCCTGGAACAGGCGAAGGATGGAGCAGCGCTCGACAAGGTGGTGGAGCGCTGGGGCATCCGCCGCACTCACCCGCAGTTCTGGACCTACTTCCATGATCTGGCGGCCTACATCCGCGAAACCGAGCCCATCGAGGCCGGTGAACTGGATATGAATCGCTATCAGAACCTTTGAGACACTGGACGAGAATAATTCCTACCAAATTGGTAAGGCTTTAACCCCCGTTCCCCTTTGGCGTACACTGCGCCCATGTTTGCGAGGAGTTGCCATGAGCGCCATCACCATTACCCAAGCTGCCCAGGATTATCTGGCTGACCTGCTGGAAAAGCAGAACACCCCGGGCATCGGCATTCGTATCTTCATTACCCAGCCTGGTACCCAGTACGCCGAAACCTGCATTGCCTACTGCAAGCCGGGCGAGCAGAAGCCCGAGGACAATGCGGTTGCCCTGGCTGCTTTCACTGCCTGGATCGATGGCGTGAGCGAGCCCTTCCTGGATGACGCCGTGGTGGATTACGCCACCGACCGCATGGGCGGCCAACTGACCATCAAGGCGCCGAATGCCAAGGTGCCGATGGTCAATGAAGACAGCCCGATCACCGAGCGCATCAACTATTACCTGCAGACCGAAATCAACCCCGGTCTGGCCAGCCACGGCGGTCAGGTAAGCCTGGTGGATGTAGTTGAAGAAGGTATCGCCGTACTGAAGTTCGGCGGCGGTTGCCAAGGCTGTGGCATGGTCGACATGACGCTGAAGGATGGCGTCGAGAAGACCCTGATGGAGCGTATTCCGGAGCTGAAGGGCGTACGTGACGTCACCGATCACAGCAACAAGGAAAACGCCTACTACTGAGGTAGTGGCGATATGAAAAAGGCGACCTCCGGGTCGCCTTTTTCATGGCCGGCGTTCAGCTCAGCCCGGGCAGCCGGCAGGCTTCAGGACGCGTTGGGCAGAGGCAGGGAATTTCGCCAGTTTCGCCTTGGGGCGAATGGGTCGCCGCACCAGTTCGCCGCCGCAGTTGGGGCAGGTGCCGTGCAGGCGCTGGTCGGCGCAGTCCCGGCAGAAGGTGCATTCGAATGAGCAGATCAGCGCCTGCTCGGAGTCAGGGGGCAAGTCCTTGTTGCAGCATTCGCAGTTGGGGCGTAGTTCGAGCATGGCCAGGTCCTCAATCGGTGGTGGAGCGTCCGAAGCGTTCCGCGTATTCCTGCGGGCCCACGGACAGATGCTTATGAAAGGTGCGCCGGAGGTTTTCCGGGTGGCCGAAGCCGGTCAGGCGCGCCACGGTGGCGATGGAGGCCTGGGAGTCTTGCAGTAGGGTGCGGGCCGCTTCCAACCGAACCCGTTCCACATACTTTCCGGGCCCCACACCCAGTTCCTGGGCGAAGGTCCGCGACAGGCTGCGCGGTGCCATCTTCGCCTGGGCGGCCAGCGCTTCCAGCGACAGGTCGGCGCCCAGGTTGGCCGGAATCCATTCCAATAGAGCAGCCAGCTTGGGCGTGCGGCTGGGTTCCGGCGTGAGCAGTGCGCTGAACTGCGCCTGACCTCCGGGGCGGCGCAGGAACAGGACCAGCCGCCGGGCGATCGCCAGTGCCATCGGGCGGCCAAGGTCGGCTTCCACCAATGCCAGTGCCAGATCGATGCCGGCGGTGACTCCGGCCGAGGTGAAGAGGTGGGGGTCGCCATCCCGGCCTGTGGGGTCATAGGTGTGCAGCCGATCGCCGTGCACGTCGATTCCCTCATGGCAGCTCAGCGCTGCTACGTCCGCCCAGTGGGTGGTGGCCTGGCGGCCATCCAGCAGTCCCGCTGCGGCCAGGATCAGCGCGCCCGAACAGATTGAGCCGAAGCGCCGCACCTGGGGCTCCGCATTCCGCAGCCAATCCAGCAGTTCCCCTTCCTTGCATTGGCTTTCCATGTCCATGCCGCCGGGGACGAGCAGGGTGTCCAGGCTGGCCGGGTCCACCTCGCGCCACGCCCGATCAGCCACCAGGGCGAAGCCGGCGGAGGTCTTTACTGGTCCCGCGTCGGGCCCCAGCACGTGGATTGCGTAACAAGGCGGAAGGCCATGGCGTGCGCGCTCGTCGTTGGCTGAGGCGAACACCTGCAGCGGACCGGTCACGTCCAGGCTCATGACGTCGGCGAAGGTGAGGCAGGCGATGTGGCGGATAGCGTCCATGACCGGCTCGGCAGGAAAGATGGCTCCAGTCTGCGGCGAGCGTGTTCTGGCGACAACGACAATAAGCCCACAAATCTCGCCAAAAGGCTCAGTCGCTCGTTTGTCGGGTGTGGAGAAACTGAAGCAGGGCGACTTCTTCCGGGCTCATGCCCTTGCGTTTACGTGGTCGCTTGCAGCCGACCAGTTCGCCCGTGAGGAAGGCGTCGACTACGGCGGGATGGATGTAGCACTTGCGGCAAATGGCCGGGGTGTTGCCCAGGCGTTGGGCTACCTGTTTGACCATGTCAGTTACGTGCTGGCTGGGATTGTCCGGTTTGCTTTGGGCGACTTTGCGCAACGCTTCGAGCGCCAGGGCGCTGCCTGCCCAGGTTCGGTAGTCCTTGGCCGTGAACTCGCCGCTGGCCTGGCTGCGCAGGAAGTCGTTGACGTCATGGGAACCGACCGAGTGCCGTTGGCCCTCTTCATCGAGGTACTGGAAGAGCTGCTGCCCGGGGAGGTCCAGGCAGCGTCGCAGGATTCTTGCCAGGCGTGGGCTGGTCAGGCTCACGTCATGCTCGATGCCGCTCTTGCCCTTGAAGCTGAAGCGGATCTGGCTGCCGTTCACGTTGATGTGGCGATTGCGCAGGGTGGTCAGCCCATAGGAATTGTTCTCCCGTGCGTAGCGTCGGTTGCCGACGCGAATCAGCGTCTCATCAAGCAGGGCGACGACGGTGGCCATGACCTTGTCGCGCCCCATTCCCGTCTCGCCGAGGTGCTTGTCGATCCGGGCGCGCAGTTGGGGCAGTGCGCTGCCGAAGCTCAGTAGGCGCTCGTACTTGGCGCTGTTCCGGTTCTCGTTCCACAGGGGGTGATAGCGGTACTGCTTGCGCCCTCGCGCGTCTCGACCGGTGGCCTGGAGATGCCCGTTCGGGTCCGGACAGATCCAGACATCGCGGTAGGCGGGCGGGATGGCGAGCTGATCGATGCGGTGCACCTCGTCCGGGTCGCTAATCCGCGCGCCGTCCGGGTCGAGGTAAATGAAGCGTCCGCGCTGCCGGCGCCGTCGAATGCCGGGCATTCCGTCGTCGACATAGCGCAACTGCGCGGGCAGATCGATGGGGCAGTCCGGGTTGTTGCGCTCTGTCATGGGCGGGTCGCCGACGTCAGGCGCTTGCGGCCGATGGACTTTGACCAGGTGTCGTTGTTGCAATGCTGGCAGGACGGCTTTTCGCCCGCACGTTGCAGGCTGGTCATGCCGCAATGGTTGCAGGAGTAGAGGCCGTCGGAGGGAATCTGCGCGTGGTCACGACGCAGACAAGGCGGCAGGACAGAGAGACCGGGGCGCGTTTCGCTCTCGTCGAAATAGTAGAGGCTGACATCGCCGTTGACCTCGAGTATCCCCAGGCGGACCTGACCAAGGTGCTCGACGTTCTGTCGACGCAGCTCCATGAAAAACTCGTCACTGGCGATGTTTTTCCGTCCGAGCGCTTCGGTGTCGTAGAGCCCGTCCTTGATGATCACCACCGGCTTGCCTTCCATCCAGGCGCCAAATCGTGCGTTGCGCTCCATGGCGTAGGTGGTGAGGCGATAAAGACAGAGCAGCGTGACGAACACCGCGAGTATGGGCAGGAGCGGGACATCCTCGTAGAACGACACATCACCGGCGGCGGAGCCGAGGGTGAGGATGACCAGGACTTCGAACAGCGAAATCTGGCGGACACCGCGCCGTCCAGAGAAGCGGAGGAACGCGAAGACCACGATGAAGGCGAACAACGACCGCAGCATCACTTCGCCGAGGAATCCGAGGGGAAACTCGTGGAGCAGCATGCGTTGCCAGTCGAATGGATTCATCCAGTCCGCTCCTTGCGCGCAGCAGGGCTTTACGGGGCAGTACTGGGATAGACCGTGGATTCAGGCGACTTGCGCCATGCATTGGCCGGGCGGCACGAGCGAGGAGGGGGAAGCGTGGGGGAAAACTTGCCGGAGCGAGCAGGGCAGGCCTGCTCGCCGCGCATTGGGCACTGGCGCTGAAGCCTTTACTCAGGCATCGACCAGGGTTCGAGGTCGTAACCCTTGCGGCTCAATTCCTCGCGGGATTGTTCGAGGATGCTCGCCAGTTGTTCCGGGTCGGAATAGGTGCTGCTGGGAATCTTCGAACGGCCGAGAAGACGAGTGTTGGTACGGTCGATCACACTGATGCTGAGTTCGCCGGTGCCGTCTTGCAGAGCCCAGGCAACGCACTGGAAGGGTTTGAATGCACGGCCGGTAATGATCAGTGCTTCGTTGAAACGCAGCGGAGTATTCATGGGAGGGGGTCTCTCCATATTGTGCCCAATGAAGGTGACGGCGCGGCTTCAGACCTTTATTGCACCGTCGTGAATGTGGATGGCGAGACCCGACCGATAAGTCACAGCACGTCGTGAAAAACTAAGTTTTTGTCGCTGAAATGAATGGGTAAGCGATTTTTGTACCGGCTGTTGTGCGTTTTTCTCATGGGGCTGGGTATACAGGGCGCGCTCGGCATTGTCCCGAATCGGGTCCGATTCCTCTCGCGATGTACCGCCCGGGCTCCTGCCAGTATCATCAACGGCCGTTCTAGGTTGCTTACAGCGAGTGTTGCCGTGCCCGTCCTGAGCCGTCTGTTCCGTCCCATCCTTGTGGCCACTTGCATTGCCGTGTTGGCGGGCTGTGGCGCCCAGCCGCTGTCACCGAAACTGCGCTCGGGGCCGGAACGGGTGGAATTGAGCGGTGTCCCGTTCTTCGCCCAGAACGCCTACCAGAGCGCGCCCGCTTCGTTGGCGGCCTTGCTGACCCAGCAGGGTGACGAGGTCACGCCGGGCATGATCGAAAAGGAACTGCAACTGCCGCAGAAGGAAGCGTCCCTCCGCGAGGGGCTGGCGGCGACGGCGCGCAAGCATGGTCTTGTGGTCTATCCACTGGGTAGCCGGATAGACGATCTGCTGGAGCAAGTGGCTGCGGGCAATCCGGTGCTCGTGCATCTGCGCGAAGGGTTCGGCTGGATGCCGTCCTCGCGCTACGCGTTGCTGATCGGTTACGACCGCGCCAACCAGCAGGTGCTGCTGCGTCACGGCCACAAGCGCCGCGCCCTGATGAGCTTTCGTGAGTTCGAGGCGGGTTGGTCGGAGGCAGGTAATTGGGCGGTGCTGGTGCAGGCGCCCAATCAGCTGCCGGCATCGGTGGAGAGGGCTCGTTGGCTGAAGGCGGCCGATGAGCTTGCCGCGGCGGGCCAGGTCAATGCTGCGAAGATGGCGCGCCTGCAGATGCGCTGATCGGTTGCGGCTGAAATGAAAACGGCGCCCTGGGGCGCCGTTTTCATTTGCAGGCGGATCAGACGCCCAGCTTGTCGCGCATGGTGTAGTACCAGGCGCCCATCGCCGTGAAGGGCACGCGGAACACGCGGCCACCCGGGAAGGGGTAGTGCGGCAGGCTGGCGAAAGCATCGAAGCGCTCGGCCTGGCCACGCAGGGTTTCGGCGATCACCTTGCCAGCGATGTGGGTGTAGGTCACGCCGTGGCCGCTGCAGCCCTGGGAGTAGTAGATGTTGTCGCCGATCCGGCCGACCTGGGGCAGGCGCGACAGGGTCAGCAGGAAGTTGCCGGTCCAGGCGAAATCGATCTTCACGTTCTTCAGTTGCGGGAAGGTCTTCAGCATCTTCGGGCGGATGATGGCTTCGATGTTCGCCGGGTCACGGGCGCCGTAAACCACGCCGCCGCCGTAGATCAGGCGCTTGTCGCCGGAAAGACGGTAGTAGTCCAGCAGGTAGTTGCAGTCCTCGACGCAGTAGTCCTGCGGCAGCAGGGACTTGGCCACTTCATCCGACAGTGGTTCGGTGGTGACTACCTGGGTGCCGCAAGGCATGGACTTACTGGCCAGTTCGGGAACCAGGTTGCCCATGTAGGCGTTGCCGGCTACCACCACGAACTTGGTTTTCACACGGCCTTTCGGGGTATGCACCACCGGGTTGGCGCCGCGCTCGATACGGGTCGCAGGGCTTTGCTCGTAAATCACGCCACCCAGGGACTCGATGGCTGCGGCTTCGCCCAGTGCCAGGTTGAGCGGATGGATGTGACCGCCGCTCATGTCCAGCATGCCGCCAATATAGTTGTCGGTCGCCGCCACTTTGCGGATGCCCCTGGCATCCAGCAATTCCAGCTGGTTGTGGCCGAAGCGCTCCCACAGTTTCTTCTGGGATTCCAGGTGCGCCATCTGCTTCTTGGTGAAGGCTGCGAACACGCCGCCATCCTTCAGGTCGCACTGGATGTTGTACTTGCTGATGCGGTCGCGAATGATGCGGCCGCCTTCGAACGCCATGTCAGCCATCAGCTTGGCGTTCTTCGGGTTCGCGGTGCGCTCGATAGCATCGATGTCGCGGCTGTAGCTGTTGACGATCTGGCCGCCGTTACGACCGGATGCGCCGAAGCCCACCTTCGCAGCCTCGAGGACGGTGACTTTGAAACCGTTCTCCAGAAGGAAGAGGGCGGTGGAGAGACCGGTGTAGCCTGCACCAATAATGCAAACGTCAGTTTCGGTCTCGCCTTGCAGTTCAGGGCGTGCCGGTACCGGATTGGCCGAGAACGCGTAATAGGACTGGGGGTAGGGAGTGTGCGTCATAATGGAATCTCTGTTTTTTATTTTTTACAGATGTGGTGATCCTACCTGAGTTGAAACGGGTCGGCTAGCCTCTGTGCAAAATATTCAACGAGGCTCTGAACAGTAAAAAATCCACTTTTTCAGAGAGTTAGCGAAAAAAGGTGTTGACAGGGAAATCTTAGTCCGTAGAATGCGCACCCATCGAAGGCACATAGCTCAGTTGGTTAGAGCACCACCTTGACATGGTGGGGGTCGTTGGTTCGAGTCCAATTGTGCCTACCAAATTCGATAAAAAGGGTCACTCAGGTGACCCTTTTTTATTGGGCGCTTGTCGGGGCTCAGGCTTTCTGCAAGCATCCCGCTCTTCATTACCTCCAGTGACTCTGGTTCGGCTCTGGTTGGCTGCAAGGCTCCTGCTACCGTATGGCGGGCATACCACCGGATCGCGTACTGGCTCATCCCAACCCATGTGGCCTTTGGTAGAGGTCACCACTAGGAGAGGAGGCGCCATGCCCATCATCACTCTTCCTGACGGCAGTCAGCGTACTTTCGATAAACCCGTATCCGTGCTCGAAGTGGCTCAGTCCATTGGCGCGGGCCTGGCCAAGGCAACCCTGGCCGGCAAGGTCAACGGCAAGCTGGTAGATGCTTGTGATCTGATCGAAGACGATGCCTCGCTGCAGATTGTGACCCCCAAGGACGAAGACGGGCTGGAGATCATTCGCCACTCCTGCGCGCACCTGGTCGGCCATGCGGTCAAGCAACTCTATCCGACCGCCAGAATGGTGATCGGTCCGGTCATCGAAGAAGGCTTCTATTACGACATCGCCTTCGAGCGGCCCTTCACGCCGGAAGACATGGCAGCCATCGAAAAGCGTATGGCTGAGCTGATCGAGAAGGACTACGACGTCATCAAGAAGATGACTCCGCGGGCCGAGGTGATCGAGCTGTTCAAGGCGCGTGGCGAGGAATACAAGCTTCGCCTGGTCGATGACATGCCTGACGAGAAGGCCATGGGCCTGTACTTCCATGAGGAGTACGTGGACATGTGCCGTGGCCCGCACGTGCCGAATACTCGCTTCCTCAAAGCATTCAAGCTGACCAAGATTTCTGGCGCCTACTGGCGTGGCGACTCGAAGAACGAGCAACTGCAGCGCGTGTATGGCACTGCCTGGGCTGACAAGAAGCAGCTTGCTGCCTATGTTCAGCGCATTGAAGAGGCCGAAAAGCGTGACCATCGCCGTATTGGCAAGCAGTTGGACCTGTTCCATCTGCAGGAAGAAGCGCCGGGCATGGTGTTCTGGCATCCGAGCGGCTGGACCGTCTATCAGGTGCTTGAGCAGTACATGCGTAAGGTCCAGCGTGACCACGGCTATGTAGAGGTGCGCACTCCCCAGGTCGTCGATCGCATTCTGTGGGAGCGCTCCGGCCACTGGTCGAACTACGCCGAGAACATGTTCACCACTTCGTCGGAAAGCCGTGATTACGCGGTCAAGCCGATGAACTGCCCGTGCCACGTTCAGATCTTCAATCAGGGCCTGAAGTCCTATCGTGATCTGCCGCTGCGTCTGGCGGAGTTCGGCGCCTGCCATCGCAACGAGCCGTCCGGCGCGCTGCACGGCATCATGCGTGTTCGTGGCTTCACCCAGGACGATGCCCACATCTTCTGCACCGAGGATCAGGTTAAGAAGGAAGCGGCTGACTTCATCAAGCTGACCCTGCAGGTCTACAAGGACTTCGGTTTCGTCGATATCTCGATGAAATTGTCCACTCGTCCGGTTAAGCGGGTAGGTTCCGACGAGCTGTGGGATCGTGCCGAAGGTGCGCTGGCAGATGCGCTGAACGAGTCTGGTCTGGAGTGGGAATACCAGCCGGGCGAGGGCGCGTTCTATGGTCCGAAGATCGAATTCACCCTGAAGGATTGCCTTGGCCGTAACTGGCAGTGCGGTACCCTGCAGTACGATCCGAACCTGCCGGAGCGGCTGGATGCCAGCTATATCGCCGAAGATAACAACCGTAAGCGCCCGGTGATGTTGCACCGCGCGATCCTCGGATCCTTCGAGCGCTTCATCGGTATGCTGATCGAGCACTACGCTGGCGCGTTCCCTGCCTGGCTGGCGCCGACCCAGGCGGTGATCATGAATATCACCGACAAGCAGGCCGATTTCGCCGTCGAGGTCGAGAAAACCCTCAACGAAAGCGGGTTCCGTGCCAAGTCCGACTTGAGAAACGAAAAAATCGGCTTTAAAATCCGCGAGCATACTTTGCTCAAGGTTCCCTATCTCTTGGTTATTGGAGACCGGGAGGTTGAGACTCGATCCGTTGCTGTGCGCACCCGCGAGGGTGTCGACCTGGGTTCCATGCCCCTCGAAAGCTTCTCTGAGACGCTCGCACAAGCGGTTTCCCGGCGTGGTCGCCAAGAATTGGAGTAATCACTATTAAGCGTGAAATGAGACAGGACAAGCGGACTCAACCGAAGGCCCCGATCAACGAGAATATCTCGGCTCGTGAGGTGCGGTTGATTGGTGCTGACGGCCAGCAGATTGGCGTCGTCTCGATTGATGAAGCGCTTCGCGCTGCTGAAGAAGCCAAGCTGGATCTGGTAGAGATTTCTGCCGATGCCTTGCCGCCTGTTTGCCGGATCATGGATTACGGCAAGCACCTCTTCGAGAAGAAGAAGCAGGCTGCGGCAGCGAAGAAGAACCAGCACCAGCAGCAGATTAAAGAAATCAAGTTTCGTCCAGGGACGGAAGAAGGGGATTACCAGGTAAAACTACGCAACCTGGTACGTTTCCTTAGTGATGGGGACAAGGCCAAGGTATCCCTGCGATTCCGCGGTCGTGAGATGGCCCACCAGGAGCTGGGTATGGAGCTGTTGAAGCGGGTCGAAGCTGACCTCGCCGAATTCGGCACCGTAGAACAGCATCCTAAGCTGGAAGGACGCCAGCTGATGATGGTCATCGCCCCCAAAAAGCGAAAATAACCCCCAGGGCACTGGCAGGCCTTGCGGTTATATGTATTGATTGAATGCGGAGTATCCGAACATGCCAAAGATGAAAACCAAGAGCGGTGCTGCGAAGCGCTTCAAGAAGACTGCTTCCGGCTTCAAGCACAAGCACGCTTTCAAGAGCCACATCCTGACCAAAATGACTACCAAGCGTAAGCGTCAGCTGCGCGGTTGCACCCAGGTGCACCCGTCTGACGTCCGCAAAGTAGAGCGCATGCTGCGCGTTCGTTAATCGGTCAAGATTCTAGAGGAAATTACTCATGGCTCGTGTTAAGCGTGGCGTCATCGCTCGTAAGCGTCACAAAAAGATTCTGAAACTCGCCAAAGGCTACTACGGTGCACGCAGCCGCGTGTTCCGCGTTGCCAAGCAGGCGGTAATCAAGGCTGGCCAATACGCCTACCGTGACCGCCGTCAGCGCAAGCGTCAGTTCCGCGCTCTGTGGATCGCTCGTATCAACGCTGGTGCTCGTCAGAACGGTCTGTCCTACAGCCGCCTGATCGCTGGCCTGAAAAAAGCGGCCATCGAGATCGACCGTAAGGTTCTGGCCGACCTGGCAGTGAACGAAAAAGCGGCGTTTGCTGCGATTGTCGAGAAAGCTAAGGCCGTTCTGGCTTAAGTCCCCGACAATCACCGGGCTTGCCCGGTGCTAAACGTCACCGATAGGGGAAGGGCCTTGCGCTCTTCCCCTATTTCGTATCTGGAGTCAGTAAATGGAAAATCTGGATGCGCTGGTCTCGCAAGCGCTTGAGGCCGTGCAGCAAACTGAAGACGTGAATGCCCTGGAGCAGATTCGCGTTCACTACCTTGGCAAGAAAGGCGAGCTGACCCAGGTGATGAAGACCCTGGGCGATTTGCCGGCTGAAGAGCGTCCCAAGGTCGGCGCCCTGATCAACGCCGCCAAGGAGCGCGTTCAGGATGCCTTGAACACCCGCAAAGAGTCGCTTGAGCAGGCCGCCCTGACCGCCAAGCTCGCGGCCGAACGTATCGACGTGACCCTGCCGGGTCGCGGTCAGGCCTCCGGTGGCCTGCACCCGGTGACTCGTACCCTGGAGCGGGTCGAGCAGTTCTTCACTCGGATAGGCTACGGCATCGCCGAAGGCCCCGAGGTCGAAGACGACTATCACAACTTCGAAGCGCTCAACATTCCCGGCCACCACCCGGCCCGGGCAATGCACGACACCTTCTACTTCAACGCGAACATGCTGCTGCGTACCCATACTTCTCCGGTACAGGTCCGCACCATGGAGTCGCAGCAGCCGCCGATCCGCATCGTCTGCCCCGGCCGCGTCTACCGCTGTGACTCGGATATCACCCACTCGCCGATGTTCCACCAGGTCGAAGGCCTGCTGGTAGACGAAGGCATCAGCTTCGCCGACCTCAAGGGCACCATCGAAGAGTTCCTGCGCGTGTTCTTCGAGAAGGACCTTGGCGTACGTTTCCGTCCCTCCTTCTTCCCGTTCACCGAGCCGTCGGCCGAAGTCGACATGCAATGCGTGATGTGCTCCGGCAAAGGCTGCCGCGTGTGCAAGCAGACCGGCTGGCTGGAAGTGATGGGCTGCGGCATGGTGCACCCGAACGTGCTGCGCATGTCCGGCATCGATCCGGAGAAGTACCAGGGCTTCGCCTTCGGCATGGGCGTAGAGCGCTTGGCCATGCTGCGCTATGGCGTCAACGACTTGCGCCTGTTCTTCGACAACGACCTGCGCTTCCTCGCGCAATTCCGCTAGGTCGCAGCGTCCGAAACGAATCCAGAGCCTGTTTCAACGCCTTGCGAGCTAGAGCTATGCAAGGCGAAAGCAGGCGAAAAAGCGCAGTTTACGCGTTGTAAATGAGCATTTTGAGCCTGCTTTTAACGCAGCAGAGCCGACGCGCAGCAGGCGTTGAGCAGGCTCTAGGAGAAGAGGATGAAATTCAGTGAACACTGGCTGCGGAGCTGGGTCAGCCCGCAGGTTTCCCGTGATGAGCTGGTCGCTCGTCTGTCCATGGCTGGCCTCGAAGTCGACAGCGTTACTCCGGTAGCGGGTGCCTTCAGCGGTGTGGTCGTGGGCGAGGTGCTGAGCACCGAGCAACACCCGGACGCCGACAAGCTGCGCGTCTGCCAGGTGAGCAATGGCAGTGAGACCCTCCAGGTCGTGTGCGGCGCGCCTAACGTGCGCCCTGGCCTGAAGATTCCTTTCGCTGTGATCGGTGCCGAGCTGCCGGGCGACTTCAAGATCAAGAAGGCCAAGCTGCGTGGCGTTGAGTCCAACGGCATGCTTTGCTCGGCTTCCGAACTCCAGATCAGCGATGACCATGACGGTCTGATGGAGCTGGCTGATGATGCTCCGGTAGGCCAGGACATTCGTGCCTACCTGGGCCTGGATGACGTGATCATCGAACTGGGCCTGACCCCGAACCGCGGCGATTGCCTGAGCATGTCCGGCCTGGCCCGTGAAGTGGGTGCGCTCTACGCTGCCCCGGTGACTCGTCCGCAAGTTCCCGCCGTTGCACCCGCCCATGACGAAGTCCGTCCGGTCGAAGTGACCGCTCCGGCTGCGTGCCCGCGCTACCTCGGTCGCGTGATCCGCAATGTCGACCTGTCCCGCCCGACTCCGCTGTGGATGGTCGAGCGCCTGCGTCGTTCCGAAGTGCGTTCCATCGATGCTGCCGTCGACATCACCAACTACGTGATGCTCGAACTCGGCCAGCCCATGCACGCCTTCGATCTCGCCGAAATCAATGGCGGCATCCGTGTGCGCATGGCGGAGGAGGGCGAGAAACTCGTCCTGCTCGACGGTCAGGAAGTCAGCCTGCGCGCCGACACCCTGGTCATCGCCGACCACACTCGCGCCCTGGCCATCGCCGGCGTCATGGGTGGTGAGCACAGCGGCGTCAGCGACAAGACTCGTGACCTGTTCCTCGAAGCGGCGTTCTTCGACACCATCGCCGTTGCCGGCAAGGCCCGTTCCTATGGCCTGCACACCGACTCGTCTCATCGCTTCGAGCGTGGCGTGGACTTCCAGTTGGCTCGCGAAGCCATGGAGCGTGCCACTGGCCTGCTGCTGGATATCGTCGGCGGCGAAGCGGGTCCGATCATCGAAGCGGCCAGCCAGGAAAGCCTGCCGAATGTGGCTCCGGTTACCCTGCGTGCCGAGCGCATCACCCAGATGCTGGGTATGGAAATGGACGCTGCCGAAATCGAGCGTCTGCTTACCGCGCTGGATCTGAAGGTCACCGCCGAAGGTGCCGGCCAGTGGCGTGTTGAAGTGCCGAGTCACCGCTTCGACATCAGCTTGGAAGTGGATCTGATCGAAGAGCTGGGCCGCCTCTACGGTTACAACCGCCTGCCGGTTCGCTACCCGCAAGCCCGTCTGGCTCCGCGTGCGCGTGCCGAAGGTGCTGTTGAACTGCCGGCACTGCGCCGCCTGCTCGTAGCCCGTGGTTACCACGAAGCCATCACCTACAGCTTCATCGATCCGAAGTTGTTCGAGCTGTTCAACCCGGGCGTGAAGCCGCTGATGCTGGCCAACCCCATCTCCGCGGATATGGCTGCCATGCGTTCTTCGCTGTGGCCGGGTCTGGTGAGTGCGTTGCAGCACAACCTCAACCGTCAGCAATCCCGTGTTCGCCTGTTCGAAAGCGGTCTGCGTTTCGTGGGTCAACTCGAAGGCCTGAAACAGGAACCCATGCTCGCAGGTGTGATCTGTGGTTCCCGTCTGCCGGTAAGCTGGGCCAACGGCCGTGACGCCGTCGACTTCTATGATGCCAAGGCAGATGTAGAAGCCATCCTCGGTGCCGCTGGCGACCTGGGCGCCTTTAGCTTCGTGCCGGGTGAGCATCCTGCCCTGCATCCGGGCCAGACCGCCCGCATCGAAAGAGAAGGGCGCCTGGTAGGTTTCCTTGGTGCGCTGCATCCGGAACTCGCCAAGGCCCTGGACCTGGATCAGCCGGTCTACATGTTCGAGCTGGTACTGGCTGAAGTGATGCAAGGCAAGCTGCCGAAGTTCAGCGAGCTGTCGCGCTTCCCTGAAGTGCGCCGCGACCTTGCCCTGCTGGTGGATCGCGACGTTGCCGCCGAGTCGGTACTCGCCACCATCCGTGAGGCTGCGGGTGAATGGCTCACTGACCTCAGGCTATTTGACGTGTATCACGGTAAAGGCATTGATCCGCTTAGAAAAAGCTTGGCGGTCGGCTTGACCTGGCAGCATCCATCGCGCACTCTTACTGACGATGAGGTGAACAACACAACGCAAAACATCGTCACCTCGCTGGAAGACAGGTTCAATGCCACGTTAAGGAAGTAGCGTATGGGGGCTCTGACGAAAGCTGAGATGGCTGAACGTCTTTATGAAGAGCTTGGCCTGAATAAACGGGAAGCCAAGGAATTGGTGGAGCTGTTCTTCGAGGAAATCCGTCAGGCGCTGGAGCACAACGAACAGGTGAAGTTGTCCGGGTTCGGCAATTTCGACTTGCGCGATAAGCGTCAGCGGCCTGGCCGAAACCCGAAGACAGGAGAGGAAATCCCGATCACGGCTCGCCGTGTGGTCACTTTCCGTCCAGGGCAGAAACTCAAAGCCAGGGTCGAAGCTTATGCTGGAACCAAGTCATAACGACGAGCTGCCGCCCATTCCAGGCAAGCGATACTTCACTATTGGCGAAGTTAGTGAACTCTGCGCGGTCAAGCCCCACGTGCTGCGTTACTGGGAGCAGGAATTTCCCCAGCTCAACCCAGTAAAGCGGCGCGGGAACAGGCGTTACTACCAGCGTCAGGATGTGCTGATGATTCGGCAGATCCGCGCACTGTTATACGACCAAGGCTTTACCATCGGCGGGGCGCGCCAGCGCCTCTCCGGGGACGAAGCCAAGGAAGACACCACTCAGTACAAGCAGCTCATCCGCCAGATGATCGCCGAGCTCGAGGACGTCCTCCATGTGTTGCGGAAGTGAATTTTTTTGAAAAAAACCTTCCACAATTCAAAAGCTTAAAGTATAGTTCGCTCCGCTTCCGGTGATCCGGAGCGAGCTACAAAACGTCGGGGCGTAGCGCAGCCTGGTAGCGCACTTGCATGGGGTGCAAGGGGTCGAGTGTTCGAATCACTCCGTCCCGACCATATTCAGAGAAAGGCCGGTTCAGAAATGAACCGGCCTTTTTCGTTTCTGCATTTGCCCCACCGAAGAAAATGCCCCACCAGCCCCTCCACTTCGAATGGTTTGACCGTACGGAGAGCCTCTCGATTGGCACTGGCGAGAGGTGGCAATTGTGTGATGCGTAGACCTGTGTACACACGCGCGAGGTGTAGCTCTGCCGCCCTTCCTCACTTGAGTGCATCAGTTGTAGGGCTCGGCCTGCACGTCGCAGGTCCAGTTCGGTTGGCGCCGCAGGTTGACGATCTGCAGCAGAGCGCCCAGGACGGCCACGCCGCCCGCGCAGGCGGCCAGGGTCCAGGTAGGCATCTGCAACAGCAGCACGAAGCCGCCCGCTGCTGCACCGATGGCGCTGCCTAGGTAGAGCGCTGATTCGTTCAGTGCAATGGCCAGGTTGCCGTCGCCCTGGGTCTGGCGCGCCAAGATGAGTTCATTGTTCTGCGGCACCTGCAGGGCCCAGCCAACGGCTCCCCAGGCAACGATGGGCAGCATCACCAGCCAGGTTCCGAGCGCGGCCGACAGTGGCAGCACGAACAGCGATACGGCAAGGATCAGCATGATGGTGAAGGTCAGGACCGGTCCTTTGATGCGATCCACCAGGGGACCGACCAGGAAGCTACCCAGTACGCCGCCGATTCCCCAGACCCAGAGGTATGGTGTGACCGAGCGCACCGCGCCATAGGCGGGGTCAGCCAGCAGCGGGGCGATAAAGGTGTACATGCCGAGGCTGGCGATGGCTGCCAGCAGGGACACCAGCAGGATGACTAGTACATGACCATCGCCGAGGATCGCCAGCTTTTGGCCCAGGGTACTGGCGGTGGCGGCTGGCAGTGCCGGGAGCTTCAGCAGCAGACCGAGGAAAGCCACCAGGCCGAGCACGGTGACCAGCCACAGGGCGGTCTGCCAGCCCATCTGCTCGGCTACCAGCAGGCTGAGCGGCATGCCCAGCACCACGCCGCTGGCCATGCCGCCCATGATGATGGCGATGGCCTTGCCACGGCGTTCCGGCGTGGACACCGCGGCCGAGGCGCCGATGCCCATGGCCAGGTAGACGCCGGCACCGATGCCAGCAACGGCACGCCAGACCATCAGCGTGGTGAAGTTCTCGGCCAGCGCGCTGGCGGCGTTGGCGATGACGAACAGGCCGAGGGCCAGCAGCAGGCCGGTGCGTTGGCGATGCGCCGGGGTGAGGGCCACGAAGATAGGCGAGCCCAGGCCGTATGCAAGGGTGAAGGCGGTCACCAGTTGGGCCGCCACCGCCACGGACACCGCGAACGAGGCTTCGATCATCGGGATCAGGCCGGCGGTGACGTAGGAGGCCATCCCGAGGGCAAATGCCCCTAGCGCTATGAGGTAGATGGGGGATTGGTTAGGTGTGTGCATGCTCAGACTCGTTTGCGCTCCATTGGAGGCAGGTTGGTGGAAGAACTGAGGGATGCGGCCCCGAGGCGGGGCCACATCTGGTTGGGGACTAGAGTTCGAGGCTGACGTCGTACTCGCTCAGCTGAGACCGACCACCAGATCCGTGCCCATGCGCTCATTCAGGGGCGAGACGCCACCGAGCATCTGCTCCCGGACTACCGGGTGCTGGGACATCCCGAGGTAGTGGTTGCTGCACCAGACGATGACGGGTTCGTGGTCGCGGCCTTCCAGTTTGGCCAGTGGGTATTGGCCGCAGATGCGGCTGAGGGTGGTGAAGGTGCGGTACTGGTTGGAGGACTTCAATGTCTCCAGTTGTTCGCGAAGAAGTGCTTGATACATCCCTTTATCTCCTTAGCAAGTTGATGACACGTCGATGTGTGCTTCCTCATCAAGTAAGTGCTCTGGCGTGCGAGTTTGCGGCCAGGCCGGGGTATTCTTCTCGGGATTTATAGGGGTTACAATTTGACTGTTTATGCTGTTACTAGAGGTAATCGGATGAGCGCGCCCCGAACACTTGAACGCACCCGGGTAGAGTTGGCCGAATTCCTGCGTAGCCGCCGCGAGCGCATCTCGCCGGAGGAGGTGGGGCTACCTGCCGGTTGCCGCAGACGCACGCCAGGGCTGCGTCGAGAGGAGGTGGCTGCTTTGGCGGGGGTGGGTTTGTCCTGGTACACCTGGCTCGAACAAGGGCGGGACATCAGCGTGTCCTCCAACTTCCTCGACAATCTCTCCCGTGCCCTCAAGCTGGATGCCACCGAGCGTCGTCATCTGTTCCTGCTGGCCCACCAGCGTTTGCCGGCGGAGCCTGGACGGACCTGGTGCGTGGTGCCGCCGCTGATCCATCGGCTGATGGCGGATATACCGACGCGCCCGGCCTATGTGCTCAACCTGCGCTGGGACGTGCTGGCTTGGAACACCGCGGCGGACCGGGTCTTCGGTTTCTCCGCGATACCGGCTGACCGCCGCAACTTGCTCTGGATGCTATTCACCAGCCCGGGCATGCAAGCGTTGTTCAACCCCTGGCAGGAGCAGGCGCTGCAGATCCTCTCCAGTTTCCGTCGGGACTTCGTACGGGCAACCCAGGATCCGGAAATCGCCGCACTGGTAAAGGACCTCGCCAAGGTTTCGCCCGATTTCAGGGACTGGTGGCAACAGCAGGATATTCATGGCCCGTGCCAGGGAATCCGCAACCTGTGCATCGATTCGATTGGTCAGATGGTGTTCGAGCACACCACACTGACCATCGACGAGGATCGCCACCTGCGCCTGGTCTACTACGCGGCCAAAGAGGGCAGGCCGGAAAGCAGAGCCTTCGAGCAGTGGCTGCAGCAGGTGCCGACCCTGGTGTAGGGGCGGGCGACTGCTCAGCCAATCGCCGGCCGGAGCCGGCGTCCCAGTCGCCAGGACATGCTGCTGCCCCGCACCACAGCGGAGAGTTCGAATCACTCCGTCCCGACCATATTCAGAGAATGCGTAATTTGGCCACGCACGGACTTAGACGCAAAGTGAGTAATGCCGGTTTACTGCGTGTTCATCATTCATTGGTGAAGTCAGCGCTTCCAGTCTTTCTGCGGACAATGGGCGAGCGCTTGATGGGGAGTCGAAAATGCTCGAAACCGAAGACATGCCCCTGACCACTGGCGCATGCCCGATCTTCATCGGCTGGGATGTCGGTGGCTGGAACTGCGACAAGAACCCCGCCAGTCGCGACGCCCTGGTGGTGATTGATTCCCAGCGCCAGATCCAGGGAAAGCCCTGGCGCGGCAATCTGCGCAGATGCATCAACCAGTCAGGCAATACATCAGAGTTCATTGCCAAGCTTCTTGAGCTGTGTGAGCTGGATTCCACCGGCTTCATCGATACGCCCGTGGTGTTGGCTATTGATACGCCCCTTGGATTCTCCGGCGCCTTCATTGATCTGATCATGCAGGGTAGGGCGACCGGCCCGATCGAGAACTCTTCTAGCAACCCTTATCTGTTCCGACACACCGAGCGCTTCCTCTTCGAGCGGGGGCTTAGCCCGCTCTCGGCAGTCAAGGACATGATCGGTAGCCAGGCGACCAAGGGCATGCATGTGCTCGCGCGGTTTGCGCCCTACATCGAGCGCTGTGGCGTGTGGACGGACAACCAGCATCTACGCGTCATCGAGGCCTACCCAGCCTCTGGAAAGCGCTCGACAGTGATGCGGGATCTGCTGCAATTCTATGGCCGTCCGCCGCACCTGGGGCATGTCGATCAGTGGGATGCGTTGGCCTGTGCCCTGATCGCCTGGATATTCCACTTGCACCCGGAATTGCTCGCGAAGCCTTGTGCAGATGCGCCCAAAAGAGAGGGCTGGATCTTTGTTCCTGCCGATGGGCTCGCCGCCCAGTCCGAATAGTAGTCGCGTGCCGGCGTAATACCGGCCGCATTTCTCGGTGGGGAAGAATTACTCCAGTCGCGCCCTCAGATACTCCGCCGTCTCTGCATCCGTGCAGTACACGTAACCCCCCCTTCATCGACCACTCGCACCGGATTGGTGTTCGCCACGTAATCATCCAGGCTTTCGGGCAGCAGCGTGCTTTGGCCTCGACACTCTTGCTGGATGAAACGCTTCATGGACCGCCCCGCTATGAAACCCGCCGGCAGCATAACAAGGTCGCTGGCCACGTTTTTTAACAGCCTGGGCCAGAGGCGGGCGTTTAGAGTAGAGAAAATAAATCTGTCCCCTTTTCGCTTGCTGAAATTCCATACACTGTCGATTGGCTATCAGCGGAAGATTCCAGTGAGTATTACCAACGACTATTACAACGCCAATGCCAGTCAATTCGTCAGTGACACCCTGGCAGTAGACATGCAGTCGTTGTATCAGCCCTTCCTTAAGGATGTGCCCGCTTGCGGACATATTCTCGACGCTGGCTGCGGCTCTGGCCGTGACTCCTTAGCCTTCCGAAACTTGGGTTATCAGGTCAGTGCGTTTGACGCTAGTGAGCAATTGGCAGCACACGCTAGTCAGTTACTCGGTCAGCCGGTTCCTGTGAAGTCCTTCGATGAAGTTCACGAGCGCGAGTGCTATGACGGCATCTGGGCCTGTGCCAGCCTGTTGCACGTGCGCGCCAGTGAACTACCCGCAACCTTCGAATGCCTGTGGCAGGCGCTAAAGCCTGGTGGTGTTTTTTATTGCAGCTTCAAGCGTGGCACGGGCGAGCGACTGCACAACGGACGCCACTTCTCCGACGCCGATGAAGCGCAGATGCTCGATTGGACTCAGTCGCTTCCGGGATTGGTGCTGACAGATTGTTGGTATACCCAGGATCAGCGCCCGGGGCGGGAAGAGCAGTGGCTAAACGTGCTGCTGCATAAGGCGAAAGGCAAACTGGTGACGGGTGGTGACCACGATCCGTTCCTGCCGCACCTATGCGCGTCCATTCACGAGGCGCGCAGGATCGACATGGCTGTGGCTTTCATCAAGAGCACCGGATTGCGCTTACTGCTTCCAGATCTGCTGGAATGCTTGGGGCGTCAGCAATCAGGATTGCAACCAGCGAACGTGCGCATCCTGACCAGCGACTATCTGGATGTCACCGATCCGGAGGCCTTGCGTTTGTTGATGTTGTTGCAGGAGCAAGGGGCGCAGGTGCGCATCTATGAAGCTCTTGGCAGTAGCTTTCACCTCAAGGCCTATCTGTTCGCCGGTGAAGATGCTGTTCATCGCAACTGGGGTAGGGCGTTCATCGGTTCCAGCAACATCAGCCGCCAAGCTCTTCAGCACGGCGTGGAGTGGAATTACAGGGTCAATTACCCGGGCGACGAAGGTTATCTAGAAGTAAAGCGGCGTTTTGAAGAGCTGTTTGCCCATCACCGCGTGCAGCCGTTGACCGATGGTTGGATCGATGCTTATGAGGCGAGGCGTATCAAGCCGACGCAATCTTTTGAGCCAGGTAGTACCGAAAGCGAGCCTGCGCCTGTGCCGACCAAGGTACAGGTAGAGGCCCTGCAGGCGCTTACAACCACTCGCGGTGAAGGCTACTCGCGTGGTCTGGTGGTGCTTGCCACCGGCCTCGGTAAAACTTGGTTGGCTGCCTTCGATGTTAAGCAAATGGGCGCACGAAGAGTGCTGTTCGTTGCACATCGCGAGGAAATTATCAATCAAGCTGCGGAAACATTTGCCCGCATCAAGCCATCTTCACGTATCGGCTTCTACCGCGGACAGCAACGGGATATGCAGGTGGATATCCTTTGTGCCTCAGTGCAGACCCTCGGTAAGGTCGAGCACCTTGAACGCTTCAAGCCGCAGCACTTTGACTACATTGTGATCGACGAATTCCATCATGCTGCCGCGCCGACCTATCACCGCCTGCTTAAGCATTTTGTGCCTTCCTTCCTTCTCGGTCTGACGGCAACTCCGGATCGCACCGATAACGCTAACATCCTGGCTCTGTGTGACGATAATCTGGTCTATGAAAGCGATCTTTTCACCGGTGTAAGTGAGCGGCTGCTGGTGCCCTTCCACTACTACGGAATTCTCGACAATGAGGTCGATTACCAGAGCATCCCTTGGCGTAACGGGCGCTTCGATCCGGAGCTGCTGGTCAACAAACTTGCGACCCTCGGTCGAGCACGACATGCGCTGAATAGCTGGAGGATATATAGGCAGCAACGCACGCTGGCTTTCTGTGCTTCCACCCGGCATGCCGATTACATGGCTGACTATTTCCGAAAACAAGGCGTCAGTGCCGCTGCGGTTTACGCCAGTTCCGATCTGTCGCGTGGCGAGGCGCTGGATCAATTGAGGGAAGGTCGCTTGCAGGTGCTGTTTTCGGTCGACCTATTCAACGAGGGGGTCGACTTGCCGGCTATCGACACCGTCATGATGCTGCGTCCCACGGAGTCGAAGATTCTATTCTTGCAGCAACTCGGACGTGGCCTGCGCAAGGCCGAAAACAAGGACAAACTGGTGGTGCTCGACTTTGTTGCCAACCACCAAAGTTTCCTACACAAGCCCATGGCGCTGATGAATCGCAGCATGAACTACCGCCAATTGAGCGAGTTTGCCAGCAAGGCCGAGCAGGGGCAGCTTGATCTACCAGAGGGCTGCTTCATCAACTACGACGTTAAATTCATTGAATTCCTTAAGTCTCTCAACAGCAACAGCCCACAGTCTGACTACCAGTGCTTGCGGGATGGCATGGGGCGCCGACCGACCTTGACTGAGTTCTACCGTTCCGGGACTAGCATGCAGGACATGCGCCGCCAATATGGCCATTGGTTCGCCCTAGTGGCAGATTTGGAGGCTGAACTGTTGGCGGAGGATCGGGCGGTCATCGAAAAGCATGGTGATTTCCTGCGCGAGCTGGAAACCACTGCCATGACCAAGAGCTACAAAATGATCCTGCTGGAAGCCTTCCAGGAGTTGGATGGCTGGCGCAATGCGCCGACGTTGGAAGCCCTGGCTGTGCGATCCTGGCAGGTGCTGCAAAGGCGCAGATCGCTGTTGGGTGATTTGCCCGAGGGATATCAAGGGATAGCCCATGCGCCGAGTGACTGGCTCGCCTATTGGAATAAGAATCCGGTGCATGCGTGGGCCAATAGTCGATACTTCAGCGTGGAGGAGGGATTCTTTATCGGTAGCTTTAAAGTGGCCGAAAGTGAGCTTTCCGCCTTGGCTGAACTTGTACAGGAATTGGTTGATTTTCGGTTGGCTACATACGAGGCAAGGGCTAGCTTGGTGGGCGCTTCGGTAACGCCGATTCAGAATCGGTTAGAGCAAGTAGAGCTGCCGTATTTCCCTAATCTGAAGATTGCCTGTGGTCACTTCAAAACCGGAACCGCTAATTGCGAGGAATATCGCCCGCTTGGATTGGGTTATGGTCGTCTTGACCCTGCTCGGCACTTTATCGCTCGGGCGTCGGGCAACTCCATGAACGGCGGTAAGCATCCGGTGAGGGACGGGGATTACCTGTTGCTGGAGGTTATCAGCAGTGAGGCGGCTGGTAAGATCACCGGGGATGTCATGGTCATCGAGCGTCAGGATGATGTTGGCGACAATCAGTACCTGCTGCGCAAGGTTCTCAAGGATCCCAACGGCCAATACCGCTTGCGCGCTAACAACCTCGACTATTCGGATATCGTGGTTACTGACGAATTGCGTGAGCAGTTCAGGACTTTCGCTCGGCTCAAGGCGATCATTGATCCGCTGGAGATGTTGGTGGGACATCGCTTTATGCGCGAAGAAATCCCGCCACTATTTGGGGGCGAGTTCAATGCCGGCAATTGGAACAGCGGGCATGTGACTATTCGAGGATGCAATGCACAAGCACTTTTAGTCACGTTGAATAAACAGGGAAAAGCCGAAGATTTGCGCTATCAAGATCACTGGATCGACGACCGACATTTCCATTGGCAAACCCAAAATCAGACCGCGCCAGACAACAAGCGCGGCCGAGAAATAATCGAGCATGAAGCCTTGGGTATTAGCCTGCATTTGTTTGTGCGGGACAACAAACTTGAAAATGGCAAAGCAGCTCCGTTCCGCTATTACGGGCGGGTAAAGTATCAGAGCCACATTGGTAGCAAGCCGATGAGCGTGCGCTTTGAGTTGATCTCATAGCAGCTGCGCTCAGATAGCCTCTCAGCGACGGATATCGTTTCCAAAGTGGGGAAAATAATTCCTAAACTCTCAAGGGTAAGCGATTGTACCGGCCAGGGCCTACAGTATCTCCGCGTTCCAGACCTGGAGAGCCTTGCTATAGATGATCGCTTCGTCTTTGGGAGCGGTACAGTACCGACGAGGCATGGGTTGATCTGACCGGCCTGCAAGGCGGCGTCACAGCCATTGGCATGGTCATCAAGCAGCACGTAAGGGACGAGGCGTGGATGTAGTCAGGAGCGAGCATGCAGAGATCGCTGTTTGACCAAGAGCAGCCTATTGCCGGAGATCTTCCGGCGGCAGCACGAATGCCGCTGAATGCGCCCAGGCGCAAAGTTTACGACACGCTGCTGGCTGATCTTTGCGATGAATCGGATGCACTCGTCGTCACTGGCTACAGCAGCCTCGATCAGCTGCTGCCGTTGATCAATCAGCGGGCTAATTGCGGCGGTTGTCTTCGGTTAATGCTGGGCTCTGAGCCGAGTGCCAGTCGCCGCCAGGATTTCTCGCTGGTCCGTTATGACTTTGACCAGGAAATCAGGCGCTACTGGTTAAAGCGTGGTATTTCACTGCGCTTAAGCGGTCAGTTGATCCGCAGCATTGAGCTGATTCAGCAGGGGGCCGTGTGGGTGCGCTACCCAGGCCCAGGACCGCGCGTACATGCCAAGTTATATTGCACAGCATTAGCTGTGACGGTGGGCTCCAGCAACTTTACCGAGCCTGGGCTCTTTTACCAACATGAGGCCAACGTACGGTTTACCGAGCAGCAGGACAGCCGTCGCTTTCGCGATGTATGGCAAACCGCTGAGTATTTTTGGGCGCAAGGCCGGGATGCCAACCAAGAGCTGATTGCACTGTTGGAGCAGCTCCTGCGCTTTGTGAGCTGGAAAGAGGCGCTGGCGCGTGCCTGTTCGGAGTTGCTCGAAGGGGAGTGGGCAGATCGGTATCTGCAGTCACTGAGCGTTCAGGAGAACGTTCGCCTCTGGCCTTCCCAGCGCAAGGGGATTGGTCAGGCGCTCTATCTGCTGGAGACCGCCGGGGGCGTGCTTGTGGCCGATGCAACGGGCTCTGGCAAGACGCGCATGGGTGTTCACCTACTGCGCGCCATCTATGACCGGATCTGGTCGTTGTCGCGTGGTCACAAGGGCCTGATGACCATGGTGTGTCCGCCACTGGTTAGTCCCAATTGGGATCGCGAACGCACCAACTGTCAGTTGTCGCTGGAAGTGATTTCCCATGGCTCATTGAGCCGACTGAAACCGGATGAAGACTCCACGATTGGCCTGCTGCTTGCGAAGGCGCAAACTCTGGCAGTGGATGAGGCGCATAACTTCCTCAACCAAAATTCGAATCGTACTCGTCAGCTGCTGCATAACCTGGCCGATCAAACGGTGCTGTTCACAGCCACCCCGATCAATCGCTCGGCGTCAGACCTTTTACGGTTAATCGATATCCTGGGGGCGGACAACTTTGATGATGCGGTACTGGGTATCTTCGAACGCTTGAGTCGGGCAAAAGGCAACCTGCGCGATGTACATCCTCAAGAGTTACGTGAGCTTCAGCTGGCGATCGCTAGTTTTACGGTTCGCAGAACCAAAGCCCAGCTCAATGCCATGGTAGATCTGGAGCCTGAAACCTATCGGACTCTTACCGGGCGGGTGTGTCGCTATCCAACGCATACTGCGTGCAGTTACGAGCTGCATGAAAGTGAAGGGGATATCCGCATAGCCGAGCAGATATTGGTTTTGGCTAGGAAGCTTAGGGGGGTAGCGCACTTCGTAAAGCCGCTGTATTTGCCTGAGAGCTTGACCCGGCAAGGCGTTTCGCCTGAGAACTACCTGAGGATGAGATTGCACTCTGCGGGATCCTTGGCGCGTCACCACGTCATGGCTAGTTTGCGCTCATCACGTTTGGCTTTGTTTCGCCACATTCTTGGCGAGACGCGAGCGTTGGAACAAATGGGTCTGCAGGGGTTGGGAGATACCGGCGGTGGTGAAGACAGCGGCAATATGCTGGAGCGTATTCATACGCTGAAAGGTCGTCTGCCTGAGAATCAGCTCGGAATCCAACTGCCTGAGTGGCTATCGGATCCCAAAGCTCATCAAGAGGCTTGCGAGGCTGAGATTGGTATTTATCAGCTCATACTGCGCCGCCTTGAGAGGATCAGCGACGCTCGCGAGCGCCGCAAGTGCTCCTTGTTGATGGAGCTGGCGGAGCGCCATGATCAAGTGATTGCGTTCGACCACTTCCCTCTGACGTTGCGCTATCTTCGGCATCTGATGGCTCACGACGCGAAAGCGCTGAAGGTCGACGTGTTGTTGGGGGTAGGTGGCAACAAGACTCAAAACGAACGGCTACAGAAACGCCTGGATCCCTTGAGGGGTGAGGGGAGGCTCATTGCGCTCTGCAGTGATGCCATGTCTGAGGGCGTCAACCTGCAACGAGCCTCCAGTCTGGTACACCTGGATATGCCGAGTGTGGTTCGTTACGCCGAGCAGCGGGTGGGGCGTATAGATCGGATGGATAGCCCTCATGACACCATCGAGTGCTGGTGGCCACTAGATGCGTCAGCCTTTGCGCTGAAAGCTGATGAGAAATTCGTGGCCCGTATCGAAGAGGTTGAATCTCTGCTCGGTGGCAATCTGCAATTGCCGCCGGAAATGCTGCGTGAGGATGCTGCTGACCGGGTGGTGAAGCCCGAGGATATCCAATCCGAAATGCAGGCAAGATCTGCTCAGCCGTGGGATGGCATTGAAGACGCCTTTGCGCCAGTGCGGGCTCTGGTCGAAGGAGGCGCTGCTTTGGTTGGGCTTGAGGACTACCAGCATGCGAAAGCCGATCCATCGGCAGTGCTCTCCCGCGTGAGTCTGGTGAGGGCCCAGCGGCCCTGGCTGTTTGTCTGTTTGGCGGGTGAGGCTAACAGAGCGCCTCGCTGGGTGTTCTTGTCCGATGACACCGATGGGCCAGTGATCAACCTGCGAGATGTGGCGGCAGCCCTGAGGCTGCGTTTGCCCGATGAGGTGCACAATTTGCCGCCAAGCCATTCTGCAGGTCGTGAGCTGGATCGTTTGCTAGGGCGCTTGAGTCATATGGAGCGTCTGCTGCTGCCTCGCAAAAAGCAGCGTGCGTTGGAGCAGATGGCGTTGGTGCTGCCGCGTTGGGCGAAGCAATCTGGTTGGGCTCAGCCGTCTGAGCAGGCTGACCAGATCCAGGCGCTTTTGGATGTGCTGAGTCCCATGGGGCGAAGTGATTGCCCTGACTGGGGACAGTTGGCGGATGCCTGGCTCGATCTGGTTCGACCGACTTGGTCGCGTTATCTGGATCGTGGCGGCCGCAAGGCAGCCATTACAAGGTTGCGTAATATCCAGAAAGACCTGTTGGCAGATCCTGTCCCGGCTCAGAAGCTAATTGATCGCGTCTCGGGTATAGCAATGCGGCAGACGTGGGAGGAGAGGATTGTGGCGTGCGTGTTGGGGTATGCGGGAAATTAGGGCAGCATCTTTGGTGGCGGGAAACTCCCTTCATAGAAGTGAAAATAACGAACGGAAGCACCGCTAGCTCTTTCATCGTTAGCCACAACGAACTGGAGTTCTCCAAGGATGCGGCCGAGCAGTTCTATCTCTACCGGGTATTTCAGTTCAGGAATGACCCAAAGCTTTTCATCCTTCGGGGGTGACCTGTCGAAACAGCTTTATCTGAAACCCTTGGATTTCAGAGCGAGCTTCCGCGAGCACATTGGATAGTGAATGTGGCCGCTTAGAAGGACCTTAGAGCGTCTGTTTGGCAACCAACTACGGTTTGTTAACGCCGAAGATCAGCACTGCTTTGGCGTGAATCTTCACCTCGTACATAGCAACAATTCGTGTCTTGTGAGTCGGGTTATCCGAAACCAGCTCCAGCTGATTGGTTCCGGCGAGTTGTAGACGCTTGATGAAGAGATGGCCGGCCCAGGTGATGAGATAAATTCCATCGCCGACGTACTTGTTGATGCCGCGATCAACCAGCACCAGATCCTTGTCTTTGATGATCCTCTCCATCGACTGCCCCCAGGCGGTGATGACGGAGAGGTTGGCAGGTGAGCTGTAGTCGATACCCAGTCTTTCCAGTTGCTGTGCGCTGACTGAAATAGTGCGGACGAATTCGGAGTAGTCGGCTGGCGCCTGAGCTTCATTGGCCAAAGCTTGAAAATCGAAGTGTGGAATGCAGATATCGCCTTCGCGCACCGTGCTTCCGGTTGGCTCGGCGGCAAGGGATTCGCCAAACTTGAGGGCGCTGGAACTGAGGCTATCCGCCACAGCTTGGGCGATACGCTGTTTAGCAGCACTGTTCAGGCTTTTGCCGGCATGCTTTTTCAGCATTTCCAGAACGACGGCAGTGGTCGCGTCTTTCGCTTCTTCGGTACGGGAAGCTCGAGCAGGGGAGCCGATAGCGGTCGCGCGTCCTTCGTCGCTCGCAAGCCAATTGACATCACATTCCAGTGCTTTCGCAAGGGCGATCAAGTTCTTCCCGCTGACCTTGTTGGTACCCGTGGTCCAGTGGGTGACAGAGCCTTTGGAGACGCCTACGAGTTGGGCCAGTTCAGATGCACTCAACTGTAGCGCTTGCATGCGCGATTTAACGCGGTCTGGGAAATCCATGGCTCAGGATGCTAAACAGCGGTCGGTTTAGATTCCTTGTCATTGGATGTTGATTTTTCTAAACTCCTGCGAATAGTTTAGGAGCTTCGAGCTCTCTGCGATGGGGTATCGAGACTGAAGGAGTTTGACAATGCACGGACAGCTAACCGAATGGACCCGCGACATCTCCGATGTCCTGACCCAACCGCCCGGCCAACCCCAACTGCAGGCACTGACGACCTGGCTGCAGCGCCTGGGCTTCGTCGATCACTTCGTGCTGTTCATCTACGAGGGGCGTTATCTACCGCTGTCGCTGTTCGACACTTTTCCAGCGCACCTGCGGCAATTCTTCGTGCACGAGTACCAGACCGGGCCCTATCGGTTGGACCCGTTCTACCTCGCCAGTCAGGGAGGCCAGGCGGAGGGGATGCACAGCATGCGGAGCCTGACGCCCCAGCGCTTCTATGCCAGCGAGTATTTCCGCAGCTATTACCGCCGCCTGGGCCTGTGCGAGGAGGTGGGATTTTTCACCAGCCTGGAGGGCGAGGGCAGGGCGGTACTGTCGCTGATGCGGCGGCGGGGGAGGCTGTCGTTCAGCGAGAAGGAGCTGCGGCTATTTCGCAGTGCGGCACCGGTGGTGGATGAGGTAGTGCGTTCGGCTTGGCAGGTGCATCGGTCGAAGGAGCAGCGTGTTGCTTATGACCTGGATGAGCGGGTTCGCAAAGCGTTTGACCAGTTTGGGCGGGAGGTGTTGAGCCCGCGTGAACGTCAGGTCGCCCGCCTGGTATTGCAGGGGTATACCAATTGCTCGATTGCCGAATTGCTTGGCATCCAGCGAGGAACGGTAAAGGTCCACCGCAAGAACCTCTACGACAAGCTGGAGATAGGCAGCCAGGCGGAGTTGCTGGCGGTGTTTATCAGGGAGCTCAAGGGTGGGTAATCACCCCGACCCCGTTGACGGTACTGGTGCAGGAAGAGTCGGGCTTGATCTCGCTAGCGGGCAGTGTCTTGCAGATATCCGAATCGGCATCCAGAGAACGGAAGCCGTGATCGAGGGGCAGCAGTACGTGAGGGAGATATGTACGAATTCGCCTCAATAGGTAGATGGGTTGGCAACCTGCAGCAGCCCCGTACAGAACGGGGCTTTACCAGGTAGCACGATCACGCACATCTCGTCCTGTTGTTCAGCCGCTCGCACTCAGCATGCGCCACGGCTTGTTCTGCATGCCTGCCCCCGACGAAGTCGCCAGTTGCTCGGTCGATGATCCGGTACCAGCAGGCATCCAGCGCGTTTGCTCCGTGATTCTCACCCTTCTTGATGCCCCTGACGCCTACACGTGGGACCCGTTTCACCGAAAAGCGTGCACTCATGGCGGACCTCCTGATTTGAGGGGATGAACCGAACAATTCTGATAGCTGCGAATAGCCGACGTCGCGAACATGAAGTCGAAACCGATCGTTTCCGAACCGTCGAAATCGCCTTCGTGCATGCACATGGAGCATGTCATGGTTCTGTGAAGTGACCATTGCGACCAGGTGTCGCATGGTCCCGTGACTATGTTGCGTGACGTGATCGCCGGCAGGGCAGATGTCGTCATCCTGACTGACGCGAAGGGGATTGGCGCAGAGCAGGCCGGCAACTGCCCTCACCCCGGCCCCTCTCCCAGAGGGCGAGGGGTGACTCGCGCCTGAGCGTTCGCAGTGCGGTGGGGCATTGAGCTTGCTGACTTTCGTCCTCGATTGTGAGAGAGACCCACCAATGCCAATCCGTCCCTGCGGACTAAGAAGGCCTATTACGCCAAGGCACGCCAATTCAATTACGCGGCCAGCCTGCGGCTGAAGGCTTCGATGTGACGCCGGCCGATGCCGAGCGCAAGCTGCCTTCGCGTGAGTCCGTGCTGAGTGCCTACCGTTCCAGGCAGGGCTGACGGCCGGGCGATGCGCATCCTGTTTGAACACCTCATCGTCAACGCCGGCTATGAGATCAGTTGGTGGCCGGTGGAGGAGGGTGGGTGGCTGCAGGCGAATGTCGATGCAGTGGTTTGCGACTACGGCGAGTGGATCCGTATCTTCGAGCGCTGCATCGGGTCGCCGAGTGCCTGAATACCCGATTGCAGCAATCAACTGCATAGGCACCGTCTCACTCAACCAATTCTTCAAATCTCCTCCTTCCCCATCGTGCGCGTCGTGAGTCTCGAGGTGCTGGATCGCCTTGCGTTTTCTGCCTCTGAGAAATGTCTGACAGCCCGGCGAGGTGGCCCGTACCTCTGTCGGCATAGGCGCCCTTTGCAGCGGCATTGATAGCCTTCGCTCATCAATCAAGTCGCGCGAGGAAAACCACCATGAGCGAGCCAACGCTCTACATCGACGGGCGTTGGGTGGCGCCGAGGCAAGGGCAACGGTTCTGCACCGTTGATCCGGCCCTGGAGAAACGCATCATGGAGTTGGGGGCGGCTGGCGCGGAGGATGTTGACCTGGCCGTGAAAGCTGCCCGAGCGGCCTTCAATAGTGGCTGGTCGCAGATGCCTGGCAGCGAGAGGGCGGGGTACCTGAATGCGCTGGCCGACAACCTGGAGCTGCGCAAGGTGACCTTGGCGGGGCTGGAGGTTCGCGACAACGGCAAACCCTTACTCGAAGCGGAAGCAGATGTGGCCGATGCCATCGAGTGTTTCCGCCACTACGCGAGGCTGGCGTGCGAGCTGGACGAACGTCAGGAGCAGCTGCTTCATCTGAGGGATACGGGGTTCAACTGTCGGATTCGCCACGAGCCGTTGGGGGTGGTGGGGCTGATCATCCATTGGAGTTTCCCGTTGCTGATGGCGGCGCGGACGATTGCCCCGGTGTTGGCAGCAGGGGCGACATGCGTGGTCGTGCCGTCGGAGCTCACGCCAATGAGTGCCCTGGAGTTGGGGTTGGCGGCGAGCCGAGTCGGTCTCCCGCCCGGGGTGCTGAACATCCTGTCGGGCTTCGAGGGGCAGGTCGACCGGGCCTTGGTTCGGCACCCGGGCGTGGACAGGTTGTCCTTCGGTCGTTTGCCTTTCGGGGTCAAGATGCCCTTGACCACCCTGGTCGGGGAAAGGGGGGTGAGTCCGGAATCAGGCGGCAAGGCGGGCTGCATTCTGTTCGACGACATCGACGTAGACGCCGCGGTGGAGGGGATAGTGCACGGCGCCTTCCTTAACCAGGGGCAGGCTTCTGGTTCCATCTCGCGATTGGTGGTTCAAGCGAGCATTGCGCCTCGCCTGCTGGAGCGGCTGGTTGAGTCCGTGCGCGGTATGCGTGTGGGCCATGGGATGGAGGCGGGGGTTCACATGGGGCCTCTCGTCAGTGCCAGGCAGCATCGGAAATTCATGACGGTGGTTCAGCACAGCCAACGGGCTACCAAGTTGCTCATCGGTGGAAGACGCCCAGCCCACTTACCGGTCGGCCACTTCGTTGAACCGACGATCTTCGATGAGCCCGACGTCAGGCATGAAATCTGGCGTGAGGACGTCCTCGGCCCTGTGATCTGCGTAAAGCGCTTCCAGACGGAAGCGGAGGCGCTGGCATTGCTCAATCACGACGGCGACGACCGGGCGACCGCAGTGTTCTCCGCTGACCCGGAGCGTGCCACTCGCATCGCCAACGGGCTGCGTGCCGGGACGGCCTGGGTCAACTGCTCGCCACCCACCTTCACCCAGGCGCCCTGGGGCGGCATGAAGCAGAGCGGCATCGGCAGGGAGCTGGGGCGTTGGGGGCTGCAGAATTACCTGGAGGTGAAGCAGGTGATCCATTACTGCAGTGATGAGCCGTGGGGGTGGTACCTGAAGTAGAGGGGGGTGCAGCGTGGCGCGCTGCGGCCGTCGATAACAACAATAAAGCGAGGCAAGGCAATGGAACGTTCTGCAATGCGCCGTGGCTTGAACGCACGGCATATCCGCTTCATGGCATTGGGGTCCGCCATCGGCACGGGGCTCTTCTACGGTTCGGCGGCGGCCATCCAGCGCGCGGGCCCTTCGGTGCTGCTGGCGTACCTGATCGGGGGCGCGGCGATCTACCTGGTGATGCGTGCCCTGGGGGAGATGGCAGTGCGCACGCCGGTGGCCGGTTCCTTCGGTCACTATGCGAGCCGCTACCTGGGGCGCTACCTGGGCTTTCTCACCGGTTGGACTTACGTCTTCTCGATGATGATGGTGTGCCTGGCTGACGTGACGGCGTTCGGCGTCTACATGGGCCTGTGGTTTCCCGACGCGCCGCGCTGGATCTGGGTGCTGGGTATCGTGTTGTTCATTTCAGCCTTGAACCTCTGCAGCGTGCGGATCTTCGGCGAGCTGGAATTCTGGTTGTCGTTGCTCAAGGTGCTGGCGATCGTGGCGATGATAGTCGCCGGAGCGGGCGTGTTGCTGTTCGGTATTCAGCTGGGTGACGGTAGTGGCGGCGACGCCTCGCTCAGCAACCTCTGGGCCCATGGTGGCTTCTTCCCCAATGGAGTGGAGGGGATGATCGCTTCCTTCACCATCGTGATGTTTGCCTTCGGCGGCATCGAGGTAATCGGCTTCACCGCCGGCGAGGCGAAGGACCCACAGCGGATGATTCCCAAGGCCATCAACTCGGTGCCGCTGCGCATCCTGCTGTTCTACGTGCTGACGCTGCTGGTGCTGATGGCCATCTACCCCTGGCCGCGAATTGGCAGCCAGGGCAGCCCCTTCGTGCAGATATTCAGCGGCCTGGGCATCCAGTCGGCCGCCAGCATCCTCAACCTGGTAGTGATCTCGGCGGCGATTTCCGCCATCAACAGCGACATCTTCAGCACCGGGCGCATGCTCTTCGGCATGGCCGGGAATGGACAGGCACCGCGTGCCTTCGCTCGCCTGTCTGAGCATGGTGTGCCCTGGTTGACCGTGCTGGTGATGGCGCTGACGCTGCTGCTTGGCGTGCTGCTCAATTACCTGCTGCCGAACGAGCTGTTCCTGATGTTCGCCTCGCTGGTGACCTTCTCGGTGGTGTGGGTGTGGCTGATGATCCTGCTCTCGCAGCTTTCCATGCGCCGCAGCATGAGCCGCGAGGAGGTTGGTTCCCTTGGCTTTCCGGTTCCGCTCTGGCCATACGGGCAGTACCTGGCCATCGCCTTCATGCTGTTTATCTTCGTGGTGCTGGCGGCGTTCCCCGACACCCGCACCGCGCTCTACATCGGCACAGCCTGGCTCGTTGTCCTCACCCTGGCCTACTGGGCCTGGGCAAGGCCGAACCAGGCCGCGCAGCCCGAGCCTGAACTGCCTTGAGCAGTCCTGGCGGCGCGATGTTCCAGAACCGTGGTTACTTCCAGGAAGAGAGGAGTGGTTGCATGACGCAGCACAGCTTTGAATTCGAACTCCCGCATGCGCTCATCGAGGATTTCCAGCGCGATGGCGCGGTGTGCGTTCGACAGTTGTTCACGGCCGATGAGGTGGCACTGCTGGAGCGGGGCACCGAGCTCAACCTCGCGACCCCCAGCGAGCGGGCCAAGGTGGCCAGCAGCCCGGACGACCCGGGCTGGTTCTTCGAGGACTTCTGCAACTGGCGGGATATAGAGGAATATCGACGCTTCATCTTCGAGAGCCGGGTGGGCTCGGTAGCGGCGCAATTGATGCGCTGTGACAGCGCGCGCCTGTACCACGACCACCTGCTGGTCAAGGAGCCCAACACCCGCCAGCGCACGCCGTGGCACCAGGACCAGCCGTACTACAACGTGGACGGCAAGCAGAACTGCAGTATGTGGATGCCGGTGGATCCGGTGGCGCGGGAGTCGACGCTGGAGTTTGTCGCCGGTTCGCATCTGGGGCCCTGGCTCATGCCGCGGAGTTTTCTGGACAACCAGGCCAGATGGTTCCCGGAGGGCAGTCTGGCGGACTTGCCGGATATTGAAGCGGATCGGGGGAGCTGGAACATCCTGGGCTGGGAACTGGAGCCGGGAGATGCGGTGTTCTTTCATATGTTGACCCTCCATGCCTCTGGTGGGGTAGGTGGGCAACGGCGTCGGCGGGCGTTCTCCCTGCGCTTCCTCGGAGATGATATGCGCCACGCACCGCGAGCCTGGAAAACCTCGCCAGAGTTTCCTGGGCTGGTCGACCAACTCGCTGACGGAGCGCCGCTGAATCACCCGTTATTCCCGGTGCTCTGGCCCAGGGTGGTATGACGGGTGGGTTCTTTACGCCGCCGGTGATCACCTTGTTGTTTCCGGCAGGCGGCGTATCGTGAAAGGCACACTCCCTTTCAGAGAAAGGCCGGTTCAGAAATGAACCGGCCTTTTTCGTATGCGTTCGACAAAAGAAACCCGGCATATCGCCGGGTCTCAGGTGGGAGAAGTGTTTACTCAGGCATTCTGAGTGGATCGTTCGCTAGGCTTTTAAGGCCGTCCATCGCCCTTGTTAGGGTTGGCCCAATCGTCAGGCTTGTCTTCGGTTGAAGGGTTGCGCGGCTGCTGCCGTTGCGGATCGTTCGGGTTCTGGCTTTGACCGCCTTGGCGTCGAGGGTCCTGGCCTTGGCCTCCCTGGCCACCTTGATCCGGCATACGACCAGGGTTCTGTGGATTTTGGTTCGGGTTCATATATCACCTCGAGGGAGGCGGCATGTGGCCTCATCCGTTCGAGGCAAGAGCATCCAGAGACGTTCACCTTTCGGTCAGAGTGTTGATTGCCTCATGTTTCCCTTCGATCCATGCCGGCGAGTTCAGAGGAGGCATGGAGCTAGGTCGCGACGGCCGGACTCGAGATGAGCTGGAGCGATGACGAACTTTGCAGATGCGCTAGAGGCGCAGGAGAGGCCGTGGTTCAAATGGATGGGCTCAAATGACAAACCGCAGCGATCATTGAGATGCGCTGCGGTCCGGAGAGGCAGTGGTCAGTGAGCTGTGGCAGGGGCCCCAGACCGAGTCTGATGATTCCAGCAGTGAACTCGCTGATCGCTGCCTCACACCAATTCCGAGTACGCCAGCTGCTCAATCGTTCAAGGCCATCTGTCGTGTAAATCTCGCACGTAGACACGTAGACACGTTGGCGAGGAAGCGAGGAGGCCACATGTTGATAATGTCCGGGCCCACGCGGCGAGATTCAGATTCGCCAGCGCTCCGTGCAAACGGCAGGTGAGTGGACTTGCGCATAAAGAAAGTCAGCTTGCTCCTTGCCGCATGGGCCTTCCGTCTTGTGGAGCCTTGACCAGTTACGGGTCATGGTCGTCGGGTTCTCGCACTTATCACTGCCCCACAATCTCCCGGTACCGCTTCTGGTATTCCTCGTAGTTCAGTCTTTCGCGATTAAGCTGCTCCAGTTGCTGCTGCTTCCCTTGCTCATGGCTCGTCGCAATTTGGGCGGCTGGAGCGGGTGGAGGGGCGCTTGGAGAGGTTTCGGGAGGGCGGATTTCATCGAACATTCGCTTGGCTAGCGCCTGAACCTGCTCATTAGTCATTGCGGCGGAAATGCTTTCCCAGGAAGAGGCATTGGTGTTGTAGCTGCGCTCTCCGTATTCCTTGGCGGTTTGCGCATCGAGGTAGATGACTCGCGCATCCACCCAGGCGTCCTCATCGCTCTCGGGATCGCTGACATAGAGGAAGTCGTCCACTTTGATTATCAGGAGCAAGCCCGGCGTAGACGTGGTGGTAATGGGGCCAACCTGTTCGGTTACGGAATACCCGTAAGAGGACGCTTCCTTCTCGATTGCGGTACGCCAAGAGGCTTTGAACCGATCCCAGTGGGCATTCCTGAACACCTGGTTGCCCGCTTTGAAATTGACGATCAATTGCGTACGCGAGTCAGTGGGAACCGCAAGTGGCGCAGCAGGCAGGTCCTCCGGTGCGTCGGTCGCACAGCCAGTGATCAGCACAGCAGTGAGAAACAGCAGAGTAGCGCGCATAGCGATGTCCTGGTCGGTAATGGCTTAACCCTTTCGGGCATTCCAGATCCGCAGCCCTTTGGCGTGAATATCACGTCCTCGATCTTCGCGGTCTGGTTCTCGTACCTGTCGTTGTCAGAGATTAGCTTGAAGTGGTCTGCATTTGGGACCGGTTTGCGCTTGATGAACAGGTGGTTCAACCACGTTACCGCGTGCAGCTGAACGCCTTGAAAATCACATGGTTGTTCTCTTGGCGTGGGCTCTTGGACTCACCCTTATGATTCGTTGAACGGTCTGCTGCGCGATGGCTGCCTCCCGGGCCAGCTTCCCCTTGCTCCCTGCAACCGCTTCATTTCGGCTTCGGTCCGTTCGCCAATCTTCATGCTGTTGTTATTGCCTTGTCGTTTCCTGTAGGCGGCGTATCGTGAAAAGTACACTCCTGTACGGAGGTGCTCCTATGTTCCAGGTAATGCGAAATGGTGAGAACCGCGTAGACGTCGACTTTGCGGGAAAACTCGATAGCGATGACATGCGCGCTGCGATCAATCAGTTGTCGCAGCAGTCCGAAGGCATCGCCCACGGCCGAATGCTCTATCGGATTGGCAAATTCGATATGCCGACGCTTGGTGCCATGGCCGTTGAGGTCTCTCACATTCCACAGCTGTTCAAGGTGGTCCGCCGATTTGATCGCATGGCGGTGGTGGCCGACACGGGATGGGTGAGGAAGGTGAGCGAGGTTGAGGGGGCGCTGATTCCGGGATTGACGATCAAGGCTTTCGGTTCACAGCAGGCCGCTGAAGCCGAAGCTTGGCTGCAGCGCTGAAGCCTTCGGAGACCCATCGCTAGCGCCGCCTTCGGGCGGCGCTTCTATTTATAGAGGAGGAAGGTGGTACTGCGGCTTTCCTGTCGTAATGACAAAAAGGTTTCAAATAGGTGTTGACGGCAGATTCTGCATCCCTATAATGCGCACCTCTCCCAGCGACGAAGCAGAGAAAGAGCTTGAAAATCAAGCACTTAACTGAATAGAGGCGCAGGGGGTGGTGATCGGTCGGTGGCGGTAGTGCTGGCCGCTTCAGTCTTCCGAAAGGAGTGAATGAAGGTGATCACCGAGGTGTTGACAGCGAGTTTGAACGCTGTAGAATGCGCCTCCCGCTGACGAGAAGAGTGAATCGGATCGGAAGCGCAAGCGGTTGAGTAG
>NZ_BDMA01000074.1:0-87846 GCF_002003485.1 Metapseudomonas resinovorans
CGCATGGCCTACGGCTATCGGGACAGCGACTTCTTTTTCATGAAAATCAAAGCCGCCTTCCCCGGTAATCCGTGAAGAACCATAAAAAAGCGCCCCTCGGGGCGCTTTTTTCTATTCGTCAGGCGGGCACGCCGCTATGGAAGCGGAATTCCTCGTCGGGTGACTCGATCAGCTCCTGCTCGGCCACTCGAACCTTCTCAATGCAGTGATCCACATCCCGCGCCTCGCCGTACTGATAGGCCAGCTTGAGGTAGCCCTGATAGTGGCGAGACTCGCTTTTCAGCAATCCGCCGTAGAACTTCGCCAGCTCTTCATCCAGATGCGGCACCAGTGCCTCGAAACGCTCGCACGAGCGAGCTTCGATGTAAGCCCCCACCACCAGCGTATCCACCAGTTTCTGCGGCTCATGGGCGCGCACGATCTTGCGCAGGCCAGACGCGTAGCGCGATGCCGAAACGGGTTTCAGGTCGATCTTGCGGCGCTTCATGATGCGCAGCACCTGCTCGTGATGCACCAGCTCCTCACGAGCCAGGCGGGACATGAAGTTGATCAGGTCCAGCCGGGTCGAGTACTTGGCCATTAACGCCATGGCTGTGGACGCTGCCTTGTACTCGTTGTTCTTGTGGTCGATCAGCAGGGTTTCCTGATCGGCCAATGCCGCCGCCACCCAGGCATCGGGGGTACGACAAGCAAGGAAGTCATGGATCTCGGGCAGGTTCACAAGCGGCTCTCATCATGCTGGGGGCCACGCTGGCCGGGCTCCCGAAGGCGGAGCATTATACGAATGCAGGAAGCGACGACCAGCCTGGGCCGCTTGATATATGTCAAGAACGACAAAGCGAAATCGGGACTACATTTGTTTTGGCTATAAGCCATCGACAGGGAGATGAGGACCATGCAAGCCATTCGCAGCATTCTGGTGGTATTGGAGCCGGACCGGCCGGAGGGCCTCGCCCTGAAACGGGCAAAACTGATCGCCGGAGTGACTCAGTCGCACCTGCACCTGCTGATCTGCGACCGCAAGGGCGACCATGCCGACTATCTCAGCGACCTTGCCGAATCGCTCAAGGCTGAAGGTTATAGCGCCAGCACTCAGCAAAGCTGGCTGGAGAACCAGCACCACACCATCATCGCTGCGCAACAGGCCGAAGGTTGCGGCCTGGTCATCAAGCAGCACGTTCCCGATAACCCGCTGAAAAAGGCCCTGCTCACACCGGACGACTGGAAGCTCCTGCGCTTCTGCCCAGGGCCGGTACTGATGGTCAAGACTGACAGGCCCTGGACCGGCGGCAACATCCTCGCGGCAGTGGACGTTGGCAACAGCGACGGCGAGCACCGCACCCTGCACGCCACTATCGTCAGCCACGGCTACGACATTGCCAGCCTGGCCCACGGCACCCTGCACGTGATCAGTGCCCACCCGTCGCCCATGCTCTCGGCGGCGGACCCCACCTTCCAGCTCAAGGAAACCATCGAGGCCCGCTACCGCGACGAATGCCGCGCCTTCCAGGCTGAATACGATGTCAGCGACGAACGGCTGCATATCGAAGAAGGACCGGCTGACGTACTGATCCCCCACGTCGCCCACAAGCTCGGAGCCGCCGTCACCGTGATAGGCACCGTCGCGCGCTCCGGCCTGTCCGGTGCGCTGATCGGCAATACTGCCGAAGTGGTGCTGGATACCCTGGAAAGCGACGTCCTGGTCCTCAAACCCGATGCGATCATCGCCCACCTGGAGGAACTGGTCGCCCAGCGCTAATCCCCCGCCCCAATGAAAAAGCCGCCTGATGGCGGCTTTTTTTTGGCTTCAGACGCGACTCTCGACGCCCTCCCGCAGGAAGCGCGGAGCGATATAGCGCTCGTAGTGAGCCTCGGACAGCAGGAAAAATTCCCGATCAATGGCTTCTCGCAACTCCGGGAGTGCCCAGTCGCGGAACTCAGGGAGCAGCGACACGCCATAGGCATCGATGCGATTGATCATTCGCGAGCCCCGCGCGATCAATTGGTAGGCCCAGCAGTATGGGGACTGTTCAGGCACGAAACGCACCTGGCGCTGCTCCAGCTGGTGCCTCAGGCGTTGCGGATCGAACACCTCCAGCTTGGCCTCCATCACCTGCACCAGCAGGATTTCCAGGCGCCGCCAGACCGCACGCTTCTCCTCCTCGTTGTAGAGGTTCCAGTTCACCACCTCATGATGGAAGCGCTTGCAGCCGCGGCACACGTGATCGCCATAGACGGTTGAACAGAGGCCGACGCAAGGCGTCTTGATGCGCTGGTTGGACATGTGGAGGCGAATTCAGCAGGTAAAACAGGCCGGCCATCTTAGCCCTTTGTCTAATCAGGGTCACGCTCAGGGAAATAGGGATTCCGTCTTAACTTTGTCGAGCCTTTCCTTTAGAATCGGCCCGCCATTTTAGGCGCCGATATCCGTTGGAAGCTGTTTTCAAAGCGTCACGAGCACAGTCGATCCGGCAGGAAATAATGGCGCCGGGCATCCCGCCCGGGATGTCCGCCGCCAGCCCTCATCAGGCCTTCCTTCCGGCGTAAAACTTTGAAAACAGCTTCTCGATGGAGGCCGCCGAAACCTTGGCCAGACAGCCCAAAAAGCTGTGCGGCGCATGCGTTCGGCGGATTCCTGGATGAGCGCCCTGGACGATTCCAGGGCCACTGATGAGGGTAAAACTGTGCTTGAAGCCTATCGCAAACACGTAGAAGAGCGTGCCGCCCAAGGGGTCGTACCCCAGCCGCTGAACGCCGAACAAACTGCAGGCCTGGTCGAGCTGCTGAAGAATCCCCCGGCTGGCGAAGAGGCCGTCCTCCTCGACCTGATCACCAATCGTGTTCCGCCGGGTGTCGATGAAGCTGCCTACGTCAAAGCAGGTTTCCTCTCCGCTATCGCCAAGGGCGAAGCCAATTCCCCGCTGATCGACAAGGCTCGCGCCACCGAACTGCTGGGCACCATGCAGGGCGGCTACAACATCGCCACTCTGGTCGAGCTGCTGGACGATGCCGCACTGGCCACCGTCGCCGCCGAGCAACTGAAGCACACCCTGCTGATGTTCGACGCCTTCCACGACGTTGCCGAGCGCGCCAAGAAGGGCAACGCTTCCGCCAAGGCTGTTCTGCAGGCCTGGGCCGAAGGCGAGTGGTTCACCGCCCGTCCGGCCATCGCCGACAAGTACACCCTGACCGTGTTCAAGGTGCCCGGCGAAACCAACACCGACGACCTGTCCCCTGCCCCTGACGCCTGGTCCCGCCCTGACATCCCGCTGCACGCCCTGGCCATGCTGAAAATGGCCCGCGACGGCATCGAGCCGATCCAGCCGGGCACCGTTGGTCCGCTGACCCAGATCGAAGCCGTGAAGGCCAAGGGCTTCCCGGTTGCCTACGTCGGTGACGTTGTTGGTACCGGATCCTCCCGCAAGTCCGCCACCAACTCGGTGCTGTGGTTCTTCGGCGACGACATCCCGTACGTACCGAACAAGCGCGCTGGTGGCTTCTGCTTCGGCACCAAGATCGCCCCGATCTTCTACAACACCATGGAAGACGCCGGCGCCCTGCCGATCGAATTCGACTGCACCAACCTGGCCATGGGCGACGTCATCGACGTATACCCCTATGAAGGCAAGGTCGTTCGCCACGACAGCGGCGAAGTGATCACCACCTTCGAACTGAAGACCCCGGTACTGCTGGACGAAGTCCGCGCCGGCGGCCGTATCCCGCTGATCATCGGCCGCGGCCTGACCGAGAAGGCCCGCGCCGAGCTGGGTCTGGGTGCTTCCGACCTGTTCAAGAAGCCGGAATCCCCGGCTGACAGCGGCAAGGGCTTCACCCTGGCCCAGAAGATGGTTGGCCGTGCCTGCGGTCTGGCCGAAGGCCAAGGCGTCCGTCCGGGCACTTACTGCGAGCCGAAGATGACCACCGTCGGTTCCCAGGACACCACTGGCCCGATGACCCGCGACGAGCTGAAAGACCTCGCCTGCCTCGGCTTCTCCGCCGACCTGGTGATGCAGTCCTTCTGCCACACCGCTGCTTATCCGAAGCCCATCGACGTCAACACCCACCACACCCTGCCGGACTTCATCAAGACCCGCGGCGGCGTGTCCCTGCGTCCGGGTGACGGCATCATCCACAGCTGGCTGAACCGCATGCTGCTGCCTGACACCGTCGGCACCGGTGGCGACTCTCACACCCGCTTCCCGATCGGCATCTCCTTCCCGGCCGGTTCCGGCCTGGTAGCCTTCGCTGCCGCCACTGGCGTAATGCCGCTGGACATGCCGGAATCCGTTCTGGTGCGCTTCAAGGGCAAGATGCAGCCCGGTATCACCCTGCGTGACCTGGTGCATGCCATCCCCTACTACGCCATCCAGGCCGGCCTGCTGACCGTCGAGAAGAAAGGCAAGAAGAACATCTTCTCCGGCCGCATCCTCGAGATCGAAGGCCTGAACGACCTGACCGTCGAGCAAGCCTTCGAGCTGTCCGACGCCTCGGCCGAACGTTCCGCTGCTGGTTGCACCATCAAGCTGCCGGAAGACGCCATCGCCGAATACCTGAAGTCCAACATCACCCTGCTGCGCTGGATGATCGGTGAAGGCTACGGCGACGCCCGTACCCTGGAGCGCCGCGCCCAGGCGATGGAAGCCTGGCTGGCCAAGCCGCAACTGCTGGAAGCAGACAAGGACGCCGAATACGCCGCCGTCATCGAAATCGACCTGGCCGAAGTGAAAGAGCCTGTGCTCTGCGCACCGAACGATCCGGACGATGCCCGCCTGCTGTCCACCGTGGCCGGCGACAAGATCGACGAAGTGTTCATCGGCTCCTGCATGACCAACATCGGCCACTTCCGCGCTGCCGGTAAGCTGCTCGACAAGGTCAAGGGCGGCATCCCGACCCGTCTGTGGCTGGCTCCGCCGACCAAGATGGACCAGCACCAGCTGACCGAAGAAGGCTACTACGGCATCTACGGCAAAGCCGGCGCGCGCATGGAAATGCCGGGCTGCTCCCTGTGCATGGGCAACCAGGCCCGCGTACAGACCGGTGCCACTGTGGTGTCCACCTCCACCCGTAACTTCCCGAACCGCCTGGGCGACGCCACCAACGTCTACCTGGCCTCCGCCGAACTGGCGGCCGTTGCCTCCATCATTGGCAAACTGCCGACCGTCGAGGAGTACATGGAATACGCGAAGAACATCGACAGCATGGCTGCCGATATCTATCGCTACCTGTCCTTCGACCAGATCGCCGAGTACAAGGAAGCCGCTGCAAACGCCAAGATCCCGGTGGTCCAGGCCTAAGGCCTCATCGGTATCTCGGTAATGAGAAAGCCCCGCCTCGTGCGGGGCTTTTTCTTTTCCGGAGCCTGCCGACGCCGTTCGCCGTCAGCCCGACTTGCAGCCACCCTGCCAGCAGCTATGTTCCAAGTATCAGCCCCTACGACGTTGGACGCCGCCATGAAAACTTGGTCCCTGATCCTCATCTGCGCCCTTGGCCTGGCCGGCTGCTCCAGCGAATACCTGATCGCCACGACCGACGGCCAACTCATCGCCACCGACGAGAAGCCCGAACTGGATAAAGATACCGGCATGATCGAGTTCGAGGACCACGAAGGTCGCACCCAGCAGATTCCGCAGAGCCAGGTGAAGCAGATCATCGAACGTTGAGGTAGCTCCGACGTACGACCCTGGCCCCGCACTCGCGGGGCTATTTTTTGCGCCGCTGGCATATCGCTTGCTTCAGCTGCTTCAACGAAGCCCGCTCCAACGACGGAACGAGCTGCTGACGATGGCGTCGATTCCGGCCGGCCCCGGCTGCTCCGGATCGGCGCCATTTTGCTGATAGGTGGCCACCACAATGACGGACAAGCAAAACACCACGCGCTCGGACAACCTCGCCTGGGTCGCGGGCAGCGATGCACCGGAGAAGTGCATGCTCAGCCTGGGCTTCATGCCCCTGACCGACTCGGCATCCCTGATAGTCGCGGCCACCCAGGGATTCGCCCAGCCCTACGGCCTGACGCTCGAATTGCAGCGCCAATCGTCCTGGGCCACCCTGCGAGACAAGCTGCTGTCCGGAGAACTGGACGCAGCGCAGGCCCTCTACGGGCAGATCTATGGGATCGAACTCGGTATTGGTGGGCCCTGCGCCGAGATGGCCATCCTCATTGGGCTCTGCCAGAACGGGCAGGCAATCAACCTCTCCGAACCACTCAAGCGCATCGGCGTGACCAGTTCCGATGCACTGGCCCGTCACGTGCACCAGGGCGGCGCACGTCTGACCTTCGCCCAGACCTTTCCCACTGGCACCCACGCCATGTGGTTGAACTACTGGCTCGCCGCCCAAGGCATCCACCCCCTGCAAGACGTCGACACCGTCGTGGTACCGCCTTCGCAGATGGTCGCCCACCTCAAGGCCGCCCGGATCGACGGATTCTGCGCAGGCGGCCCCTGGGGCGCGCTGGCAGTCGACCAGGGCCAGGGGTTCACCCTCGCCACCAGCCAGATGATCTGGCCGGACCATCCGGAGAAGGTCCTCGGTGTAACCCGCGAATTCGCCGAGCAGTACCCCAACACCGCCCGCGCACTGACCATGGCGGTGCTGGAAGCCAGCCGTTTCATCGATGCCAGCCTGGAAAACCGCCGCAGCACGGCCCAGCTGATCAGCGGTAGCGACTACGTGGACGTCCCCCTCTCGGCCGTGGAGCCGCGCTTCCTCGGCCATTACCAGGACGGTATCGGCAACGCCTGGGAGGACGAGCACCCGCTGCGCTTCCATGCGGACGGCAAGGTGAACATGCCCTACCTCTCCGATGGCATCTGGTTCATGACCCAGTTCCGCCGCTGGGGTCTGCTGCGGAACGACCCGGATTACCTGGCCATCGCCCAGCGCGTGCAACGCCTGGACATCTACCGCGAGGCGGCTGAAGCCCTCGGTGTCCCGCTTCCCGGCCTGATGCGCAGCACCACCCTGATCGACGGTCGCATATGGGACGGCAGCGACCCCGCCGCCTACGCCCGCAGTTTCCCGATCCACTCCCTGGCCGGCACTGCCCGCGCCATTGCCCTGTAGCCGCTAGGGAAGACCGCCACCATGCTACGCATCCTGCTGATCAACGACACCGCGAAGAAAGTCGGCCGACTCAAGGCCGCCCTGATCGAAGCCGGCTTCGAGGTCATCGACGAATCCGGCCTGACCATCGATCTGCCGGGACGCGTCGAGGCCATCCGTCCGGACGTGGTCCTGATCGACACCGAATCCCCCGGCCGCGACGTGATGGAACAGGTGGTACTGGTCAGCCGTGACCAGCCCCGTCCCATCGTCATGTTCACGGACGAACACGACCCGAAAGTCATGCGCCAGGCCATCCAGGCCGGTGTCAGCGCGTACATCGTCGAAGGCATCCAGGTTGACCGCCTGCAGCCCATCCTCGATGTCGCCATGGCGCGCTTCGAAAGCGACCAGGCCCTGCGCGCGCAGCTCAACGCCCGCGACCTGCAACTGGCCGAACGCAAGCGGATCGAACTGGCGAAGGGATTACTGATGAAGATGAAGAACTGCAACGAGGAAGAGGCGTATACCCTGATGCGCCGTCAGGCCATGAGCCGCCAGCAGAAGCTGATCCAGGTGGCCGAACAGATCATTGCGATGCACGACATGCTCGGTCATTGAAGCCCTCGACTGGAACAACTGTATGCCGTCAGGTGTATCTGCTGGTGATCGCGCGGTGCCGTTAAGGTAGGGCGCACCCTCTCCTGCCAGCGAGACCGCCATGGACAATGAACGCCAGATTCTCGAAGACGCCGACCGCCGGGCCCTGGCCTACGTGGATGGCATACCGGATCGCCGGGTCTTCCCCTCCCCGGAAGCCGTCCAGGCGCTGGCAGCCTTCAACGGGCCATTGCCCGAGCAGGGCCGCCCGGCCGCAGAGGTGCTGCGTCAACTCGACGAACTGGGTTCCCCGGCCACGACCGCTTCCAATGGCGGACGCTATTTCGGCTTCGTTATCGGTGCGACCCTCCCAGCCGCTGCGGCTGCCGAGCGCCTGGCGCTGGCCTGGGACCAGTGCGCATCCTCCTTCGACAATTCCCCGACCGCCGACCGCATCGAAAAGGTAGCCGCACGCTGGGTCCTGGAAAGCCTTGGCCTGCCCGCCGGTAGCGCCGTCGGCTTCGGCACCAGCGCCACCGCCTGTACCCTCGCCAGCCTGTCTGCGGCTCGTCGCGCACTCCTGGCGCGCAAGGGCTGGGATTTCGACGGCGACGGTCTGATCGGTGCACCGGAGGTGCGCGTGGTGGTTTCCGCCAACGTCCACATCACCGTGAAGAAAGCCCTGCGCATACTTGGATTCGGCATGAACCGCCTGCTGGTGGCACCAACCGACGAATTCGGCCGCATCGATCCGGCGTCCCTGCCGCCACTGGATGACATGACCGTCCTTTGCCTCCAGGCCGGAGAGGTCAACACCGGCGAATTCGATCCTTTCTCCGAGCTGATCCCCCGCGCAAGGGCCGCCGGCGCCTGGGTCCATGTCGATGGTGCCTTCGGCCTATGGGTCCGCGCCTCATCCCATGCCCATCTGGCGTCCGGCGTGGAGCAGGCCGACAGCTGGACCTGCGATAGCCACAAATGGCTGAACACCCCCTACGACGGTGCCATGGCCATCTGCCGCGACGCCGAAGCACTGAGCATCGCGATGAACAGCGATGCCGCCTATGCCAGCGCCTCGCGGGATGCGCAGAAGAACCTGACCCTGGAGTTCTCCCGCCGCGCCCGGGGCATACCTGTCTGGGCCGCCCTCGCCTCCCTTGGTCGCGACGGCCTGGCCAGCATGATCGATCGCCACATGCGCCAGGCCGAGCATCTTGCCGGGCGCCTGCGCGCAGCTGGCTACCAGGTACTCAACCGCGTGGTGCTGAACCAGGTACTGGTACGCGCTGACAGCGATGAAGAAACCATCGCCATCCGCAGCGCAGCCCAGGCTTCGGGCGAAGTCTGGTTCGGCCCCACTCTTTGGCAGGGCCGTCCGGCGTTCCGCCTCAGCGTTTCATCCTGGCGCACCACCGATGCCGACATCGAACACCTGGCCACCCTGCTCGCAGGCCTTAAAGGCACTGCCTGCTGACGGCTCACCCCAGCCGCCTCCCTCCGGGTTGCGGGGGGCTGCGGTTGCCCGCGCGAAACTCCCCTCGACAAGGCCCCCGCCAAGCCCTTATCTTCGCCGCCAGGCCACCACAGTGGCCGACGTCGCTCGGACGGTTCCGGGCGCTTACGTATCCGAGGAAAGCATGGCTGACCAGCGTTCACCGCGCCGTTTTGCGCGCATCGATCGTCTCCCCCCCTACGTTTTCAACATCACCGCCGAACTCAAGATGGCTGCACGCCGTCGCGGCGAAGACATCATCGACCTCTCCATGGGCAACCCCGACGGCGCCACCCCGCCGCATATCGTGGAAAAGCTCGTGCAGGTCGCCCAGCGTGAAGACACCCACGGATACTCCACTTCCCGCGGTATTCCCCGCCTGCGCCGAGCCATTTCGCGCTGGTACAAGGACCGTTACGACGTGGAGATCGATCCTGAAACTGAAGCCATCGTCACCATCGGCTCCAAGGAAGGCCTGGCACACCTGATGCTCGCCACCCTCGACCATGGCGACACGGTACTGGTGCCCAACCCCAGCTACCCGATCCACATTTACGGCGCAGTGATCGCCGGCGCCCAGGTGCGCTCGGTTCCCCTGGTACCCGGCGTGGACTTCTTCGCCGAGTTGGAGCGGGCCATCCGCGAAAGTATTCCGAAGCCGAAGATGATGATCCTCGGCTTCCCTTCCAACCCCACCGCCCAGTGCGTGGAACTGGACTTCTTCGAGCGCGTGGTCGCCCTGGCCAAGCAATACGAAGTACTGGTGATCCATGACCTGGCCTATGCCGACATCGTCTACGACGGCTGGAAGGCGCCTTCGATCATGCAGGTGCCCGGCGCCAAGGACATTGCGGTGGAGTTCTTCACTCTGTCCAAGAGCTACAACATGGCGGGCTGGCGGATCGGCTTCATGGTCGGCAACCCGGAACTGGTCAGCGCCCTGGCACGGATCAAGAGTTACCACGACTACGGCACCTTCACGCCCCTGCAAGTGGCCGCCATCGCCGCGCTGGAAGGCGATCAGCAGTGCGTGCGGGATATCGCCGAGCAGTACCGCCAGCGCCGTAATGTGCTGGTGAAAGGGCTGCACGAAATCGGCTGGATGGTGGAGAACCCCAAGGCCTCGATGTATGTCTGGGCCAAGATTCCCGAGCCCTATGCCGCCATGGGTTCGCTGGAGTTCTCCAAGAAGCTCCTGGCTGACGCCAAGGTCTGCGTATCGCCCGGGCTGGGCTTTGGCGACTACGGCGACGACCACGTGCGCTTCGCCCTAATCGAGAACCAGGACCGGATTCGCCAGGCCGTGCGCGGCATCAAGGGCATGTTCCGCAACGACGGGCACCTTGAACCTTCGGCACCGCCCAAGCCACGGAAGGCCAGCAAGGCCTGACGTACGATAGCGTCCCCGGGTCACAGGGGACGCTCCCTCCACTGAACTTTCCCGAAAAGCCCGCCTGGCAAGGTTTCCTTGCCTTTTCAAACGCTTGGCGCACTTCGGCGAACACCACCGTTCGTCGGCTTTCAGATCACTTTTTGAACAAAATCAGGGTTCTACCACTCTGATGAAAGCCTAAGTGCATCGCGCCACTTTTGAGCCATGGTTGGTCGTCGGCGCGCGTGTCTTTTTCCCCTTGAGTCCGGAGCGATTCCAAATGCACAAGTTCACGTGCAGGAGGTTTCTCTGTCTCAAAAAAGGAGGAATGCCTATGAAGACATGAATAAAACTAGAGATGCATGAACAACCTGACCAACGACTCAAAGTCCAGAGAGACTAACGAGTAAATACACAATATATCGGTGCCCTTACTGCATCAGCACACCAACTTACTTTGTAAAACAAGAGGTCAACCATGGAGCTGTATCATCTCATTACTTCCCTGTTCAAACAGGAAGCAACCATGGAATTAATGCGCATGGGTGTTGTTTATGCCCACCTGATCGCCTGCTGCGTGGCAATCGGCCTGGTCCTGACCAGCGATTACGCCATGATCAAGCAGATGATCACCGGCGAAGACGACGCTACCCATAGCGACAAAACCCATCTTGATACTTTGAAGAAAACTGTACTGCTTGCACTTGCGGCACTCTGGGTAACAGGGATAGGTATCGTACTGCTGGACTACTCTGTCAAAGGCGCGGTGTACTTCCTCAACCCCAAACTCCAGGCCAAGATCCTGGTCGTAACCTTGTTGACCGTAAACGGCTTCCTGCTGCACAGCGCAGTCCTGCCTGCTATCAAGAAGGCTGGCACGCTGGTCAGGATGGAAACCAACGCCCGTACCCTCGCGGTGTTCTCGGGCGTCGTCTCCGGAGTCTCCTGGTTCTACGGAGCCATGCTGGGCATTGCTCGTCCGCTCAGCTGGAAGTACTCCCTTGGCGAAATCATGTTCGCTTACCCGCTGTTCATTTGCCTTGGCTTCGTCGCGATGACGCTGCTGGTGAAGTGGGCAAGCAAACGAGATGAAAATCTCGCTCCTTCCGGAGTGAAATCTGCACTCGCCTAGCTGTAAGAGATGACTGGGCAGGGATGCCCAGTTTCAAATCAAAGTTCGCCAACTTAAAACTTGCGCAACATCCCACTTCAACTTCCCCCAACCACCTCAAGAATCCCGCCTCATCTTCCGCTGCCCATCCCCAACAGGCACTAAAGTCCAAACTTCCGACTTTATCGGGCCGCTCAGGAACTTTTTCTCCTTTCACAGGTACGAACTGCTGACCCTAAGTGATCTGCAGTAAGGACGTACAGTGATCGACCTCAGCACCTGGAACCTGACGGTCCCAGCCACCACCTCCAATACCCTCATCACCACCGACCGCCTCAATAATGGCTATGAAAGCCAGTACTTCCGGCGCAACTCCGACGGCAGCATCAGTTTCTGGGTACCGGTGAACGGTTCCCGTACCGACGACGCCAGGTACCCGCGTACAGAGCTGCGTGAAACCCAGGCGGACGGCACCCTGAGCTACTGGTATCAGGCCAGCGCCGACAATTACCTGAGTGCAGTGCTTTCCGTGGACCAGGTACCGAGCCAGAACAAGGTCGTCATCGGCCAGATTCATAGCAAGGACGAGCCCGGCAGCCAGAATGATCCGCTGCTGAAAATCCAGTACCACTACCTGCGCGGTAACGGCCGGATCGAGGCACTGTTGCGCAAACGCCCCGGCGACGATGAGGTGGAAAACATCGTCCTGGCTGAAAACGTCGACCTGGGCGAACGCTTCGGATACGACCTGCGCCTCACCCCCAGCGGCAGGCTGGGTATCGTCGTCACCAGCAAGGGCGACGACGGCAACCTGTACCGCCAGCTCAGCGCCTACTGGAGCAAGCAGCAGCTCTATTTCAAGGCGGGTGCCTATATCCAGGACAACTACGGCGCGACCAACGAAGGCGGTCGCGTGACCTTCTACTGGCTGAACGGGCTGCACCGCTGACATTCAACCGGAGAATGACGGCTCATCCGTCCACACGGGCGTAGAATCGGCGCCCCGCCGCTTCTACGCCTGAGGTTCCCATGGCCCGCCTGTCCCTGCACTTTCCTGAAGACCAGTATTGCTACTCGACCCATCTGACCGTGCGCGTCACCGACATAAACGGCGCAAACCATCTGGGAAACGACTCGATGATCTCCATGATCTCCGAAGCCCGGGCACGGTTCCTGTTCGAGTTCGGCATCACCGAGACCGCTGAGGATGGCGTCGGGATCATCGTCACCGATCTGGCGACCACCTACCGGGCCGAAGCCCACGCACGCGATCAGTTGCTGTTCGAGGTCGGCGTCATGGACTTCAATCGCTACGGCGGCGATATCACCTTCCGCATCACTCGCCCGGCGGACGGCACACTGGTGGCCATGGCCAAGTCCGGCTTCGTCTTCTTCAACTACCGGGAATCCCGCGTAGTACCCATGCCGGAGAACTTCCGCATCACCTTCCCGAAGGTGAACTGGGTCGACTGATCCATTCCAGCTTCAACTCGGTGCACTCGCGATCCCATCGCCCTGTTTTGAATCAGCCCGGAAATCCGCCAGACGGCGAAATAGCCCTCTAGAGCGGTACTTTTCGAGATTGGCCCGGCTCTTGCTCTGCTACTCACAGAGGTAGCCAACGGCGGTTGCCCTACTACACGACAAAGGCGTCGCGTCACTCCGCAGCAATGCGGGCAGTGGTGCGACGCCTTTTTCGTTCCGGCCCCAGCGATGGGGCGGTGGACGGGCCGGGATCCGGACGTTCGCTTGCAGCTCACTCAATCCCGCTGCGGCCCCGGCCGCAGGACGACGCGCCACAAGCGCGACGTTTTACCGGGAGGTGCGACCGCCGTGCCCACGATCATGGCGAGCGCGCCTCCCGGCCCCTAACTGCAGATGAGGTGTTCGATGACAACGAGTTTCTGGAAAGCCGGCCACACGCCCACCCTATTCTCCGCCTTCCTCTACTTCGACCTGAGCTTCATGGTCTGGTACGTCCTTGGCCCGCTGGGCGTGCAGATCGCAGCCGACCTCCAGCTCAGCACCCAGCAGCGCGCGATGATGGTGGCCACGCCCATCCTGGCCGGTGCGGTGCTGCGATTCCTGATGGGGATGCTGGCCGACCGTACCTCGCCAAAGGCCGCGGGCCTGCTCGGCCAGGTGGTGGTCATCGTCGCGCTGTTCGTCGCCTGGCAGACTGGCATTCACAGCTATGAGCAAGCGTTGCTCCTCGGCCTCTTCCTCGGCTTCGCCGGCGCCTCCTTCGCCGTGGCACTGCCGCTGGCCTCCCAGTGGTACCCGCCGCAGCACCAGGGCAAGGCCCTTGGGATTGCCGGCGCGGGCAACTCGGGTACTGTGCTGGCCGCCCTCTTCGCCCCCGGCCTCGCGGCCCTCTATGGCTGGAACAACGTATTCGGCCTGGCGCTGATCCCGCTGGTGCTCACCCTGGCGATCTTCGCCCTGGCGGCCCGCAACGCCCCCAACCGCCCCGCTCCCAAATCGATGGGCGACTACCTCAAGGCCCTGGGTGACCGCGACAGCTGGTGGTTCATGCTGTTCTACAGCGTGACCTTCGGCGGCTTCCTCGGCCTTGCCAGCACCCTGCCCGGCTACTTCCACGACCAGTACGGCCTGGCCCCGGTTACCGCTGGCTACTACACAGCCGCCTGCGTCTTCGCCGGCAGCCTGATGCGCCCGCTCGGAGGCGCCTTTGCCGACCGCATCGGCGGCATCCGCACCCTGCTGGTCGTCTATACCGTGGCCTCGGTATGCATCGCCGCAGTGGGCTTCCACATTGAAAGTTCCGCTGCCGCCCTGTCGCTGTTCGTGGTCGCCATGCTGAGCCTGGGTGCAGGTAACGGCGCGGTGTTCCAACTGGTACCGCAGCGCTTCCACAAGGAAATCGGCGTGATGACCGGCCTGATCGGCATGGCCGGCGGAATCGGCGGCTTCTGCCTGACCGCAGGCCTTGGCGCCATCAAGCAACACACCGGCGACTACCAACTGGGCCTGTGGCTGTTCGCCAGTCTCGGCGTAGTGGCCTGGTTCGGTCTTTACGGTGTGAAGCAACGCTGGCGCACCACCTGGGGCTCCGCTGCCGTCACCGCGGCCCGTGTCTGACCTCGAACCCGATCCGGCACCCTTGGGGTGCCGGAGCAGATCCGACAAAGGAGCGCTCGCGCTCCTTTCGCCATACAGGACGGACCGCTGATGACGCTGCAACTCAGCTTTGGCGAAGCCAGCTCCACGGGGCCGCGCACGGAGAACCAGGACGCCGTTCGGGTGGTCACCCCGGCGCCCGCCCTGGCCGCCAGCAAGGGATATCTCTTCGCCCTCGCCGACGGGGTCAGTCAGTGCGCCGACGGCGGACTTGCCGCACGCGCCACGCTGCAGGCCCTGGCGCTGGATTATTACTCGACGCCGGAAACCTGGGCCGTGGCCCAGTCGCTTGACCGGCTGCTGGTGGCCCACAACCGCTGGCTCCAGGCCAATGGTGGCGGCCAGCCGCTGCTCACCACCCTGACCGCCATGGTCCTGCGCGGACGCCGCTTCACCCTGGCCCATGTCGGCGACTGTCGCGCCTACCGCTGGAACGGCCAGCAACTTTCCCGACTCAGCGAAGACCACGTCTGGGAGCAGCCCGGCATGCAGCACGTGCTCAAGCGTGCGCTCGGCCTGGACCAGCACCTGGTAGTGGACTACCTGGACGGCGAGTTGGCGGAGCGCGAGGGTTTCGTGCTGGTCAGCGATGGTGTCTGGGCCGTGCTCGGCGACCACGGTATCCAGCGCATCCTGCAGGATGAACAGGACCTCCCCGCAGCGGCGCAGGCGCTGGTCAGCGCTGCGCACCTGGCGGGCGGCCAGGACAACGCCAGCGCGCTGCTGATCCGCGTCGACAACCTGCCCCAGGCGGGCCTGGCGGATACCCTGGCGCAGCTCGACCACTGGCCGCTGCCGCCGCGCTTGCAGGAAGGCCAATCCTTCGAGGGCTGGCAGGTGGAGCGCCTGGTAGCCGAGTCGCGTCAGTCCATGGTCTATCGGGTACGCGACAGCCAGGACCGACGCTGGCTACTCAAGACGCTGCCCGCCAGCCGTCATGACGAACCCGCAGCCGGGCCGGCCCTGATGCTGGAAGAGTGGTTCCTGCGCCGGGTCGCCGGACGCCATTTTCCGGAAGCCCATCCGCTGCCCCAGCGCCAGCATCTGTATTACGTGCAGCGCGAATACGCCGGGCAGACTCTCGCCGAGCACCTGCGCCTCGGCGGTCCGATGCCGCTGCCGGAATGGCTGGATATCGCCCCACGGTTGCTCAAGGCCCTCGGCCAATTGCATCGACGCAACATCCTGCATCGCGATATCAAGCCAGAAAACCTGCTGTGGGGGGACGACGGCGAACTGCGCCTTCTGGATTTCGGTCTGGCGTACTGCCCTGGCCTGTCCCAGGACGAGGCGCACAGCCTCCCTGGGACACCCAGCTACATCGCACCGGAAGCATTCGCCGGCGCGGCGCCTTCCCCAAAGCAGGATCTCTACGCGGCAGGCGTCACCCTGTACCACCTGTTGACCGGCCACTATCCCCATGGCGAGATCGAAGCGTTCCAGCATCCTCGCTTCGGAGCGTCCACGCCGGCCAGCCGCTACCGGCCGGATCTGCCCGCCTGGCTGGATGAATGCCTGGCTCGCGCTGTATCCGCCGATCCGGCCGCACGCTACGAAACGATGGAGGAATGGCTGCTGGCCCTGGAACAAGGCGAACGCCGCGCCCTGACGGCCAAGCCCCGACCGCTGCTGGAGCGCGAGCCCCTGAAGGTCTGGCGCGGCATGGCGCTCTTGTCACTGCTGATGAACCTCTTGCTGCTGCTCCTGATCCTGCACGGGTAACGCACCAGACTGGAGCACAGCGCCCCACACGAGCGCGCAGCGACCACCGGGTCACCGCGCCGCCCCCCGGAATACGGTGCTTTCGGGGTTGGCACGAGGGCTGCAATACCTCCTTCGACAATCTACAAAAAGCGCCCGCCTCAACGACGAGACGGCACTTTCCCGATAGAACGGGACTTGGACAAAGGCGTCCTGCTGGCAACAGCGGGACGCCTTTTTTGTTTGCTCGACGTTTGTGCAGGAGTGTCCTGGCATGAAGACATCCAAGCTGGTGGTTATCGGAAACGGCATGGCCGGAGTGCGTACTCTCGAAGAACTGCTGAGGCTGGCGCCGGAGCGATACCAAATCACCGTGTTCGGCGCCGAACCCCATCCGAACTACAACCGCACCCTGCTCTCTCCGGTACTGGCCGGCGAGCAGTCCTTCGAGGACATCATCCTCAACGACCTCGCCTGGTACGCGGATAACGGCATTGAACTGCTACTGAATCGCAAGGTGGTGAAGATCGATCGCCAGCGACGCCAGGTGATTGCCGAAGATGGCAGCCGTGCCGACTACGACCGTCTTGTCATCGCCACCGGCTCCACGCCGAGTCGCCTGTCCATACCCGGCAATCGCCTGCAAGGCGTGATCGGCTACCGCGATATAGCCGGGGCGCGCGCGATGATCGAAACAACTCGTACTCATAGCCATGCTGTGGTGATCGGCGGCGGCCTGCTGGGTCTGGAAGCCGCCAATGGCCTCAAGCAACGCGGCATGGACGTTACCGTCGTGCATCTGGCGGATTGGTTGCTCGAAAAACAACTCGACCAGCCGGCTGGCGACAAGTTGCTGCGCGCCTTGCAGGCTCGCGGCATCCGTTTCCGCCTGGGCACCGCCACCGAGGAACTGATCGACAACGGCGATGGCCGGGTCTGCGCCGTGCAGCTAGCGGGCGGCGAGATCATTACTGCCGACCTTGTGGTCATGGCTGCCGGTATCACCCCCAACACCGAACTGGCCGAGCAGGCCGGCCTGCCCTGCAATCACGGCATTCTGGTCGACGACACCCTGCAGACATACGACCCACGCATCTATGCCATCGGCGAGTGCGCCAACCACCGGGGAATCTCCTACGGATTGGTGGCACCGCTGATGGAGCAGGCCAAGGTCTGCGCCAATCACCTGGCCATGCTCGGCTTCGCCCGCTATCGGGGCTCGCTGGCGGGCGCACGGCTCAAGGTAGCCGGTATCGAGATGATCAGCGCTGGCGACGTCCCACATCCCGGCGAGATCGCCGCCATGCCAGGTGCCTGTCCGCTGCACGACTGGCAGATAGAACTGGCTTCCGACGAAGTTCTGGCGTGGACCTGAATCATTTGCGGCGCGTCGAGCGCACTGGAGAATCCCTATGAATGGCAAAGTCTGGCTGGTCGGTGCGGGCCCCGGAGACCCTGAACTCCTTACCCTTAAGGCGGTGAAGGCCCTCAATCAAGCTGACGTGGTCATGATCGACGACCTGGTCAATCCAGCCGTGCTGGAGCACTGCCCCAACGCTCGTGTCGTCCGTGTCGGCAAGCGCGGCGGTTGCCGCTCGACTCCGCAGGAATTCATCCATCGCCTGATGCTGCGTTATGCGCGCCAAGGCCGATGCGTGGTACGGCTGAAAGGGGGCGACCCGTGCATTTTCGGTCGCGGCGGCGAGGAGGCCGAGTGGCTGGCCGAGCGAGGCGTGAAAAGCGAACTGGTCAATGGCATCACCGCCGGACTAGCAGGTGCCACCAACTGCGGCATATCCCTGACCCTGCGCGGTATCAGCCGCGGCGTGACCCTGGTCACCGCCCATACCCAGGACGATAGCTCCCTCAACTGGCAAGCGCTGGCGCAGTCTGGCACTACCCTCGTGGTTTACATGGGCGTGGCCAAGCTGGCGGATATTCATCAGGGGTTGCTGGAGGGCGGCATGACAGGTGCCATGCCCGTGGCAATGATCGAAAACGCTTCACTACCTCATCAGCGTGAATGCCGCAGCACCCTCGCTCGCATGCAAATGGACGCGAAAGCCTTTGAACTCAAAAGCCCGGCGATCCTGGTCATCGGAGAGGTCGCTGCAGCACAGGCGGTCCTCCCACTGGCGCAAAGCGCCTGAATCTCTCTTCGCTCCTGCGAAGTAGTGCTTGCCCGGCGATGCCGGGCTTTTTTATGCGCTTGGGTGTGGGAGCGAATCCACTACCGAGCACAACGCCGACCTCTTTAGCCCGGTCTGAACCGTAGGGTGCGCTGTGCGCACCGATTTCAAGGTCCACCTCGGCACCAGGTCAAACTGCCGGTGCGCACGGCGCACCCTACCCGATCGGCCTCATCCTGATATCCCGAGCATTCGAATCGCCACAGGCGGAGCCGGTGACTCATGACCACGTCCCCAGGACGTGGTTTCCCGAGTTCAAATGAATTCGCGCCTACACAAAGAAGGCTGTGCCGGTACCCACAGCGGCGCTCGAGATTGCCGTCTTCTTCCGGCACTTTTCTCCGGGCAAAGAAAAACCCGGCCGAGGCCGGGTTTTTCCTGCAGCTCAAACCAATTACTTGGCCTGGGCTTCTACTTCGGCTTCTACGCGGCGGTTAACAGCGCGGCCATCAGCAGTGGCGTTGTCAGCAACCGGGCGGGTTTCGCCGTAGCCAACAGCGTTGACGCGCTCGCTACCGACACCGTACTGGTCAACCAGCACTTCACGAACGGCGTTGGCACGACGCTCGGACAGCTTCTGGTTGTAGGCGTCGGTACCAACGGAGTCGGTGTGGCCTTCAACGGTGGTGGTGGTAGCCGGGTACTGGTTCATGAAGTCAGCCAGGTTCTTGATGTCGCCGTAGCTTTCTTCTTTCACCTTGGACTTGTCGAAGTCGAACTTCACGTCCAGCTCAACACGTACAACTTCGGCAACGGCCGGGCAGCCATCGGCGTCAACGGTGACGTTGGCCGGGGTGTCCGGGCACTTGTCGACGTTGTCGCAAACGCCGTCGTTGTCGCTGTCAGCGCACACTTCAGCAACCGGGGCCGGAGCCGGCTCGGCTTGCTTGGTGGAACCGCCGAAGTTCACGCCAACACCCACGCCAGCCATCCACTCGGATTCCTGGGCGTCCAGGTTGTACATGCCGTCCAGGCTCGCCTTGGCGAAGAAGTTCTCGGTGAAGTAGTACTTCAGACCGGTACCAACGTTGGCGAAGGTGCTGTTGTCACGGCCAGTGCGCGGCGGGATATTGCTGATGCTCTGATGGGCGAAGCCGGCAGAAACGTACGGACGCAGGCCAACACCCGGGGTGCCGAAGTGGTAGATGGCGTCCAGGGAGGTGAGGCTGCCTTTGATGTCCTTGTGGCCATCGGTACCGAAAGCGTCTTCGGAGGTCATGTCGTGGTATTCGCCGTACGACAGAGCCAGGGAGACGTCGTCGGTCAGGTAGTAGCCTACCGAGCCGCCGTACAGGTTGCCGTTCTCGAGATCGCGAGAACTGTCGGTGAAGTAACGCTTACCGAAAGCTTCCACCTCAACTGCGCCTTGGCCCTGAGCCAGCGCGTTCAGCGAAAAGGCGGCAACAAGAGAGCCAACGGCTACGCCTAAGGTGTTTTTCAGTTTCATCCGTAAATCCCCATCTTGGTGGTCAGTAAGTTGTCGAACAATCTCCAGACAACTTGGGCGGCAATTCTAGCAGAACATACCGGCCCATAAGAGATAATTTTTCCCGAACTAAGTTTCAGAGAGTCCGGAAAATTTTTCGCGAAGGCGATCCAGCGCACGCTTGTAGCGCATTTTTGTCGCACTCAAGCCCATGTGCATAATGTCTGCGATCTCCTGAAACTCCAGCTCTGCGACAAAACGTAGCACAAGAATCTCCCGGTCGATGGGATTGACATGTACCAGCCATCGCTCCAGCCCCCCTCTTTCCTCGACCTTGGGCGTTTTTTCATCCGAGGCTTCTTCAAGGGGATCCAGACTCAGTGCATCAAGCAAGCGTCGTTTTCGACGCTCTTTCCGATATTGGGTAATGCACTCGTTGTACGTGATGCTATATAGCCACGTCTTGAACTTCGACTTGCCTTCGAAGTTCTTCAAACCATAGAGCACCTTGAGCATGACTTCCTGACAGACATCATCCGCGTCACGGTCGTTCCCCAGATATCGGGCACAGACGTTGAACAACGTGCGTTGGTAACGCCGCATCAATTCTTCATAGGCGCGGGTGACATGGAACAGCTCGACATGCGCACGCTCCACGAGTTCTTCATCGGAGAGCTCGCGGGGGTCATAGCGCAAGGAAAGCGATTGGGGCTTGTTCAAAACGGGTCGGGCCGACAGTCAGGTCAAAAGCCGCCGGGGCGCGGGGAACCGCGCACCTTGTCTGGCGGCATACATTAGCAGGGAAAAGCCGTCGTGTTAGCGGCTGGTTACCCGTTGATCGAGCAAAGTACGGTTCGACACCGATACCAGCTCACCTTCCTCGGTGAGCAGCAGGGTCTTCACCGTGCCGATCTCTTCGATCTGCCCTTCGACATCGCCAATCTTCACTTGTTGCCCAACCTGGTAAAGCTCTCTCACGTAGATGCCGGCAAGGATCTGCCCGGCGATTTCGCGACTGCCAAGACCCAGCGCCAGCGCAGCTGCCAGGCCGATGGAGATCAGCACAATGGCGATGACGTTGTTCAGCAGTTCGGTCTTGACCTCCAGCTGGCCGATGGCCACGGAGATACTGATGATGATGACCAGACCCTGAGCGAGCCTGCCCAGGCCGTGGGCGTATTCCAGACCAACACCCTCGGCGGCACCACGCACAAGCCCGCTGACCAGCTGCGCCAGCAATACCCCGGCAAGCAGCACCAGCGCCGCACCCAGCACCTTGGGCAGGTAGAGGGCCAGCACGTCGAGGGTCGCAGAAACACGATCCAGGCCCAGGGACTCCGCGGCGGACACCAGGAAGATCAGCAGCACGAACCAGTAGACGATCTTGCCGATCAAGGTGGAAACCGGCACCTGGATGCCGGCGCGAGCCAGCATCTTGGTCAGGCCGGTGCCTGCCATCAGGCGATCCAGGCCCAGTTTGGCCAGCAGTTTGGAAAGCAAGGTATCCAGCAGCTTGGCCACCACGAAGCCCAGCAGCACCACGACCAGCGCGCCGAACAGGCGCGGGATGAAGCCCGCTACCGGTGTCCATACCGAGGTCATGGCGTTAACGAGACCTTGGGTCCAGGGGTCGAATTCCATGTTCAATCAGCCTTATCTTCAGAACGGACAGAAGCGTTGCGGCGCGACACAGGCGCCAGGTGGGGCGAACCATTGTTGAGGGCGATCATCATGGCGCCGAGCCAATGCCCCATGAGGCTGAACAGATCCCCCGCGCCCACCTGCCGATTGGCAGTCTTGAGCACACGGCCCAGAGCAGCGTCATCATCATGGTCGGGCTGCGGAGACGCCTTGAGCAGGTCCCGCAGGGATTCTTCAAACGGATCGTGCATGCGCACCTCGCGTGGATATGTCGGCTAGACGTGCCCGGATCGGATCGGGTCACATCAGAGCCAGCGCAATCGACGAAACAGCCATATCTGGAACCCTGCGATTCCGAGAATGAACACGCAGGCAATGATGAAACCGTAAGGCGTCTCGTCGCCGGGAATTCCGCTGACGTTCATTCCCAGCAGGCCGGTGATGAAGCTCAGCGGCAGGAAGAAACCGGTGGTGATGCCCAGCAGGTACATGGTCCGGCTGGTGCGTTCGCCCTGCCGGCGACTCTCGCTTTCCAGGACCAAGCCGATGCGCTCGCGAATCAGTTCCAGCTCTTCCAGGTAGCGGGTCAGCCTGTTGTTCAGCTCATTCCAGTAGTCACTGTCGTCATCCAGGAACCAAGGCGTCCGGCTGCGCGCCAGCTGACCATAGATGTCGCGCTGCGGAGCCAGGAATCGTTTGAGGCCGGCGGCGCGACGACGAATCTGCAGCATCAGGTCATGATCGGGGCGGAAGCGTTCGCTGTTGTCGAGCTGCTCTTCCTGCTCATCGATGGTTTCGGACAACTCCGCTACCAGTGAGTCGATCTTCACGGTCAGGTGCTCCGCCAGATAAAGCAGCACCTCGGACGCAGCCTTCGGGCCGGTGCCCTTCGCCCACTGCTCGATCAGCTCATCGGTGGCATGCAGCGGCCGCAGGCGGAGCGAGACGATGCGTTGCGCCGAAGCGAAAATGCGCACGGACACCATGTCCTCGGGGACAGCGCCCGGATTCAGGTTCACGCCGCGAAGGAATAGCAGCAACTCATCATCGGGCAGGGCCAGCATGCGCGGCCGGGTGCTCTCCTCGAGCAGCAGGTCGCAAGCGAATTCGGACAGCCCGCTCTGCTCCCGCAGCCAGCGTCGCGCCAGCGGATGGCTTCGATCCCAGTGCAACCAGAGGCTTTGCTCGGGCGCCAGCTGCAGGTCCGCCAGCGCTTCGCGGGAAATCGACTCGGCACCGCCCTTCCCGTCCAGCACGAAGGCATGTACCAGCCCCCACTGGGCGTTCTGCTCCTCGAACATTCAGTCTCCTTGGAAGAAAAAGCCCGGCATCGCCGGGCTCTTTTAATCAGGCCGGCATCTGCAGGGGTTCGGGCGAAACGATGATGCCGTTGTTGTCCGCGTACACGTACTCGCCCGGGCGGAAGGTCACGCCACCAAAGGTCACCACCACATTCAGGTCGCCGATGCCGCGCTTGTCGGTCTTCATCGGGTGGCTGGCCAGGGCCTGGACGCCGAGGTCGGTCTGGGCGATCACATCGACGTCACGGATGCAGCCGTAGACAACGATGCCTTCCCAACCGTTCTTCGCAGCTTTCTCGGCAAGCATGTCGCCCAGCAGGGCACGACGCAGGGAACCGCCGCCATCAACCACCAGCACCTTGCCCTTGCCGGGCAGATCGACCTGCTCCTTGACCACGGAGTTGTCCTCGAAGCACTTGATGGTGACGATTTCGCCGCCGAAGGAATCGCGCCCACCGAAGTTGCTGAACATGGGCTCGACGACCTGGACCAGCTCCGGATAGGCATCGCACAGATCAGGGGTAACGTATTGCATGGACATCTCCTTGATAGCAGTTACAGATCGAGACCGATGCGGTCGCCGTCATCGGCCAGCGGCAGGCGCTACAGCCGAGGGGCAAGGCGCACTGGCCGGACGACCGCTGGCCAACGTCGAAGGCAATGCTCACAGTCCTCCGGGGTGGCTTCGTAGAGCGGCGCGCCCTGATGTGGGCAGCGATTTTCCATGAGGATCAGCTGCTGATCAACGACGTTCAGCAACGATCACCATCCACCCACCTGCAAAGCGCCGTTCAATCACCCCACCACGACGAATGCGAAGCCTCCGCCGCTCAATGATTCCCGCCATCTTTAGCACAGCATTCCGGCACCCGAAACCAGAAACTACGGGCAGCAGGCGGACTAGAGCGCCGCGCCCTCCGCGGATGATGCTGTCGCGGGCAGACACAGGTGCTCCAGCCAGTGGGCAACCAGCGGCCAGACTTCACGTTCGGCAACCTTGCTCACCAGCATTTCGATGTGTCCGAAGTCGTCGCTGAATCCCTCGTCCTTCGCCAGCCGCAGGAAATGGCTGTACTCCCGAGGCACTTGCTCCACCAGCTTGCGGCATGCCCAGACAGGATCCTGCAGGTCACCCGCAGCCGCCACGCCCAGCACGGGGATACGCACGTCCGCCAACCCGGCCCACCAATCCCGCTCGGCATCGCCGAATCGACCGAACAGGCCGTGCCAACGCATGCTCTCCAGGACAAGACCGATGGGTTCGTCTTCCGGCCCGCGCTTGAGGCGCGAACCCGATAGGACCTGGAATCGCTTGAGCAGCATTCGCCCACCCCACGCCACCGGCGGTACTTTCAGCGGCCAGTAGACCCGACTGACCTGGCTGCCGAACAACGCGGCGGACGCCACGTCCTCTTCACCCAGATAGTGCCCGCCCAAGGCAGCCGCAAGGGTCGTGCCGCCCAGGGAATGCCCTATCCAGTGCGGTGCCTGGCCGCATTGCTCGCGAACGAAGGCCGCAATGGCGGGCAGATCGAAGCGTGCGTAGTCGGCCACACGGTTACGGCGGTAATGCTGGTTACGCGGCGACAGGCCGTGACCGCGCATCTCGGCGATCCATACATCGAAGCCGGCCCGGACCAGATAGGGCCCAAGACCCAGGCCTTTGGGCGAATACCAGAACCGGCGATTGGAAAAACTCCCGTGGAGCAGGATGACCGGCACACCCCGAGCCGCCTCGTGGCCTGGAAGGCCAAGACGCGTCAGGACCAGCTCGACACTGGGATCAGGACTATTGCCGGGCTTGAGGCGATAGACGTCTTCGGTCAGATCACCACGGAGCTCCGCGCTCATCAACGCAACGGGAAAGAGTTCGCTACTGCTTTGCATGATTGCTGCTTGCACAAAAAAAGGGCGGGTTTCAAACCCGCCCTTTTTGTTTCGACTTACGAGGATCAGGCCTGACCTTCCGCCAGGAAGAACCAGGTATCCAACACGGAGTCAGGGTTCAGGGACACACTCTCGATGCCCTGCTCCATCAGCCACTTGGCCAGATCCGGGTGGTCGGACGGGCCCTGGCCGCAGATGCCGATGTACTTGCCAGCGTTGTTGCAGGCGGAAATGGCGTTGGCCAGCAGCTTCTTGACCGCCGGGTTACGCTCGTCGAACAGGTGGGCGACGATGCCGGAGTCACGGTCCAGGCCCAGGGTCAGCTGGGTCAGGTCGTTGGAGCCGATGGAGAAGCCATCGAAGAATTCCAGGAATTCATCGGCCAGCAGCGCGTTGGACGGCAGCTCGCACATCATGATGACTTTCAGGCCATTCTCACCGCGCTTCAGGCCATTGCTGGCCAGCAGCTCGACCACCTGGCTCGCCTCGCCCAGGGTACGCACGAACGGAACCATGATCTCGACGTTGGTCAGGCCCATCTCGTTGCGCACTTTCTTCAGCGCACGGCATTCCAGTTCGAAGCAGTCACGGAAGGACTCGCTGATATAGCGGGAAGCACCGCGGAAGCCCAGCATCGGGTTCTCTTCTTCCGGCTCGTACAGCTTGCCGCCGATCAGGTTGGCGTACTCGTTGGACTTGAAGTCCGACAGGCGCACGATGACTTTCTTCGGCCAGAAGGCCGCTGCCAGGGTGCTGATGCCTTCGACCAGTTTCTCGACGTAGAAGCCAACCGGGTCGTGGTAACCGGCGATGCGCTTCTCGACGCTCTCCTTGATCTCCGCCGGCAGGCTGGCGAAGTTCAGCAGCGCTTTCGGGTGCACGCCGATCATGCGGTTGATGATGAATTCCAGGCGAGCCAGGCCCACGCCTTCGTTGGGCAGCTGGGCGAAATCGAAGGCACGATCCGGGTTGCCGACGTTCATCATGATCTTGAACGGCAGGTCGGGCATGGCATCGACGGAGTTGGTGCGGATATCGAAGCCCAGTTGGCCTTCGAAGATGAAGCCGGTGTCACCCTCGGCGCAGGAAACGGTTACGCCCTGGCCATCCTGAAGCACCTGGGTGGCGTTGCCGCAACCCACGACTGCAGGAATGCCGAGCTCACGGGCGATGATCGCCGCGTGGCAGGTGCGGCCGCCACGGTTGGTGACGATAGCGCTGGCGCGCTTCATCACGGGCTCCCAGTCCGGGTCGGTCATGTCGGAGACCAGCACGTCGCCCGGCTGGACCTTGTCCATCTCGGATACGTCGTGGATCACGCGGACCTGGCCGGCGCCGATGCGCTGGCCGATGGCACGACCTTCCACCAGGACCTTGCCCTTTTCCTTGAGCAGGTAGCGCTCCATCACGGTGGCGCTGGAACGGCTCTTCACGGTTTCCGGACGAGCCTGAACGATGTACAGCTTGCCGTCGTCACCGTCCTTGGCCCACTCGATGTCCATTGGGCGGCCGTAGTGTTTCTCGATGATCAGGGCCTGCTTGGCCAGCTCGGTCACTTCAGCGTCGGACAGGGAGAAGCGGGCGCGGTCGGCGCGGTCGACGTCCACGGTCTTCACCGACTTGCCGGCCTTGGCTTCCTCGCCATAGATCATCTTGATCGCCTTGCTGCCCAGGTTGCGGCGCAGGATGGCGGGACGACCGGTTTCCAGAGTCGCCTTGTGCACGTAGAACTCGTCAGGGTTGACGGCGCCTTGCACCACGGTCTCGCCGAGGCCGTAGGCGGAGGTGATGAACACCACATCACGGAAACCGGATTCGGTATCCAGGGTGAACATCACGCCGGCGGTACCGGTTTCCGAGCGGACCATGCGCTGTACGCCAGCGGACAGTGCGACCAGCTTGTGGTCGAAGCCCTGGTGCACGCGGTAGGCAATGGCGCGGTCGTTGAACAGGGAAGCGAAGACTTCCTTGGCAGCGCGGATAACGTTGTCCACGCCGCGGATGTTCAGGAAGGTTTCCTGCTGACCGGCAAAGGATGCGTCAGGCAGGTCTTCGGCGGTGGCGGAGGAGCGCACAGCCACGGCCATGTTGTCGTTACCGGCGGCCATCGCGGTGAAGGCGGTGCGGATTTCCGCATCCAGACGGGCCGGGAATTCGGCGTCCATCACCCACTGACGGATCTGCGCGCCAGTCTTGGCGAGGGCAATGACGTCATCTACGTCCAGGGCATCGAGGGCAGCGTGGATGCGATTATTCAGGCCGCTCTGCTCGAGGAAGTCACGGTAGGCCTGGGCAGTAGTGGCGAAACCACCGGGAACGGAAACACCGGCACCAGCCAGATTGCTGATCATCTCGCCCAGGGATGCGTTCTTGCCCCCCACATGCTCAACATCGTGAACGCCGAGCTTATCGAGGGAAACTACGTACTCTACCAAGGTGATCTCTCCACTATTTGTTGGAAAAGCTCATGCGGAACAGCTCCGCAGCGTTCTGGCGCTTGTCCAGAAAAATACGTCACAATGCCGACCGGCTGGGGCCTGGCGAAAAACGCGGCCTATCATAGCCAAGAATCGATCCTGACTTAAGGCCTTTGGCGCAAATGAAACGAACCGCTTTCTTCATTTCCGACGGTACCGGTATCACTGCGGAAACCCTTGGCCAGAGCCTCCTGGCGCAGTTCGAAACCATCACCTTCAACAAGATCACGCGGCCCTATATCGACAGCGTTGAAAAAGCGCGCGCCATGGTACAGCAAATCAACAAGGCTGCGGAGGTGGACGGGGCCCGCCCGATCATCTTCGACACCATCGTAAACCAGGAAATCCGCGACATCCTGGCCACTTCCAACGGCTTCATGATCGACATTTTCTCGACCTTCCTTTCGCCACTGGAACAAGAACTTACCTCACATTCGTCCTACTCGGTCGGCAAATCTCACTCGATTGGTCACCACACCAATTACATGGAGCGGATCGAGGCAGTGAACTTCGCCCTGGACAACGACGATGGCGCCCGCACGCACTACTACGACAAGGCCGACCTGATCCTCGTCGGCGTGTCTCGCTGCGGGAAGACTCCGACCTGCCTATATATGGCAATGCAATACGGAATTCGTGCCGCAAATTATCCGCTTACCGAAGAGGATATGGAGCGACTGCAACTCCCCGCCGCCCTGAAAAAGTACAAGAACAAGCTGTTCGGCCTGACCATCGACCCGGACCGCCTCACCGCTATCCGCAACGAGCGCAAGCCCAACAGTCGCTACGCCAGCTTCGCCCAGTGCGAGTTCGAAGTACGCGAGGTGGAAAACCTCTTCCGCCGCGAGAACATCACCTTCATCAACTCCACCCATTTCTCGGTAGAAGAGATTTCCGCCAAGATCCTGGTGGAGAAAGGCGTCGAACGCCGCCTCAAGTAAACCAACTGCCGATGAAAAAGCCCGCTTCGGCGGGCTTTTTCATGACTGCCGTTTTAGAAGGAATCGCCAGGCACGCGAACCCAACCTTCCATCAGTACCCGGGCACTGCGGCTCATGATGGCCTTGGTGACCTGCCACTGACCGTCTACCTGACGGGCCTCGGCGCCCACGCGCAGGGTGCCGGACGGATGCCCGAATCGCACGGCAGTGCGCTCGCCGCCACCGGCCGCGAGGTTCACCAGGGTGCCGGGGATGGCCGCGGCAGTGCCGATAGCCACGGCGGCGGTGCCCATCATGGCGTGATGCAGCTTGCCCATGGACAGTGCACGCACCAGCAGGTCGACGTCGCCGGCCTTCACTTCCTTGCGACTGGACGACAGGTAATCCCTGGGCGGCGCAACGAAGGCAATCTTCGGCGTGTGCTGCCGGGTGGCGGCCTCCTCCGCACTCTTGATCAGCCCCATGCGCAGGGCCCCGGCGATCCGGATTGCCTCGAACCGTGCCAGCGCTTCAGGATTGCCGTTGATGTCCTCACGCAACTCGGTGCCGCTGTAGCCGATGGCCTCGGCATTGACGAAAACCGTGGGGATACCGGCGGTGATCATGGTTGCCTTGAGCGTACCGATACCGGGCACTTCCAGGTCATCCACCAGGTTTCCGGTCGGGAACATCGAACCGCCCTCCTCGCCGTCGTCGGACGGATCGATGAACTCCAGCACGATTTCCGCCGCTGGGAAGGTCACGCCGTCGAGTTCGAAGTCGCCGGTTTCCTGGATCTGGCCATTGGTGACCGGCACATGGGCAATGATGGTTTTCTGGATATTGGCCTGCCAGATGCGCACCACGCAGGTTCCGTTGTCGGGAATCCGCGCCGGATCCACCAGCCCGGCATGCAGCGCGAAGGCGCCAGCGGCGGTAGAGAGATTGCCGCAGTTGCCACTCCAGTCGACGAAGGCCTTGTCGATGGAAATCTGACCGTAAAGGTAGTCGACGTCGTGATCCGGCTGACTGCTCTTGGACAGGATCACGCACTTGCTGGTACTGGAAGTCGCGCCGCCCATGCCGTCGATATGCGCAGAGTACGGGTCGGGACTGCCGATCACTCGCATGAACAGCTTGTCACGCGCTTCGCCGGGCACCTGGCAGCGCTCGGGCAGGTCCTGCAGGCGGAAGAACACGCCCTTGCTGGTGCCACCGCGGATGTAGGTGGCGGGGATTTTCACTTGGGGTACGTGGGCCATGAATATTGTCCTGAAAGGCTTTGAATGCCCTTCTCCCCCTGGGAGAAGGTGCCCGAAGGGCGGATGAGGGAAGACAGGTGCCATCCCTCACCCCAACCCTCTCTCTGAGGGAGAGGGGGCTGTCTCGTGCCTTAGCCGACAGCTTTTTCCGACGAGGACTCAAGAAAGTCCTGGGCGAAGCGCTGCAGCACGCCACCAGCCTCGTAGATCGACACCTCTTCGGCGGTATCCAGACGGCAGGTCACCGGCACCTTGAGGGATTCGCCATTGGTACGGCGGATGACCAGGGTCAGGTCGGCACGCGGCTTTCGCTCGCCGATCACGTCGAAGGTCTCGGTGCCGTCGATGCCGAGGGTCTTGCGGGTGGTACCCGGCTTGAACTCCAGCGGCAGCACACCCATGCCGATCAGGTTGGTGCGGTGAATGCGCTCGAAGCCTTCGGCCACGATCGACTCGACACCCGCCAGACGCACGCCCTTGGCCGCCCAGTCACGGGACGAACCCTGGCCGTAGTCGGCGCCAGCAATGATGATCAGCGGCTGCTTGCGATCCATGTAGGTCTCGATGGCTTCCCACATGCGCATGACCTTGCCTTCCGGCTCGACGCGCGCCAGGGAACCCTTCTTAACCTCGCCCTCCACGACGGCCATTTCGTTCACCAACTGAGGGTTGGCGAAAGTGGCGCGTTGAGCGGTGAGGTGATCGCCACGGTGGGTGGCGTAGGAGTTGAAGTCCTCCTCCGGCAGGCCCATTTTCGCCAGGTACTCGCCAGCCGCCGAGTTGGCCAGGATGGCGTTGGACGGCGACAGGTGGTCGGTGGTGATGTTGTCCGGCAGTACAGCCAGGGGACGCATGCCCTTGAGGGTACGCTCACCAGCCAGGGCGCCTTCCCAGTACGGCGGACGGCGGATGTAGGTGCTCATCGGACGCCAGTCGTACAGCGGGCTCTCGGCTTCCTTCACGGTGCCGAGGTCGAACATCGGGATGTAGATCTGCTTGAACTGCTCGGGCTTCACCGAAGCGGCGACGATGGCGTCGATCTCCTCGTCGCTCGGCCAAAGGTCCTTCAGGGTGACAGGATTGCCGGCCTGATCATGACCCAGTACGTCCTGCTCGATATCGAAGCGCACGGTACCGGCGATTGCGTAGGCCACCACCAGCGGCGGCGAGGCCAGGAAAGCCTGCTTGGCGTACGGGTGGATACGGCCGTCGAAGTTACGGTTACCGGACAGCACCGCCGTGGAATAAAGGTCACGGTCGATGATTTCCTGCTGGATCACCGGGTCCAGCGCACCGGACATGCCGTTGCAGGTGGTGCAGGCGTAGGCGACGATGCCGAAGCCGAGCTTCTCCAGTTCCGGCAGCAGGCCGGATTCTTCCAGGTACAGCTTGGCGACCTTCGAGCCCGGCGCGAAAGACGTCTTCACCCAGGGCTTGCTCACCAGCCCGAGGTCGTTGGCCTTCTTCGCCAGCAGACCGGCGGCCACGACGTTGCGCGGGTTGGAGGTGTTGGTGCAGCTGGTGATGGCGGCGATGATTACCGCGCCATCCGGCATCAGGCCATCGGCTTCCTCGGCCTTGCCGGCTTCCAGCTTGGCCTCGTCGGCGATACCGCGCTCGGCCAGCGCGGAAGTCGGCAGTCGACGATGGGGGTTGGAAGGACCCGCCATGTTGCGCACCACGCTGGACAGGTCGAACTGCAGCACGCGCTCGTACTCGGCGGTGACCAGCGCATCAGCCCACAGGCCGGTGGTCCGGGCGTAGTTTTCCACCAGCTCTACCTGCTCCGGCTCGCGGCCAGTCAGCTTGAGGTAGTCGATGGTTTGCTGGTCGATGTAGAACATCGCCGCGGTGGCGCCGTATTCCGGGCACATGTTGGAAATGGTGGCGCGGTCACCGATGGACAGGCTGTCAGCACCTTCGCCGAAGAACTCGACGTAAGCGCCCACCACCTTCTCCTTGCGCAGGAACTCGGTCAGGGCCAGGACGATATCGGTGGCAGTGATGCCGGGCTGGCGCTTGCCGGTCAGCTTGACGCCGACGATGTCGGGCAGGCGCATCATCGACGCGCGGCCGAGCATCACGGTTTCCGCTTCCAGGCCGCCCACGCCAATGGCGATCACGCCAAGGGCGTCAACGTGCGGGGTGTGGCTGTCGGTGCCGACGCAGGTGTCGGGGAAGGCCACGCCGCCACGCGCCTGGATCACCGGGCTCATTTTCTCCAGATTGATCTGGTGCATGATGCCGTTGCCGGCCGGGATCACATCGACGTTCTTGAACGCGGTCTTGGTCCACTCGATGAAGTGGAAGCGGTCCTCGTTGCGGCGCTCCTCGACAGCACGGTTCTTCTCGAAGGCATCCGGATCGGAGCCACCGAATTCCACCGCCAGCGAGTGGTCGACGATCAACTGGGTCGGCACCACCGGGTTGACCTTGGACGGATCACCGCCCTGATCGGCGATGGCGTCGCGCAGGCCGGCCAGGTCCACCAGGGCGGTCTGCCCGAGGATGTCATGGCAGACCACGCGGGCCGGGTACCAGGGGAAGTCCAGGTCGCGCTTGCGTTCGATCAGCTGCTTGAGCGAATCGGTCAGCATGGCCGGGTCGCAACGGCGCACCAGTTGCTCGGCCAGCACGCGGGAGGTGTACGGCAGCGTGGCGTAGGCACCCGGAGCGATGGCATCCACCGCCTCGCGGGTATCGAAGTAGTCGAGCGCCGTGCCCGGCAGGCTCTTGCGGTATTGGCTATTCATGATTAGGCACGGTCCTTCAGGGGAACGAACTTCAGGTCTTCCGGGCCGACGTAGTTGGCGCTCGGGCGGATGATCTTGCCGTCGATGCGTTGTTCGATGACGTGGGAGGACCAGCCGGAAGTACGGGCGATCACGAACAGCGGGGTGAACATGGCGGTGGGCACGCCCATCATGTGGTAGCTCACGGCGCTGAACCAATCGAGGTTGGGGAACATCTTCTTGATTTCCCACATGGTCGATTCAAGGCGCTCGGCGATGTCGAACATCTTGGTGTTCTTCTGCTCGTCGGAGAGCTCGCGAGCCACTTCCTTGATCACCTTGTTGCGCGGGTCGGACACGGTGTAGACCGGGTGGCCGAAACCGATCACCACTTCCTTCTTCTCGACGCGGGCGCGGATGTCGGCTTCCGCCTCGGCCGGATTGTCGTAGCGCTTCTGGATCTCGAAGGCCACCTCGTTGGCGCCGCCGTGCTTCGGCCCACGCAGCGCGCCGATGGCGCCAGTGATGCAGGAGAACATGTCGGAGCCGGTACCAGCGATCACGCGGGAGGTGAAGGTGGAGGCGTTGAATTCGTGCTCGGCGTAGAGGATCAGCGACGTGTGCATGGCGCGGACCCAGGAGTCGCGCGGCTTCTCGCCGTGCAGCAGGTGCAGGAAATGACCGCCGATGGAGTCGTCGTCGGTCTCGACGTCGATGCGCTTGCCGTTGTGGCTGAAGTGGTACCAGTAGAGCAGCGCGGAGCCGAGGGAAGCCATCAGCTTGTCGGCGATATCGCGAGCGCCCGGATGGTTGTGATCATCCTTCTCCGGGGACAGGCAGCCCAGCACGGAAACGGCGGTACGCATCACGTCCATCGGGTGGGCTGACGGCGGCAGTTGCTCAAGGGCAGCCTTGACGCCAGCCGGCAGGCCGCGCAGGGCCTTCAGCTTGGCTTTGTAGCCAGCCAGTTCGGCGACGTTCGGCAGCTTTCCGTGCACCAGCAGGTGAGCGATTTCCTCGAACTCACAGGCGTTGGCGAAATCGAGAATGTCGTAGCCACGGTAGTGCAGGTCATTGCCGGTGCGGCCAACGGTGCACAGAGCGGTGTTGCCAGCGGCGGTGCCACTCAGGGCCACGGACTTCTTCGGTTTGAAGGCAGTAGTGGTTTCGGAAGCGCTCATCGCGTGATTCTCCTCATTTCAATCCGGTAGTTTGAGTCTTGTTATTCCGCAGGCCGCCCCATTAATGAGGAGGCGGCCCACTTCCGGTTACTTCTTGGCGGCGAACAGCGCGTCGAGCTTCTGCTCGAAGGCGTGGTAGCCGATGCGGTCGTACAGTTCCGCGCGGGTCTGCATCAGGTCGATGACTTCCTTCTGATGGCCGTCGCGGCGAATCGCGGTGTAAACAGCCTCGGCTGCCTTGTTGGCGGCACGGAAGGCAGACAGCGGATAAAGCTGGATGGCGACGCCGACCGAAGCCAGCTCGTCGCGCGAGAACAGCGGGGTCGCGCCGAACTCGGTGATGTTGGCCAGCACCGGCACGCCCAGCGCATCGACGAAGCGCTTGTAGGTCGGCAGGTCGTAGGCGGCTTCGGCGAAGATGGCGTCGGCACCCGCTTCCACGTACTGCTGGCAGCGCTCGATGGCAGCGTCCACACCTTCAGCCTGGATGGCGTCGGTACGGGCAATCAGGAAGAAAGCCGGATCGGTCTTGGCATCGGCAGCGGCACGGACGCGATCGACCATCTCTTCGGTGGATACGATTTCCTTGCCCGGACGGTGACCGCAGCGCTTGGCGCCAACCTGGTCTTCGATGTGGGCAGCGGCCGCGCCAGCCTTGATCAGGTTCTTGACGGTGCGCTCGATGTTGAAGGCGCTCGGGCCGAAGCCGGTGTCGATGTCCACCAGCAGCGGCAGGTCGCACACGTCGGTGATGCGGCGTACGTCGGTGAGCACGTCATCGAGGGTGTTGATGCCCAGGTCCGGCAGGCCCAGCGAACCCGCGGCGACACCGCCGCCGGACAGGTAGATGGCCTTGAAGCCGGCGCGCTTGGCCAGCAGCGCATGGTTGGCGTTGATGGCGCCGATGACCTGCAGAGGATGTTCTTCGGCGATGGCGTCGCGGAAGCGCTGGCCGGCGGTTTTCTGACTCATGACTCACCTCGTGTTTTGGACGGGTTGGCGAGCGCTTCCTGGTAGTGGCGCTCGATATTGCGCTTGGAGGCACCGATGTGACGGCGCATCAGCAACTCGGCCAGTTCGCCGTCACGATCGGCGATGGCATCGAGAATTCGGTGGTGCTCGTTGAAGGCCTGGCGCGGCCGGTTCGGCACGGAAGAAAACTGTAGTCGGTACATGCGCACGAGCTGGTACAGCTCGCCACAAAGCATCTTGGTCAGGGTCTGGTTGCCGCTGCCCTGGATGATCCGGTAGTGGAAGTCGAAGTCGCCTTCCTGCTGGTAGTAGCCGCGTCCGGCCTGGAAGGCCTCGTCGCGTTCGTGGGTATCCAGCACCCGGCGCAGCTCGTCGATCTCCGACTGACTCATGCGCTCGGCGGCCAGGCGACAGGCCATGCCTTCCAGGGATTCGCGAATTTCGTACAGCTCGATCAGTTCGGCATGCCCGAGCGAGACCACCCGCGCACCAACATGCGGCACACGAACCAGCAGACGCTGGCCTTCCAGACGATGGATAGCTTCACGCAGCGGTCCGCGACTGATGCCGTAGGTCCGCGCCAGCTCTGGCTCTGAGATCTTGCTGCCCGGAGCGATCTCGCCGCGCACGATGGCCGTCTGGATGCGCCGGAATACGCTCTCGGAGAGGGTTTCCGAGTCCAACTGATCAGTAACGGTGGCTTCAGGAGCGTCAATCATGATTGTCGACACATTGCTGTTTGATGGCGCAAAACTACCCCCACCAACCCGGACATGTCAAACAATCACCGACCAATTGTCGACAATCCGTCTAATAGCTGAAAAATCGGGTACGCATCACGCTCCAGCACCTGAAGCCATAAGCGTCTGTCGCACCGGAAAATCCGCGTGTTAGAATGCGCGCCGCCAGCGCCAGTCTGGGCGCCAATGACTTGCCTGCTAGACTCCCAGACCAGGCGCCGCAGCCAAGATGGCCGTGGGCCGGGCTCCTGGACCGATGACCGCGTTACGCTCAAAGGACTTATGACACTCAAGCCCTTCGCCCCCTTTGCCTGCCTGCTTGCCCTCCCCGGACTTGGCTTCGCCACTGAGAAGACCGTCTACGGTCTCAATGAATACGCCAAGCTGAAGGATCTCGACCTGGAGGTCGCCGCCAAGCTCGACACCGGTGCCAAGACCGCATCCCTCAGTGCGCGCGATATCAAGCGCTTCAAGAAGGACGGCGAACCCTGGGTGCGCTTCTACCTGGCCATCGACGACGCCCACGAACACCCGATCGAGCGTCCTCTGGCCCGCATCAGCAAGATCAAACGCCGCGCCGGGGACTTCGACCCCGAGGAAGGCAAGACCTACACCGCACGCCCGGTCATCGAACTGGAGGTGTGCATGGGCAAGGCCCTGCGGCAGATCGAAGTGAACCTGACCGACCGTAGTGCTTTCCAATACCCGCTTCTGATCGGTTCCGAGGCGCTCAAGCGCTTCGATGCACTGGTCGACCCGAGCCTTAAATACGCTGCCGGCAAACCCGGCTGTGCCACCGACGCAAACTCTGACGAGTAACCCACATGCGCTCTCTTACCCTGCATCTGAAAGTCCTGATCACCCTGTTGGTGAGCCTGGGCGTTCTGATAACGGCCTACCAGATATTCATTCAGGGCATTCCGATCACCGAGGATGCGACCGACGATCTCTGGAACATCGACGCCAAGGTCGAGTTCCAGGCGAACCCGCGCGATCCGGTGAAGGTCCAGATGTTCGTTCCGCCGCTGAACCGGGACTACGTCAGCCTCAACGAGAGCTTCATTTCCAACAACTATGGGGTGAGCATCAATCGCGCCGACGGCAACCGTAAGGTGACCTGGTCTGCCCGTCGCGCCAGTGGCAACCAGACCCTCTACTACCGCCTGGTATTGACCAAGCGCTACAGCGGCGAGAAGCCCAAGGACAAGGGTCCGATCTTCCGTGACAGCATTCCGGTGGAAGGTCCCGAGAAAATCGCCGCCGAAGCGCTGCTGGCTCCCATCCGCCAGCACTCGGCCGACGTCGAGACCTTCATCAGCGAGACCATCAAGCGGGTCAACAACCTGAACGATGACAACGTCAAGCTGCTGCTGGCCGGCGACACCGGTACACCGAACAAGGCCAAGGCCATCGAGCTGCTGCTGTCCATCGCCCACGTGCCGATGGAGCGCGTCCACACCATTCGCCTGATGAGCGAGCAGGCCCAGAGTCCCGAACTCTGGCTGCGCAGCTTCAACGGCGAGAACTGGCTGTACTTCAATCCGGACACTGGCGAGCAGGGCCTGCCCAGCGACCGCCTGATCTGGTGGACCGGTGACGACAATCTGATCAACGTCGATGGCGGCAAAAAGGTCCAGGTGACCTTCAGCATGAACAACAGCGAGATGAACGCCATCCGCCTGGCCAAGCTGACCGACGAGAACACCGACGCCGACTTCCTCGAGTACTCGCTCTACGGCCTGCCGCTGCAGACCCAGCAGACCTACCAGATCATGATCATGATCCCGATCGGCGTGTTGGTGATCCTGATCCTGCGTAACCTCGGCGGCCTGCAGACCCTGGGTACCTTCACCCCGGTGCTGATCGCCCTCGCCTTCCGCGAAACCCAACTGGGCTTCGGCATCGTGCTGTTCACCATCATCACCGCGCTCGGCCTGTCGCTACGGTCGTACCTTGAGCACTTGAAGCTACAGATGTTGCCAAGGCTCTCGGTGGTGCTGACCTTCGTGGTGGTGCTGATCGCGGTGATCAGCCTGCTGAGCCACAAGCTCGGCCTGGAACGCGGTCTGTCCGTCGCCCTGTTCCCGATGGTGATCCTGACCATGACCATCGAACGCCTGTCCATCACCTGGGAAGAGCGCGGCGGCGGCCATGCCTTCAAGGTGGCCATCGGCACCCTGGTCGCGGCCACCCTGGCGCACCTGCTGATGACCGTGCCGGAGCTGACCTACTTCATCTTCACCTTCCCGGCCGTGCTGCTGATCATGGTGGGCTTCATGCTGGCGATGGGTCGCTACCGCGGCTACCGCCTGACCGAGCTCTTCCGCTTCAAAGCCTTCCTGAAGGACTGAGCCATGTTCGGCCTGATCAAGACGTGGAAAGCCCTCGAAGCCAAAGGCATCATGGGCATCAATCGGCGAAACGCGGACTACGTGCTGAAGTACAACAAACGGCACCTGTACCCGATCGTCGACGACAAGATCATCACCAAGCAGCGCGCCATCGAGGCGGGGATTCACGTACCCGAAATGTACGGGGTCATCTCCACCGAGAAGGAAATCGAGAAGCTCGACGAGATCATCGGTGAGCGTAACGACTTCGTGATCAAGCCGGCGCAAGGCGCCGGCGGCGACGGCATCCTGGTAATCGCCGACCGCTTCGAAGGTCGCTACAAGACGGTTTCCGGCAAGATCATCAGCCACGAGGAAATCGAGCATCAGATTTCCTCGATCCTCACCGGTCTCTACTCCCTCGGCGGGCACCGTGACCGCGCGCTGATCGAGTACCGCGTAACCCCGGACCAGATCTTCAAGAGCATCAGCTACGAAGGCGTACCGGACATCCGCATCATCGTGCTGATGGGTTATCCGGTGATGGCCATGCTGCGCCTGCCGACCCGGCAGTCCAACGGCAAGGCCAACCTCCACCAGGGCGCCATCGGCGTCGGCGTGGACTTGGCCACCGGCGTTACCCTGCGCGGCACCTGGCTGAACAACAAGATCGCCAAACACCCGGACACCACCAACGCGGTGGACGGCGTGCAGCTGCCCAACTGGGACGGCTTCATGAAGTTGGCGGCCGGTTGCTACGAGCTGTGCGGCCTGGGTTACATCGGTGTCGACATGGTGCTGGACCAGGACAAGGGCCCGTTGATCCTCGAACTCAACGCCCGCCCCGGCCTGAACATCCAGATCGCCAACGACTGCGGCCTGACCCACCGTGCCCATGCCGTCGAGGCCCGCCTCGAAGAGCTGAAGGCCAAGGGTATCCAGGAAACTCCGGAAGAACGCGTGCGCTTTTCCCAGGAGCTCTTCGGCTACGTACGGCCAACGGAGATCTGATTCGCCGCTTCAAGAAAAAGCCCGGCCAAGTGCCGGGCTTTTTCATTCTGAGTATCCAGCCAGGACCGAAGGTGGGCTGCATCCGTAGGGTGGACCACGCTTTACCGGTCCACCATTGGCGGCTTAGCTGGGCACCGCTGGTGGATGAAGAAGCGTCATCCACCCTACGAAAAGCGGAATCAAAAAAGGGGCCTTTCGGCCCCTTCTTCATTTACCCGTGCAACCTCAATCGTTGCTCGGCTTGTTCACCGCGTGCAGGACGTACTGCGGCAGGGCAAAGGCGCCGACGTGGATTTCCGGGTTGTAGTAGCGGGTCACGATACCGCTGCCGGCATAACGCTGGCGCAGGGTCTCCACCGGAAGCTTGCGCAGCTCGGCGTCGGTAGCGCCCCAGGCGAAGGTCATGGCGCCGCCGATGTAGGTCGGCACGGCGGCCTGGTAGAAGTGCCAGTCGGCGAACAGGCTGTCCATGCGGCCGGCAGTGGTCTGCACTTCGCCAAGCTGCATGAAGGGGGTGCCGTTCTGGGTGACCAGCACGCCGCCGTCGTTCAGGCAGCGGCGGCAGGCCTGGTAGAAGTTCTCGGAGAACAGCACCTCGCCCGGACCGATGGGATCGGTGGAGTCGGAGATGATGACGTCGAACTTCTCCTGGGTGGTGGCGACGAAGCGCATGCCGTCGTCGATCACCAGGTTCAGGCGCGGATCGTCATAGGCGCCCTTGGAGTGGTTCGGCAGGAACTCCTTGCACATCTCGACCACGGTCCCATCGATCTCGACCATGGTGATGCGCTCGATATCGCGATGCTTGCTCACTTCGCGCAGCATGCCGCCGTCGCCGCCGCCAATGATCAGGACGCTCTTCACCGCCCCATGGGCGAGGATCGGTACGTGGGTGAGCATCTCGTGATAGATGAACTCGTCCGCCTCGGTGGTCTGGATCACGCCGTCGAGGGCCATGACACGCCCCATGCGCGAGTTCTCGAAGATCACCAGGTGCTGGTGCTCCGTGCGCACTTCGTGCAGCAGCTTGTCCATGCGGAAGCGCTGGCCGTAACCGTCGTAGAGAGTTTCCTGATAATCGCCCATGGGTTGTCTCCCCTGCTGGCTGTAATAGCGGACGGTGCCACCGCCCCATGAAAAGGCGCGCATTCTACTGTGGCTTGGATGTCAGGTCGAACCGCGGCGGGAGAATTTGAAAGTCAGTTTTGCAGAGACGACGCGGCGCCAGGAGGATATCGTCGCACCATGACCGCTAACGCTCCCTTTCCAGATTCCCGCGAGCCCATCAAGCCCATGCGCCTTGAATACTTCGAGCCCTGGAGCTGGAAGCAGTTCCAGCAACATTTCGCCTTGCGCCGTCTACCGGGTGTCGAGCAGCTGACCTCCGACAGTTACTGCCGCAGCTTCCGACTGGGTGAGCGCAGCGGCTGGTTTCGCCTGCGACCACTGCCCGGTGCCCTGGAGCTGGAGCTGAGCCCCTCGGCCCAGGACCTTGCGCCCCGACTGGCACCGCGCGTTCGCCAGATGTTCGACCTGGACAGCGACCCGGCCGCCATCGCCCATCACCTGGGCCGCGATCCATTGCTACAGGATCTGCTGGCCCGCTTTCCGGGCCTGCGCCTACCGGTCGCCTTCGACCCATTCGAGCAAGGAGTGCGCACCATCATCGGCCAGCAGGTGACGGTAAAGGCCGCCGTGACTATCGCTGGACGCCTGGTGGAGCGCCTTGGCGAGCCACTAGTGGACGCAGAAGACCACGGACCGCAGCGACTCTTCCCTACCCCACAAGCCATCGCCGACGATCCGCTACCCGGCATCGGCATGCCCGGCAAACGTGTCGACACATTGCGCCGATTCGCCGGGGCAGTAGCCGACGGCAGCCTGGAACTGAGCCTGGCCGCCGGCGTCGAAGCCCTGGTTGAACGCCTTTGCGCCCTGCCCGGCATCGGCCGCTGGACGGCCGAGTACATCGCCCTGCGCGCCTTTGGTCAGCCGGACGCCTTCCCCACCGCCGACCTGGGCCTGCTCAAGTCGCCACTCTGGGGCCCCGGCGGGATCAGCGCGAAGGAACTGGCCGGCCGCGCCGAGCAATGGCGCCCGTGGCGCGCCTACGCCGCCGTCTATCTCTGGCAGAGCTACGCAGAGGAGCAATGAAGATGCATTTCCGCTATCACGAAAGTCCCACCGGCCCTCTGCTGCTGGCCGGCGACGAGTCCGGCTTGCAGATGCTCTATATGGACAACGAAGGACGCGGCTACCCGGACGAAAGCTGGGAGGCAGCCGGACGACGGCTGGACGAACCTTGCCGCCAGCTAGAGCGCTATTTCGAGGGCCGCCTGAAACGCTTCGACCTATCGCTGGCTCCCCGCGGCACCCCGTTCCAGCAGCGAGTCTGGCAGGCCCTCCTGCAGATTCCCTACGGTCAAACCACCAGCTATAGCGAACTGGCAGAACGACTAGGCAATCCGAAAGCGGTACGTGCGGTAGGAACCGCCAACGGCGCCAATCCCATTTCCATCATCATTCCCTGCCACCGGGTCATCGGCCGCGATGGCAGCCTGACCGGATATGCCGGCGGCCTGCCGCGCAAGGCACTGCTACTCAAGCTGGAAGGCGTGAAGCTGCAGCCGGAACAGGACCAGTTGCTGCTGATCTGACTCAAGGCTGGCGGACGCGCGCCAATACCTTCGGCGGATCAGCCAGCGGCAGCTCGATGATCAGCCCCTCCCCGCTCTTGGGCGCGACCCCGGTCAGGGCCTTGATGTTCACCTGGTGACTGACCATCACCACCGGGCGATCCTTGGGCACTTTGTCGATGGCCTTGCGCAACTCCACCGTCTGCGCCGCCTGGCTGTCGGGGTCGCTGAAGAAGGAATCCAGCGCCGACAGGGATTCGACCGCCCCTAGCCCCATCTCCTGCGCGGTGTCCTGCGCGCGACACCAGGTGCTGGTGTAGAGACGTGGCTGTTCGACCTTGCGCCGCACCAGCAACTTGCCCCAGCGCCGAGCTTCCTGGCGCCCCTTGTCGCTGAGATTGCGCTGGGTACTGCAATCGCCCAGGCGGAAGCCTTCCGGGTCGCCGGTGCCGGGGGCGGTGGTATGGCGCAGCAGGAGAAACGCCTTGCCCTCGCGCAGCGCCTGCCAGGCCGACTTCTGGTCAGCGGCCGCCGGCAATGCCAGCAGCGCCACCATCATCAGGACCAGTAGGCGGGTCATTGCCCGGCCGCCAGTTGCACCGTCCGGTCGCGGGTTGCCCTGTACAGGCCCGGGGCGGGGCTATCCGTATCGATGCAAAGGCAGGAATCCATGGGGGGACGCTCCCAGGTGGATGCAGTCACCCCAAGGATAGATCGGCCGATCGAAGCCTTCCTCGTGCTCCGTCAGACGATTTCAGGAAGAGTCAGAAACGCGCCAGATCGATCACCGCGAAGCTCGCCACCGTTTCGTGGCCCTCGAGCACGCCACCCTCGCGCGCCAGGCCGATTGTCTGCATGCCGGCCTCGCGGGCGGCATCCAGCTCCTGGACCACGTCGGAGAGGAAGAGAATCTCCTCGCCGGGTCGGCCGATGGCAGCGGCGATGCGCTGATAGGACGCAGCCTCGCGCTTGGGTCCAGAGGTCGTGTCGAAGTAGCCGGAGAAGTGCGGGGTCAGATCGCCCGCCTCGGAGCAGCCGAAAATCAGCTTCTGGGCCTGGATGGAACCAGAGGAATAAACGTAGAGCGCGTAGCCTTCCCGTTTCCACCGACCCAGCGCTTCCACCGCATCCGGGTAGACATGCCCCTTGAGCTGGCCGGCGCGATAGCCCTGCTCCCAGACCATGCCCTGCAGGGCCTTCAGCGGCGTGGCCTTGCGGTCTTCGGCAATCCAGCCGAGGAGGATCTCCACGACCCGTTCCAGACTGGCGCCGGCTTCGCCGCTTTCCTCGCGCACGGCCTCGACCTGCTGCAACACCGCCGGTTCGTCGGCATGAGTCAGGACGAACTCCGGCAAGTGGCTGGCGGCAAAGGGGAACAGCACGTCGTAAACGAAGCTCACCGCGCTGGTGGTGCCTTCGATGTCAGTGAGGATGGCCTTGATGGACATGGGAACTCCAGATGAATCGGATGTGCCGTCGTAGGAGCCTGCTTGCTGGCGAAATCACAACGCTTCGCGAGCAAGCTCGCTCCTACAGAGGCCGGGATCAGTCTTCCAGCTGCGGGAAGCGCTTGGCGATCTCGTCGCCGGTGAACTGGGCGACCCAGCCTTCCGGATTGTTGAACAGGCGGATGGCGACGAAGTGCGGATGCTCGCCCATGTCGAACCAGTGACGGGTACCCGCCGGTACGGAGATCAGGTCGTTCTTCTCGCAGAGCACGGCATAGACGTAGTCGTCGATGTGCAGGGTGAACAGGCCACGCCCGGCAACGAAGAAGCGCACCTCGTCTTCACCGTGACGGTGTTCATCGAGGAACTTGGCGCGCAGCTCCGCCTTTTGCGGGTGGTCACTGGCCAGGCTGACCACGTCGACGGTGACGTAGCCCTGCTCCTGCATCAGTCGGTCGATCTGCGGGCGATAGGCGGCGATCACCTCTTCCTGGCTGGCACCCGGCGCGATGGGGGCGGAAGCCTCCCAGCGCTCGAAGTGCACACCGACGGACGCGAGGGTCGAGGCGATGTCATCCAGGTGGGTCAGGACCTTGTTCGGTAGGTCAGGGCTGGATTCGTGGTAGACGGTCAGGCTGCTCATCTGGGTACTCCTTGCGGGCGCCCTCCCGGCTCTCTGGCGGGTCGGACGGCACCGTTGTCAGTCAGGCATCTTCGTGCGAAGGAAGCTTCAGCGCTGGGTGATCGAGAGCGTCTTCAGTTCGCACTCGAAGAGGAATTCGAAGGCTTCGACCTGGCGCAGGGCATCGCTCATGCGCGGCCCCCAAGTATAGAGGCCGTGCCCCCGAATCAGGTATCCGACGCAGTCCGGATGCTCGTCCAGCCAGGGTTGCACCTGGGTGGCCAGGCGGGCGATGTCCTGGTCGTTGTCGAAGATCGGCACCAGCACCTGCGATTCATGGGTGCTGATACCACTGAAGGCCTTCTGCAGCTCGTAGTCGGCGAACACCAGCGAATCGGCCAGGGTCAGGCGCGACAACACGGTGGCATTCACCGAGTGGGTGTGCAGCACGGCACCGATTTCCGACTTCCAGCGATAGAGCTGGGTGTGCAGCAGGGTTTCCGCCGATGGCTTCTTGCCCGGTTCCAGGCTGTTGCCATCCATGTCGGTGGCCAGCACGTCGTCCGGGCCGAGTTCACCCTTGTGCTTGCCGGAGACGGTCAGCAGCGCTTCGGTGGCGGAAAGCCTTGCCGAGTAGTTGCTGCTGGTGGCCGGCGACCAGCCGCGACCGTACAGGAAGCGGCCGGCGTCGATGATTTCCTGGGCGAGTTTCTGGCGATTCATGCCCGCTCCTCTTGCAATTGGGTGGCAATGATAACGGCTGCGGCAAGCGCCGCGAGACTGGCGATGGCGTAAGTCCAGACGGGACCCAGGCTGCTCCAGCTGTAGCCCGAGTAGAGCGCACCTAGTGCTCCGCCGGTACCGGCGAGTGCAGCGTAGAGCGCCTGGCTCTGGCCCTGTTGGCGCAGTCCGAAACGACGTTGCACGAAATGGATGGCGGCTGCGTGAAAGCTGCCGAAGGTGGCGGCATGCAACAGTTGGGCGAATAGCAGCACCGGCAACTGGTCGGCGAAGTTGCCGATCAGCAACCAGCGCAGGGCAGCGATCAGGAAGCTGGCCAGCAGTACCACTCGCACCGAGTAGCGCGCCAGGATGCGTGCCATCACGATGAACAGGAGCACCTCGGCCACAACTCCCAGCGCCCAGAGTTGGCCAATCAGGCTTCGCGAGTAGCCGAGGGATTCGAGATAGATGGTCTGGAAGCTGTAGTAAGGCCCGTGAGACAGCTGCATCAGCCCCACACATAGATAGAAGGCCAGTACACCCGGCTGGCGCAGTTGGGCCAGGAAACCGCCCTGCCCCGGCGTGTCCGGACGCGCCTGGGGAACCGCATTGGGTACCCAGAAGCTGCTGAGGACGATTCCGGCCATGATGAAGACCAGCGCCCAGGGGTAGAGATCCAGGCTGAACAGCTCGAACAGCGTGCCCAGGCCGATCACCGTGAGAATGAAGCCGATAGAGCCCCACAGCCGCACCTGGCTGTAGCGCGCTGCCTGCTCCCGCAGATGCGCCAGGGTGATCACTTCGAACTGCGGCAACACCGCATGCCAGAAGAACGCGTGCAGGGCCATGATCAATGCCAGCCATGCGTAACTGTGGCTGACGAAGATCAGCGAGAAGGTCAGCAGCGTGCAGAACGCGCCGAAGCGCACGATATCCAGGCGTCGGCCACTGCGATCACCCAGCCAGCCCCAGAGATTGGGCGCCACGCAACGCATCAGCATCGGGATGGCCAGCAGCTCGCCGATGCGCGCACTGGAAAAGCCCAGGTGCGCGAAGTACAGGCCAAGGAAGGGCGCCGTGGCGCCCAGCAGGGAAAAGTAGAAGAGGTAGAAGCTGGACAGCCGCCAATAGGGCAGCGCGTTCGCGCTGCCGGTCACAGCTGGCCGAGCACCGGGGTATCGACCCGCACGTCGGCGTTCTGCCCGCGATGGCGCAGCAGGTGGTCCATCAGCACGATGGCCATCATGGCTTCGGCGATCGGGGTTGCCCGGATGCCCACGCAGGGGTCATGACGGCCCTTGGTGACCACGTCCACCGGGTTGCCGTTGATGTCGATCGAGCGGCCGGGGGTGGTGATGCTGGAGGTGGGCTTCAGCGCCAGGTTGGCGACGATCGGCTGGCCGGAGGAAATACCGCCGAGGATGCCGCCGGCGTTGTTGCTGAGGAATCCTTCCGGGGTCAGCTCATCGCGGTGCTGGGTACCACGCTGGGCTACGCTGTCGAAGCCGGCGCCGATCTCGACGCCCTTGACGGCGTTGATGCTCATCAGTGCATGGGCCAGTTCGGCATCCAGGCGGTCGAAGATCGGCTCGCCCAGCCCCGGCGGCACGCCTTCGGCGACGACGGTGATCTTCGCGCCCACCGAATCCTGGTCGCGGCGCAGCTGGTCCATGTAGGTCTCCAGCTCGGGCACCTTGTCCGGGTCGGGGCTGAAGAAGGCGTTCTGCTCCACCGAATCCCAGGTCTTGAAGGGAATTTCGATGGGGCCGAGCTGGCTCATGTAGCCGCGCACGGTGATGCCCTGGGTAGCCAGGAATTTCTTGGCGATGGCACCGGCGGCCACGCGCATGGCGGTTTCCCGCGCGGAGGAACGGCCGCCGCCACGGTAGTCGCGGATGCCGTATTTGTGGTGGTAGGTGTAATCGGCGTGGGCCGGGCGGAACAAGTCCTTGATCGCCGAATAGTCCTTGGACTTCTGGTCGGTGTTGCGGATCAGCAGGCCGATGGCGCACCCGGTGGTCTTGCCTTCGAACACGCCGGAGAGGATTTCCACCTCGTCGGCTTCCTGGCGCTGGGTGGTATGGCGGCTGGTGCCCGGCTTGCGGCGATCGAGATCACGTTGCAGGTCCTCGAGGGACAGTTCCAGCCCCGGCGGGCAGCCGTCGACTATGGCGACCAGCGCCGGACCATGGCTTTCGCCAGCGGTGGTGACGGTGAACAGCTTGCCGTAGGTGTTGCCGGACATGCACAGTGCTCCGCAGAAATGGGCCTCGATTCGAAGGTCGAGCAGTATACCCGCGGCGCCTGGCCAGTTCACCCCTCGAACCTTGCGCCGCCAGTTGCGTCCAACCCGCCAACCGCCAACCGACTCCGCCCCGATGCTGCGATTCTTCCTTCTACTCATCCCCCTCCTCGCCAGCCTGGCCCAGGCCGCCCCCCAGAGCGTGCTGCAACGTCCCGTCGAATTGGACACCGGCAGCGGCGTACTGCGCGGCACCCTGCTTCGCCCGAAGACCGATCAACCCGTGCCGGTGGCGCTGATCATCGCCGGCTCCGGTCCCACCGACCGCGACGGCAACAACCCACTCGGCGGACGCAACGACAGCCTGAAGAAACTCGCCCAACTGCTCGCCCGCAATGGCATCGCCAGCGTGCGCTACGACAAGCGCGGCATCGCCGGTAGCCAGGACGCCGGCACCGACGAACGCCAGCTCAGCATCGAGCTCTATGCCCGCGATGCGGCGGCCTGGGGCCAACGCCTGAAACAAGACCCGCGCTTCTCGCAACTCATCCTCATCGGCCACAGCGAGGGCGCGCTGATTGCCAGCCTGGCAGCGGAAGCGGCCGGCGCGGATGCGCTGGTGAGCATCTCCGGCAGTGCCCGCCCCATCGACCAGTTGTTGCGTGACCAGTTGCAGAGCCGCCTGCCGCCGCCACTTCTGCACCAAAGCGAAGCCTTGCTGGCCAGTCTGCGCGCAGGCCAGCAAGTGCCCGAGGTGCCGCAATCGCTGGAAGTGCTGTTCCGGCCCAGCGTGCAGCCTTACTTGATTTCCCTGTTCCGCCAGGACCCGTCGGAAGCCTTCGGTCGGCTGCGTATCCCGGCGCTTATCCTGCAGGGCAGCCACGATATCCAGGTCAGCGTGAGCGACGCGGAGCAGCTGAAGGCCGCACGGCCCGATGCGGAGCTGGCGATCATCGAAGGCATGAACCACATGTTGCGCATCGTACCCATGGACATGGGGCAGCAACTGGCGTCTTACGGCAACCCGAACCTGCCCCTGGCGCGGGAACTGGGCGAACGTATCCTGGCGTTCATTCACCAGCAGTTCGACTCCAGAAACTCGAAGATCAGTCGATAAAGGCGAAAGGTTCTGTAGGAAATCTCGCCTTGCAAGGGCAATTGCATACAGAATATGCACTGACGTACCAGATCCATCGTCACCGGCCCTTACAAGGTAATTCCCGATGACCGAAAGCCCAGCCGAACAGCAGAGCGTCGAAGAAGCCGAGCCCAAGCCCCATCCGTGGTCCGAGCTGGCGGCCGAACACTTCGACCTGCTGCGCCTTGCGCCCCTCCCCATCGACCGGCACACCGGCTCACGCCCGCTGCGCTTCGTCGAACTCGGACGCGTGGAACGCCACAGCAAGGAGCAGAGCGTGCTGCGCCTGAGCGTCGGACTTCCCGGGCAGAAAGTGCGCAAGGAGCAGAACCTTCTGGAAGTCTGGGTGGACCACCGCAGCAAGGAAGTTCGCTTCGGCCCGGACAACGGGTTGAACCTGGAACCGCAAAACCGCGGCTTGGGACGTTTCCTCCTGGCTCAGGGCATCGCCTGGGCCAAGCAGAACTGGGCGCACTATCGCGTCGAAGGTGGCGCCCTGCCCGCCAAGGATGCCCTGGACAGCGAAACGCGCCTGCGCCGCGACCATGTGCTCAAGGCGCAAGGCTTCGGGATCGAATACCTGGACAACCTACAGCTCAAAGCCAGTTACGGCGCCGGCCGGGTCAGTGAGCTGCACGGTGACTGGCACCGCGAGAAGGTCCAGATGGTGGGGCTGCAGGAAGCCGCGGCAATGCTCGAACAGGCCGACCAGAACCTGCATCGGCAGGAAGTGGAGATTCGCAAACTGGAAGAACGCATCGCCGTCTACAAGCGAGAGGACAGTGGACTGCGCTTCACCATCGCATGTCTGGTGGTTTTCGCGGTCTTCCAGGCTGGCCTGCTGATCTGGATCACAACCCGCTGACCCGAAGGGTCAGGGATTCAAGCGCGAACGGAACAGCGTCTGGTGCTCCCGGCACTGCTTGGCGCTGAGCATGAACACGCCGTGGCCACCGTGCTCGAAGTCCAGCCAGAGGAAGTCCACCTCCGGGTAGATATCCTCCACATGCACCTGACTGTTGCCCACTTCCACAATGAGCAAACCTTTCTCGGTCAGGTGATCGGCCGCTTCGGCCAGCATGCGCCGCACCAGGTCCAGCCCATCATTGCCGCAAGCCAGGCCCAGTTCGGGCTCATGCTGGTATTCGGCCGGCATGTCGGCGAAGTCTTCGGCATCCACGTAAGGCGGATTGGAAACGATCAGGTCGAAACGCTGCCCCGGCAAGCCATCGAAACCATCGCCCTGCACGGTATAGACCCGATCCTCCAGGCTGTGGCGCTCGATGTTCAGGTTGGCCACTTCCAGCGCGTCGAACGATAGATCGCCCAGCACCACCTCGGCTTCGGGGAAGGTATGGGCGCAGGCAATGCCGATGCAGCCCGAGCCCGTACAGAGGTCGAGCACGCGCGCCGGCTCCTGGGGCAGCCAGGGCGCGAAATGCTGCTGGATCAGTTCAGCGATCGGGGAACGCGGCACCAGTACCCGCTCGTCGACCACGAAGGGCATTCCACAGAACCAGGCTTCGCCGAGTAGGTAGGCCACCGGCACGCGCTCTTCGATACGCCGGTGCAGCAACTCGCGCAGGCGGGCGCATTCGTCTTCTTCCAGCCGGCAATCCAGGTAGCTGTCGGAAATCTCGTAGGGCAGGTGCAGCGCGCCGAGTACCAGTTGGCGAGCCTCATCCCAGGCGTTGTCGGTGCCGTGACCGAAAAACAGGTTCTCAGCATGGAAACGGCTGACAGCCCAGCGGATGTAATCACGCAGGGTGCGCAAGCGGGATTCAGACACGGCTACTACCTCAGGAAACGGGGCGCAGATTCTATCACCCCTGCCGCCCCGGGGCAGCCCGCGACCGCCGACGAACGGAAGCGCGCATCCGCGGCTCGATCCCCGATGCACGCTGCCCGGCGGCTGGTCGCCACGCTCAGGCCGGGCAACTGGACCTTGGTCCATGGTTCACTTATTCCGCCGCAGGGCGGACAATGGTGGCCATGTCGTACCTGGAGATTCGCATGTCCGCCCCGAAATCCATGTTCCAGCTCAGTGGCCGCGGCTATCCGCCCGCCAATCTGAACAATGCCACCCTGGTGATCATCGACGCTCAGGAAGAGTACCGCAGTGGCGTCCTCGCCCTGCCCGGCCTGGATGCCGCACTCGGCGAAATCGCCAGCCTCCTCGCCACTGCCCGTACCATGGGTAGCGCCATTGTCCACGTGAAGCACCTTGGCGTACCTGGCGGCATCTTCGACCCCCGGGGCGAGCGCGGTGAGCACCTGCCCGAAGTCGCGCCCCTGCCGGGCGAGATCGTCGTCGAGAAGCGCCTGCCCAACGCTTTCGCCGGCACCGACCTGCACGATCGCCTGCAGGCAATCGGCCATCTTGACCTGATCGTCTGCGGCTTCATGACCCATTCCAGCATCAGCACCACGGTCCGCGCTGCGAAGGACTATGGTTATCGCTGCACGCTGGTGAGCGCCGCCTGCGCAACCCGCGACCTGCCGACCGTCGACGGCGGCGTCATCAGCGCGGAAGACATGCACCGTGTCGAGGTGATCGCACTCGCCGACAACTTCGCCAGCGTGGTGCCGCAGGCCAAGGCGCTTATCTAATCCAGGGAAGCGTCGTTACATCCCGCGACATCCGCGACGGGGTAGACCGGAACAACCGCCAGCTGGCGCCGGTCATACCCCGATCTAGCAAGAGGACGTCCGGATGAAGTTATCCGATGGTTTCGATGCCCGCCGCCTCCGCCCACGGGGCCCAGGTAGCTGGCGCTGGCGTTTCGCAGCGGCCCTGTCCGCGCTCTTCGCCGTGTTCGGCGTGCTGCTGGCAATGGCCGGCACTGCCACCCTCCTTGGCCGTTCCCCTGCCCTCGGCCCCCTCAACGAGAGCACTGGCGCGGCGATCGTACTGCTGCTCTTCGGCCTGCTCTTCCTCTGGATCGGCATACTCGCCTGGCGCCTCTGCCGGCGGCGTTCGCGGCGCCGCGACGGCCTCAGCATGTCCCCCCACCTGATGAAGAAACGCGACTGAGCCTCGAGCGAGTCATTTGGGTAAACTAGCCGCCCTTCGCGGAGGCCTGCATGCAAGACGATACCCAGAAAAACGACTCCTGGAACGACGACGAAAGTTCCTTGTTCGCCGACCAGATGCGCGGCGTGAAGCGCATCCAGAATGATCGCGCCGACACCGGCAAGGTACGCGCTGACAAGAAGCAGATGGCCAACCGTCGGCAGAATGCGACCCTCAGCGTGGCCAGCGTCAAGGTCGACGGCCTGTCTGATCAGTTCGTCATCGACGTCGGCGCAGAAGACGAACTGCACTGGGCCCGAGATGGCGTGCAGGAAGGTCAGATGCGCAAGCTCAAACAAGGCCAGATCGGCTTCGACGGCAGCCTCGACCTCCATGGCATGACAGTGGAAAAGGCCCGCGAAACACTCTGGGACTTCATTGCCGAAGCCACCCGCTTCGAAGTGCGCTGCGTGCGTGTGACCCATGGCAAGGCGGCACGCCTGGACGGCAAGCGGCCGCTGATCAAGAGCCACGTCAACACCTGGCTTCGCCAGCACCCGCAGGTGCTGGGCTTTACCTCCTGCCTGCCGAAGCACGGTGGCACCGGCGCTGTCTATGTGATGCTCCGTCGGACCATGCTCGACGGTCGCGACGAGTAACCACGGATCTGCTGCGCGTCGGCGATGCTGCGTTAAAAACAGCCTCGCTCTAGCTCGCGAGATCCTGCGCTTTGTTTTTTTGGGCTGACGGAAACCTCGGCGCATGCGCCTCCAGCTCCACCCGTAGCCCCTTCGCCAGGAAGGACACGGCGTGATAGAGCCCCGCCAGCATCACGCACTCCACCAGTTGTTCCTCACTGAAGTACCCGCGTAACCGCTGCCACAACCCATCATCTATATCCGCTCGCTCGTGCAGGGCATCGGCCAGCGCCAGCAAGGCCAGCTCCGAGCCCTCCCATAACTCCGCCTGCACAGGCACCTGGCAGGTATCAGCAAGCTGAGCCTGGCTGAATCCCGCCTTGGCGTTGAATGCCGCCACGTGCACACCCCATTCGTACTCCGCGCCACAACGGGCGGTGCTGCGCAGGATCAGCAGTTCCCGCTCGCGCAGACTGATGCTGCCGCGATCCAGCAGTCCGCCAGCCATCATCCGTTGCAACACCCGCGGATTGCGGGCGACGCAGCGAAACAGCGACAACGGCGGCACACCGGGCGGCATCACCCGGTCGAAGGCGGCCTGGATGGCAGCGTCATAGGGTGGTTGGGCCGGCTGGATTCGGGGTTCATTCATGGCGATGCTCCTGTTGGGCTGATACGCTATCGAAAACGTAGCACCCACATCCAAAGATCGCTACTAAATTAGAAGCAAAAGGAATGACCATGACTACACCTCTCCCCGGTCAACCTGTCCGCGGCTCTGCCAGCGGCCGTCCGATCATGGCGCTGCTCGACCTCCTGGGCCGGCGTTGGAGCCTGCGCATCCTCTGGGAACTGCACCAGGGGCCGGCGACGTTCCGCGACTTGCAGGCCCGCTGCGAAAGCCTGTCACCTTCGGTACTGAACACCCGTCTGGGCGAGTTGCGCCAGGCATTGCTGGTGGAAAATGGCGAGGCGGGCTACTGCCTGACGGCGGATGGCGAAGAGCTGGTGCGACGCTGCCTGCCCCTCGCGGATTGGGCAGAGCACTGGGCCAACCGTCTGCCCGTGCCTGAAAAATGACTCGCACTGGCGCATGGCGCCCTTGCCAGCCGCCCCTTCGCGCCCTACCCTGCGCCTTTGCGTAAATCCCCACAGGAATTTCCATGTCCCTGGAACAGCATTACACCGCGATCCTCGGCCAGCTCGGCGAGGATGTCTCCCGCGAAGGCCTGCTCGATACCCCGAAGCGCGCCGCCAAGGCGATGCAGTACCTCTGCCGCGGCTACCAGCAGACGCTGGAGGAAGTCACCAACGGCGCCCTGTTCAGCTCCGACAACAGCGAAATGGTGCTGGTGAAGAACATCGAGCTGTACTCGCTCTGCGAACACCACCTGCTGCCGTTCATCGGCAAGGCCCACGTCGCCTACATCCCCAATGGCAAGGTGCTGGGCCTGTCCAAGGTTGCGCGCATCGTCGACATGTTCGCCCGCCGCCTGCAGATCCAGGAAAACCTCAGCCGCCAGATCGCCGAAGCCGTGCAACAGGTCACCGGCGCCCTGGGCGTGGCCGTGGTCATCGAAGCCCAGCACATGTGCATGATGATGCGCGGCGTTGAGAAGCAGAACTCCTCCATGGTCACCTCGGTGATGCTCGGCGAGTTCCGCGAGAACGCCGCCACCCGCAGCGAATTCCTCAGCCTGATCAACAACTGAGTTATCGCTGTCCCCCGAAAAAGCCGGCGCAAGCCGGCTTTTTCGTTTCCGCGCAAAACTGCCGGGACTATTGGTCAGGGATTTTTCCAGGCAATTGGATATCGGGATTCTTCGGGATGTCGCGCAATCTGGCATTCCAGAGACCACCCCATCACATGCCGAATGGAAGGAGATGGACCATGTCGACCGCAACTCCCCACCCGATACTGATCCGTGCTTCGCGCCAGAACACCCGGCACCTGCTGCCTTACTTGCACAGCCTCGCCTTGGGCGGCCAATTGGAAGCGCGAGAAAGCGGCGAGTGGCTTCTGGCCGCTGAAGATGACGCCAAGGCCGAAGAAGCGCTGGGAAAGCTTTTCGACAGCGGCCTGGTGAGCTGCCTGAGCTTCTGACTAGAAGCTCTTGCCGTCCACCTTCACCACCTTGAGCTCGTCCACGGGAACATCCTCCAGACAGCGGACATTCACTGCCGCCATGGCCTTGCCCTTGGGATCGGTCGCTTCACCGAAGGGGGCGCATCCGCAGTTGGCGCAGAAATGGTGGGCGATGTGCATGCGGTTGAAGCGGTACGTTGAGAGATCCGACTCCGGCGTGGACAAGCTGAACTGTTCGCGCGGCACGAACCAGAGCAGGTAGCCGCGCCGGCTGCACAACGAGCAGTTGCACTCCATGACCTGCTCCAGGTTGCCTTCCACCTCAAAGGCGATCTTCCCGCAGTGACAACTGCCTCGGTATTTCATGGTCGACACTCTCGGAAACGCCTGTTGGCAGGCTGGAGCGTCCAACTTAGTACAAGGCCGGAAGGTCCGCCATGAATGCGGAGACCAGGCTGTGGCCTGCTCTCAACCGAAGAATCGCCTCATCGAGCGCGAAAGCCAGCCGCTGTTGCTATCGTCCCGCGTCAACTGCTGCATGTTGGCCTTGACCGCTTCGACGTAGTTGGCGTCGTCATTGCGGATGTGATTGAACAGCCAGCGACCAAGCAGATCCTTGAGCTCGTCGGCCACGTCATCACCGGCCTGATGACGCGTGCGGAAAACGTTGACCCGCCGGATGAACAGTTCGTGGACCTTCTTGTGCGCCCGGCTGAACTGGTAGCCGGCATCCTCCAGCAGGGTTTCTTCGAAGGCGAAGTGCGACAGCGTGTAGTCGACCACTTCCTCGATCACCCGTGCCACAGCCGCCTTGTCCATCCGCAATTGGGCGGCATGCAATCCATTGATCATCTCGACGATGCGCTTGTGCTGGCCATCGATGACTTCGATGCCGGTGTCCAGATCACTTTCCCACTCGAGATACACCACTTGCTCTCCTCACCGTGCCGCCCGGCGTTGTCTGAAAAATCGAAACGGCCGGTAGGCTAGTGGCTGGCAGTTGGAAAAATCTTGATTCCAATCAATAAGATGAGAACAACCTGCAGCTGAGACGTGAACAGGTTTTCGATTCACCGTGCGGGTTCGCTGATAGGGAACACCGAACAGTCCAGAGCAACGGAGGTCCGCCAGGCGCCCGCTGTCCGCCAGAAACGAAGAAGCCGGCTTGCGCCGGCTTCTTCGTGGACCAGAAAACCTCAGTCGAACATCCCCACATGCCGCGGATGGCTGGCCACGCGATCCAGCCAGGCGAGGATCGCCGGGTAGCCGGACAGGTCGAATCCACCTTCATGGGCCACATGGGTGTAGGCATAGAGGGCGATATCGGCGATGGAATAGCGATCCCCCACGAGGTACGGCGTGCGCTGCAGTTGCTTCTCCATCACCTTCAGCGCCTTGTTCCCGCGCACCTGGCAGACCTTGTACTCTTCCAGGCGATCTTCCGGCATGCCCTTGTAGAGCTGGATGAAGCGCGCCACAGCGACATAGGGCTCGTGACTGTACTGCTCGAAGAACTGCCATTGCAGCACCTGGGTGCGCAGGCGCGGCTCCGCGGGCAACAGGGCGCTGCCTTCGGCGAGGAAGTTCAGGATGGCGTTGGATTCCCAGAGCGTGGTGCCGTCTTCCAACTCCAGTACCGGGATCTTGCCGTTGGGGTTCTTCTCGAGAAATTCGGGTCGCTCGGTCTCGCCTTTGAGGATGTCCACCGGCACCCACTGATACGGCAGGCCAAGCAGGTTGAGGATCAGCTTGACCTTGTAGCAGTTGCCGGATTTGTAGTCGCCGTGAACCTTGTACATCGCTCTACTCCTCTGTGGTCAGGCAGCTTCCGCGGCCTGGGCCTGGCGGATGACGCCTGCGAGTCGCTTCAGACCTTCGCCCAGGCGCTCGGGTGCCACATGGCTGAAGTTCAGGCGCAGGTGACCCGGGTGCTTGTCCGGGTCGATGAAGAACGGCTCACCCGGCATGAAGGCAACATTCTGCTCCAGCGCCGGCTTGAGCAGCGTGCGAGTGTCCAGCGGCTGTTTCAGGGTCAGCCAGAAGAACAGCCCGCCCTGGGGAATTTCCCAGGTAGCCAGATCACCAAAATGCTCCTCCAGTGCGACTTGCATGGAATCGCGGCGCACGCGGTAGAAATCACGCAACTCAGCCAGGTGCTGGCGGTACTGCTCAGTGCCGAACCACTGCAGCGCCTGCCACTGGCCGATGCGGTTGGTGTGCAGGTCGGCGGACTGCTTCAGGCGCAGCAGGTGCGGGAAGAGGTCCGGGGTGGCAATCAGGAAGCCCACGCGCAGACCCGGCAGCAAGGTCTTGGAAACGGTACCGGTGTAGATCCAGCTGGCCTTCTTCAGGCGGCTGACGATGGGCGTGGCGCGGCCTTCGTCGAACACCAGCTCACGGTAGGGCTCGTCTTCGATCAGGGTTACGCCGAACTCGTCCAGCAGTGCAGCGACTGCGTCACGCTTGGCCTCGCTGTAGCGGGTGCCGGACGGATTCTGGAAGGTCGGAATCAGATAGGCGAAGGAAGGCTTGTGCTGTTCCAGGCGCTGGCGCAGCGCCGCGATTTCGGGGCCATCGGCTTCCTGGGGAACGGCGATGCAATCGGCGCCGAACAGCTGGAAGGCCTGGAGGGCCGCCAGGTAGGTCGGGGCTTCCAGCAGTACTTCGGTGCCCGGGTCAATGAACAGCTTGGACGCCAGGTCGAGGGTCTGCTGCGAGCCGCTGACGATCAATACCTGGCTCGCGTCGCAAGGTACGCCAAGGGCACGCGCTTCGGCGGCGATGGCCTCGCGCAGTGCCGGTTCGCCCTCGCTCATGCCGTACTGGCCCATGCTGGCCGGCATCTCGTCCCAATCCACTTTCGGCAGCATCGGCTCGGCCGGCAGGCCTCCGGCGAAGGACATCACTTCCGGACGCTGGGCGGCGGCAAGGATTTCGCGGATCAGGGAGCTTTTCAGGCGGGCGATGCGTTCGGAGAAGGCCATGGATTGTCACCGGGTGCGGAAGCGAGGAAATTAAGTCAAACTGCTTGACCGAAACTACGACGACCACGACAGATACGTCAATATGCTTGACCTGAAAAATCCCAGCATTCAGCAAGCCGCCATGGAAGCCTTCTTCTTCGGTTACCAGGCCTTCACCAGCAAGCCGGACGAAATCCTCGCCCGTCGAGGCCTCTCGCGGGTGCACCATCGCATCCTGTTCTTCATCGCCAAGTACCCCGGGCTGAGCGTCAAGGAATTGCTGGGCTACCTGGGCGTGACCAAGCAGGCGCTGAACACGCCGCTGCGACAGCTGATCGAGATGAAACTGGTGGAGAGCGTCGCTGCCGACGACGACAAACGTAAGCGCCTGCTGGGGTTCACCGCCGAAGGCGCCAGACTGGAACAGGCCCTGCGCCGGGAACAAGCGCGACTGCTGCAACGCGCCTTTGGCGAGGCCGGGGAAGAAGCGGTGCGAGGCTGGCTGGAAGTCAACCAGGCGCTCTGCACCGCGCGGCAGACGGAAGCTGCCGAGGATTAGCTGGACGACTCCAGTTCCCGCGCACCGCGGAAGAACACCAGCATCATCGCAAGATTGCCGGCGATCAGCGGCAGCAAACCCAATAACATCAATACGATGGTGGCCATCATGATGCCGCCCACCAGGTCCAGCCAGCCCATCACCCGGAACGCCGGATAGGCGTTCTGCACCTTGAGCAGGCGCACCCCGAGCCAGGCGGTCAAAGCGCCGAGCACGGCAATCGCACCGAAGTAGAACAACATGGGCCAGCCCGGTTCGGTGCTGGCATCGCCCATCAGGACATCCAGCCACTCGATCGCCAGGCTCCCGAAGATGACCGCCCAGACCGGCGGCGCCAGCCCCTCGGCAGAAAAGCGCGCCTCGGCAAACAGCTTCAGGCGGATCAGCAAGTAGCAGCCCAACAGCGTCAGCGCCGCGCCGATCCAGTCGGAGAGACGGGTCATCAGGAGGTCTTCGGTAGCCCCGGCGGCCACGGCAACCCCCGTAAGGATGAGGGTACCCACTGCACAGGCCAGGCTCAGCCAGCCCATCAGTCTCAAATGCCCCGGCGTCCAGCCGTTCATCTGGCGGGGCCCCACGTCTTCCACCAGATCCACCCGAGGGGCGGCGTAGGGGTTCTCGTCCATGTGCGTCACTCCAGGCGGCGAAAGCATCACAGTAGCCGCAGATACCCAGGGTGCCAACCGACTGTATTGCTCAACCCGCGCGTTGCTGTATTGGGACGTTGCAAGGCACATGGCCTTAGTCTGCCGACACAACGACAAGGTGACCGCCATGAGCCTGGAACTGATCTTCGCCTTCATCCTCTTCGCCTTCGTCACCTCCGTGACGCCCGGCCCCAACAACATGATGCTTCTCGCTTCCGGGGTGAACTTCGGGGTACGTCGCAGCGTGCCGCACATGCTCGGCATCAGCCTCGGTTTCATGGTGCTGGTGATGTGTGTCGGCCTGGGGCTGTCCCAGGTATTCCAGCAGGTCCCCATGCTCTACACCGCGCTGCGCTATATCGGCGCCGCCTACCTGCTCTACCTGGCCTGGAAGATCGCCGGCTCCGGCGCACCAGATGCCAGCAACTCCGAGAAGCGGCCGAAGCCCTTTACCTTCCTCCAGGCCGCGGCCTTCCAGTGGGTCAACCCCAAGGCCTGGGTCATGGCCATCGGCGCCATCACCACCTACACGCCGCAGGACAACTTCGTGGTCAATGTGGTCCTGATTGCCGCCCTGTTCGCCCTGGTCAACTGCCCCAGTGTCGGACTCTGGACGGTCGCCGGCAGCCTGCTGCGCCGCTGGTTGTCCGAACCGCGCATACTGCGCCTGTTCAACATCGGCATGGCCCTGCTGCTGGTGGCCTCGCTCTACCCCATCCTGGTCGACGTCCACGGAAAGATCTGATGACCTCAACTTCAGAAACCCCGGCCAATCCCACGCGCCTTCGCCCCCTGGCCGACTCCTCGCCGTCGGCCATCGTGGCGGGTTTCATCGCCATGCTCACCGGCTACACCAGCTCCCTGGTGCTGATGTTCCAGGCGGGGCAGGCTGCTGGGCTCAGCAGCGCGCAGATTTCCTCCTGGATCTGGGCGCTGTCGATTGGCATGGCGCTGACCACCATCGGACTCTCGCTGCGCTACCGCACGCCCATAGTCGTTGCCTGGTCCACGCCCGGCGCTGCCCTGCTGATCACCAGCCTGCCGGGCGTGAGCTACGGCGAGGCGATCGGTGCCTTCATCGTCTGCGCCGCCCTGCTCGCCCTGGTGGGTCTGACCGGCGGTTTCGAGCGGTTGATGCGTCGCCTGCCGGGGTCACTGGCAGCTGCGTTATTGGCGGGCATCCTGTTCAAGATCGGCAGCGAGATCTTCATCGCCGCCCAGCACCGCACCGCCCTGGTGCTGGCAATGTTCTTCAGCTACCTGGTGTTCAAGCGCCTGCAACCGCGCTACGCCGTACTGGTGGCGCTGCTGGTGGGCTGCGTGATGGCGGCCGTTCTCGGTCTGCTGGATTTCAGCGGCTTCGAGTTCGCCCTGGCCGAACCGGTTTGGACGACGCCGGACTTCTCCGTCACGGCGGTGATCAGCATCGGTATCCCGTTGTTCGTGGTGGCCATGGCATCGCAGAACATCCCCGGCATCGCCGTGCTGCGCGCCGACGGTTACCAGGTACCCGCTTCGCCGCTGATCTCGGTCACCGGCATCGCGTCGCTGCTGCTGGCGCCGTTCGGCTCCCACGGCATCAACCTGGCGGCCATCAGCGCGGCCATCTGTACAGGTCCCCACGCCCATGAAGACCGCAATAAGCGCTACACGGCCGCGGTCTGGTGCGGGATTTTCTATGGCATTGCAGGGACCTTCGGCGCAACCCTGGCGGCGCTGTTCGCCGCATTTCCCAAGGAGCTGGTGCTGTCCATCGCCGCCCTGGCGCTGTTCGGTTCCATCAGCAATGGCCTGACTGCAGCCATGCAAGAGCCCAAGGAGCGCGAGGCGGCGCTGATCACGTTCATGGTCACCGCCTCGGGCATGACGCTGCTTTCGATCGGCTCAGCCTTCTGGGGCCTGATCGCCGGAGTGCTGACCCTGCTGATCCTCAACTGGGACAGCGGCAAGCAAAAATGAAGAAAGGCGCCGATTGGCGCCTTTCTCTTTTATGTGGGAGCGATTTCAATCGCGAATGAATTCGCTCCCACAAGGGATTCGGCAATCAGATTGCCGTGGCCCCGCCATCCACGGCCAAGGCATGACCGGTGGTGAAGCCTGCCGCGTCGCAGCAGAGGTAGAGCACCGCCGCAGCGATTTCCTCCACTTTGCCGATGCGTCCCACCGGGTGCATGGTGGCGACGAACTCGGCCTTCTTCGGGTCAGCCTCGTAGGCACGGCGGAACATATCGGTGTCGATCACCGCCGGGCATACGGCATTCACCCGTACCTTCTTCTTCGCGTACTCGACGGCCGCCGACTTGGTCAGGCCGATCACCGCGTGCTTGGAAGCGGCGTAGATGCTCATCTTCGGTGCGGCACCCAGCCCCGCCACCGAGGCGGTGTTGACGATGGCGCCGCCGCCCTGTGCCAGCAACAGCGGGATCTGGTACTTCATGCACAGCCACACGCCCTTCACGTTGACGCCCATGATGGCATCGAACTCGGCCTCGCTGCCCTCGGCCAGCTTGCCCTTTTCAATCTCGATGCCGGCGTTGTTGAAGGCGTAATCAAGGCGGCCGTAGGCAGCTACGACACCCGCCATCAGTGCCTGCACTTCCGCATCGCGGGTCACGTCGCAGCGAATGAAGCGCGCATCGCCACCGGCGGCGCGAATCAGCTCCACGGTGCCTTCGCCACCGGCAGCGTCCACGTCGGAAACCACCACCTTCAGACCTTCGGCGGCAAACGCCAGGGCAGTGGCGCGGCCGATACCGTTGGCGGCGCCGGTCACCAGGGCAACCTGGCCGGAGAACTGCATGCTCATCTGTGAATCCTCGACGGGAATGGAAACTGTGGCGAAGTCTAGTCAGTGACGGGCACCGGGCGTCAGCATCATCAGGGCTCTGGTGAGCACACCATCCAGATCGATGATGAACCTCGGCATGCAGGATCACGATTATCCATGCCTGCACATTCCGCCCGGCCAACGGACTTGCCCTGGCTGTGACGAGGAACTATCACCAAGACTTTCCTTTCCCGGAGTTCCTGCCATGTCCCCGCTCAATCGCCAGTTCCTCCTCGCCCAACGCCCGGTCGGTCCGGCCACTCGCGAGACCTTCTCCTATGTGGAAACCGCAGCTGGCGAACCCGCTGCTGGCCAGGTACTGGTGGAGAACCTCTATCTGTCCCTGGACCCGGCCATGCGCGGCTGGATGAACGACGCCCGCTCCTACATCGCACCCGTGGCGATAGGCGAGGTGATGCGCGCCCTGGGCATCGGCAAGGTGGTGGCTTCCGCGCACCCGGACTTCAAGGTGGGCGATCACGTCAGCGGCGTGGTGGGCGTGCAGGACTACTTCCTGGGCGAGCCGCGCGACTTCCACAAGGTGGACCCGAACCAGGCTCCCCTGCCCCTCTACCTTTCCGCCCTGGGCATGACCGGCATGACCGCCTACTTCGCCCTGCTCGACGTCGGCCAGCCCAAAGCCGGGGAAACCGTGGTCATTTCCGGCGCCGCAGGCGCAGTGGGCAGCGTTGCCGGGCAGATCGCACGGATCAAGGGTTGCCGCGTAGTGGGCATCGCCGGCGGTGCCGACAAGTGCCGCTACCTGGTGGAAGAACTGGGCTTCGACGGCGCCATCGACTACAAGGCCGAGGACCTCCACGCTGCCCTCAAGCGTGAATGCCCCAAGGGCGTGGACGTCTACTTCGACAACGTTGGCGGCGAGATCCTCGATGCCGTGCTCACCCGCATCAACCGCAAGGCGCGCATCGTCATCTGCGGGGCCATCAGCCAGTACAACAACAAGGAAGCGGTGAAAGGCCCGGCCAACTACCTGGCGCTGCTGGTCAACCGCGCACGCATGGAAGGGATGGTGGTGTTCGATTACGCGCCGCGCTTCGGCGAGGCGGTCAAGGACATCGCCGGCTGGCTGGCCAGTGGCGACTTGAAGAGCAAGGAAGATGTGGTGACGGGGCTGGAAAGCTTCCCGGAGACCCTGGGCAAGCTGTTCAGCGGAGAGAACTTCGGAAAACTGGTGTTGAAAGTGCGCTGAATTGCATGAAAGGTGCGCTGCCTGCGCAGCGCACCTTCGGCATCAGGCCAGTTCGGCGACGACTGCCGCCAGCGCCTTGGCCGGGTCAGCAGCCTGGCTGATCGGGCGGCCGATCACCAGATAGTCGGAGCCGGCATCCAGGGCCTGGCGCGGGGTAAGGATGCGGCGCTGGTCATCCTGGGCGCTGCCGGCCGGGCGGATGCCGGGCGTCACCAGTTGCAGGCGCGGATAGGCGGCCTTGAGGTCAGTGGCTTCCTGGGCCGAGCACACCAGACCATCCATGCCGGCCTTGTCGGCCAGACCTGCCAGGCGCAGCACCTGCTCCTTCGGCTCGATATCCAGGCCGATGCCGGCCAGGTCTTCGCGCTCCATGCTGGTCAGCACGGTCACGCCGATCAGCAGCGGCTTGGGGCCGTTGAACTTGTCCAGGGTCTCGCGGCAGGCGGCCATCATGCGCAGACCACCCGAGCAGTGCACGTTGACCATCCACACGCCCATCTCGGCAGCAGCCTTCACCGCCATTGCCGTGGTGTTGGGGATGTCGTGGAATTTCAGGTCGAGGAAAACCTCGAAGCCCCGGTCACGCAGGGTCGAGACGATTTCGGCTGCGCAGCTGGTGAACAGCTCCTTGCCCACCTTGACCCGGCACAGCTTGGGATCCAGCTGCTCAGCCAGCCGCAGGGCAGCTTCGCGGGTGGGAAAGTCGAGGGCGACAATGATCGGCGTCTGACAGGCGGACATGGAGGAAATCTCATACGAATCGGAAACGGCGCGCATTGTAGCGGAAGCCGGCGCGCGCCGCTGCCTCATGGAGCCTGTTTACGCGCTCGCGAGCTATGGAAAGACAAGGCGAAAACGGCTGAGAAAGCGGAGTCTACGAGCTGTAAATGAGCATTTCGAAGCCGTTTTCAACGCAGTATTTCAGACGCGCAGCAGCGAGTAGGCCGGCTCTCACACGATGTGGTCGAGCGCGAAAGCCGTCATGAACCCCGCCAGTGTGATCAGCCCCGTCCAGGCATGGGTGCTTTCGAAGGCTTCGGGAATCAGGGTATCCACCAGCATGCACAGCACCGCCCCCGCCGAGAAACCCAAGGCGAAGGCCAGCCAGTGGGGCTGAAGGTCGGCGAACAGCCCTGGACCGGCCATAGCCGCCAGTCCGGACAGCAACGCGATCACGCCCCAGAGCGCGAACACCACCCAGCCACTGCGCTTCTCCTCGCGCAGCCCGGCGGCGCTGGCCAGGCCCTCGGGCAGGTTGGCCAGGAAGATCGCCACCAGCATCAGCAGGCTGACCTCGCCACCATCCAGCAGACCCAACCCCAGGCCGAGGGATTCGGGAATGCCATCGAGAAAGGCGCCGACGGCGATCAGCAAGGCGACCATACCGCTACCACCGTTGCTGCTTTTACCTCGATGGTGGCGTTCCAGGCGATCGATGTACTGGCTGGCCAGGACGAACACGGCACCACCAGCCAGCAGCCCCGCCATAGTTGGCCAAAGTCCGCCAATTCGTTCGGCTTCGGGAATCTGGCCAAAGCAGAGGGCAGCGACCAGCACGCCGCTGCCATAGGCCATGATCGAGGCCACCACCTTCTGCGGCAGCTTCACCAGGAAGCCGATGGCGGCGCCGATCAGCAGGCTGCTGGCGGCCAGCCAACCCCAGAACCCGGCTTGAATGGTGACGGGAATCTGCATGTCCTTCCTCCTTGAATAACCGGGGCCAAGGCTACCAGAACGGTCTCAGCGCGCTGCCGGACGGTCCAGTAGGCGCTCCAACAACCAGCTCGCCGCCGGCCCCAACGGACGCTGGCGGGACCAGACCACATCCACCGCCTGACTGCGCGGCCAGCCGGGCACCTGCAATTCCTTCAGACGCCCATTGGCGTAGCCGCTGACCAGCCAGCGTGGCAGTTCGGCCCAGCCGAAACCGTTGCTGGCCATATCCAGCAACATCAGGTAGCTCGGCGCCGACCAGCAGCGGCCGCCGCTGAACGGAAGCCCGTCATCCAGCGCCATGGCGTCGCCCACGGTATTCAGGCGCAGCAGCCGCCAGCCGGCGAGGTCGCTCTCGCGTACATCGGCCAGCTGCGCGAGGGGGTGCTCCCGGGCCGCGAACAAGCCGAAGTCCGCCCGCTCGGCCACGGTCGCCGAGCCCACCTCCGGCGGATAGCTGCCCTGTGCCGCCAGCAGGCCCAGGGTGGCGCGCCCTTGCACGACCAGTTCGATCACGTCGTGATGCTCGGCGATCAGGCATTCGAATTCGAGGTCGGGATAGCGCTGATCCAGTTCCGTCAGGCGCTCTTCGTACTGCGCCGACTGGTAGGCGTCCGACAGCGCCAGGCTGACCCGTGGTTCCAACCCGCCAGCCAATTGCGCCGCAGCGTGCTGCAAGCGGTCGGATGCGGCGAGGATCTCCTCGACCCGCCCCAGCAGGGCGCGGCCGGCATCGGTCAGTTGCGGCTGGCGGCTGCTGCGATCGAAGAGTTCCAGCCCAAGGTCGATCTCCAACCGGGCGATGGCTTCACTGACGGTGGACTGGCTTTTGCCCAGCTTGCGCGCGGCGCCACTGAAGGAGCCAAGGGCGACCGCCTGGGCAAAGGCTTCAAGGGATTCAGGGGAGTAGTTCATATCGGTTTTCCCGATGGCATCTCACTTAACCCTATCCCATCAACCGATGAGAATACAGGGCATGTTTTCACTGGGAGCCAGGAGAGCACCATGACCCGGACCACCACCACCGCCGCCCTGAACAAATCCATCAAGGAGCGGGTTTTCCATGCCCTGGCCTTCGAGGGCCTGGCCGTGCTGCTGACCGCGCCCGTGCTGTCGCTGGTACTGGGCAAGTCGCTGGCGCACATGGGTGCGCTGACCCTGATGTTCTCAACCGTGGCGATGCTCTGGAACATGCTCTTCAACAGCCTGTTCGACCGGGCCCAGGGGCGCCTGGGGTTCCAGCGCTCCTTGCTGGTACGAATAGTCCATGCCCTGCTGTTCGAACTGGGCCTGATTCTGGTGCTGGTACCGCTGGCGGCGTGGTGGCTGTCGATCGGACTGCTGGAGGCCTTCGTGCTGGATATCGGTCTGCTGCTGTTCTTCCTGCCCTACACCCTGGTGTTCAACTGGACGTACGACACGTTGCGCGCCCGTCTACTGGAGGTACCGGCAGAACAGGCCGGAGAATGCAGCTCCCGCTGACGTGAAGGCGGCCCGTGTGCAGCCGCCTATCGAAATGAATGATTCTCGGGAACGTGGAAAGGCGCGCACAATCGAATAGAGTAACCACCCCTTTCCACGGGAGATGATCATGCCCTGGTATGCCTGGCTGATACTGGTCCTGGCCATCGGCTCCATAGTCGGTAGCCTGATGGTGTTGCGTGATACGGCAAAGAAACTGCCGCTGACCGAAGAGCAACTCAAGCGCATCCGCGAGCGCAATGCCGAAATGGATGCCAAGGAAGCCAAGGACCGCTGAGCCCGTGCCCTCTTCTGAAGAACAGACTGCGGCATCACCACAGGGAAGTGGCATGCCGCTTCATTTGCAACTGCTGTTTCCGCTCGTCGTCCTGGCGCTCGGGCAGGGCCTGGGTGGCGTGGAGGTGGGGGCGCTGCTGGCGGGGGTCGCCTTCTCCGGCTGGGTTCTCGCCGAACACCACTTGCCAGCCCGGCTCTGGCTGACGGTAACCCTGCTTTCCTCCATCGCGTTGGCTGCCCATCTGGTGCCGGGCTTCAGCCCGCTGGTCCTGGCTGACCCACAGCAATTGAGCCCCGATACTCCGCCCTATTCCTTGCGCCTGTCCTGGGACAAGTTGCTGGTGGGCATGACGCTGCTTGCCTGCTGGTTGGGCCGTCCGGCACTACCCGCGCCGGCCCCGCAGCGGGCAGCGATCGCTGTGCTGGCAACGCTGTTGCTGGTGCCAGCATTGGCCGTGGCAATTGGCTTGGTGGGTTGGCAGCCGAAATGGCCGCAAATGATCTGGGAATGGCTGGCGGTGAACCTGCTGGCCACGGTGCTTGCGGAAGAACTGGTGTTTCGCGGCCTGCTCCAGCCCATGCTGGTTTCCTGGCTGGGTGGGCGCAAGGGCGTGCTGCTCACGGCGGCGATCTTCGGGGCCGTCCACCTGCCCTTCAGTCCACTGTTCGCGCTAGTCGCGGCAGTTGCCGGCTTGGGTTACGGCCTGGCGTTCCACTACAGCGGCCGACTCTCGTTGGCCATTGCGCTGCACCTGGGGGTCAATCTCTGCCATCTGTTGCTACTGAGCTATCCGTTGCGGCTGGTCTGACCACCACCCCGTATCGCCCGAATATCCGCTGCAACTGGCCGCCGCTGCGTAGCTTGTCCAGCAGGGCGGAAAACTGCGCGGCGCTGATGGGCGCTCCCGGCCGCAACACGGCGTAGTGGTGATAGCTCTGGTCCAGCCGTTCGCTGGCCAGGAAGCTGCCGGCCAGGCTCGGGTTCTGCTCCAGGTAGACGCTGAAGTAAGAGCGAGTCACCAAGGCGATATCCGCCCGATCCCGCAGCAGCATGCGCAGATTGCTGTCATGGGAATAGGTGAGCTTCGCGTCGAACTCGCGCTGGAGGAATTCAGGATCGGGATTGAAGCCGGCGAAGCCGTAGTGATAGCCGTTGTAGAGTGCCAGGCGCTTGCCGGTCAGCTTGGCGAAATAGTGCTGGTCACGACCCTGCTGAGCCTTGGCGACGAAGATTTCGGCATCTTCCAGACCCAGGTCGATCCGTGCGCCAGGAATCCCCTGCCAACCCCAATCCGGATTTTCGAATACCGCGAGGTCGATCTTTCCTTCCTGGAAATCCCGGAATCGGCGGGGAATGGCAGTCGGCCGCACGACGAAGCGATAGTCCGACTGCAACTCATTGAGTGCAGCGAGCATGTCCAGCAGCAGGCCACTGGCTTCGGCCGATTCCGGCTTGATCACATAGGGTGGGAAATGCGCGCCGGCGACCTGCACGGTCTGCGACGCCACCACAGGCGCTGAAATCAGCAGGACTACGGCAACCCACAACGCCTTCAGGGACAACCCCCTGCAAACTTCCATCTCTACAGCTGCTCCCTGCAGTTACGGCACTGCGCCGCAGAGTACGTGATTAAGGTTGCAACTACCCACGTTCTCCCGAACGAGACGTGACGGACATCACATTTGCCGTCAGGCGTCCTTGATCACCAGCGACAGCGCCTGCTCGGCGAGTTGGTCGAGCGTCATCGGACCTTCCGGGCGGAACCAGGTGGTGGTCCAACTCAAGGCGCCGGTGAGGAAACGTCGCAGGATGAACGGGTCGGCAGTGAAGTAGCCTTCGGCCCGCGCTTCGCCCAGGACGCCCAGCCAGAGTTGCTCATAGGCCTCGCGCAGCTGGAGGATGTACTGCTGCCCTTCCTCCGACAGCGAACGCCACTCGTACACCAGCACTGCCATGGCTTCGCCGGTGCCGCCCATGATGGATTGGAGTTCGCAGCGGATCAGCGCCAGCACCCGCTCACGCAAGTCACCGGCCTCCGCCAGCGAGGCACGCATCAGCGCGGTGTTGTAGAGGACAGTCTCCTCCATCACCGAACGCAGGATCTCATCCTTGCTCTTGAAGTGGTGGAAGATGCTGCCGGACTGGATGCCTACCGCGCTGGCCAGGTCGCGCACCGTGGTGCGTTCGTAGCCCTTGCTGCGGAACAGGTGGGCGGCGGTCTGCAGCAGCTTGCCGCGGGCACTTTCAGGGTCGGTGATCTGGCCACTGGCAACCAGTTCCTGCATCACCGCCTGGGCTTTTTCGTCGTCAAGGCTCATTGGTTTCCCCGCTGCGCTCAGCCATTTCAACTTAAGAATGGTTCGCAAGTCTCTGTCTTGATTAACGAAATCTATGCTGGCCAATGCGCCCAAGCAAGCGCTCGGGTGAAAAAGACGCTGGCAGGCACTTTTCAACCAAGCGCTTGCTTGGTAGTGTTCGATCCATCACCCAACAGTGCTGCGGAATACTCCAATGACTAGAACCGTACGCATCGGCTGCGCCTCTGCATTCTGGGGCGACACCTCCACCGCTGCCGCCCAGCTGGTGCATGGCGCCAAGCTGGATTACCTGGTCTTCGACTACCTGGCCGAGATCACCATGTCGATCATGGCCGGGGCGCGTCTGAAGGACCCGAATGCTGGCTTCGCCACCGACTTCGTCGAAGTCCTGGCCCCCCTATTGCCGGCCATCGCCGAGAAGAACGTGCGCGTGATCAGCAATGCCGGCGGGGTGAACCCAGCCGCCTGCGCCAATGCGTTGGCCGCGGCTTGCGAAAAGTCCGGCGTGACGCTGAAGATCGCCGTCCTGCATGGCGACAACCTGCAGCCCCGGCTGGGCGAACTGGCCAAATCCGGCGTCCGCGAGATGTTCACGGACGCCCCGCTTCCCCCCATGTGCGTCTCGGTCAACGCCTACCTCGGCGCCCCGGGAATAGTGGCCGCGTTGGAACAGGGCGCCGACATCGTCATCACCGGCCGGGTGGTGGACAGCGCGGTGGTCAGTGCTGCGCTGGTCCATGAGTTCAACTGGTCCTGGGAGGATCACGACAAGCTCGCCCAGGCCGCCCTCGCCGGCCACCTGATCGAGTGCGGCGCCCAGTGCACCGGTGGCAATTTCACCGACTGGGAGGCGGTGCCGGATTACGAACACATCGGCTTCCCTATCATCGAAGTCGAGGCCGATGGCAGTTTCTGCGTGACCAAGCCGGAAGGTTCCGGCGGCCTGGTCACGCCTTTCTCCGTCGGCGAGCAGATGCTCTACGAGATCGGCGACCCGCGGGCCTATCTGCTTCCCGACGTGGTTTGCGACTTCACGCGCGTCACCCTCGACCAGGCCGGACCGAATCGCGTCCGCGTACTGGGCGCCCGAGGGATGGCGCCGACGCCGCAATACAAGGTCAGCGCCACCTACCCCGATGGTTTCCGCTGCACCGCCAGCTGCCTGCTGGCCGGCATCGATGCGGTCAGGAAGGCCGAGCGGGTCAGCCGCGCGATCATCGCCAAGACCGAAGAGATCTTCGCCGAACGCGGTTGGGGTCCCTACCGGGATGTGAACATCGAGTTGCTCGGCAGCGAGGCGACCTATGGTCCTCACGGCCAGCGCCAGGACAGCCGCGAAGTGGTGATCAAGATCGCCGTCAGCCACAGCCGCAAGGACGCCCTGGTGCTGTTCTCCCGCGAGATAGCCCAGGCCGCGACCGGCATGGCACCGGGCCTTACCGGCATCGTCGGTGGCCGCCCCACCGTCTACCCGGTGATCCGGCTGTTCTCCTTCCTGGTGGACAAATCCGCCTGTCAGCTCGACGTGGAACTGGATGGCCAGCGCAGTCCCTGCGAGCTGCCGCACCTGCACGGTTTCGACGTCGCCGACCTGGCCGACGACCTGGCGCCCCCTGCTGCTGAGGGTCAGGCCAGCGCCAGCGTCCCCCTGGTGAAGCTGGCGGTTGCGCGCTCCGGCGACAAGGGCAACCACAGCAACATCGGTGTAATGGCACGCAAACCCGAGTACCTGCCCTGGATCGCTGAAGCCCTGACTCCGGAAGCCGTGGTCGACTGGATGGACCACGTGCTCGACCCGCAGCTCGGCCGCGTGGCGCGCTGGTACCTGCCGGGCAGCCACAGCCTGAACTTCCTGCTGGAAAACGCCCTCGGCGGCGGCGGCGTTGCCAGCCTGCGCATCGACCCGCAGGGCAAGGCCTTCGCCCAGCAACTCCTGGAATTCCCGGTGCCGGTGCCCAAGGCCCTGGCCGACAGCCTCTGAGGACGCAATCCATGGCATACGACTCGGTATTCAAGCCCGGCCTGTTCAGCGGCCAGACCATCATGGTCACCGGTGGCGGCAGCGGCATCGGCCGTTGCACTGCCCATGAGCTGGCGGCCTTGGGCGCCCACGTGGTGCTGGTTGGCCGCAAGCCGGAGAAGCTGGAAAAGACGGCAGGCGAAATCATCGAAGACGGCGGCGTCGCCAGTTGGCAGGCCTGCGATATCCGCGACGAAGACGCAGTGAAGGCCATGGTCGCGGCCGTGCTGGCCGAGCGCGGCGCCATCCACCACCTGGTCAACAATGCCGGTGGCCAATACCCCGCCCCGCTCGCCTCGATCAGCCAGAAAGGCTTCGAGACCGTGGTGCGCACCAACCTGGTGGGCGGCTTCCTGGTCGCCCGCGAGGTGTTCAATCAGGCGATGAGCAAGACCGGCGGCAGCATCGTCAACATGCTCGCCGACATGTGGGGCGGCATGCCCGGCATGGGCCATTCCGGTGCCGCCCGCGCCGGCATGGAGAACTTCACCAAGACCGCTGCCGTCGAATGGGGTCATGCGGGGGTTCGGGTCAACGCCGTGGCGCCCGGCTGGATCGCCTCCAGCGGCATGGACACCTACGAAGGCGCCTTCAAGGCCATCATCCCGACCCTGCGCGAGCACGTGCCACTCAAGCGTATCGGCAGCGAGTCGGAAGTGGCCGCCGCCATCGTCTTCCTGCTCTCCCCGGGCGCCGCCTTCATCAGTGGCAACACCATTCGCATCGACGGTGCCGCCAGCCAGGGCAGCCGCGCCTTCCCCCTGGCCAAGGCCAAGCCGGGTCAGAGCAAGGGCTACAACGGCTTCCACCGCGCCTACCTGCCCGATGTGCTGAAGGACCAGGAGTGACGCGATGACGGCCATCCAATCCGAACTCGATGCCCAGGGCGAAGACTTCGCCCGAAACCGCGACGCCATGCTCGCCGCGATCGCCAGCTTCCGTGACGTCGAGCAGAAGGTGCTGGACAAGGCAGCCGAGTCCAAACCGAAGTTCGAGAAACGCGGGCAGCTGCTGCCCCGTGAACGACTGAATCTGCTGCTGGACCCGGGCAGCCCATTCCTCGAACTCTGCTCCCTGGCCGGCTACAAGCTGCATGACGACAAGGACGGCACCCAGGCCGGCGGAGGCATCATTGCCGGCATCGGCTACATCTCCGGGATTCGTTGCCTGATCAGCGCCAGCAACAGTGCCATCAAGGGCGGCACCATCTCCCCCACCGGCCTGAAGAAAACGCTGCGCCTGCAGCAGATCGCCATGGAGAACAAACTGCCGCTGGTGGCCCTCACCGAAAGCGGTGGTGCCAACCTCAATTACGCGGCGGAAATCTTCGTCGAAGGTGCACGCGGCTTCGCCAACCAGGCGCGGATTTCCGCGATGGGCATCCCCCAGCTGACCGTTGTGCACGGCTCCAGCACCGCCGGTGGCGCCTATCAGCCGGGCCTTTCGGACTACGTGATCGTGGTACGCGGCAAGGCCAAGATGTTCCTCGCCGGCCCGCCCCTGCTGAAGGCCGCCACCGGTGAAGTGGCAAGCGACGAAGAACTGGGCGGCGCCGAAATGCACGCCCAGGTAGCCGGTACCGCCGAATACCTGGCCGAGAACGACGCCGACGCCCTGCGCCTGGCCCGCGACATCCTCGCGATGCTGCCCTGGAACGCGCAATTACCGGCCCGGGCCCACGCCGAATGGCGCGAGCCGCTGTACAGCGCCGAAGAGCTGCTGGGCGTAGTCCCGGCCGATCCGAAGAAGCCCTACGACGTGCGCGAGATCGTCGCCCGCATCGCCGATGGCTCGGAGTTCCTCGACTTCAAGAACGAATTCGACAGCCAGACCGTCTGCGGCCACCTGCGCATCGAAGGCCGTCCCTGCGGACTGATCGGCAACAACGGCCCCATCACGTCCCGGGGCGCGGCCAAGGCGGCGCAGTTCATCCAGCTCTGCGAGCAGGCCAACGTGCCGCTGCTGTTCCTGCATAACACCACCGGTTTCATGGTCGGCACCGAGTCCGAGCAACTGGGCGTGATCAAGCATGGCTCGAAAATGATCCAGGCCGTGGCCAACGCCCGTGTACCGAAACTCACCCTGGTGGTGGGCGGTTCCTACGGCGCCGGCAACTACGCCATGTGCGGCCGCGGCCTCGACCCGCGCTTCATCTTCGCCTGGCCCAACAGCCGCACGGCGGTGATGGGCGGCGCCCAGGCCGGCAGGGTGCTGCGCATCGTCACCGAGGAAAAGCACGCCAAGGAGGGCAAGGAGCCCGACCCGAAGATGCTCGACATGCTGGAGCAGGTGACCGCGCAAAAACTCGACAGCCAGTCCACCGCCCTCTACGGCACCGCCAACCTCTGGGATGACGGCCTGATCGACCCGCGAGACAGCCGCCGCTTGCTCGGCTATCTGCTGGATATCTGTGCGGAGGCGGAAGTGCGTCCGCTCAAGGCCAACAGCTTCGGCGTGGCCCGGTTTTGACGGTAGGGTGCGCCTCGCGCACCACCCAAGATCTTGGTGCGCACGGCGCACCCTACAAGGAGAACAAGAAAGATGATCTTCACCCAGGAACACGAAGAACTTCGCCGCACGGTCCGCAATTTCGTCGACAGGGAGATCAACCCCCATGTCGACCAGTGGGAAAAGGAAGGCCGCTTCCCGATCCACGACATCTTCAAGAAGGCAGGCGAGCTGGGACTGCTGGGTATCTCCAAGCCGGAGAAATTCGGCGGCATGGGCCTGGACTACAGCTACTCCATCGTCGCCGCCGAAGAGTTCGGCACCATCCACTGCGGCGGCATTCCCATGTCGATCGGCGTGCAGACCGACATGTGCACCCCGGCCCTGGCCCGCTTCGGCTCCGATGAGCTGCGTGAGGAGTTCCTGCGCCCGGCCATCGCCGGCGAGATGGTCGGCTGCATCGGCGTATCGGAAGTAGGCGCCGGCTCCGACGTTGCCGGGATGAAGACCACCGCCCGCAAGGACGGCAGCGACTACGTGATCAACGGCAGCAAGATGTGGATCACCAACTCCCCCAGCGCCGACTTCATCTGCCTGCTGGCCAACACTTCGGACGACAAGCCGCACGTCAACAAGTCGCTGATCATGGTGCCGATGAACACCCCCGGCATCACCCTCAGTGCCCATCTCGACAAGCTCGGCATGCGCAGCTCGGAAACCGCCCAGGTGTTCTTCGACAACGTTCGCGTGCCGCAGCGCTACCGCATCGGCCACGAAGGCGCAGGGTTCATGATGCAGATGCTGCAGTTCCAGGAAGAACGCATGTTCGGCGCCGCCAACATGATCAAGGGCCTGGAGCACTGCGTGGACGTCACCATCGACTACTGCAAGGAGCGCAAGACCTTCGGCAATCCGCTGATCGACAACCAGGTGATCCACTTCCGCCTGGCCGAGTTGATGACCGAGATCGAGGCCCTGCGCGCGCTCGTCTACCAGGCCGTGGAGCTGTACGTCACGGGCAAGGACGTCACTCGCCTCGCCTCCATGGCCAAGCTCAAGGCCGGCCGCCTCGGCCGCGAAGTCACCGATGCCTGCCTGCAGTACTGGGGCGGCATGGGTTTCATGTGGGACAACCACGTATCCCGCGCCTACCGCGACACCCGCCTGGTCTCCATCGGCGGCGGCGCGGACGAAATCATGCTGGGCATCATCTGCAAGCTGATGGGCATCCTGCCCGGAAAGAAGAAAGGTTGATCCCAATCCGTAGGAGCCAGTTTGCTGGCGAAAGCGTCGCCAGCAAGCTGGCTCCTACGACACCCTGACGAGGATGCCGGCATGAATGAATTGCCGAACTGCGAAACCCTGCTGCTGGAACAGGCTGGTGGCGTGCTGCACATCACCCTCAACCGGCCGGACAGCCGCAACGCCATGAGCCTGGCGATGGTCGAGGAACTGCGTGCAGTACTGGCTGCCGTGCATGGCGACGCCAACGTGCGCGCCGTGGTGCTGCGCGGTGCCGGTGGGCACTTCTGCGCCGGCGGCGATATCAAGGACATGGCCAGCGCCCGTGCCACAGGCAGCGATGCATACCGCAGCCTGAACCGGGCCTTCGGTAGCCTGCTGGAGGAAGCCCAGGCGCAGCCACAGGCACTGGTCGTGGTGCTGGAAGGCGCGGTGCTGGGCGGCGGTTTCGGCCTGGCCTGCGTCTCGGACATCGCCATTGCCCACGCGGGTGCCCAGTTCGGCTTGCCGGAAACCAGCCTCGGCATCCTGCCGGCGCAGATCGCGCCCTTCGTGGTCAAGCGGATCGGCCTTACCCAGGCACGCCGCCTGGCCCTGACCGCCGCACGTTTCGATGGCAGCGAAGCCCTGCGCCTGGGTCTGGTGCATTTCGCCGAGGCCGATACGGCCAGCGTGGAGCAGCGCCTGGCCGAGAGCCTGGAGCAGGTCCGGCGCTGCGCCCCTGGCGCCAACGCCCGCACCAAAGCACTGCTGCTGGCCACGGAAAACGAACCCCTTGGCGCCTTGCTGGACAGCGCTGCCGATCAGTTTGCCGCCGCCGTGACCGGTGCGGAAGGCACCGAGGGCACGATGGCGTTCGTACAGAAGCGCAAGCCCATCTGGGCGCAGTGACCCTTTACTCCCTCTCCCTCCGGGAGAGGGTTGGGGTGAGGGGAATCCCGCCGCGCGCAGGTGGTTCCCTCACCCCTGGCCCCTCTCCCAAGGGGAGAGGGGAATAGAACCCGAGGAGCCAGAGAATATGCCCAGCTTCAACAAGATCCTGATCGCCAACCGCGGCGAGATTGCCTGCCGGGTGATGCGAACTGCCCAGGCCCTCGGCTATCGCACTGTCGCCGCCTACAGCGAAGCCGATGCCGACGCACGCCATGTTCGTCTCGCTGACGAAGCGGTGTGCATTGGTCCGGCGCCGGTGGGCCAGTCCTACCTGTCGATCCAGGCCATTATCGGCGCCGCGCAAAAGACCGGTGCCGACGCCGTCCACCCCGGCTACGGCTTCCTCTCCGAGAACGCCGACTTCGCTCGTGCCTGCGAGGCCGCGGGCATCACCTTCATTGGCCCGACCGTGGAAGCCATCCACCTGATGGGCAGCAAGCGCCTCTCCAAGCTGGCCATGCTGGAGGCCGGTGTGCCCTGCATTCCCGGCTACGAAGGTGCCGAGCAGGACGACGCCACGCTGGCCCGCGAAGCCGGACGTATCGGCTACCCGCTGATGATCAAGGCCAGCGCCGGCGGCGGCGGCCGTGGCATGCGCCTGGCGAACAGCCCGGACGAACTCGAGGCACAACTGCGCACTGCTCGCTCCGAGGCCCTGAATGCCTTCGGTAGCGCCGAACTGATCCTGGAAAAGGCCGTGCTGCAGCCGCGTCACGTGGAAATCCAGGTATTCGGCGATCAGCACGGCAACCTGGTCTATCTCGGCGAGCGCGACTGCTCGGTGCAGCGCCGCCACCAGAAAGTCATCGAAGAAGCGCCCTGCCCGGTCATGACGTCCGAACTGCGCCAGGCCATGGGCGAAGCAGCGGTACAAGCCGCGCGCACGGTGAACTACGTCGGCGCCGGCACGGTGGAGTTCCTGCTGGATGCCCGTGGCGACTTCTACTTCCTGGAGATGAATACCCGCCTGCAAGTGGAACACCCGGTGACCGAGCTGATCACCGGCCAGGACCTGGTAGCCTGGCAGATTCGCGTCGCCGAGGGGCAACCGCTGCCCTTGAAGCAGGATGAGATCCATCTCAACGGCCACGCTATGGAAGTACGCCTCTATGCCGAGGACCCGGCCGCGGGGTTCCTGCCCCAGACCGGCGACGTGCTGCGCTGGGAACCCGCCGAGCTGGAAGGCATCCGCATCGACCACGGCCTGGTGGAAGGCCAGGCCGTGACGCCGTTCTACGACCCCATGCTGGCCAAGATCATCGCCTGGGGTGCCACCCGCGACGAAGCCCGGCGCAAGCTGGCGCGCGCGGTGGAGGATTGCGTGCTGCTCGGCGTGAAGGCCAACCAGCGCTTTCTCGCCAAGCTGCTACGCCATCCGCAGTTCGCAGCCGGAGAGGCCACCACCGCCTTCATCGGGGACGCCTTCGGCGACGATCCGAGCCTCAGCCCGCAATCGGCTTCGCCGATGGAACTGGCCGTCGCCGCCACCCTGCTCTACCAGGCCTCGGCCACCCACTCCGCTCACCAGAGCGGTCTTGCCGGTTGGCGCAGCGCAGGCAGCGCGCCCTGGCGCCTGGTATTGCGTCAGGGAGAGCAGAAGTACGCCGTGGAGCTGGCCGTGCAGGACGCCGGCCAGCAACCGCGTCTGCTGGCAAGGGTGAACGACACGGAAGTCGCCGTTCGCCTGGTGAGCGCTGACGGTCGCTGGGCGGTGGTGGAGGTGGACGGAATCCGTCGCCGCATCGCTTACCACCAGCAAGGCTCGCAGCTCTGGCTGTTCGGACAAAACGGCAATCTGGAACTGCAGGACGTTACCCACGAGCCCGCCGGCGGCCAGGCCGGTGCCGGCTCCGGTGTGGTGAAGGCGCCCATGGACGGAGCCATAGTCGAGGTGCTGGTCGCCGAAGGCAGCCGCGTCACCAAGGGCCAGCTACTGGTGGTACTGGAAGCCATGAAGATGGAGCACCCGCTGAAGGCCGGCGTGGACGGCGTGATCCGCCGCGTCCAGGTCAGCCAAGGCGACCAGGTGAAGAGCCGTCAGTTGCTGGTAGAGGTAGAGGAGAACTTCTGACGAGACGCCTTTCGTAGGAGCGAGCTCTGCTCGCGAAAGATTGCGGCACGATTCGCTTTGTAGGGGCGAACTCATTCGCCAAGGGCCGCAGCGCGGCCACGGACAACAACAAGAACCAGGAGGTCCAGATGTCCCTTTCCGGCAAAACCCTGTTCATCACCGGCGCCAGCCGCGGCATTGGCCGTGAAATCGCCCTGCGCGCCGCCGCCGATGGCGCCAACATCGTCATCGCTGCCAAAAGCGCGGAGCCCCATCCCAAGCTGGCCGGCACCATCTTTAGCGTGGCCGAAGAGGTGGAAGCCGCCGGCGGCAAAGCACTGGCCCTGCAACTGGACGTGCGCGACGAGAACGCCGTGCGCGATGCCATGGCCAAGGCCGCCGAACACTTCGGCGGCATCGATGGGCTGGTCAACAACGCCGGCGCCATCAAGCTGGTGGGCGTGGAACGCCTGGAACCCAAACGCTTCGACCTGATGTACCAGATCAACACTCGCGCCGTGATGGTCTGCAGCCAGGCCGCGCTGCCTTACCTGAAGCAGAGCGCCAATGGCCACATCCTCAACCTCTCGCCGCCGCTCAACCTGGCTGCCAAATGGTTCGCCCAGCACGGCCCCTATACCGTCACCAAGTACGGCATGAGCATGCTTACCCTGGGCATGAGCGAGGAATTCAAGCGCTATGGCATCAGCGTCAACTCGCTCTGGCCGCAAACCATGATTGCCACCGCCGCCATCGAGTTCGAACTGGGTAGCCGCGACGTCTTCAAGCGCGCACGCACGCCCGCGATCATGGCCGACGCCGCCCACGCCATTCTGGCAAGCCAGGGCCGCAGCATCACCGGCCGCCTGTTGGTCGACGAGGAAATCCTGCGCGAACAGGGCCAGACCGACTTCGAGCAGTATCGCTACGACCCGCAGGGTGGCTCGCTGGTACCGGATCTGTTCCTGGATTAAGTCTGTGGCAAAGGCGATGAACCTGTAGGGGCGAATTCATTCGCCAAGCAGGCCGCAGGTCTGCCCCGAAACGCCCAATGGGGCTGCTTCGCAGCCCTTGGCGAATGAATTCGCCCCACAAAGAAGAGGTCCTCCTGCCCAATTTGCCCATCTGCCCCCACATCGCCGCGCCAGGGTCATGGTGGGGTTTGGCTGCCCGTTCTAGAGTCAGGAAGACGACTGCGTACAACAACGACAACACGCGAGAACCATGAGCCAGGTCGAATTGATTTCCCCGTTGAGTTTCATCGCCCGCCTGCCGGCCAACCTGCCACGTCTGCCGCGCCTGCTGCTGGGCCTGTACTACACCGGCATTCGCAACCGCGAGAAAGCGCTCTCCCTCGGCTGGGCGCTGGAGCGGGCGGCACGCCTGTATCCCGAGCGCCCTGCAGTGATCGACGAGCAACGCCAACTCGACTACGCCCAACTCAATGCCTGGAGCAACCGCCTGGCCCATGCCCTGAAGGCGGAAGGCGTGGTCCATGGCAACGTCGTGGCGGTGATGCTGGAGAACCGCATCGAAGTGCTGGCAGTGCTCGGCGCACTGGCGAAGCTCGGGGCGATTGCCGCCCTGGTGAACACCACCCAACGCGGCAAGGTGCTCTGCCATAGCCTCAATCTGGTGAAGGCGCGCCATTTCGTGGTGGGCGAAGAACTGCGCGGCGCCTTCGATGAGGTTCGCGAGGAACTGGAAGACGCCCGCCACTGCTACTGGGTGGCCGATGCCAATAGCCTGCTCGAGCCCGGCGACGCGCCGGCCGGCTGGCAGAACCTGATGCGCCTCGCCCTGGGCCAGTCCGCCGACAACCCCGCAGACACCGGGCAGGTGCGCCTCAAGGACGCCTGTTTCTATATCTACACCTCGGGCACAACCGGCCTGCCCAAGGCCTCGATCCTCAGCCATGGCAAATGGATCAAGGCCTATGGTGGCTTCGGCCATTCGGGCCTTGGCCTCACCGAGACCGACGTTTTCTATCTGACCCTGCCCTGCTACCACAACAATGCGGTCACCGTGAGCTGGGCCTCGGTGCTGGCGGGTGGTGCCGCTATCGCCCTGCGCCGCAAGTTCTCCGCCAGCAATTTCTGGAAGGATGTCGCGCGCTACCAAGCCACCTGCTTCGGCTATATCGGCGAGCTCTGCCGCTACCTGCTGAACCAGCCGCCCTGCCCCGAAGAGCGCAACAACAGCCTTACCTGCATGATCGGCAACGGCCTGCGCCCATCGATCTGGGGCGAGTTCAAGTCGCGCTTCGGCATTGAGCGGGTGATGGAGTTCTACGCCTCCAGCGAGGGCAATATCGGTTTCACCAACGTCTTCAATTTCGACAACACGGTGGGCTTTTCCCCCGCCACCTTCGCCATCGTCCGCTATGACCTGGAGAACGACCGCCCGCTACGGGACCCACGTGGATTCCTTCAGGAAGTGGCGCAGGGTGAGTCGGGCCTGCTGATCAGCGAAATCAGCCCGAAGTGGCCCTTCGACGGCTATACCGATCCGGCCAAGAGCGAAGCGGTGATCCTGCGTGACGTGTTCAAGAAGGGCGACGCCTGGTTCAACACCGGCGACCTGATGCGCGGTATCGGCTGCAAGCATGCGCAATTCGTCGACCGCCTTGGCGACACCTTCCGCTGGAAAGGCGAGAGCGTTTCCACCACCGAGGTCGAGAACACCCTGGGCGCCTTCCCCGGCGTGGAGGATGCGGTGGTCTATGGCGTGGAGATTCCCGGCACCAACGGCCGCTGCGGCATGGCTGCCTTGCGCCTTGCCAGTGGCGCGCGCCTGGATCACCGGGCCCTAGCCGACCATCTGGACCGCGAGCTGCCGGCCTATGCCTCGCCGCTGTTCGTGCGCCTGCTGGGAGAGGTGGAGACGACGGGAACCTTCAAGTACAAGAAGACCGATCTGAAGCAGCAGGCCTATGACCCGTCAGCAGTGAGCGAACCGCTTTTCGCGCGATTGCCCGGTGATCCGGCCTTCCGCCCACTGGATGGGGCGCTGTATCAGGCCATCCAGCGCGGGGACTACCGCTTCTGAGTTTTGTGGGAGAGACCCCGCCCCTTCTACAAGGTCGGTCTCGTTAGCTCGGTCTGGACCGTAGGGTGCGCTGTGCGCACCGGCTCCAGGGTCCGCCTTGGCACCAGGTCAAACCGCCGGTGCGCACGGCGCACCCTACCCGATCGGCTGCATCGTGCTGTCCCGGACATTCGATTCATCACAGGCCGAGCCGATGACTCGTGACCACGTCCTAGCGCTTGAACTCGAACTGCAACTCGGCGCCTTCCACTGAGCGCCAGTAGTCGTCTTCCCGTTCGTTGGTAATCAACTTGCCGTTGAGCTGGAACGGGCTTTCCGGTGCTGGCTTGTCCGCGAACATCTGCGGCAGCACCGGCTGGTCCGGTAGATCGGTAGTGGCCTCGCTGGGTTGCAACTGATCGACCAGATCCTTTGGCAAGGTGAGATCGAGCTTCGCCTTGGGCAGTGGCGCCGTGGTTGCGGCAGCTACCGGCGGCTCCTTCGGCTTGACCGGGGCGGGCGGCGACGGCACTGGTTTGGGCGTTGGCACCGGTGGCGGCGGAACTGGCGTGGTCTCGGGTACCGACGGCACGGGCGCGGCCGGCTCGGCAGACGAGGGCGCCGGCTCCGGGCTGGAGGAGATGGGGGGCGGTGCGGGCGGCGCCTTGGGCTGCGACGGGGCATCCTTGTCGCAAGCCGCCAGTAGAGTCAGCGCCAGGCCGGCACAAAGCAGATAAATCGAACGCATGGAAATTCTAGCGGGGGGCAGTGATGGCGCCATGCTCTACTTTCGCCAGCACTGTGGCAAGTCCGGCGCGACCGTCGTCAGCGGTCACGCTCCAACTCGCGCAGTTCAGCGGCGATGTCCCGCTGCGGATAGCGGGCCTGCAACTCATCCAGAAGCTTGTGCGCCTCTTCGCGTTTGCCTTCCGCCTGTAGCGCCAGCACCCGTTGCAAGCTGGCTTGCGGCTCGACTTGCGGAGCCGCCCTGGCCATTTCCACCTTCGGAGCAGCCTCCTCCAATTGCATCGGTTCCTGCTGGCGTGCCTCGACTTCAGCGCTGCTGTCGGCCATGGCAGCAGCTTTCTTTTTAGCCTGCACCGGAGGGCTGGCCAGGGTAGCCGGTGCGGTCTTGGACATGGGGGCCGCAGCTGGAGCTGGCGCCGAATACTGGGCGGGGCTGGCGGGCGGCGCATCGAAACGTTGCTCGGCTTCCTGCTGGGTTCGCAGGGTCAGGCTGAGCCCGATGCCCAGGGTGGCGAATCCGGCCACGGCGACCGCCCAGCGCTGCCGACCACCAGCACCAAACAGCCAGGCATGCAGCCGCTCTCCCCAGGAAGGCGCAGCTTCAGCCCGGTTCTGTGCCGCCTGTGCTGCCGCAGCGGCGAGGATGCGCTGGTCCAGCAGCGCCGAGGGTTCGTCATGGCTGTGGCAGCGGTAATGTTCGAGCAGTTCCCGTTCCATGGCGTCCGGCTTGTGCGGGTTTTGGTTCATGCGGATACCTCCTCCGCCGCGGCCGGGTCGGCCAACAGCCGACGCAACTTCTGCAGCGCATAGCGCAGGCGGCTTTTCACCGTCTCCGCGGGTGTACGGGTGAGTTCGGCGATCTCGGTCACTTCCAGGTCACCATGGGCGCGCAACAGGAATACTTCGCGCTGCTCACCCGGCAATTCGTCCAGCGCCGCGCGCAGGCGTTGCTGGTCCCGGCTCAGGGAAAGCTCCCGCTCGGGGTCCGGGCTGCTGCCCGGCAGTGCATCACCGTGCAGTACCTCATCGAAACTCTCTTCACGCCCCTGCAAGCGCCCGTGCTTGCGCCAGTGGTCGATCAGTCGGTTACGGGCGATCTGATAGAGCCAGGTCTTGAAGCTGGCCTGGCCGAGGGGCGACGACTCGCTGCGGATCAGGTTCAGCCAGGTTTCCTGGAAGATTTCCTCGGCGAGTGCGCCATCACCACACAGGCCACAGAGAAAACGGTAGAGGCCAAGGCGATGACGCGCATAGAGCACGCCGAAGGCCTCGGAATCGCCGTTGCGATAACGCCGCAGCAAGGCGGCGTCGTCATCCGTGAGGGTCGCGTTCACGTCATTCCTTCCGCGCTTGGGATGGAGCGGGAGTTTGCAGGCTTTGCGTGAGTTCCACCAGTTGCACGAATTCGCCTCGCAGGCCGAAGCGGTCTTCACCACGGGCCGCGCGGGCCAGGCTGGCGCTGTCGGACAGGCTGAACGCGCCGGTGTATTGCCCGCCCTTGAGCTGCTGGGCGAAGGCAGCTACCGCAGCAGCAAAGCGCAGGTCCTCGCTGGCCTCGGTGAGACTGGCGACCTTGGCAGCAGCGATGGGCCGTTCCAGCAGACGGCTTTGCTCCGCGCCCGGCGCCTTGTAGCGCACGCGCAACCAGGCCAGCTCGCCGGAATTGCCCTCGGCCTTGGCGGCTGGCTGGTAGCGCAATGGCTCCAGCCAACCCTTGGCACCGACGGGGACGATCTCGTAGAGCGCGGTGATCGTATGTCCGGCACCGATCTCACCGGCATCCACCTTGTCATTGCTGAAGTCTTCACGCTTGAGTGCCCGATTCTCGTAACCCAGCAGGCGGTACTCGCTGACTTCGGCCGGGTTGAATTCCAGTTGCAGCTTCACGTCCTTGGCCACAACCGACAGCGTGGAGCCGAGCTGATCCACCAGCACCTTGCGCGCCTCGCGCAGGTTGTCGATGTAGGCGTAGTTGCCATCACCGGCATCCGCCAGTTGCTCCATCAGCCGTTCGTTGTAGTTGTCCATGCCGAAACCCAGGGTGGTCAGGGACACCCCGCCCTTGCGCTTCTGCGCAGCCAGCTGCTTCAGGCTTTCGAAATCGCTGATGCCGACGTTGAAGTCGCCATCGGTGGCCAGGAGGATGCGGTTGATGCCATTCGGAATCAGGCCCTTCTGCGCTTCGGCATAGGCCAGCTGGATTCCCGACTCGCCGGCCGTGGAGCCGCCGGCGCTGAGCTGGTCGATGGCGGCGCGGATCTTCGCCTTCTCGCTACCAGGCGTGGACGCCAGAACCACCCTCGCCTCTCCCGCGTAGGTCACCAGGGAAACGCGATCCTGCGGGCGCAACTGGTCCACCAACAACTTGAGGGTGCCCTGCACCATGGGCAGGCCCTCACGACGATCCATGGAGCCAGAAACATCCACGAGGAACACCAGGTTGGCCGGCGGTAGCTGTTCGACGCGGCTGTCAGACGCCTTGATCGCCACACGCAGCAGACGCGTCTGCGGGTTCCACGGCGTCTGCGCCAGTTCGATGCCGATGCCGAATGGCACATCGCCCTCGGGAAGCGGATAGCTGTAGGGGAAGTAGTTGACCATCTCCTCCAGCCGCACGGCATCAGCCGGAGGCAGCTGGCCGCCGCTGAGGAAGCGCCGCACGTTGGCGTAGCTGCCGGTGTCGACGTCGATGCTGAAGGTGGAGACCGGCTCGCTCGCCACCGCGTGCACGGGGTTGTCGGCGAGGTGCTGGTACTGCTCGCGGGGCACGTCGCGGTAGCCGGGCTGCAAGGCATCCTGCATGGGCGCAGGCGCGATCATCGGCATCTGCCGTGACTCGGCGGCGTAATCGGCGCGCTTGGCAAGGGTTGCCGGCGCGCTGGCCTTGGTCTCCTCGCGCTGCTCCGGCTCCACCTGGATCGATGCGGGCGGCGGCGCCTCGGCCTTGCCGCTGGCAGGCGCAGAAGCATCCTGCGCACTGCAGGCGGCCAGGGCCAGCAGCAGGCCGGCGGTGAAGCCGGCTGCCAAGGGTTGGTGCTGAAGGAAACTGTTGCTGGACATGGGACGCCTCCTGGGAGCGAATGAGCCATTCGCACCAGTAGACGGAGGCGCTGCGCCAAACGGGTTAAGGCGGCGTGGATTGTTGAAAGGGGGGCGAACCCCCAAACACAAGGCCGACCTCTTTAGCTCGGCCTGGATCGTAGGGTGCGCTGTGCGCACCGACTCCGGGATCGGCTAGGCACCCCGCCAAACCGCCGGTGCGCACGGCGCACCCTACCGGATCGGCTTCATCCTGCCAGCCCGGGCATTTGAATCGTCACGGGTAGAGCCGGTGACTCATGAGCACGCCTACAGGACGTGGTGTCCCAAGTTCAAATGAATTCGCCCCTACAGGCCGGTCTCCTGGCAGAGCTGCTTGGCCAGCATGCCGAGTGTCATCATGGCCCGCTCGGCCTCGCGGTTCCACGGGATGCCGCAATTCAGCCGTACGCAGTGGTTGAACTGTTCCGTGTTACTGAAAATCAACCCCGGCGCGATGCTGATGCCCTGCTGCAAGGCACGCATGTGCAGGTCCTTGGTGTTCACCTTGGCCGGCAAGCTGATCCAGAGGATGAAGCCGCCGTTGGGCCGGGTGATCTGGGTGCCTTCTGGGAAGTACTGCTGGACCGCGAGCTGGAAGGCCGTGAGGTTCTTCCGGTACTCCTGCCGGATGTAACGCAAGTGCCGGTCGTAGCCGCCATTCTCGAGATAGGCCGCCACGCCCATCTGCGTGACGCTGCACGCCGAGTGGGTACTGAAGGTCTGCAACCGCTGGATTTCCGCCTGGTACTTGCCGGCGATCATCCAGCCGATGCGCACACCGGGCGACAGGGTCTTGGAAAAGCTGGAGCAGTAGATCACCCGATCATCGAGGTCGTAGGCCTTGATCGCCTTGGAAGGTCCCTGGTCGAACATCAGTTCGCCATAGATATCGTCTTCGATGATCTGGATGTCGAAGTCAGAGGACAGGCGCAGCAGTTGCTTCTGCCGCTCCTCGGGAATGGTGCCGCCGAGCGGGTTGCTCAGTCGCGCAGTCAGTACCAGCGCCTTGATTGGCCATTGGTTGGCGGCGAGTTGCAAGGCTTCCAGGCTGATGCCTGTGGTCGGGTCGCTTGGAATCTCGATGACCTTCAGGCCCAGCAGGTCGGCCAGTTGCAGCAAGCCATAGTAGGTCGGCGACTCGGTGGCGATCAGGTCACCCGGACGGGTCAGCACCCGCAGGCTCATCTGCAGCGCATCCACGCAGCCGTGGGTAATCACCACTTCGCTGGGGTCCACCACCACGCCGGCATCACGCATGCGAATCGCCACCTGGCGGCGCAGCGGCTCGAAGCCGGGGCTGAACATGTAGCTGAAGGCGCGCGGGCTATGGAAGCGTGTGACCTTGGCAAGCTGCTGGTGCAGGGTGCGCACCGGCAGGTAATCGACATGGGGCACCGCCGCCCCCAGGGGGAAGACACCTTCACGGCGGGACTCGGCCAACACCTGCTGGATGATGCTCGCGCGAGTGACGAGGCCCGGGCGTTCTACGCGGGCGATATCCGGGGTGGACGCGGTCAGGGCCGGGGTCTGGTGCACATAGAAGCCGGATTGCGGGCGAGCGCGAATCAGCCCCTGGTCCTCCAGGCTGGCGTAGGCCTGGAGCACGGTAGCGTGACTGACACTGAGCTGGGAGCTGAGCTTGCGCACCGACGGTACGCGTTCGCCCGGTTGGTAGACACCACGGCGAATATCATCGGCCAGTTGCTGGGCGATGCGTTGGTAGAGCAACAGATTGGTCATGACGGCACCTGTATCACTGGACCGAAACACTATCTGAACACTTCAAAACTGCACCGGTACAGATCGGGAAATTGTGTGCGATACAGTGAATTTGTCCAGCCATGAAAAAGCCCCGGTGCCGAACGGCAACCGGGGCCTTGTGGCAGTACAGCGTCAGCGTGCCGAGCCGAGCTCGCCCTTTTCGTTGGAGAAGACGATTTCTACCCGGCGGTTCTGTGCCCGGCCCCGGTTGGAAGCGTTCTCCGCTACAGGGAAGGCTTCGCCAAAGCCCTGGACCTGGATGCGCTTGGCATCGATGCCGAGGTCGACCAGGGCGTCCGCCACCGCCTGCGCACGGTCGGTGGAGAGCTTGAGGTTGTCTGCCTTGGTGCCGCTGCTGTCGGTGTAGCCCTCGATGCGCACGACACGGCGCGGGTTCAACTGAAGGAACTGCACCAGTTTCAGCACGGTGCGGTTGGCCGAAGCCTTGAGATCGGCGTGACCGGTGTCGAACAGCACATCACCCAGGGTCATCACCAGGCCACGATCTGTTTCGGTGGCGGCCAGCGCGATCATCTGATCCTCAAGCCACTTGCCCTGCTGCTGGACGCTGAGAAGCTTGGCTTCACGCAGGGCCAGTTGCAGGCGCTCGCGCTCCAGCTGCAGCTTGGCGGCGCGGGCCTGGTTCAGATTCTGTTCGCTGTGCTGGCTGGCGATCTCGCTGTAGCGCTGACTGAGGTAGGCGTAATGGACAACGTCCTTGTCATTGCCCCAGTAACTGGACAGGCGCTCGGCACGGGCCAGGGACTCGCCCGCGCGGATCACATCCTTCGGCGCGGCGCTGAGGACGTTCTGGTCCTCCTTGACCTTCTGGAACATCTGGCGGGCCTGTTCGAGGCTCTGTTCGGTCTGCTGCTGATTGGCGCAACCACCGAGGAGCCCGAGACTGAGCACCAGGCCGGTGGTCAAAGCATGATTCCGATTCACTGCACATCTCCCAACTGCTTGCGCAGGCGATTGATCCGCGCGGTCAGCTCGGCCAACTGGTCCTGGCTCTTCTTCGTCAGCACCTTGGCTTCAGCCAGGCGTGCATCCAGCTCCGCTTCTTCGGCCAGGACGCGTGCGCGCTTGTAGTCCTGCTCACCCATGTTCTTTTCAGCCAGGGCGAGCTTATCCTGGGCAAGCTTCATTTCCTCGATCTGCTCGGTGGCGCCGACGGCCTTGGCCTGCTCCACGGCCTTCTCGGTAAGGCGCATCTGCTCGATGGGCGCCGGGTCACTGGCGCAGCCGGCCAGGGCCAGCACAACCAGGCCGGCTGCAAACAGGGGTGTTTTGCTCACTAGAAGATTCCTAATCATTCGGGAGTACCGGCGGGTTGCATCTGCAGTGCCTTCCAGCGCTCCAAGTTGCGCTGCAGCAGGGTTTGCGGCACTCCGGCGGCGACCAATTCTGTCATTTTTTTCGCGAGCTGTCCGCGCAGCCAGGGGTCGTTGCAGGCCGAGTTGTGGGACAGGGTCAGGTACAGACCTTCACTGGAAATCGGAGGTTCCAACGCGACCAGATCGTCGGCCATACCCAGCGTGTCGGCCAGCACCAGGCCGGGGTAACGCTCGTAGAGTACGTAGTCGGTGCGCTCCAGCAGCAGCTTCTGGTAGGCCTGGGTCAGGCTGGGAACCTCTTCGAGCTTGAGGTGCTCCTTGGCGAAGCGGTCGAAGGCTTCGCCGAAGCTGTTCTTCACCAGAGTGCCTCCGGTGTGGCTGCGCAGGTCCTCCCAACCGCTGTAGGGGAACGCGCGTTCGCGCTTCACCCAGACGACGCTCTGGGTTTCCAGGAAAGCGGGATGAACATAGTCCATGGTTTCCAGGCGCGGCAGGGTGAGGAATGCACCCGCGATCAGGTCGACCCGGCCCGTACGTACTTCGTCCTGGGCGCGGGACCATGGGCCGGTGTAGAGAATTTCCACCTTGATGCCGAGTTCCTTGGCGATCTGCTTGAGCAGGTCGGCATTGGCGCCTATGAGTTGCTTGGGATTCTCAGGATCACGCCACAGATACGGGGGATATTCGGGATTGCCGGTGGCCACCAGACGCTCGCATTTCCCGGCGGCCTGCCCAAGTCCGGGCAACAGGCACAGCACGAGAAGCAAGGACGAGAGCTGCAATCTTGGCATCTGAGGTTTCCTGGGCTGGACATTCGATTGGCGCTGGCTTGGGCCGCATCGCCCGGGGCGAGCTTCATGCTAGCGTACAGGCGATTGAAAGGACTATTCGCGATAAGGGCAGGCCATGAAGAAACTCATCATCGCAGTCGTCATCCTCCTGACGGCTGCGGCGACAACCCTCTATTTCTCTCCTGCGGCGCTCACCGCCAGCGTGCGTCTCATGGAGCGTCAACTCGCCGGCTTGACGGAGCGCCAAATCGCGCTGGGCGATCTTAGCATCCATTACTACGAGGGCGGCCCGGCCAAGGGCGAAACCATCGTGATGATCCATGGCTTCGCCGCCAGCAAGGACAACTGGCTGCGCTTCGCTCGCCACTTTACCGAGCGCTATCACGTTATCGCACTCGACCTGCCCGGCTTCGGCGACAGTGACCGTCCCGCCGGCAGCTACGACGTCGGCACCCAGGCCGAGCGCCTGGAGTCCTTCATCAAAACGCTGGAGCTGGGCAAAGTGCACCTGGTGGGCAACTCCATGGGCGGCCATATCGCCGGGATCTTCGCAGCCCGCTACCCGCAGCAGGTGCGCAGCCTGGCGTTGTTCGACAATGGAGGCATCACGGCGCCGAACAGAAGCGAAATGTTTCGCCTCATCGAAAGCGGCCAGCCCAACCCCCTCGTCGTGCGCAATGCCGATGACTTCCAGCGTTTGCTGGATTTCGTCTTCGTCGAGCCGCCGCCCCTTCCCGAGTCGGTGAAGGCCTACCTCGCCGAGCAATCCATGGCCAATGAGGCGCACTACAACGAAGTCTTCCGACAGCTCCGGGAGCGGTATATCCCACTAGAGCCGGAGCTGCCGCGAATCGAAGCCCCTACTCTGCTGCTCTGGGGAGATCGTGACCGGGTGCTGGATGTTTCCAGCATCGAAGTCATGAAGCCTCTGCTGAAAAAACCGAAGGTGGTGATCATGCGGGACTGTGGCCATGCCCCGATGATCGAGCGCCCGGAAGAAACTGCCCGCCACTACCAGGCCTTCCTCGATGCCAGTCGTAGCTGATAGGCAATAAAAACGCTGTGTCTGCATTAAGGGTTGCAAGTAGCTGTATTGCCCGTAGGAGCTGGCTTGCCAGCGAATGGCCCCTTTTCGCTAGCAAGCTAGCTCCTACAAGGCTCTTGGACCGACGGTCGACTTCCGGCAACAGCTAATTCAGACATAGCCATAAAAAACCCCGCTCCGAAGAGCGGGTTTTCTGTACGGCAGGCCGGAAAGCGCTATTACAGCAGCTTTTCCAGTTCCGGTACGGCTTCGAACAGGTCAGCCACCAGGCCGTAATCGGCCACCTGGAAGA
>NZ_BDMA01000075.1:0-110654 GCF_002003485.1 Metapseudomonas resinovorans
ATCGCCGATGGTAGTGTGGAGCTTCTCCATGTGAGAGTAGGTCATCGTCAAGCTTCTATCCCAAACCCCCGAATCGTGAAAACGGTTCGGGGGTTTGTCTTTGTACGCGGGAATTATCGAGGCGTGTCCAAGCGAGCCACTCGAGCCGCTTGAAGCAAAAGCACGAAATACACGCCCATGAAAAAGGCCACCTATAAGGTGGCCTTTTTGCATTCTGGATCAGTCAGTCGCCGCGGTACTCGCAGCCACTGGTGCAGGTCTCATGGATGCGAATGCGGGAGAGTTCCGGCAGCAGGGGCTTCAGTTCCTGCCAGATCCACTTGGCGAGAACTTCGCTAGTGGGGTTTTCCAGGCCGGGGATTTCATTGAGGTAGTTGTGATCGAGCTGCTCGTAGAGCGGCTTGAAGATTGCCTTGAGCTCGGAGAAGTCACGAATCCAGCCGGTGTAGGGATCGGGCTCGCCTTCGATATAGATAGCCACACGGAAAGAGTGGCCGTGAAGGCGACCGCACTTGTGGCCAGCGGGCACGTGAGGAAGCCGGTGCGCGGCTTCGAATATGAATTCCTTGAAAATTTCCACAGAAGTAACGCTCTTGAAGTGACGGCCAGAGACCTGGCCAAAGCAGGAAAGCCTCGATTTTAACAGCTCTCCGACCACCTGACCGAAAAGACAGGCGCTGTCGGACGAGCTAGCCCTTCATTTGATTCCCAGCCGCTTGGCTAGGCGCAGCAGGTTGGCTCGATCCAGCCCCAGTTCGCGGGCTGCCGCGGCCCAGTTCTGCTGTTGGCTCTCCAGGCTGGCCATGATCAGCCGACGTTGGTACTGATCAACCGCTTCGCGCAGATCGCCTACCGCTGCAATGGCGGGGGCTTCTACCGCGTTGCTGGCCACAATCGGCTGGCTGCTCGGCAGTGCGAGATCGCTGGCCGTCAGAGTGAGGATGCGTGGTCGCTCGACGCAAGCGGCCAGCGCCTTGAGGGCGGCGCGTCCGATCAGGTGCTCAAGCTCTCGCACGTTTCCGGGCCAGTCATAACCAAGCAAGGCTGCCTGGGCATCCTGGCTCAGGCGCAGGCTGCGCAGCCCCAGCCTCGCGCGATTCTCTTCGAGGAAGAAACCTGTCAGCAGCAGCACATCGCGACCACGCTCGCGAAGCGGAGGGACGCGTAAGGGATAGACGCTGAGCCGGTGATAGAGGTCGGCCCGGAAACGACCGGCGCGCACTTCCTCCGCCAGGTCGCGATTGGTGGCGGCAATGACGCGCACGTTGACTCGGTGCTCCCTGTCCGAGCCCACGCGTTGCAACTGTCCGCTCTGCAGCACGCGCAGCAGCTTGGCCTGGATCGCCAAGGGCAGTTCGCCCACCTCATCGAGGAACAGCGTGCCTTCGTCGGCCAGTTCGAACTTGCCCTTGCGATCATTCACCGCGCCGGAGAACGCGCCGCGAACATGGCCGAAGAGTTCGCTCTCCACCAGGGTGTCGGGTAGGGCCGCGCAGTTGAGGCTGATCAGCGGATGTCGGGAGCGCAGTGAGCGACCGTGGATGGACTGGGCCACCAGCTCCTTGCCGACACCGGTTTCGCCGCTGATCAGCACCGTGAGTTCGCTGCCGCCCACCAGCTTGATCTCTTCTACCAGGGCCTTGTGTGCCGCGCTCTGGCCGATCATTTCCTGCGAGCGGACCTGGCCAGCCGCCTGGCGATAGACCTCCGCCAGCTGTTGTTCGTCCTGGGCGCGGCGGGTGAGGGTTTCCATGCGCTCGGTGGCTTTCACCGTTGCAGCGGCCAGACTGGCGAAGCCTTCGAGCACTTCCAGATCCTGCCCGTCGAACCGCGATGGGTCCATGGCATCCAGAGTCAGCACACCCCAAGGGCGGTCATCCAGGTAAAGCGGGCAGCCCATGCAATCGTGGACTTCCAGATGCTCCTGATGCCCCTCCACCAGACCGTCGTAGGGATCGGGCAGGCCGCAGTCAGCGGCGAAGCGGGTAACGCCGCGGTTATCCATCAGAGCCTGTAGACGAGGGTGCTCGGAAACTTTGAAGCGTCGCCCCAGGGTGTCCTGGCTGAGGCCGTCCACCGCCATTGGTACCAATTGATCACCGTCCAGGCGGAGCAGGGCAGTGGCGTCACAAGGCAACAGTCCGCGCAGGGCTTCGAGGAGGCGTCGATAGCGTTCGCGCTCGGGAAGCTCCCGGGACAGATCGCTGACGAGGGGAATCAGCGTCTGTAGGAAAGGATGGGTTGTCATTATGACTCCTGCATGTCGATATGACTCGTCTGGAAGTGTAGTCAAAAAAACACATAAAAATATAACTTATTGATTTTAAAGGGTTAAAAAGTTGGCACGAAAGCTGGAATAGGAAAGGCAGAAAGACACAACCCAGATAGCGGAGTCCATATGCTCACCAGCCAACAACGTGCCATCGTCAAATCCACCGTTCCCCTGCTGGAGACTGGCGGAGAAGCGCTCACCAGTCACTTCTACAAGATCATGCTGGGTGAGTTCTCTGAAGTGCGCCCGCTGTTCAACCAGGCGCATCAGGCCAGCGGTGATCAACCGCGCGCACTCGCCAACGGCGTGCTGATGTATGCCCGTCACATCGACCAGCTCGAGGCACTCGGCCCGCTGGTAGGCAAGATCATCAACAAGCACGTGGCCCTGCAGGTGCTGCCGGAGCATTATCCGATCGTGGGTAGCTGCCTGCTGCGCGCCATCCGTGAGGTACTCGGCGCCGAAGTGGCGACTGATGAAGTCATCGAAGCCTGGGCCGCTGCTTACCAGCAACTGGCCGACCTGCTGATCGGTGCCGAAGAGGAAATCTACTCCGCCAGCGAAGCCGCCCCCGGTGGCTGGCGTGGCGCCCGCTGGTTCCGCCTGGCACGCAAGGAAGCGGAAAGCGCAGAAATCACTTCCTTCTACTTCGCCCCGGAAGATGGCGGCGAGCTGATGGAGTTCATCCCCGGCCAGTACATCGGCCTGCGCCTCAATCTGGATGGCGAAGAAGTGCGCCGCAACTACTCGCTGTCCGCTCTCGGCAACGGCCGCGAGTACCGCATCAGCGTCAAGCGCGAGCAGGGTGGCCGGGTGTCCAACTATCTGCACGACCAGTTCCACGTGGGTGACCGCATCGAACTGTTCGCCCCGGCTGGCGACTTCGTCCTTCGCCCGAGCAGCAAGCCGCTGGTGCTGATCACCGCCGGCGTGGGCATTACCCCGGCACTGGCCATGCTGGAAGCTGCAGAGGAAAGCGGCCGGCCGATTCATTTCATCCACTGCGCACGCAATGGCGCCGTGCATGCCTTCCGCGACTGGATTGACGCGAAGGTAGCCGCCATCCCGCAGCTCAACCGCTTCTTCTGCTACAGCGAGCCCCATGCTGCTGACCAGCCCGATGCGACCGGCTTCCTCAGCCGCGAGCAACTGGGTGACTGGCTGCCTGCCGAGCGCGACGTGGATGCGTACTTCCTTGGGCCGAAAGGTTTCATGACCCAGGTGAAGAAGCACCTGCGCGATCTGGGCGTACCCGAGCGCCAATGCCACTACGAGTTCTTTGGACCGGCTGGCGCCCTGGAGGCCTGACCCCAGCCGCCCGGCGCCAAGGCGGCGCCGGGCCTTCAACCGAGGAGTGCAAGATCATGATCAGTCTGTTCGGATGCCCCCCGCGTTTGCTGCAACTGTCTCATCTGTTCCTCTGGGCCGGCTTGCTCCAACTCGTGCTGGGCATCGCCGGCGCTTACTACCTCGAGGCTCACCTCGGGCTGCTGACGCTCCTAGGCGCCCACGGAATGGTCATTCTCGGGCCGACCCTGATCAAGCTCGGCTACGTCATGCGCCTGACCGCGCAATATCAAATGCGCAAGGAAGAGCGAGGGCTGGCCTATGCAATTGCTTGATGCTTCCCGCGAACTGGCGATCCGGCCGCTCTGGCGCCTCGGCTTCCGCCCCTTCTTTCTCTTCGGTACGGCTTTCGCCCTGGTGGCCGTGCTTATCTGGCTCCTGGCGCTCCATGGCCAGACCCACGCATGGCAGCCAACCGGCGGCTGGCTCGCCTGGCACCGGCACGAAATGGTGTTCGGTTTTGGTGGCGCCATCATCGCGGGCTTCCTGCTGACCGCCGTACAGAACTGGACCGGTAATCCCGGTTTGCGCGGGCCTGCCCTGGCCGCCTTGGCGATGCTCTGGTTGGCCGCGCGACTGGCATGGCTAATGGGTGCGCCGGTGGCGCTGGTGATTGCCCTCGAGCTGACGTTTCTGCCTGCTGTCGCCTTCGTGATGGGACGCAGTCTCTGGCGTGTGCGCCAGCGCAACAACTACCCGGTGGTAGTGGTGCTGACCTTGCTCGCGATTGCCGATGCGCTGGCGCTCTGGGGACTTGCGAGCGGCAGCGATGCACTTCAGCGCCAGGGTGTGCTGACCGCGCTCTGGCTCATCGCAGCGTTGATGGGGTTGATCGGTGGTCGAGTGATTCCCTTCTTCACCCAGCGTGGACTGGGGCGTGTCCAGCAAGTGAAGGCGTGGCCATGGCTGGACTGGAGCATGTTGCTGGGCGGCGTTCTGCTGGCTGCAAGCTTCGCTGTCGGCATGGGGCTGCAGCCAGATCCGTGGCTCGCCATTCCCTGTTTAGTCCTGGGCTTGGGAAATCTACTGCGCCTCGTGCGCTGGTACGACGGCGGAATCTGGCGGGTCGTTCTGCTCTGGCCGTTGCACCTGGCTTTCGCCTGGTTGGCTGTGGCGCCATTGGGATTGGCCGCCTGGCACCTGGGCATTCTGGGCAATCCGAGCCTGGCCCAGCACGCATTGGGTGTTGGCGCGATGGGGGGATTGATCCTGGCGATGATCGCTCGGGTGAGCCTGGGACACAGTGGCCGGCCGCTGGAACCGTCACGCGTGATGGGGTTGGCCTTCGCCTTGCTCAACCTGGGAGCGCTCGCCCGTGTGATCCTGGTGCCGCTGGCCGGGTCCGCAGCACTCTGGCTGGCCGCGCTTTGCTGGATAATCGCCTTTGCCTTGTTCCTCAGGTACTACGCGGTGCTGCTGTGTACGCCGAGGCTCGACGGCAGACCGGGTTGATCCGGTTCCGGAGTCATATACGGGGCCGGGCAAGCATTCAACATGTCGCGCAGGTGGCGAGCGATGTAGTCCTGGAATCGCGCGTCGTTCCAGTACTCCAGGTGGCTCAAGGGCGTATGGCGGCGGAACCACGAACCCACCGCCAACGGCCGATCTTCATGCACCACCGCGGCATAGCCCTGAACCGGCCGCAGCGGGTAGCCGAGCAAGTCCGCCGGTGCATAGACGTTCAGCCAGCGGGCGGCCCGTGTCAGGCGTTCGTCGAGGCAGTGACCCGGAAAGCGGATCGGCTGTACCGGATCGTAGGCGAAGGTGAAAAGCGGGATGTTGCAGCCGAAGGTGACCAGGCAGGCCAGGGTCTCCATGGCGAGGAAAGGATCACGCGGGCAGCTCGGGGTGGCGTTGAGCTTCTGCTGGTCCCAGATGTAGTTGGAGATGATGTGCCCGCCCAGCGAATGGGCCAGCACCACCAGCGGGGTGTTCGGCTCGACCTTGGCGCGCAGTGCGTTGAGTCCGTTGCGCATGCACTGGTGGACCTGCTCGTAGGTGTTGTCGTACGCCTGGCTGACTTTGCGGTAGCCGCCGGCATCACCAAGGAAGAGGGTGACCATGCGACGCATCCAGCGCCAGCGCACCGGTTCCTGTTCGAGCTTCTCCAGGTAGGCGAGCTCGCGTTTGTCTAGCACATTCGCCCAGTAGAGCGACTGGAACGCGACATCCTCGGCCTCGACGCCCAGTCGCTTGCGCAACCCGGCGATCAGTCCTTGGGCAAAGGCGTGCTGCCCCTCGAGGTTCCGCGCGTCCTGCTGATTGCCGATGCCATGGATGATGGCCACCGCGAGTTTCATCCCTGTACTCCTTTCGCTCCGTGCGTCTCAGGTCAGAGGTCCTGTAAGCGCTCCCCGAGTTTCCCGCTGTCCGCCAGTTCGAGGAACTCGTCGCCTAGTCGCTGGCTTTCGGCCATGGCCTTGCGCCAATAGCGTTCGCGTCCGGCATCGTCGCCGAGATAGCGCTTGAAGTCCTTGCGATCTGGCAGTTTGCCATGAGGCAGCGTGGCCAGGTACTCGCGCGATGGAGAAATCAGCAGCACGTCCTGCAGCCGCTCCGCATCGCCCTTGCGCCAGGGCAGGCCCTTGTCGAACCAACCGGGCACCACCTTGTCGGTGAAATGCGGATAGAGGACCACGCCGCCCGGGTTGTAGGGCAGGTCCAGGTGATAGTCGAGCAGGCCGCCATCGCGGTAGGTGCCCGGTCCGGCGCCCGGGATGTCGCGTACGCCTTCCATCACCATGGGGATTGAGCCCGAAGCGAGGAGGGCATGGCGCAGGTTGCTCGTGTCCAGCGTGTGGTACCGCGAGGGGAAATCCGACAGCGCTGCCAGCGGTGGTGCCTGGCGCGCATCGTGGAGAATGACCCGCTCGAAGTGCCGGGCCAGGTGCGGACGGCCCAGCAGGTTGCTGCCGATCACCGATGACAGCCCCAGCCCCAGTGCACCGCGACGGTCATGGGCAAGCAGGCCATGGCTTTTAACCACCACCACGTTCAGGCGGTAATTGGTGTTGGCCAGTACCTGGGCGTCCTGACCCTGGAGCAGGTCGTCCAGCATCAGACCGCAGAGGCGGCTGACTTCCGCCATGCTCACGCCCTTTGGAAAGCGCTGGCTGGTATAGAGCTCCCCCAGTCGGCGGATGCCGTCGGCGGCGTCCGGGAGGCAGGCGCTGGCAAAACGCCAGGAACCGATGGAGGCGCCGATCAGCGCGCGTTCGCGCGGTTCACGCGGCAGCCAGTCGCCGAACAGCGCCAGGTCCAGGCCCTGGATACCCAGCGCCTTGGGTCCGCCTGCCGCACCCGGCAGGATGCCTACATCGGCCGGCTTGAGGCCCTGCCCACGAATGTGTGCCTGGGCGCGGCGTCCGGCGCGCAGGGTGAGGGCGGGGAACTTGATCTGGATGGCGCTCATGCGGGGCTCCTGAAAGCAAGGCAGCGATTATAGTGGCGACCCCGTCAAGGCCAAGCTTCTTCAGGCTATGAATGATCCTTCCCAAGTCTTAATGCGAATTCAGCTTCAATTAAGTCGTCCCCGGTATCTTGAACCCATCGAAAGCACACATTCCTCCGAGGATATAACCCATGAAGAAGCTTGCCGCCCTGTTCACCCTTGCTACTCTCGCCGCCACTGCCGGTATTGCCCAGGCGCGTGACCTCGGCCCGGATGAGGCCCTGAAGCTGCGTGACGCCGGCACCATCCAGTCGTTCGAGAAACTTAATGCCGCAGCGCTGGCCAAGCACGCCGGCGGCACCATCAACGAAACCGAGCTGGAAGAGGAATACGGCCGCTACATCTACCAGGTCGAGCTGCGCGACGCCCAGGGCGTGCAATGGGACCTGGAGCTTGATGCCACCAATGGCCAGATCCTCAAGGATCACCAGGACGACTGATGCGCTGGATCCTTCGCTACAGTGGGATCATCGCCCTGATCCTGGCCGTCTTCGCCCTTGAGGCGATGGCCAGGGACCTGGATCAGGACGAGGCCCTCCGGCTTCGTGAAGAGGGTGTCATCCTGCCCCTCGACCAACTGTTGCGCAGCGCCCTGGGGAATTACCCCGGGGCGCGCCTGCTGGAGGCCGAGCTGGAAGAGGAAGATGACGTCTACATTTACGAGGTCGAACTGGTCACTGCCGATGGCACGGTGCGTGAGCTGGAACTGGACGCCCGCGACGGGCGCATTCTGAAGGACGAGGAAGACGACTGATGCGGTTGTTGCTGGTAGAGGACCATGTACCCCTGGCCGATGAGCTGACCACCAGCCTCGGTCGCCAAGGCTATGCAGTGGACTGGCTGGCCGACGGCCGCGACGCCTTGCACCAGGGGGCCAGCGAGCCCTATGACCTGATCATCCTGGACCTCGGCCTGCCCGGTAAGCCCGGGCTCGAGGTCTTGCAGGAATGGCGCGCGGGCGGTCTGTCTACTCCGGTGCTGGTGCTCACTGCCCGTGGTTCCTGGGCTGAGCGCATCGATGGCCTCAAGGCCGGCGCAGACGACTACCTGACCAAACCTTTCCATCCCGAAGAGCTGGCCCTGCGTATCCAGGCCTTGCTGCGGCGTGCCCACGGGCTGGCGAATCAGCCGCAACTGGAAGCCGCAGGCCTGCAACTGGATGAAGGGCGTCAGTGCGTCAGCCGCAATGGCGAGGAGGTACAGCTCACCGCTGCCGAATTCCGGCTGCTGCGCTACTTCATGCTGCACCCCGGCCAACTGCTCTCGAAGAGCCACCTGGCCGAGCATCTGTACGACGGCGAGACCGAGCGGGATTCCAATGTGATCGAGGTGCATGTCAATCACCTGCGACGCAAGCTCGGCCGCGAAGTCATCGAGACGCGACGAGGTCAGGGCTATCGCTTCACCGGTGAGGGCCGATGAGGTCGATCCAGCGCCGACTCAGCCTTGGGTTGATCGGCGTGCTGGTGGTGGTGGGGCTGGTCCTGGCGCAGACCAGCCTCTGGTTGTTCGACCTGGGACTGCGACGTTATCTGGCCGAAGGGCTGCGTACCGAGGCCGAGCTCCTGCTGGGTTCGCTGGTGCGTGGCCAGACCGGCATTCAGCTTGACGAGAAGCGGCTCAACCCAGCCCATCAGCAGCCTTATTCCGGCCGCTACTTCATCATCGAACTGGATGACGAACCCTGGCGTTCGCGCTCGCTTTGGGATGCCGAGCTATCCATGCCGCCAAGCAAGGGGCTGGCCGAAGGGTTGCTGCCAGGACCCAACGATCAGGAATTGCTGGCCTGGCGCGGAGATTACCGCCGCTTCGGTCGCCAGGTACGAATCGTCGTCGCCCAGGACTACACGCCCGTGTTGGAAAGCTTTCGCCGCGTGCGCTGGATGGGGCTGGCCCTCGGCGTAGCCGGATTGCTGCTGATCCTCGGCTTGCAGCGCATTACCGTGCGCCGGGCCTTGCGTCCGCTGGAGGAGGTTCGCCAGCAGATCGCCCAACTGCAGCAGGGGCAGCGCAGCGAGCTGGATAGCCAGGTGCCGGCGGAGCTGGAGCCCCTGGTAACGCAGATCAACCGGCTGCTCAGTCACACCGAAGACACCCTCAAGCGCTCGCGCAACGCCCTGGGCAACCTCGGCCATGCGTTGAAGACGCCACTGGCAGTGCTGGTCAGTCTGGCCAACCGGGAAGAGCTGCGCGACCAGCCGGAGCTGCGCGCGATCCTGCGCGAACAGCTGGAGCAGATCGAGCAGCGCCTGGCCCGAGAGCTGGGACGTGCACGTCTCGCGGGCGAGGCCTTGCCTGGAGCACATTTCGATTGCGCCGAAGAACTACCAGGCCTGTTCTCCACCCTGGCAATGATCCACGACCGTGGGCTGGACCTGGACTGGGACGTTCCTGAAGGGCTGCGCCTGCCCTGGGATCGGGAAGACCTTTTGGAGCTGCTGGGCAACCTGCTGGATAACGCCTGCAAATGGGCGGAAACCCAGGTCAACCTGACGATCCGTGGCGGGGCGGACGGTTACAACCTGATGGTGGACGATGACGGCCCGGGCATTGCCGAAGACAAGCGTGAGGAAGTCATCGGCCGTGGTGCGCGCCTTGACGAGCAGGTTGCAGGACACGGCCTGGGGCTCGGCATCGTGCGGGACATCGTCGAATCCTGGAACGGCCGCTTGAGCCTGCAGGAAAGCCCGCTGGGTGGATTGCGGGTACGCATCGAACTCCCTGCAACAATGACGCCGTAGAGGCGTTGCTCCTGTAGGGGCGATTTCAATCGCCAAGCGGACAGAAGGTTCGCCCTGTCCAACCGATGGGGCAGCTGCGCTGCCCTTGGCGAATGAATTCGCCCCTACATGGATTGCAGGTCATCGCATCAGCGCAACCAGCAGCGGCTATACGCGGAATTGTCCCAGCAGTTGGTTAAGCTGCTCGGCCAGTTGCCCCAGGCGCTGGCTGGCGCCTGTGGTCTGTTCGGCCGCGCTGGCGCTGTCGTGGGCCAGGCCGGCAGCCTGGGTGACATTCTGGTTGATGTCTTCCACCACGTGGGATTGCTGCAACGTGGCGCTGGCGATGGAGGCGTTGAGCCCCGTCAGGGTGCGCAGCACCTGGGCGATCTGCGCCAGGCTCTCGCCGGCCTGGCTGGCCTGATCCACCGTGGCGCGGGAAGCCCGGCTGCTTTCGTCGATCACCTGGACCGCCGCCTCGGAGTTCTGCTGCAGGCGTTCGATCATGGTCTGGATTTCTGCCGTCGACTTCTGGGTCCGCTGGGCCAACAGGCGGACTTCATCGGCCACCACGGCAAAGCCACGGCCCTGCTCGCCGGCCCGAGCGGCCTCGATGGCGGCGTTCAGTGCCAGCAGGTTGGTCTGCTCGGCAATGGAGCGGATCACTTCCAGCACGCTGCCGATCTGGGCGCTTTCCTGGGCCAGCGTCTGGATGACGTCCACCGCCTTGGTGATGGTGGTGGAGAGCTGGTCGATCTGCCGCAGGCTGCTGTCGATGTTGTCATGCCCCTGGCGCGCCTGCTCCTCGGCGTGGCGCACTTCACTGGCGGCATGCTCGGCGTTCTTCGCCACGTCCTGCACGCCGTAAGTGACTTCGTTGATGGCGGTGGCCACCTGCTCCATTTGCAGGGATTGCTGCTCGCTCTGGCGCAGCCCGTTGCTGGCGATACCATCCAGGTTGCTGGCGGCCTGGTCGAGGGCGTTGGCCGCGTCCAGGGACTGGCGAATCACGGTCCGCAGCTTCCCGGTAAAGGCATTGAAATGGCTCCCCAGGGCGGTGATTTCGTCGCGGCCGTGGGTGTCCAGGCTGCTGGTGAGATCGCCCTCGCCGCTGGCAATAGCGGACATGGCGGATACCACTTCGTTCAGCGGCCGGGTGATGCTGCGGGCGATGACGACGACCAGCAGCGCCATGACGATGGCAATGGCCAATCCCACCAGCGAGGCGCGCATGGCCTGGGCACGGAACTCCACCTGCATGTCGTCGATGTAGATGCCCGAGCCGATCATCCAGCCCCAGGGTGCGAACAGCTGCACGTAGGAAACCTTCGGCACCGGGTCGCTGGCGCCTGGCTTGGGCCAGCGGTACTCGACGAAGCCTGCGCCCTGAGTCTTGGCGACGCGCACCATCTCATTGAACAGGGGCTTGCCGTCCGGGTCCTTGTAACCCGAGAGGTCCTGGCCCTCCAGCTTGGCGTTGGCCGGGTGCATGATCATGCGCGGCGTCAGGTCGTTGATCCAGAAGTAGTCGCCCCTGTCATAACGCAGGACGCGAACCGCTTGCATCGCTTGTTTCTGTGCTTCTTCGCGGGGCAGGGTGCCCGCGGCTTCCTGCGCCTGGTAGTACTGCAGCACGCCCACCGCGGTCTCGACCACGTGGCGGGTCTTCTGCTCCTTGCCCTGGTAGAGGTCGTCGTAGATTTGCTGCAGCATCAGCACGCCGAGGGTGACCAGCATGAATACCGCGACGATGAGGATCAGCCAGAGGCGACGACTGATCGGCAGGTTGCGCAAGCTGTGCATGGGGCGGGAACTCCTGGTTTCTTGTTATTGGATTTCGTGCCTGAAGCAGAACAGTCCGTGTAGCGGATCTCAATCAGCCTTTAGCCGCGATTTCCATTTGGCTCTCTGTTAGCATTTCGGCGCTTCGGGGCAAAGCTGAAGGCTCGTTCGTCCCCGGAACCCGTACGCCAGCGCCCGGTCTCATCGCCGGAACCGCACGCTTGCGGCACCCGCTACCGGCACATACGTAATGAAAAGGCCGCCAGAAGAGCGCGCCTTGAGGGGAGATTTTCAATGGATTTGTGGACGGCCATGCAGGCCATCATTCTGGGGATTGTCGAAGGCCTGACGGAGTTCCTGCCGATCTCCAGCACCGGCCACCAGATCGTGGTCGCGGACCTGCTGGGTTTCACCGGTGAACGGGCCATCGCCTTCAATATCATCATCCAGCTGGCGGCCATCCTCGCCGTGGTCTGGGAGTACCGGCGCAAGATTCTCGATGTCGTCGTCGGCCTGCCGACCCAGCGGAGCGCCCAGCGATTCACCCTCAACCTGCTGGTGGCCTTCTTCCCGGCCGTGATCCTGGGTGTGGCGCTCTCCGACATCATCCACCACTACCTGTTCAACCCCATCACGGTGGCTTCGGCCCTGGTGGTCGGCGGCGTGGTCATCCTCTGGGCGGAGCGGCGCCAGCATCGCGTTGAGGCCGAATCGGTGGATGAGATGACCTGGAAGCACGCCCTCAAGGTCGGCTGCGCCCAGTGCCTGGCGCTGGTGCCAGGTACCTCGCGCTCGGGCGCAACCATCATCGGCGGCCTGCTCTTCGGCCTGTCGCGCAAGGCGGCGACTGAGTTCTCCTTCTTCCTCGCCATGCCCACCATGGTCGGCGCGGCGGTCTACTCGGGCTACAAGTATCGTGACCTGTTCCAGCCGAGCGACCTGCCGGTGTTCGCCCTGGGCTCCGTGGTGTCGTTCATTTTCGCCATGATCGCCGTACGTAGCCTGCTGAAATTCATCGGCAGCCACAGCTACGCGGCGTTCGCCTGGTACCGCATCGGCTTCGGCCTGCTGATCCTGGCGACCTGGCAGTTGGGGCTGATCGACTGGTCTACCGCACAGCCCTGATTGGTTTGATGCATCGGGAAGGCGCGCCACATGGCGCGCCTTCTGCGTTTCAGGGGGTTGGAAATTCGAGGATGAAGCGCGTCCAGCCGTTGGCGGATTCACAGCGGATTTCGCCGCCGTGGGCGCGCACGATGGAGCGGGTGATGGCCAGACCGAGGCCGGCATGCTCGCGGCCTTCGCGTTTTCGTGCGGGGTCGGCACGGAAGAATCGGTCGAACAGGCGCGGCAGCAGTTCAGGGGGAATGCCTTCGCCGCTGTTGGCCACGGTCAGGCGCAACCCATGGGGGGCGCTGGCCAGTTCCAGTTCGATGCGGCCGCCTGGCGGGGTGAAGCGCAGGGCATTGTCCAGCAGGTTGGAAAGGGCGCGGCGCAGCATTTCCCGGTCGGCATTCAGCTGTCCCGTGCCACGGCGATGCATGGTCACCCGGGACTCCTCGGCGAGGGGGCTGAAGTAGTCCAGCAGTGCGTCCAGTTCGCCGCCCAGGTCCAGTGTCTTCTGGTCGGTGGCCAACAAGCCGTGTTCGGCCTTCGCCAGGAACAGCATGTCGCTGACCATCTGCGCCAGGCGCTGGAGCTCCTCCAGGTTGGAATGCAGCGTCTCGCGGTACTCATCCGCCGGGCGATCCTGGCTGAGAATCACCTGGGTCTGCGTCAGCAGGTTGGACAGCGGTGTACGCAGCTCATGGGCGATATCGGCGGAGAAGGCCGAGAGCCGCTGGAAGGTGTCGTCCAGGCGCGCCAGCATGGCGTTGAATGCGCGTACCAGCTCCACCAGTTCCGGCGGGACCTGATCGTCTGCCAGCCGCGCGGTCAGGGAACTGGCCGACACCCCGGCGGCCACTTCGGCCATGCGGTGCAAAGGGCGCAGGCCGCTACGTGCGGCCCAGGCGCCCAACAGAGCCGTGGCCAGGGCGGAAAGTCCCACGGTGAGCCAGATCAGCCGCTGCATGCGTTCGAGGAAGTGCTGGTGATGGGTGATATCCAATGCCAGCGACAGGCGCGGCGAGTCCGGGTCATCTGGTCGCACGGGCGCGCTGTACACCCGGTAGTCGATGCCATCCTGCTGCCAGTCATGCAGCCCGTCACGCCCCGGTGCGCGCAGGCCGTCCGCGCTGTTGAACCAGTAACGGCCGTCGCGACCCTCCAGACGCAAGGTAAGGTCCGGATGCAGGCGCAATTCTGCCTGCAAGGCGTCCAGCCGGGTCGCCAGTGCGTCGGGGTCGTTCACGTCGCTGACCAGGGCGCGAAACGCGGTCATGCGAATTTCCAGCAACTGCTGGTCGAGTTCGACGAAGTGCGCTTCGCTGGCGCGGCTGAAGAGGACGCCGGCAATCAGCGAAACGGCGGCCGTGCATGCGGCGAAGAGCAGGCCCAGGCGGGCGGTGAGGGAGAGTCCGCGCATCAGCCTTCGCGCGCCTCCAGCACGTAACCCATGCCGCGCACGGTATGGATCAGCTTGGTGGGGAAGTCGTCATCGAGCTTTGCCCGCAGTCGGCGGACGGCGACTTCGATGACGTTGGTGTCGCTGTCGAAATGCATGTCCCAGACTTCGGCCGCAATCAGCGTCTTGGGCAGGACCTCGCCCTGACGGCGCAGGAGGAATTCCAACAGGGCGAACTCCTTGGTCGTCAGATCGATGCGCCGACCACTGCGCTCGACCCTTCGACTCAGCAGGTCCAGGCGCAGGTCGGCGAATTCCAGGCTGGTTTCCTGTGGGGCGCTGGCGCCGCGGCGGAGCAGGGTGCGCACACGGGCGAGGAGCTCGGCGAACGCAAAGGGCTTGATCAGGTAATCGTCGGCGCCCAGTTCCAGGCCGTGGACGCGCTCGTCCACCGCGTCCCGCGCGGTCAGAAACAACACCGGCACCTGCAGGCCGGCCTGGCGCAGGCTGCGCAGTACCTGCCAGCCGTCGAGGCCGGGAAGCATCACGTCGAGGACGATCAGGTCATAGCTCCCCGCAAGTGCCAGGTCGCGGCCTTCCAGCCCGTTGGTGACGAGGTCCGCGGTCAGGCCGGCCTCAATCATGCCCTGGCGCAGGAACTGGCCGGTCTTGGGTTCGTCTTCGACTATCAGTAGCTTCATGGTGGGCTCGTCGCTTGGGCTGCCGCGTTATACCGCGCCTTTGGACGCGCGGGGGCAAGCTGACAAAGTTGTAATGCAGAAGCGCCGTTGGTGCCTTGGATTTTTCAGCAACCGCGCGGCTGTATACAATTGCGCGATTTCCGCACTTTCAGGTCAACCCGCCCATGCAACACCCCGCCGAACACTCGCCGCTGGGCAAATCCAGCGAGTACGTGAGCACCTACAGTCCTGAACTGTTGTTTCCGATCTCCCGCGTGACCAAGTGGACCGAGCTGGGCTTGACTGCCGCGACCCTGCCGTATCAGGGCGTGGATTTCTGGAACTGCTACGAGCTGTCCTGGCTGACGCTGTCCGGCAAGCCGGTCGTGGCGATCGGCGAGTTCGCCATCCCCGCCGATTCGCCCAATATCATCGAGTCCAAGTCGTTCAAGCTGTACCTCAATTCTCTGAACCAGTCCGTCTTTGCCAATGCCTCCGAGCTCGAGCAGGTACTGGCGCGGGATTTGAGCGCGGCGGCGGGCGCTCCGGTGGCCGTACGCGTGCGCAGCCTGGTCGAGGTGGAGGCCGAAGGTGTCGCGGTTTCGCCGGGTGTCTGCATCGACGAGCTGGATATCACCGTCGACCGTTACGAACACCCGCAGCCCGAGCTGCTGCGCGCCGAAGCTGGTCAGCAGGTGGACGAGGCGCTTCACAGTCATCTGCTGAAGTCCAACTGCCCGGTCACTGGCCAGCCGGACTGGGGCACGGTGGTGGTGGAATATCGCGGATCGAAACGGCTGGATCACGCCAGCTTCCTGGCCTACCTGGTGAGCTTCCGCCAGCATGCCGACTTCCATGAGCAGTGCGTGGAGCGCATCTTCCTTGACCTCAAGCGGCTGCTGGCGCCGGAAATGCTGAGCGTTCATGCGCGATATGTGCGCCGTGGCGGCCTGGACATCAATCCTTATCGCAGCACCCATCCGGTACAGACTGACAATCGCCGCCTGGTGAGGCAGTGACGAAAACCCCGACGCGAAGTCGGGGTTTTGTTTTGTGGTGGGGCTAGATGCCCATGTTCGCGAGACTTTGCATGATGTTGCGCAAGGTCCCGGCAAGGGTGGGGTGACGGGTTTCGAAGCGCTCGACGGCCAGGTTGACGCCGTCCACCAGATTGGCGTCCGGCGCCATGGCAGCATCCTGTGCCAAGCGCAGTTCAATTTCCTGCATCAACTCGATCAGCGATGCGCGTTCCTCCGCATCCAGCGGCGGTTCCTGGGCCAACTGGTCGCGCAGTTGTTGCAGTTGCTGCTGCAGGCGTTCAGGCATGTCTTTCTCCCTTTGCGAATGTCTCAGGAGTGGACCCTCTGAGGAGTTCAAAGGTCCCTCATGCCTTAGAGATTAATCCAGGCAGGGCGGACCTGCCTGATTCGGATCAAGTCTGAAACAAAAGTGCGAAGGTCAGGGTTTCTCGCCCTTGTCTCGCCGGTAGGCGAGGTCTGCGAGGCAGGGCGCCAGCTCGCCCAGGTGGTCGATCACCGAATGGGCGCCGAGGCGATACAACTCCAGCGTTGCGGTGGCACGCAGACGGTCGCGCTCTGCGCTATCAAGGGCTTGCCAGTCCGCCGGTGCCAGCCCGCACAAGGGGCCGCTGGCCGCGAGGCCGATGGTCCAGAGCCCGGCGTTCAATCCCGCCTCCAGGAGACGTGGATTGGCGCTCACCAGCACACAGCCATCGAGGCGCGGAACTCCAAGCCCTGCCAGCGCTTGCCAGCAACTGTCGGGTGCCGGCCAGGGGCGCGCGCCATCGGTTTCGCTGCCCTTCACCCAGGCGGGGAGGGGCGCGGCCAGACGCCAGCTGGTCGGAGCGGGTAGCTCGTCGAGCCAGGCACAGGGCACTCCATTGCTGTCCACTAGGGCAGCCAGCTCGTCGAGGTCAGTGACGGCTTCGGCATGCTCCCCGGCGGCGTCCAGTAGCAGTTGCTGGAAATCCTGGTACAGCGTTTCGCTGGCTGGCGCTCCCAACGCATGGTCGAGGGCGGCCCGTGGCGAAAGGCTGGCAGCTTCGAACAGGCGCACGGGCGGGCAGTCCGGCAGCAGCCGGCCCAGGGCGAGGGGAAGGGTGCGGGCACCGAAGTCCACGAGACAGCCGGAGAGGCCGAAGAGGAGGGCGGTGAAGGCGGGCGGTTGGCTTTGGGGCATCTGCGTCATCCTGACGAGGTCTGGCGCAGGCTAGCTGGCCCGGATGACAGCGAGGTTACTGCCGCTTGCCTGCCCCCATGGCCAGGCGCAGGTCATCTGGCACCGGTACCGATCTGTCGGTTGCATGATCGATCCAGACCAACTTGCAGTAACCCTCGCCATAGAGCGTCGCCGGGTCTTCCAGCGTGCTCAGGCGATGCTCCACCACCAGGCTACTATTGCCCACGGCACCGGCGTAGAGCTCGATCACCACGGTGGCCGGATGCACCACGGGCTTGAGGTACGTATGCAGCGTCTGCAACACGACGGGGCCTTGCGGCACGTTGTTCATCTCGATGCCCAGATCCTTGAACCAGGCGACCCGAGCTTCTTCCAGGTACTGGATGTACAGGGTGTTGTTGACGTGTCCGTAGCTGTCCATGTCACCCCAGCGAACGGGGATGTGAGCAACATGAAGCAAGGTTTTCTCAGGCATGCTAGCAGTTCGCTATGCTGTCCAAACGAGGCGATGGCCTTATACTGCGCGCCTTCTTAGGGCGGCGGCGGGCCGCCACACTACTTTTCTCAAGGAGAGTCTGCAATGCAATTGATCGGCGCTCGGTGGCTCGATCGTCTGGGCCGCGTACTGGCTTGTGTCGCGCTGGCTGTAGTGCCAGTCGCTGCGAACGCCGCGGAGGAAGATCCTTGGGAGGGCTTCAACCGCGCAATGTTCCGCTTCAACGACACCCTCGACACCTATGCGCTGAAACCGGTTGCCAAGGGCTATCAGGCCGTGACGCCGCAGTTCCTCGAAGATGGCATCCATAACGTCTTCAACAACGTCGGTGATGTCGGCAACCTGGCCAACGACCTGTTCCAGGCCAAGTTCCACAATGCTGGTGTCGATACCAGCCGCCTGGTGTTCAACACCACCTTCGGCGTGCTGGGCTTCTTCGACGTGGCCACGAAGATGGGCCTTCAGCGCAACGATGAAGACTTCGGCCAGACCCTCGGCTACTGGGGCGTGGGCAGCGGTCCCTACCTGGTCATCCCGTTCCTCGGTCCGAGCACCGTGCGCGATGCCGGCGGCAAGGTTCCGGATGGGTTCCTCGAACCGTACCCCTACATCGACCATGTGCCGACCCGTAACGTCACCCGCGCCGTCGACGTGGTGGATACCCGCGCCAATCTCCTGTCCGCTGAAAAGCTGATCAGCGGCGACAAGTACATCTTCATTCGCAACGCCTACCTGCAGAACCGCGAGTTCAAGGTCAAGGACGGCGAAGTCGAGGACGATTTCTGAGTCTCGGCCAGAATCAGCGGCACAAGAAAGGCGACCCCGGGGTCGCCTTTTTCGTTTCCGGCTGTTGCGCCTAACGTAGATCCAGGATGGCCAGCCCGAGAATGAGACTACCTTTCGTGCCCTCGCCGACCCGAACCACTTCGGCGTCGGCTTCCAGTCCTTTGAGGGAACTGTGCTCGGAAGGAATGAGTACCCGAACGCGATCTCCCACGCTGAGTTCGGCACTCACTTCGAGCTGCATGCCGCTGCTGGAAAGGTCCAGACAACGGGCGGGGGACTGTTGCCCGGCGTGCTCCAGGATGGCTTTGCTCTGCACCTGCATCCTGATGAAATCGCGCTTTTCGCTGTAGTTGCGGTCGTCCAGGCTCACGCGCTGATCCTCCTGTCGTCATGGCGTGGGGTCGAACCCCTTATAACTTCCAGCGATTTTGGGTGCAAAGGCAGAGTTCGACTCGCGGCGCAAGCTTGAATCGCCCTGCGGATGGGAGTACCGTCTGCGCCGTAAAGCGAACCCCCGTACTCGTGCTCGGGCCTTAGGTCGGGTGCTACAACAACCCATCCCTGGCGCCGTTTGCCTGGATACTCCATGCACAATCCCAGTGCCAAGCTGCTGATTATTGATGACGACGAGGTAGTACGCGCAAGCCTCGCGGCCTATCTGGAAGACAGTGGATTCAGCGTTCGGCAGGCCAGCAACGGCCTGCAAGGGCTGCAGGTTTTCGAGCAGGAGCGCCCGGATCTGGTGATCTGCGACCTGCGCATGCCCCAGGTCGATGGCCTGGAGCTGATCCGTCGCATTTCCGAGCTGGAAGCAGAAACCCCGGTTATTGTGGTCTCCGGCGCCGGCGTCATGAGCGATGCGGTCGAAGCCCTGCGCCTGGGGGCTGCGGATTACCTGATCAAACCCCTGGAAGACCTGGCTGTTCTCGAGCACTCGGTGCGCCGTGCCCTCGATCGCGCACTCCTGCGCCTCGAAAACCGTCGTTACCGCGAGAAGCTGGAGTCGGCCAACCGCGAACTGCAAGCCAGCCTGCACTTGCTGCAGGAGGACCAGAACGCCGGGCGTCAGGTACAGATGAACATGCTGCCGGTGACGCCCTGGGAAGTGGATGGGCTGCGTTTTGCCCACCAGATCATTCCGTCGCTGTACCTTTCTGGAGACTTCGTCGACTACTTCCGCGTGGATGAACGCCGGGTGGCGTTCTACCTGGCGGACGTGTCGGGCCATGGTGCTTCCTCGGCATTCGTGACCGTGCTGCTCAAGTTCATGACGACGCGCCTGCTTTACGAGTCCCGGCGCAATGGCATGTTGCCCGAGTTCAAACCTTCCGAGGTGTTGGGGCACATCAACCGTGGCCTGATCAACACCAAGCTGGGCAAGCACGTGACCATGCTGGGTGGCGTGATCGACGAGGAAATTGGCCAACTGACCTACAGCATTGGCGGGCATCTACCGTTGCCGGTGCTCTACAGCGAGGGCAAGGCCACCTACCTGGCCGGCAAGGGCCTGCCAGTGGGGCTGTTCGAAGAGGCGAGCTATGATGACCGAGTCATCGACCTGCCGTCGTCTTTCAGCCTGACCTTGCTCTCCGACGGGATCCTGGACCTTTTGCCAGGGGATACCCTCAAAGATAAAGAAGCCGCGCTGCCAGAGATGGTGTGTGAGGCAGGTGGCAGTCTGGATGGCTTGCGACAAGTATTTGGGCTGGCCAGCCTGGGCGAGATGCCGGATGATATCGCCTTGCTGGTGTTGAGCAGGAACCTTGCATGAGTACCGGTAAAATCCAGTTTGCCGAGCAGGAAGGGACATTCGTCCTGAAGTTCGTCGGAGAAATCCGCCTGACCCTGTGTTCGGCCCTGGATGCGACCATTGAAAAGATCTTCTCGGCGCTGAATTTCTCGGCGATCGTGATCGATCTGACCGAAACCCAAAGCATCGACAGCACCACGCTCGGCCTGTTGGCCAAGCTGTCGATCCTTTCGCGGCAGAAGGTGGGGCTGTTGCCCACGGTAGTGACCACCCATCCCGATATCACTCGGCTGCTGCAGTCGATGGGGTTCGACCAGGTGTTCAACATCGTCGGGACGCCAGTGCCTTGCCCGGAATGTCTGGAGGACCTGCCTCCGCAGGATCAGACCGAGGATGTGGTCCGCACCAAAGTGCTGGAAGCCCACCGCATTCTCATGGGGCTAAACGAATCCAACCGTGAAGCCTTCCACGACCTGGTCAGCGCTCTCGAACGCAGCTGATCCGTCGTTTCTTTTCCCGCAAATGAAAACGCGCGCAGCCCGCAAAGGCTGCGCGCGTTCGCGTTTCAGCGGCGCGAGGCGAGCAGGGCTTCCAGCTTCTCCTGGTCGCGTGCGAACAAGCGGATACCTTCGGCCAGTTTCTCGGTGGCCATGGCATCTTCGTTGAACTGCCAGCGGAAAGCCGTTTCGTCCAGCACAACGCGGGCTTCTGCGTCGTTTCCCGGCGCCAGGTTGCGTTCGAGTGCACCCTGATCATCCGCCAGCTTCTGCAGCAGTTCGGGACTGATAGTCAGGCGGTCGCAACCTGCCAGGGCCTCGATTTGGCCCAGGTTGCGGAAGCTCGCCCCCATTACCACGGTCCGGTAGCCATTGGCTTTGTAGTAGCGGTAGATGCGCGAGACGGACTGTACGCCCGGATCCTCGTCGCCAACGTAGTCGCGGCCTTCGGCTTTCTTGTACCAGTCGTAGATGCGGCCGACAAAGGGGGAAATCAGGAATACGCCCGCATCGGCACAGGCGGCTGCCTGGGCGAAATTGAACAGCAGCGTCAGGTTGGTCTGGATGCCCATGCGCTCCAGCTGTTCGGCGGCACGAATGCCTTCCCAGGTGGACGCGATCTTGATCAGCACGCGTTCACGGCCGATGCCGGCCTCCTCGTACAGGCCGATCAGACGTTCGGCTCGACGCAGGGTGGCATCGGTATCAAATGAGAGACGGGCATCCACTTCGGTGGAGATGCGGCCCGGAATCACCTTGAGGATTTCCTGGCCGACGGCTACGCCAAAGCGGTCGCAAGCCAGGCCCAGGTCAGCGCCGGCTGCGGCGACTGCGTTGTCCAGAAAGTCGGCGTAACGCGGCATGGCGGCGGCTTTCAGCAGCAGTGAAGGGTTCGTGGTCGCGTCGACCGGCTTCAGGCGGGCGATCGCATCCAGGTCGCCGGTGTCGGCAACGACGGTGGTGTACTGCTTGAGTTGGTCCAGCTTGGAGGTCATGGCGAAACCTTGTCGTGGCGGATGGACTGACCTTACCCGAGCCGCAAGGGCTGCTCAACGGGGGTGTAAGGGCTTTTTCACAGGCTATCGACCTGCCCATATCAACAGACTCGGAAAAGGGGGCTACAGGTTCCCGAGCGAAAAAGATTTCGCATTTTTATTGCGGTTTTTTCGCGCTCGTCCGTCTTCTTCTATAAGACCCCGAAATTTTCGGGAAACAGGCCGGCAGGAGATTCGGCCAGAGGTTCTGCATTACGCAGGCCATTGATCAACAGGGAGATATTCATGCGAGTACACGCCTTGCTCCGGGCCAAGCCTATTGTCCCGCAGCACATCAGCCTGCAGGTCGAGAGGACTCTCCCGAGCCTTGAACAACGCCAATTGCGGCAGATGCTGCAGCAGGCGGGGCTGAAGACCAGCATGCCGCGCCTCAAGGTGCTGGAGATGCTCTGCCAGGCTTCCCTCGAAGACAGTGACATTTCTAGTCGGCTTCTCCACGAGCGCCTGGTTGACGCGGGCGAACCGCTGTCGCTGGTCAGCGTTCGCCAGGTGCTGGGAAGGATGGTGGACAGTGGCCTGGTGGCCGCCCGGGGCAGCAGCCGCTATTGCCTGGCGCCGGCCTGGGAAGCCGCGATCTCGGCTCAGCGACCGCGCAGCAGCTCGGCGGCCTGATCCAGCAGCGCCAGAGGGTCGGCGGTCTTGTGCACGTCGACCGACAGCAACTGGCGGAAGCGCCGGGCACCAGGGAACCCCTGGCCCAGACCAAGGACATGGCGGGTGATGTGGTGCATCACTCCGCCTTCCTGGATGTGGCGCTCGATGTAGGGACGCATGGCCTCGAGAGCCTCCGCGCGACTGATCTGCGGGGCCGCGCCGCCGAACAGCGCGGCATCCACCTCTGCGAGCAAGTACGGGTTGTGATAAGCCTCGCGACCCAGCATCACGCCATCGAAGGTCTCAAGGTGGCTGCAACATTCATCCAGTGTCTTGATCCCACCATTGAGGATGATTTCGAGGTCCGGGAAGTCCTGTTTCAGCTGTGCGGCCACGTCATAGCGCAGCGGCGGGATGTCGCGGTTTTCCTTCGGTGAGAGGCCTTCCAGGATGGCAATGCGTGCATGCACGGTGAAACTGCGGCAACCGGCATCGCGCACCTGGCCGACGAAGTCGCAAAGCTCGTCGTAGCTGTCACGGCCATTGATGCCGATCCGGTGCTTCACCGTGACCGGAATATCTACCGCATCCAGCATCGCCTTCACACAATCGGCCACCAGCGCGGGATGCCCCATCAGGCAGGCGCCGATCATGTTGTTCTGCACGCGGTCGCTGGGGCAGCCGACGTTCAGGTTCACTTCGTCATAGCCCGCCTCCTGGGCCATCTTCGCGCAGGCAGCCAGGTCCGCCGGCCCACTGCCGCCCAACTGCAGCGCCAGCGGATGCTCCGCCTCGTCGTGACGCAGGAAACGCTCATGGTCACCATGCAACAGCGCACCAGTAGTCACCATCTCGGTGTAGAGCAGGGCATGCCGGGAGAGTTGGCGCAGGAAGAAACGACAGTGCCTATCAGTCCAGTCCATCATCGGCGCAACGGAGAAGCGGCGGGACAGGGCAGGGCGCGTGGTTTGGGGCTGGAGGGCGTCTAGAGCGGTCATTCGAAAACGTCTGATTTGAACCTGTTTGGGCCCCTTTCCGACTATTCCCGCAGACCCAGTGCCAACTTTTAGCACTGGGTTCATGGGATTTAGCACTGCAGGAAAGAATGGGCACGATCACACGGCGGAAGAACAAGAGCGGAGAGGTGATGTACACCGCTCAAATCAGGCTGCGCCGGCAAGGGCGCATAGTCTATCAGGAAACCCAATCCTTCGATTTCAAGCAGACAGCCCGCGCCTGGTTGCTTCGAAATGGGTTTGAGTTGTTTACGTACTGCCTCGGCCAGTTCCAGGTTTCAGGGGTGAACATTGATCTGTTGCCGGGCCAGCTTCATCGCGAGCATGACTCGTTTGGATTCCGCTGGACCTGTAAAGGACTCACCGCATGTGCTGCACCAATCCGCCTCTACGTTGGGGATGGTGGCGGGGCCCGTGCCTGGCATTGAGGGCTTAGGCCACCGGGAAGAACACGCTTGGCTCCACATGGAAGCGCTTTGACAGCGCCTGGATATCCGCGCTGCTCAGGGTGCGTTTGCCATTGAGGGTGCGGGAAACCACGGACTTGTCTCCGAGCTCTGGCAGGTCGGAGCCGGTGAGGTGGTTCTGCTCCATCAGGAACTTCAGCATCTGCACGCCGGTGATGGCCTCCCCGCCGGCATTGAACTCGGCGAACTGGGGGGCGGTGTCCTCAAGATCATAGAGCGAGGGGGCTAGTTCCCGGATGGTAAAGGGGCAAGCAAGAACCGCAAGCCAAGGGCACTGGTTTCTACAGAGAGCTAACCATCAAGATGGCCATGGAAGTATTCACCTAGACAGAACTCGTGCCCGCGCTATTGGGCGTGATAATTGGCTCCGGAATTACATGGAGAATGATGCACTGGTTCGATAGACGGTGGAATGCTGCAGAGCTTTATGCTCAGTTCTGCAGTTCCGAAATGGAACGCGCCCGGCACGATGCGGGATGTTTCCTTATGCGTAATGTTGCTGAGGATGAACCTGTATCCTTTGAAGATATGCGCTCGGAAGTGTTTAGCGAAGAACATTTCTAATGTCACTGGTTTAATTGGTTTTTGGGAGAGAGCAGAGGGCTACATTGCCTTTCGTTACGTTGATCGCGCTTTCACACACTCGTTGCTCTCCAACTTCTTTCAAATCCAAGTGCGCCAATGCCTGCGGAGCTTCTGTGCGATTTGCGAGGCACAAGACGCTCCTCCCTATTGCCGCTGGATTACCAAAATTAGGAAACTGGAATCTCGTTGGGATGCGCGCGTGGACGAGGAAACGGCTGGTTGACTTCAGTTTCCAGCGGATGGTTTGGCAAGGATAGAGTTAAGAAAGTAAATCTTTCCCATTTTTCGATGTCCCCTTTTTCCTGCCTTTTTCCCTGATTCTGCAAAGAACTCTTGGAGATTTCTGATATCGCCATTGTGTTCAATTGAGTAGTGGGTTCGATCTACACTCTATTCGCCTTTTAGTTATGAGGCGCAAAGAGGGCAAGAAAAATGAACAATATATGCCGAAATTGTCTAGCTGTCCCGTTACTCGCGCTAGCCTTTATGGGTGAGGTGGAAGCACGAACGCTGGGTGTAACCACCGATCGCCTATCAAGTCAGGCAATAGTGTTTGATGCTGATACAAACACTGTCATCGGTACTGTGCCAATCAATGGAAGTCCCCTTGATGTTGTTATTGAACCAAGACAGGGTAAGGCCTTTGTCTCTGATATCTTCCGGATATGGGTCATTGACCTGACCGCCTCGCCACCAAGGCTTGCAGGTGGAACCAACCCGATACCGGTGGGCACGTTTCCGCTCGATCTGGCGCTGAGCGCGGATGGTCGTTTCCTGCTGGCGTCTCCCAGTGGATCACCGTTTCCGATTTCAGTAGTGGATACCGCGACCCAGACTGAGCTCAATACCTTTGGCTCACCCACCTTGGATGCCTCGGCAGTAGCAGTCTGCAATAACGGATCCGTACTGGTGGCTGGGTTCAATCAAAACAGCTTCCGGCGCCTGACCCTGAGTGCCAACGGTGTGCTGACGGATACGGGAGATTCACAAAGTTACCTACAACCGTACAACGTGATCTGCACGTCGAACTCGGCTTTCGGCATAACCGTATTTGCTACTAATCAGATTGCTTCTGCTTCCACAACCGGATTGGCATTATTGTCTGCGCTGAATACCACTGGGTTGCTGTCCATTTCCCTGGTGACCAATCCTGCCGAGACCGTGGTTTACGCCCGCTCTGCCGATGGAGGGTTTGTGGATGCCTTTGGTTTCAGCCCGACTACCGGCCTGTTAGGTGCAAGACTTTTCATCATTCCGGTGGCGCCCATCAGCGATTTTCTCGGAGTTGAAAGCTTGGCCATGTCGCCGGATGGCTCACGCTTGTATGTCCCTGAGCTGCAATCGGTGGGGGTCTATGACGCGAACAGCGGTGCGCTGATTCGGACGATCACCGATCCCGCACTTTTCCAGCCGATGGGGATAGCGATTGCCGAGATTGCTATTACGCCGATCAAAATCGATGTCGTGCCGGGCAAGAAGGTCAACGAGGTTAACCTCAAGAGCAATGGTCCGCTCGGTGTTGCCATCCTGGCCGACAAAACTCTACGCGCCAGCGATATTGATGTAGCCAGCGTCAGGCTCGGGCGCAATGGCGCGAAGGAATTGCACCAACGGGCGCACCTGGAGGATGTCGACAACGACAAGGATCTTGATCTGTTGCTGCACTTCGACATTCAGGCAGTAGGCTTTATCTGTGGCGACACTGCCGTGACGTTGACGGCGAAAACCAAGGCTGGTCAGCAGCTAACCGGTTCCGACTTGGTGAAAACGGTTGGGTGCCGATAGGCCCTATTGTAAAAGCGCTGCGCAGGCTTTCTCTCAAGGTCTGCGCAGACACTGGAGAAAAGAGGAGTCTTCTCTGCTCTTGCTGTCATCGCCGCTGGCTTCGTAGACAGACCCGCAAGCCTGCTTTGGGTATGGCCGCTTGTGATGCGTGCTGCCGGATATGGAGGGCAAGACCGTGCGGGTTGGCCGACCGGGAAAAAGGAACCGGCGGATCACGTGATCCCGCACACAACCTACGACCCCGCCAAGACCGGCGACAGTGCCGGCTTGGAGGTGGTGGTGCCAAAATCGCCGGCATGCGGTGATGAAGGAGGGCCGCCGCCGGCGCTGCTTCCTTGGTCATCAGCTCAGGAAGCCACTTCCTGTCCCTCTGGCCCGGACCAGGTCGACCAGAGCCCAGCAAATGTCGGCAGGGGAGATGGGCTGGGGCCAGCGCTGCCCATTAACGACGGCTTCGGCCACCTTCGGGTGGCCGTTTTGCATTAGCGGGTAATACTTCTCTGCAAAGGTGGGCGTGTCGCGCGCTGCCGGGAGGTGTGAGGTGAACAAGCTATCAATTGTGGGTGTCGGGATGGTGGGTGAGGCGGCGGCTCAGATCATCGCCCGGGAAGAGTTCTGTCGTGAGTTGATGATGATTGATGTGCAGGGTGACTTGGCAAAGGGCAAGGCGCTGGACGTCTGGCAGGCGGCCGTTGAGTCAGGTTCTGACACCCGGGTTTACGGCGGGTCCAATGCCGAATTGCTGCAGGATTCTGACCTGGTGGTGATTACGGCAGGTGTGCCCCGCAAGCCTGGCCAGTCGCGCCAGGATGTATTGAGCATCAATCTGCCAATTATCGACGGCATCATGCTGGATATTAATCGTCATGCTCCGGCGGCGACGGTGTTGGTGGTGTCGAACCCGGTCGACGTGCTGACCTATCGGGCTTGGAGTCTAAGTGGGCTGGGACGCGACAAGGTGTTCGGGCAGGCGGGGGTGCTGGATACAGCGCGCATGAAGTGTTTCATTGCCGAGGAGACAGGGTTTTCTGCTCGGGATATTACGGCGCTGGTGCTGGGAGGGCATGGCGATAGCATGGTGCCGCTGATGCGCTACTGTGCGGTCGGTTCGGTGCCGCTATCTCACTTCCTGTCCAGTCAGCAGATAGAGCGGATTGTGGAGCGCACACGCCAGGGTGGCGGCGAGATTCTGGGTTTGAAGAAGGTGGGGAGCGCCTGCGATGCGCCGGGCGTGGCAATAGCACAGATGGTGGATGCCATCGCCAATGGGCGAAACAGCATTTTGCCGACGGTCGCGATCCTCGAGGGCGAGTACGGGCGAAAAGATATTGCCATGGGCGTCCCTTGTGTGCTGGCAGATGAGGGGGTTGTGCGGGTGATCGAGTTGCCTCTGGATGCGCAGGAGCAGGCGATGTTCGACCGCTCTGCAGATCAGGTGGCGCGCGATATTGCTGAAATGAAAGCTTTGTGAGCGGGCCAGAAGAAAACACACCATGGCCAAATACCTGATCTCCTTCCCCAGCGCGGCGATGGTCGTGCCCGAAAGTGAGTTGGAGGAGGTGGGCCGCGACGCGCATGCCGTGATCGACGAGGCGAAGGCCGCCGGCGTCTACGTCTTCGCTGGCGGCATCGACGAAAATGTGCCGCCCGCGCTCGTCTCAGCTGACGGCACGGTCGCCGATGGCGGCTACCCGTGGGCGCCCCCGCTTGACGGCGGCTTCACTGTGCTCGAACTGCCTTCGCGCGAAGAGGCCGTTGCATGGGCCGCGCGTATTGCAAAGGCCTGCCGCTGCGATCAGGAGTTGCGCGTCTTCGGGTTCGCCCCGGAGTCCTGACGGTGGTCGGTGCGGCCTAGCAGTTCGTCCAAGCCGACGCCGTTTCGCGGCGCGGCTTAACTCACCTCTCTGCAGCTGGCGATCCAGCAGGAGCTGTCGCAAGACACACTGGATTTGTATGCAGAGAGGAGGTGTTTTCTCTGATTTTCAGGAACGCTATCGGAAAAAGGTGCTTTCGGCCGTTCGCGGGGGCAGCCGGGAACTTCAGGGGGTTGGTCAGGGTCGGATTTCGCCGCGATCTTCCACCCATGACTCCAGGTGAGAGCACCCTCGATGCAAGCCAAGTCCCTCTTGTCGATCCTGACGCTCTCCCTTTGTACGGCCGCTGCGCTGCCGGCTTATTCGGCGGATCGTCGGGTAGCTCAACCGAACAACGGTGCTTCGGCCGCCCTGCTGGAGGCTGCTTCACTGCAACTGGAGTTCGGTGAGGTGGAGCAGGCTGACGATACGTTGGAGCGTGCCTTGCGGATCGAGCCGAACAATCCGGCGACTTTGCATTACCTGGGGCAGGTTCGCTTCCAGCAGGGGCAGTACGCGCAGGCCGTCGCGCTGGCCATGCGTTCCAATGCGCGGGTGGGCAATGATCCCGGGCTGCGCGAGCGCAATTTCCAGTTGATCGAGTCGGCCCGGCAGGCGATGGGACCGGGTGTATCGACTGGGTCCGAGGTGGAAGTGGAGCGGGATGAAGAGGCCGAGGTCCGCGTCGGCCTCGACCAGGACGTGCAGGCGCGGCAGGTGGCCGGTATTGCCGCCGGTGGGCTGGCGGCGCCAGCGGAGGGCGAATTCCTGGCCGATTCGCAGGCGGGCGATTGGCAAGGCCGAGGTGACGGTGGCCTCCAGGCTGCGTCGTACGGCAACCCGCCGGCCGATGATGAGGTGCGTATTCCTCGTGGACACATGCCGCCGCCGGGGCAGTGCCGGATCTGGTTCCCGGATCGGCCCGCGGGTCAGCAGCCGGCTCCTGGCAAATGCAAGAAGCTGCAGGGAAGGATTCCCCCAGGGGCTTATCTGCTGCGTGGCTGACGCCGGGCGCGAGAGCTTCGCCAGCACCCAAGGCGTCTGTGTCGCCGCTCCCACCGGCAGGGCATAATCGCCGTTTTCTCCCTGCTGGAGTCTCATTCATGCAGCTCGATTTCTCCAAGCTGGCACCGCTGGATGCCTACCGTTGGCTGGCCTCCACCATTACGCCGCGCCCTATCGCCTGGGTTTCCACCCTGTCGAAGGAGGGTGTGAGCAACCTGGCGCCGTTCAGCTTCTTCCAGGTCATCAGCGATGATCCGGCGACCTTGCTGGTGAACATCAATACGCGCGGCGACGGCCAGCTCAAGGACACCCTGCGCAACGTGCAGGAAACCGGCGAACTGGTGATCCAGCTGGTTTCCTTCGAGCAGGCGGAAGCGATGAATGCCAGCGCAGCCTGGCTGCCCCACGGCGTGAGTGAGTTCGAGACCTGTGGCATCGCCATCGAGCCCTCCGTGCGTGTGCGGGCACCGCGGGTGCTCGGCGCGCCGGTTTCCTTCGAGTGCCGTGTGGCCGAGATCCAGCCCTATCCGCGTGGCAATCCCAACTGCCACCTGGTTTTCGCCGAGGTGCTGCTGGCACACATCGATGACGCGGTGCTGACCGAAGCGGGCCGGGTGGATCCGCAGCGTCTGGATCTGGTGGGGCGTCTGGGCGGTAGTGCCTACACCCGCACCCGCGAGACTTTCAACATGGTGCGGCCGACCTGAGCCGCACCTTCATCGCTACCAGTAGCGCGTGGCCAGCTCGCGCCCCTGGCCGGTGGACGTAAGCCGGCGCTGCGAATCGATGTTCCGCAGCGCCGCCGTAAGCGATCCATGCCTCGGGGTCTTGGCGACTACTTTACCCGTGAGCCTTTTCTGCCAGCGATATAGTGGCGCACCCACTTGTCGGCCTCCACGACCGCGCAAGTCGCCACGGCCGTCCCGAGGCACCAGCTCCAGCCTTCCACGCTCATGCTGTTGGTACCGAACAGCTGCTGCAACGCCGGCACGTAAGTGAACGCCAGTTGCAGCAGCACCATCAGGCCCACCATGCCCCAGACCATCGGGTTGTCCTTGAAGCTGAAACTCGCCGGGCCGTTCAGTCTCCGACTGCTGAACAGATAGCCGATCTCGCCGAATACCAGGGCGTTCACCGCCAGGGTGCGACTGGCCTCCATGCTCCAGCCCAGCTGCTGGGTGTAGATGAACAGGCCCAGGCTGGCCAGGGTCAGCAGTACCGAAACCAGCAGGATCAGCCAGAGCAGCTCGCCGGACAACAGCGGCGCCTTTGGGTCCCTCGGCGGGCGCGCCATGAGGTTGTCCTCGGCCGGCTCGAAGGCCAGTGCCAATGCCAGGGTGACGGCGGTGATCATGTTCACCCAGAGGATTTGCAGCGGCGTGATGGGGAGCGTCAGGCCGAGCAGGATGGCGGTCAGCAGGACGATCGCCTGGGCGCCGTTGGTGGGAAGGATGAAGAGAATGGACTTCTTCAGGTTGTCGTAGACGGTGCGACCTTCCTCCACCGCATGGGCGATGGTGGCGAAGTTATCGTCGGCCAGCACCATCTGAGCCGCCTCCTTGGCGGCCTCGGTACCCTTGATGCCCATGGCGATGCCGATGTCGGCGCGCTTGAGGGCTGGGGAGTCGTTGACTCCGTCGCCGGTCATGGCGACCCGCTCGCCGATTGCCTGCAAGCGCTCCACCAGGCGCAGCTTGTGGCTCGGGCTGGTGCGGGCGAATACGCTGGTTTCCTTCAGCAGGGCATCGAGTTCGGCGTCGGTCAGGTCATCCAGGTCGGCTCCGGTCAGCGGGTTGCCTGCCGGCAGGCCCAGGCGCTCGGCGATTGCCGCGGCCGTGGCGGCATGGTCGCCGGTGATCATCTTCACGTGGATGCCCGCGCTGTGGCATTCCTCGATGGCGAGGATGGCTTCCTCGCGCGGCGGGTCCATCATGCCCACCAGTCCCAGCAGCACGAAGCCGTTGTCCAGGTCGGCGTGGTCGAGTTCGTGCTGGCCGCTACCGGCAGTGCGGCGGGCGAGGCCAATCATGCGCAGGCCGGAGGCGGCGCCTTCGCCCAGCACGTCGTCCCAGATCCGCGGGTCCAGCGGCTCGGCTGCGCCGTCGCGCCATTGCCAATCGCAGACTTCCAGCAACCGCTCGGGCGCACCCACCAGGTAGATCACGCCCTGGCCGCTGTCGTCGCGGTGCAGGCTGGCCAGATAGCGGCGCTCGGAGCTGAAGGGGATGGCGTCGACCCTGGGACGAAGCGAGGCTTCCTCATCCGAGTCGAGCTGCAGCTTGCCGGCCAGGGTGAGCAAGGCGGCTTCGGTGGGGTCGCCGGTGATGCACCACTGGCTGCCCACCTCGCACAGGCTGGCGCTGTTGGCGAGCAGGCCGGCGCGAGCCAGTTCGTGCAGGTCATGGGCCAGGTCGAGAGTGGGGCTGACGTCGCCTTCGGGCGCGTATCCCACCCCCGAGACTTCGTAGCGGCGGGCGGCGGTGTAGACGCGCTGCACCGTCATCTCGTTGCGGGTCAGGGTGCCGGTCTTGTCGGAGCAGACCACGGTCACCGCGCCCAGACTTTCCACGGCTGGCAGGCGACGGATGATCGAGTTGCGGCGGGCCATGCGCTGCACGCCCAGGGCCAGGATGATGGTCAGCACCGCCGGCAGGCCCTCGGGGATGGCGGCCACGGCCAGGCCTACCGCAGCCATCAGCATGTCGTCGGCGCTGTAGCCGCGCAGCAGGATGCCGAAGATGAAGGTGGCGGCCGCCAATACGAGGATGATCAGAGTGAGCTGGCGGGCGAAGCGCGCCATGTCCGCCAGCAGCGGCGTCTGCAACTGCTCCACTGAACCCAGCAGGTGGCTGATGCGGCCCAGCTCGGTCGCGCCGGCGGTGGCGACCACCAGACCGACGCCGCTGCCGGCGCTGACCAGGGTGCCGGAGTAGGCCATGCTGTGGCGGTCGCCCAGGCTGGCATCTGGGGTCACCGGTTGGCTGGTCTTGTCGGAGGGGAGGGATTCGCCGGTGAGCGCCGCTTCCTCGATGCGCAGGTCGCGGGTTTCCAGCAGGCGCAGGTCCGCCGGTACGCGGTCGCCGGCCTCCAACAGTACCAGGTCGCCCGGCACCAGCTCCTCGGCGGGGATCTGCCGAACTTCGCCGCCGCGCTTCACCCGGCTGTCCAGGGTCAACAGTTTCTGGATGGCGCGCATGGCCGATTCGGCCTTGCCTTCCTGGATGAAACCCACCACGGCATTGATCAGCACCACACCGAAGATCACCGCGCTGTCCAGCAATTCGCCCAGGGCCAGGGTGACCAGGGTGGAGGCCAGCAGCACATAGATGAGCAGGTTGTGGAATTGCAGCAGGAAGCGCTTCAGGGGCCCTGCGCCGGCCCGTTCGGGGAGACGGTTGGGACCGAAACTGGCCAGGCGACGTTCCGCTTCCTCCATGTCCAGCCCGGTTGGCCTGCTGTCCAGCTGCTGCAGGCTGGCTTCGGCGGTCTCGGCGTGCCAATGGGTAGCTGATGGGGCGGTCATGGGGTCCTCCTTGGCGAATCCTGAGTCAAGCCTAGTTTCCCGGCGGGAGTCCTTTATTGGCCTGGGTCAGTTCCTGGTTTTTTGTAGGAAGAATAGAAAGCTATCCAGAAACGACCTCCAGTTAGCCAAAAACAGCACGGCCCGTGGGAAGGCAGGATTGTGGCTTGTCGCCACCATGCGCCAGCTCCTATGGTCGCCCCTTCGGGGAAGCGGATAGCAGATCGCGTCCATGCGGTTGTCGCCTTGCGGGGAGGTAGGAGCATGTGGACTGTCTTGCAACGCAGGCTGGCGAGCCTGAGCACTGCCAACAAGTTGATGCTGGGGTTCGGCGTCGTCCTGGCGCTGACCCTGGTGGTGGCGGCCACTGGCTTCACCGCCTTGCGCGCGGTCGACGGCAGGGCGCTTTTGCTGGAGGAAATGCGCGCCATCAGCAGCGATGTGCTGGTGATTCGGCGCACGGAAAAAGACTACGCCCTGACCGCCGACGCCAAGCATGCCGAGACGCTGCGCCAGCAGGCCGAGGCCATAGCCGCCCGCAGCGAGGCGCTGGCCGTGCAGCTTTCCGGTCCCGGTCGCGAGGCCCTGGGTGAAGTGACCCAGGCCATGGCCGAATACCGCCAGGCATTCGACCGCTACGTGGAACTCACCGACAACCAGCGCCTGGCGCTCGACGCGGCCAACTGGCTGGTGGTCAGCGCATCCAACAGCCTCGACGTGTTGCAGAGCGGCCTGAACGAGGATGGTGTCGACCTGCTGAAGAGCTCCCAGGGCGCACAGGGCGGTGACCTGGTAACTCAGGGTGGGCAGATCGGTCGTGTCTACCAGCTACTTCTGCAGGCGCTCAACCAGGCCCGCTTGCGCCTGGAACAGAGCCGGGGCACGGAAGAAGCCAGCGCCCCGCAGATCCAGGAAGCGCTGGACGCGCAGAAGCTCGCCGCCGAGTTGCGCGACGCCATGCAGGACCCCGGCTACGCCGCCGTACTTACCGAAGTCATCGGCAACGTCGACTCCTTCAACGAACGCCTCAAGGACTACACCGCCACCCTGGCCCAGCAGCGTCAGGAGTACGCGCACCTGGCCGCCCAGGCGGACCGCGTGGTGCAGGCTGTGGAACGGGCCTATGAACTGCAGAAGGCCGACATGCGTACCCAGCAGGCATCCAGCTCGCTGCTGATCCTGTTGGCGGCGGCCCTGGCCCTGGTGATCGGCCTGGCCGCCACGGTGCTGATCAGCCTGCTGATCGTCCGGCCGTTGCGCCGCGTCATTGGGTTGGCCCGGCAGATTGCCGAGGGCGATCTCAGCGCCAGCATCGAGGTGCAGCGGCGTGACGAGATCGGCCAGTTGATGGAGGCCATGGCCGGCATGTCCGGCAATCTGCGGGACATGGTGGGTCGCCTGCAGGGCGGGGTGGCACAGATTTCCGCTTCGGCCCAGTCGCTGTCCAGCGTCACCGAGCAGACCCGCGTGGGCGTGAATGGCCAGCGGGAAGAAACCGACCAGGTGGCCACGGCGATGAGCCAGATGGCTGCCACCGTGCAGGAGGTGGCGCGCAACGCCGAGGCTGCAGCCAGCTCCACCGAGGCGGCGGACAACCGTGTCAGCAGTGGCAACCAGGTGGTGCGCCAGACCCTTGAGCGCGTCAACCAGTTGGCCCACGCCATGGAGGAAACCACGTCCAGCATCCAGCGCCTCAGCCAGGACACGCAGAGCATCGGCACCGTGCTGGATGTCATCAAGAGCGTCGCCGAGCAGACCAACCTGCTGGCGCTGAACGCCGCCATCGAAGCGGCGCGCGCAGGCGAGCAGGGCCGTGGTTTTGCCGTCGTGGCGGACGAAGTGCGGGCGCTGGCGCGACGGACCCAGCAGTCCACTGCCGAGATCGAACGGCTGATCGCCACCTTGCGTGAGGGTGTGCGCAGCTCGGTGGAGCACATGCAGCAGAGCGAAAACCTGGTGGGCCTGACGGTGCAGGACGCCAACCTGACCGAAGAGGCACTGGCCGGAATCGCCGAAGCGGTGACCCTGATCCATCAGATGAACCAGCAGATCGCCGCGGCGGCCGAACAGCAAAGTGCCGTGGCCGAGGAGATCAATCGCAGCGTCACCAGCATTCGCGATATTGCCGATCAGTCGGCCGTGGCCATGGATGAAACCGCAACCTCCAGCGTCCAGCTCGCCCGCCTGGGGCAGGAGCTGCAAGGGATGGCCGGCCACTTCCGGCTTTGAGCCCCGCGCAAGTCTGGAGGATTCGGCATTCCGTCACCCGGCATCGCGCCCTAGAATGGTGCCCCTGTCCAACCGGCCTGGAGTGTCGCAATGCTGAAGATCTGGGGGCGAATCAATTCCACCAACGTGCGCAAGGCGCTCTGGTGTGCCGAGGAAGTCGGCGTCGCCTATGAACAGCTGGACGCCGGTGGCGCCTTCGGCCTGGTCAATGAGCCGACGTATCGCGAGCGCAACCCCAACGGCCTGGTGCCGATGATCGAAGATGGCGACCTGGTGCTCTGGGAGTCCAACGCCATCGTCCGCTACCTGGCCGCGCGCTATGCCGCCGGCAGCCTCTACCCGGAGTCGCCGATGGCGCGCGCCGAAGGGGACAAGTGGATGGACTGGGCCACCTCCAGCTTCGCCACGCCGTTTCGCGACCTGTTCTGGGGCACCCTGCGCACGCCGCCGGCCGAACGCAATCATGCAGCGATCGAGGCGGCACTGACCCGCTGCGGTCAACTACTCGCCATTCCCGAGCGGGCCCTGGCCGAGCGTCCCTACCTGTCAGGTGAACGCTTTGCCATGGGTGATATTCCCCTGGGCTGCTTTGCCTATGCCTGGTTCGAGATGCCGGTCCTGCGCCCTGAGCTGCCCAACCTCGAAGCCTGGTACGAGCGTCTGAAAGCCCGGCCGGCCTATCGAAAGGCGGTGATGACGGCACTTACGTGATCCGGCTCGCCGATCCGGCTCCAGGAACCTAGGCTGATGTGCAGCGTTTAACAGTTGAATTTGCTGGCAATCAGCCTTATCTAGCCCCTTCCTTCTGAAGCAGACGAATCCATCATGAGCTCCGCTCTGACCATCCGGCAGTTGACCAAGACCTACGGCAATGGCTTCCAGGCCCTCAAGGGCATCGACCTGGACGTGGCCGAAGGTGATTTCTTCGCCTTGCTCGGCCCCAACGGCGCGGGCAAGTCCACCACCATCGGCATCCTGTCCACCCTGGTGAACAAGACCAGCGGCAGCGTCAGTGTCTTCGGCAATGACCTGGATAAATCGCCCTATGCGCTCAAGCGCTGCCTCGGCGTGGTGCCCCAGGAATTCAACTTCAACCAGTTCGAGAAGGTGTTCGACATCGTCGTCACCCAGGCGGGCTACTACGGCATTCCGGCGCACATCGCCAAGGAGCGCGCCGAGCAGTACCTGACTCAGCTCGGCCTGTGGGAGAAGCGCAACTCGGCTTCCCGCGAGTTGTCCGGCGGCATGAAGCGCCGCCTGATGATCGCCCGCGCGCTGGTCCACCAGCCGCGCCTGTTGATCCTCGACGAACCCACCGCCGGCGTGGATATCGAGCTGCGCCGTTCCATGTGGAGCTTCCTCACCGAGCTCAACGAGCAGGGCATCACCATCATCCTCACCACGCACTATCTGGAGGAGGCTGAGCAGCTCTGCCGCAACATCGGCATCATCGACCACGGCCGCATCGTCGAGAACACCAGCATGAAGGAGCTCCTGAAGAAGCTGCACAAGGAGACGTTCCTGCTGGACCTCAAGGAGCCCCTGGAAGTGGTACCGCAGCTCAATGGCTACCCCGCCGAGCTGGTGGATGACCACACCCTGGAAGTGCAGGTGGAGAAGACCCAGGGCCTGACCGAGCTGTTCCGTCAGCTGGCCGCCCTGAACGTCGATGTGCTGAGCATGCGTAACAAGTCCAATCGCCTCGAGGAGCTGTTCGTGTCCCTGGTGGAGAAAAACCTGGCGAAGGTGGCCGTATGAGTTCGGAATTGCGCGCCAACCTGGTCGCCCTGGAAACCATCGTCTACCGCGAAGTCCGCCGTTTCACGCGCATCTGGCCGCAGACGTTGCTGCCCCCGGCCATCACCATGGCCCTGTACTTCGTCATCTTCGGAAACCTGATAGGCAAGCAGATCGGCGCCATGGGCGGCTTCAGCTACATGGACTACATCGTCCCCGGCCTGATCATGATGTCGGTCATCACCAACTCCTACAGCAACGTGGTGTCGAGCTTCTTCGGCAGCAAGTTCCAGCGTTCGGTGGAGGAGCTGCTGGTATCGCCGGTGTCGCCGCACACCATCCTGCTCGGCTATACCATCGGCGGCGTGCTGCGCGGGCTGGCGGTGGGGCTGATCGTTACCTTCCTGTCGCTGTTCTTCACCAAGCTCACGGTGCACCACATCGGGGTGACCGCGCTGGTGGTGCTGCTGACTGCCACCATCTTCTCCCTCGGTGGCTTCATCAACGCCGTGTACGCGCGCAACTTCGACGACATCTCGATTGTCCCGACCTTCGTGCTGACCCCGCTGACCTACCTCGGTGGGGTGTTCTACTCGATCAACCTGCTGCCGCCGTTCTGGCAGGCGGTTTCCCTGGGCAACCCGATCCTGCACATGGTCAATGCCTTCCGCTACGGCATCCTCGGTGTGTCCGACATCAACATTGGCGTTGCCATCGTGCTGATGCTGATCACCATGGCCATCCTCTACGTCGCCTGCATCCGCCTGCTGGTGAGCGGGCGCGGGATGCGCCAGTAAGCCGGGAAACATAGCGACACAGACTGGCGTTATCCTCTGTAATGACGCCCGTGGAAGTCTGCCGAAACAGTCGGCAGACTTCCTTCCCCCCTTTCCCTTGCCGCAGAGGCCCCGGATGACGTTCCCTCGCACCGCCTGGCTGTTGTTCGGGGCGCTCGCCTCGTTGTCCGCCGTCGCCCAGGAGGCGCCGCTGGTGGAAGTAGCCGAGCCGCAACGGGCGCTGGTGCGTGATGAACTGGTGACCTTCGGTTCCCTGCGTTCGGATGAGTCGGTGATGATCCGCCCGGAAATCGAGGGAAGGGTGGCCCGCCTGCATTTTCGCGAGGGCGAGATGGTCAAGGGCGGCGAACTGCTGATCAGCCTGGACGACGCCATCGCCCGCGCTGAGCTGGCTCAGGCCCAGGCCAATCTCGACCTGGCGGAAAAGAGCTACGAGCGGGCCAAAATGCTGTTCTCCCGTGGCGCCAGCAACGCCCAGGCGCAGGACGAATCCCAATCCCAGCAACAGGCCGCCCGCGCCAGCCTGGCCCTGGCCCAGGCGCGCCTCGACAAGACCCAGATCCGCGCGCCCTACGACGGCACGCTCGGCCTGCGCCAGGTCAGCGTCGGCGACTACCTCAGCGCCGGCCAGGACATGGTCAACCTGGAGGTACTGGACCCGCTGAAGGTGGATTTCCGCATACCGCAGAAAGCGGTCAGCCAGGTGCGCATCGGCCAACCGGTGGAACTCAGCCTGGATGCGTATCCGGGCGAGCGTTTCCGGGGCGAGATCATCGCGCTCAATCCGCGCCTGGATGAAGTGGGACGCAGCCAGGCAATTCGCGCGCAGGTCGGCAACCGGGACCATCGCCTCAAGCCCGGCCAGTTCGTCAAAGTGTCGGTGATCCTCGCCGAGCGTCCGCAGGCGTTGCTGATCCCCGAGGAAGCGGTGATGCCTGTGGGGCAGCAGTTGTTCGTCAATCTGGTGGTGGGCGGCAAGGTGGAGCGGCGCGCCATCAAGATCGGCCAGCGCCTGCGCGGCAAGGCCGAGGTTCGTGAAGGCCTGCAGGGTAACGAGCAGGTGATTACCGCGGGCTGGCAGAAGGTCAGTCCCGGACTGGAGGTCCGCACCGTAGCGCGAGGTGGGGCATGACCCTCTCTGATGTGTGCATCCGCAGGCCGGTATTCGCCACCGTCCTGTCGCTGATCCTGGTCCTGCTCGGGCTGCTGGCCTACCAGCGCCTGGCGGTGCGGGAATATCCCAACATCGACGTGCCCATCGTCACCGTCAACGTCATCTACCCCGGCGCCAGCCCGGAGATCATGGAGTCCCAGGTGGCGCAGCCCATCGAGGACGTGCTCTCCGGCATCGAGGGGCTGGATTTCGTGGCGTCCATCAGTCGCTCGGAAAATACCCAGATCACCGCGCAATTCCGCCTCGGCACCAATGCCGACGAAGCCGCCAATGACGTGCGCGACCGCCTGGGCCGGGTGCGTGGACTGCTTCCAGACGAGATCAACGAACCCATCGTGCAGAAGGTCGAGGCCGACGCGCAGCCGGTGATCTGGATCGCCTTCTACAGCGAGCAGCATTCGGCGATGGAGATCACCGACGTGCTGGAGCGGGTGATCCGCGACCGCGTGCAGACCATCCCCGGCGTATCCGAGGTGCAGGTTCGCGGCGCCCGGCGCTTCGCCATGCGCATCTGGCTGGACCCGGAAAAGCTCGCCGCCCATGACCTCACCGTGCAGGACGTGGAAGACGCGCTGCGCCGGCAGAACGTGGAGATTCCGGCCGGGCGCATCGAGTCTGTGCAGCGCGAGTTCAGCGTGCTGTCGGAAACCGATCTGCGCACACCCGAGGAATTCAACGACCTGATCCTCAACGACCAGCGAGGCTATCTGCTGCGGCTGGCCGACGTCGGTCACGCCGAGATCGGCGCGGCGGACGTACGCAGCATCGTGCGCTTCAATGGCCGCGCGGCGGTCTCCCTGGGGCTGGTCAAGCAGGCCACGGCCAACCCGCTGGAAATCTCCGATGGCCTCAATGCCGCGTTGCCGGAACTGCGGACGTTGCTACCCGACGGCATGAAAATGACCATCGCCAACGACAACTCGCTGTTCATCCGCGAGTCCATCGACAACGTCTACACCACCATTTGGGAAGCGGTGGTGCTGGTGATCCTGATCATCTTCCTGTTCCTGCGCTCCCTGCGCGCGACCCTGATTCCGCTGGTGACTATTCCTGTGTCGCTGATCGGCGCCTTCAGCCTCATGGTGCTGCTGGGCTTCTCCATCAATACCCTGACGTTGCTGGCCATGGTGCTCGCCATCGGTCTGGTGGTGGACGACGCCATCGTCGTGCTGGAGAACATCCACCGGCACATAGAGGAGGGCATGTCGCCGATCCAGGCCGCCTACAAGGGCAGTCGGGAAATCGCCTTCGCGGTGATCGCCATGACCCTGACCCTGGCCGCCGTGTACGCCCCCATCGGCTTCATGCAGGGCACCTCGGGCAAACTCTTCACCGAATTTTCCTGGACACTCGCCGGCGCGGTGCTGGTGTCGGGCTTCGTCGCGTTGACCCTGTCGCCCATGATGTGCGGGCAGTTGCTCAAGCCCCATGCCGAGCAGAAGCACGGCCGCCTCTACAACCTGGTGGAGTCCTTCCTCCATGCGCTGACCTACAGCTACCGCCACCTGCTGGAACGGATGCTGCGTGCCTGGATGCTGATCATCCTGCTGCTGGCGGGCATCCTGGTGTTCTGCCTGATCCTGTTCAGCGGCCTGCGTAGCGAACTGGCGCCCACCGAGGACACCGGCACCATAGTCGGCTCGATCAACGGCCCCGATGGCGCCACCATCGAATACACCAGCCGCTACGCGAAGTTGCTGGAAGAGGCCTACAAATCGATCCCCGAAGCCAATCGCTACATGGTGGTGGTGGGCTTCCCCACCGTGGCCCAGGGCCTGTCCTTCCTCAAGCTGGAGGATTGGGACTCCCGTGGCCGCAGCCAGTTCGAGATTCGCGACGAGCTCCTGCCCAAGCTGCGTGACATACCCGGCGTGCGCGCCTTCCCGATCAACCGGCCACCGCTCGGGCAGAGCGCGCGCAACCAGCCGGTCAACTTCGTCATCCGTTCCTCGCTGGAGTACAGCGAGCTGCAGAAGTACGTCGACCAGCTGATGGAGCGGGTGCGCGACAACCCGGCGCTGGAAAGCCTGGACAGCGACCTCAAACTCAACTCGCCGCAGCTCAAGGTCACGGTCAACCGCGAGCAGGCGGTGGCAGTGGGCACGGACACCGCCGCGATTGGCCGCAGCCTGGAAAGCCTGTTCGGCAGTCGCCAGGTCACCCGCTTCAAGCAGAATGGCGAGCAGTACGACGTGCTGGTGCAGCTGGCCAACGTCGACCGCAGCAATCCGGACGACCTCAATCGCGTCTACGTCCGCGGCCGCAACGACAGCATGGTGCAACTGGCCAACCTGATCGATGTGCGGGAAACCGTGGCGCCTCGCGAACTCAACCACTTCAACCAGCTGCGCGCGGTGACGGTGACGGCGAACGTCGGCTCCGGCTACACCCTCGGCGAGGCGCTGGATTATCTGGAAGAGGCGGCGCGCGCGGTGTTCCCGTCGGACACCCAGTTCGACTACACCGGCACCTCGCGGGACTTCAAGGATTCCAGCACCGGCGTCGCGCTGATCTTCGCCCTGGCGCTGGTGTTCATCTACCTGGTGCTGGCGGCGCAGTTCGAGAGCTTCATCGATCCGCTGATCATCCTCTTCAGCGTGCCGCTCTCCATGGCTGGCGCCTTGCTGGCGCTGACCCTCTTCGGTGGCACCCTGAACATCTACTCGCAGGTGGGGATGGTCACCCTCATCGGCCTGATCACCAAGCACGGCATTCTCATCGTCGAGTTCGCCAACCAGTTGCTGCGCCAGGGCATGGACCTGCATGAGGCGGTGATGGAAGCCTCGGTGAAACGCCTGCGGCCGATCCTGATGACCACCGGCGCCATGGTCCTGGGCTCGGTACCGCTCGCCATCGCCTCGGGCGCTGGCGCGGAAAGCCGTCAACAGATCGGCATGGTGATAGTCGGTGGCCTGCTGGTGGGCACCTTCTTCACGCTCTTCGTGGTGCCGACGCTCTACCAGCAAGTGCGCCGCTGGAAGCCGATTCACAAGCTGGAAGCGGCGACGGCCTGATGGGCATTCGGCTGTTCTTCAAGGGACCGTCTCGCTTCGCAGGATAAGCGCTTGCGAACAGACGCCAGTGTCTGGCTCTCACCTATGCGAAACATGAAACGACAGCATTGAAAACTGCCGTTTCATGTAACTCATCGCGCCCCCCGTCCTGATCGCGAACATGTCGAACTCTTTACCCCCTTGTTTGGAGGGGGGAGGGTCGCACCTGAATCAAATACCTTGCTGAAATGATTGCCAGAACGAACTTCAGCAAAGGAGGTACTCGCGACCAGGCCACCAACTAAAAACTGCATTCCAGAACTACAAAAATAAAAAACCAGAGGGAATGAAATGAATAAGCATGTTGGCAAGCTGCTTGGCGCCGCAATGCTCACCGCCGTCACCATCACCGCCGCCCTGCCGCTGTCTGCGCAGGCCGCATGTTTCAGCCTCACCGGTCAGTGCGGCTATACGAAAACCCAATACCCGATCGTGCTGGTACATGGTGCGCTCGGTTTCGACAAGATCGGCTTGCTCGATTACTGGTATGGCATCCCTGATCAGTTACGCGCCTATGACGGCGCCGACGTCTATCTGACGCAAGTGTCCGCCTCCAACAGCCATGAAGTGCGCGGCGAACAGTTGCTGCTTCAGGTCCAGCAAATTCTCGCAGTCACCGGCAAGTCCAAGGTCAATCTCATCGGCCACAGCCAGGGCAGCCCGACCGCGCGCTATGTCGCCTCGGTGCGACCGGACCTGGTGGCTTCAGTCACCAGCGTGCACGGGGCCAACGGCAAGGGGGAGGCCGTAGATGCGATTCTCGGCATTACACCTCCGGGAATGGCCGGCGATGCCGTGCAGTCGCTATCCAATGGCCTCACGCAATTGATCGGCATTCTCTCGAACGACGGCGGCTTGCCACAAAACTCTGCAGCCTCGCTTCAATCCCTGAGCACCGCCGGCTCGTTGGCATTCAACGCCGCGCATCCAGAAGGCATCCCGACCACCGAATGCGGCGAAGGGGCTTATCAGGTCAATGGCGTGAAGTACTTTTCCTGGGGAGGTGCGCAGGCGTACACCAACACCGCCGATGCCATCGATCCAACCCTGGCATTGGTATCGCTGGTCTTCCGGGGAGCGAAGAACGATGGCCTCGTCAGTAGCTGCGCCCAGCATCTGGGCAAAGTCATTCGCGATGATTACGGCATGAACCATATGGATGCGATTAACCATACGGCGGGCCTCGTGAACCTCTTCGAGACCAACCCGATCACGCTGTATCGGCAACACGCAAATCGTCTGAAGAATGCGGGTCTGTAGCGGCAAAAGATCGGCATGAAGAAAACAAAAGCAGTGTGTGCGGGACTGGGAGCGGTGGCCGTCATGGCCGCCGTTCTTGTCCAGATGTCGCTTTTCCGGCAAGGCGACGAAACGCCCAAGGCAGGCGATGCCAATTCGTCTTCCTTCGTGCGTTCCATGGATGGCACCCAGCCCGATGGCGACTTGCGTAGCGACGGCGATGCGCTGGTCGTCGATAGCGGCTTGCGCCTGTTGTTCGAGTACTTCATGGCGGCAGTGGGCGAAGCGAGCCTCGACCAGATCCGAGCCGAAATCGAGCGCGAGATCGACAGGCGGCTCAAGCCTGGTCCGGCAGCCGAAGCCAAGCGCCTGCTGGGATGCTATTTCGATTACAAGAGGGCGCTGGTGGACGTTGAAAAACGCATTCAGGCGCAGGGTAATTCGCTGGAAGATATGCGGGCTCGCGTGGAAGCGATGCGGCAGACGCGGGCTCGCTTTTTCAGCCCAAAGGAAGTGCGAGGCTTGTTTGGCGACGAGGACGCCTTCAACGCGGATGCACTGGCGCGGCTGGAAATCCTGCAGGACCAGACGCTCTCCGACGCGCAAAAACAACAGAAACTGGCCGCACTGGAGGCTGCGCTCGTACCGGAAGTGCGGGAAGCCAAGGAAGCGCCGTTGCAGATACTCAAGCTGGAAGCCGCGGTGAGCAAGATGCGCGAGCAAGGGGCGAGCGATGACGAGGTTTACCGCATACGGGCAGCGACACTGAGCCCGGAGGCGGCGGATCGCCTGGCACAACTGGACCGGGAGCGGGCGAACGTCACCAGCAAGCCAGTTGATGAGAAAGGCGACATCCCACCTGAGGAACGCTGAGCGAGTGACGCCGAACCTCCGGACTTCCGCCGATCCACAAGCTGGAAGTGGCGACGGCGTGACATGCGGGGTATTGGTTTTCGCTGTAGGGGCGAATTCATTCGCCAAGGGTAGCGAAGCTGCCCCCGGTGCCTCCGGCGGGCAGACCTTCGGCCTGCTTGGCGATTGAAATCGCCCCTACAAGTTCGTGTCCCGCCCCGTCACAACCGCTGGAAGAACAGCGGATAGCGATTCACCAGCCCATCCTCGTCCAGGGTCAGCACGGCCTCGAAGCCATTGCCATCGAGGTTCTGGTAGAGATAGCGGGTCTGGTCGAGGCGCGTATAGGCCTGGCGCATGCGCCGCACGGACAGTTGCGGCGCTTCGATGAACACCACTTCGATTTCCCGGCGTTCGCCAGGGTTGAGGAACAGTCGCCAGATGCTTGGGCTGTTGGTGAAGGGCGTGGGCCAGAGGTCCAGATCGAGGCTGCCGGACAGTTCGGGCAGCTTCTGGCCGTTGCCATCGAACCAGTGCAGCCCGTCCCGCCGCAGCGTCAGGTTGCGGGTGCCGCGCCCATCGCGGACCGTGGCATTGAAGGTGCGGGGCTCCCAGCCTTTGTCGTACTCCAGTGTGTAATTCAGGCGGTAGCAGGCACCGTCGTCATCGAAGGCCAGCATGCCGCTGTCCACCCGTCGCCCCTCCAGGCGGAAGTCTTCCAGGCCCTGGGCGGGGGCGCGGCTGTTCCAGAGGTGGGCCCAGAGGGCAGTGGTTCTCATCGGCTCATGCCTCGTGGCGTCGTGGTGTGCGCAAGACCAGATAGAGCAGCGGCCCGATGGACGCGAACACCGCAGTCAACAGGTAGAAGGGTAGCAAGTAGGCTAGGCCACGGCCCTGGCGGCGGTTGTCCTGGTACATCCAGATGCCGATCAGCGCGCAGGCGAGGTAAAGGTCGATCACCACCTGGGCGGTATCGGGGCGGCCCATCAACTGGGCGCCGAATTCGAGCAGGGGCTGTTCGCTGATGGCCATCACCCAGAGGGTGTAGCCACCGAAGAGGACCAGGGCGACCAGCGCGAAGAGACGAATGGACATGAGACTTTCCTTGTCGTTTTGGGGGTGTTAGTCCAGCAGCAGCCCCACTTGCCGGATCTTCGGCAGCCGCGCCACCACCAGCTGGTGGGAGCGGGTGATCAGCTCGCGCAGTTCGCCGTCACTCATGGGGTAGGGACGCTGCATGGCGATCCAGTGGGCCCGTGCAAGGTAGGGCGCGGGAATGATGCCGGGGCGGTCGACGTAGCCGAGGAAGAGGTCCTTGTCGACTTTGAAGGTGAGGCCGTCGCCCAAGAAATCGAGGATGGCGAACATCTTGTTGCCGGCGATGGAGAACACCCGGTTGCTGCCCCATTTGAGGTCCTCGCGGGCACCGGGAAGTTGCAGGCAGAAAGCGGCGACTTGATCGGGGGTCATGGATTCCTGCTCCGTCAGGTTCTGGATTCGCTGCGCAGCAGCCAGTAACTCATCAGCATGCCGGTCACCGCCATCAGTGCCGCCACCAGGAAGATCACGGCGAAACCTGCGCCGCCGGCGATGGCGCCCATCAGCGGGCCGGCGATGCCCAGGGCCAGGTCGAAGAATACCGCGTAGGCACCCAGCGCCGAACTGCGGCTGGCGGCGGGAATGCGCGTGACCGCTTCGACGCCAAGGGCAGGGTAGACCAGCGACAGGCCGAAGCCCGTCAGTGCTGCGCCGGCCAGGGCCAGCCAGGGCGTCGGCGCCGCCCAGAGCAGGAACAGTCCGAGGCTTTCCACGGCCAGGCAGATGATGGCGACGCGGTAACCGCCCAGGTGCTTGATGCTGTTGACGAACAGCAGTCGCGCACCGATGAAGGCGCAGCCGAATGCGGTCAGGCACCAGGCCGCGCCATCCCAACCGACGCTTGCGTAATAGAGGGTGATGAAAGTGGCCAGGGTGCCGAAGCCAATGGACCCCAGGGCCAGCGCTGTGCCGTTGGGGGCGATGCGCAGGAACACGTTGCGGAACGGCAGTCGCTCACCATGGACGATGGGCGACGGCCGCTTGGGCCAGGCCAGCAGCAGGGCAACGGCACAGAGCACAGCCATCAGTCCACCGATGCTCCACAGGCCCAGCCAGTCCACCAGCACCACGCCCAGCGGGGCGCCAATGGCCACTGCGCCGTAGGAGGCGATGCCGTTGAAGGAGATCACCCGCGCCATATTCTCCGCGCCCACCAGCCCCACGCCCCAACTGATGGAGCCGGTGCCTACCAGACCCTGGCCGATGCCCAGCATCACCCGTCCGCCGAGCAGGAGCGCCAGGCTCAACAGAGGGAGTTGCGCCAGCGAGGTGGAGAGCAGCGTCAGTACCCCGGAAAGGCCACAGCAGGCCATGCCGTACATGACCGCGCGCTTGGCGCCCAACCTGTCGGCGAGGCTGCCAGACATGGGGCGGGAGAGGAGGGTGGCGAGGTACTGCACGCTGATGACGATCCCCGCCATCACCGAGCCGTAGCCCATGTCGTTGTGCACATAGCCGGGCAGCACCGCTATAGGCAGGCCGACGCAGAAGAAGCTGATGAATGTGAAGAAAACGACGGTGATGATCTGCAACGTGGAGGAGGACGCGGACGGCCGTAGCGTGCTCATGGCAGAACCTGGAATCGGCAAGGGGAAAGACGCCGCCCATCATCCCTGAGTCCCGGCGGCAAAGAAAGCTGGCTAATGGTTGTCTTGCTTACCAGGCTTCAGATCACCGTCCCCTGATGACGGGAGAAGGCTTCCGTGAGGTGTTCGATCCAGGCCCGAACCGCCGGCAACAGGCCGCGCCTGTGGGTGTAGACCGCCTGCAGGTGGCCACCCGGCATATGCCAGTCCGGCAGCAGGCGCACCATGCTGCCGTCGCGCAGTTCGGCCTCGCAGTTCATCTGCGGCAGCATGCTGAAGCCCAGGCCCGCCAGCACCGCATGCTTGCGCACATCGAAATCCTCGATGCCCAGGCGCGCCTCCAGAACCACCTCACGGCGATTGCCCTGGGCGTCCCGCAGGTAGTGATGGATACGCCGGTCGGCTTCCACGCCGCCCAGGGCCGGCAGCAGCTGGAGGTCGTCAGGGACGAGGATGTTCCTGCCTTCAACCAGGCTGGGGGCGGCTACCAGGAAGGCCTGCGCCGGTCTCAGGACGCGGGCGATCAGCGTGGGGTCTTCATCACCTTCCTCGCGTACCCGCAGGGCCACGTCCACACCTTCTTCGCGCAGGTCCACCCGGCGATTGGTCAGGATCATGTCCAACTGCACGAGGGGATATTGCTGGAGGAAGTCGGTGATCATCGGCCGCAGCATCGCGTGCGCGAGTTCGGTTGGGCAGGACACGCGCAAGCGGCCCCGTGGTTCGACCGTGAGGCTGGCGACCACTTCCTCGGCCTGCTCGGCTTCCAGCAGCATCGCCTGGCAATGGCGCAGGAAGCGCTCGCCGACATCGGTCAGGGCCATCTTGCGGGTCGTGCGCTGCAGCAACCGGGCATCCAGACGGGTTTCCAGCTCGGCAATTCGCCGCGACAGGCGTGACTTCGGCACACCGAGCAAGCGCGCGGCAGCGGAGAAACCGCCGTGCTCCACCACCTTGGCGAAATAGAAGAGATCGTTGAGGTCCTGCATGATCGGGATTGTTCCATGTGGGATACGAAAATATGGCATTGGCGCCCGAGTCGGTGCCATCGTTTTCGCTGGCGGTACGATCGTTCCGGGCAGCCTTTAGACCCGACCGCCAGGGTCTGACCCGGTCACTGCGTCTGCATGCTCGTTGCCGGGCGGCCGGCCAGGCGCTATACCTGAGCCTCTCAATCCACCCGAAAACGGAGCGATCACCATGTCCTTGTCCATGTACGAGGCGTCCATCCCGGTCCTGGCACGCATGCTCGGCAACCTGTCCAACATCCTCAAGAAAGCTGAGGCCAACGCCCAGGCGCGCGGCATCGATCCCAAGGTGTTCATCGAATCGCGCCTGGCGCCCGACATGTACGCCCTGGCCCGCCAGGTGCAGGTCGCCAGCGATATGGCCAAGGGCTGCGCCGCGCGTCTGGCGGGTGTCGAAGTGCCGAGCTGGGCCGACACCGAAACCACCTTCGAGGAACTGCAGGCGCGCATTGCCAAGACCCAGATGTTCATCAAGGACATCGACGCCGGCAAACTCGACGGCAGTGAAGACCGCACTGTGGTGTTGAAAATGCGCAGCGGCGATATGAGCTTCAGTGGCCGCGATTACCTGCTCGGCTTTGCGCTGCCGAACTTCTATTTCCACATCACGACCGCCTACGCGATCCTCCGCCACAACGGCGTGGACGTGGGCAAGCTGGATTTCCTCGGCGGAGTCTGAGCCCCTTGCCGGAGTAGGGTGGATAGCGCTTTTTCTATCCACCATCGCGGTTCGACCAAACCTTCAAGGGTGGATCGGTGAAGCGTGATCCACCCTTGAAGGCAAATTTCGTCCTATGGATGGGACGCTGAATCACAAAATCCCTGACTAATCAGCGTTTATCGACATGGATAGGATTACCTCCATTCCGATCGGCCGTCGCCGGTCGCCCAACTGAGGGTACCCATCCATGAAACTCCTGCACCTCGATTCCAGCATCCTCGGCGACGCCTCCGCCTCCCGCCAACTGAGCCGCGACGTGGTCGCTGCCTGGGAAGCCGCCGAGCCGGACGCTCAGGTCATCTACCGCGACCTGGCCAGCGACGCCATCAGCCACCTGTCCGCCCTGACCCTGGTCGCCGGTGGCACCCCGGCTGAACTGCGCGACGCCGCGCAGAAGCACGAAGCCGAGCTGGGCGAAACCACCCTGAATGAATTCCTCGCGGCCGACGCCATCGTCATCGGTGCGCCGATGTACAACTTCACCATCCCGACTCAGCTGAAAGCCTGGATCGACCGTATCGCCGTCGCCGGCAAGACCTTCCGCTACACCGAGAACGGTCCGGAAGGCCTGGCAGGCGGCAAGAAGGTAGTGATCGTTTCCACCGCTGGCGGTATCCACGCCGGCCAGGCCTCTGGCCAGGCCCACGAGGATTACCTCAAGCTGGTGCTGAACTTCCTCGGCGTGACCGATATCGAGATCGTCCGTGCCGAAGGCCTGGCCTACGGCGAAGAGCCGCGCGCCAACGCCTTCAGCGCCGCCCAGCAGCAGATTGGTGAGCTGTTCGCCACCGCCTGATTCCGCTGGCCGGAAAACACAAAGCCCCGCAATTGCGGGGCTTTGTCGTTTGCAGCGATGCAGCGATTCCTTGTAGGGGCGAATTCATTCGCCAAGGGCGGCGAAGCTGCCCCGTCAGATATTGAAGGCCGAACCTGTGGTCCGGTTGGCGAATGAATTCGCCCCTACAAATACAGCCTTCATATCCGAGAACGGCTCAGACAATCACACCCTGGCTACGCAGGTAATCGTCATAGGTGCCGCTGAAGTCGGTCACGCCGTTCTCGTCCAGTTCGATGATGCGGGTGGCCAGCGAGCCGACGAACTCGCGGTCGTGGCTGACGAAGATCAGGGTGCCCGGATAGTTCTCCAGCGCCAGGTTCAGCGCCTCGATGGATTCCATGTCCAGGTGGTTGGTGGGTTCGTCCATCACCAGCACGTTGGGCTTCTTCAGGATCAGCTTGCCGAACAGCATGCGGCCCTGCTCGCCACCGGAGATGACCTTCACCGACTTGAGGATCTCGTCGTTGGAGAACAGCATGCGGCCGAGGGTGCCGCGCACCAGCTGTTCGCCGCCCTGGGTCCACTGGCCCATCCAGTCGAACAGGGTGATGTCGTCTTCGAAGTCATGGGCGTGGTCCTGGGCGTAGTAGCCGAGGTCCGCGCTTTCGGTCCATTTCACGCTGCCGGAGTCCGGGGTCATCTCACCGACCAGGGTACGCAGCAGGGTGGTCTTGCCGATGCCGTTCGGGCCGATGATGGCGACGCGCTCGCCAGCCTCGATCTGCAGGTCCAGGCCCTTGAACAGTTTCTTGCCCTCGAAGCCCTTGGCCAGCTTCTCCACGGTCACCGCCTGGCGGTGCAGCTTCTTGTGCTGGTCGAAGCGGATGAAGGGGCTGACACGGCTGGACGGCTTGACCTCGGCCAGTTGGATCTTGTCGATCTGCTTGGCGCGCGAGGTGGCCTGCTTGGCTTTCGAGGCGTTGGCGGAGAAGCGGCTGACGAAGGTCTGCAGCTCGGCAATCTGCGCTTTCTTCTTGGCGTTGTCGGCCAGGAGTTGCTCGCGGGACTGGGTCGCGGCGGTCATGTACTCGTCGTAGTTGCCCGGGAACAGACGCAGCTCGCCGTAATCCAGGTCCGCCATGTGGGTGCACACGCTGTTCAGGAAGTGGCGATCGTGGGAAATGATGATCATGGTGCTGTTACGCGCCGTGAGGATGTTTTCCAGCCAGCGGATGGTGTTGATGTCCAGGTGGTTGGTCGGCTCGTCCAGCAGCAGCACATCCGGGTCCGAGAACAGCGCCTGGGCCAGCAAAACGCGCAGCTTCCAGCCGGGGGCGACTTCGCTCATCGGACCGAAATGCTGGCTGAGCGGGATGCCCAGACCGAGCAGCAGCTCGCCGGCGCGGGATTCGGCGGTGTAGCCATCCATCTCGGCGAATTCGGTCTCCAGCTCGGCCACGGCCATGCCGTCGTCCTCGCTCATTTCCGGCAGCGAATAGATGCGGTCACGCTCGGCCTTGACCCGCCACAGCTCGCCATGGCCCATGATCACGGTGTCGATCACGCTGAATTCTTCGTACGCGAACTGATCCTGGCGCAGCTTGCCGAGGCGCACGTTGGGCTCCAGCATCACCTGGCCGCCAGAAGGCTCCAGATCACTGCCGAGGATTTTCATGAAGGTCGACTTGCCGCAGCCGTTGGCGCCGATCAGGCCGTAGCGGTTGCCGTTGCCGAACTTGACGGAAACGTTCTCGAACAGCGGCTTGGGGCCGAACTGCATGGTGATGTTAGCGGTGGAGATCAAGGGAATTACCTATCAATAACTTACGAATTGGCGCCTTCGGCTGATACCGAACCGATACCGATATTCAACTTTGTGAGTTCGCTCCAGTCGGAGCAGAAGTTGATCCAGCGGGCATACGTCGACAGCAACAACTGACCGCTGGGGCCAGGCTACTGGGATATGAAGGCGGGGTTCATGCCGGACATTGCGCAGATTGTCGCATAGGTGTGACGGCAATTACATGACGGTCGGTCGTTGAACCGGGGGAACGCCTGAAGGATGCCGGCCTACCGATGAGTGGAACGCCTTTGCCAACTCCATGAAATAGGGCGCTGCACGGGCAGTTCTCGCCGCTGTCGCAGAACCGTCAACTTCCGGCGCTAGCCTGACGTCGCTTCCACGGCATTTTCTGATGCGGCAGCGCATCTCCACACCCTCGCGGTGCAGGCCAACTCGATCAGTTGGCCTTTTTTCTGCCTGCCGCCTTTGCCGTGGTTCCACCAGGTCACGCGGGAGTCATCCATGGAAATCTCGATCCAGCAGGTCAATCGGGGCGGCAGGCACGAGTGGCTGGTGGAAACCCTCGGCATGAAGGTCCCGTTCCGCGACCGGGCTTCGGCATTGGCGTTCGCGGTCCGGCTGCAGGAGCGGGTAGAGGCGCCGCACATGTTGCCGAGCCCGGAAAAGCGGGAGGGTGTGGAAGGCTGATGCGGGCGCGCTGTCGTTTTCAGCTATTGCCTGCAAGGCGTCCGTTGCGGCAAGAATGTGCCCTCAGGACCAGCAGGAGATGGCATGTGAAAAAGACTCTGTTCTTCGGCGCTCTGGCTTTGCAAACCTTCGCCCTGGCGGCAGTGGCGGGGGAATGGCCGCAAGGTGGCAGCGAAAAATTCACCCAGGAATGCGTCGTCAGCGCGGCCCGGCAAGTCCCGCAGGACAAGGCGGTCGCCTATTGCAAGTGCTCCAGCGGCATGATGCAGGAAGCCTTCACGACCCAGCAGCTGACGGGGGTTACCGAGGGGCGTAAACCGACCAATGAAGAATTGTCGGTCCTGACCGATATCTCGCGCTCCTGCGCCAGCGAAACGCTGAAATGAACCGGTAACCAGCGCGTCATATCCGTTCCCTAGAATGGGCACTGCGCCACGGACGGTGCCCATCTCCCCGCATTCCCTCACTCCCTGAAGAAAACCTGCACCAAGTGATAGCCGAACTGGCTCTTCACCGGGCCATGAATGACGCGCACGGGTTTCTTGAAGATCACCTGATCGATCACTCGCACCATCTGTCCGGGGCGCACCTCGCCCAGGTCGCCGCCGCGCTTGGCGGAGGGGCAGATGGAGTGCTTCTTGGCCAGGGTGGCGAAGTCTTCGCCCTTATCCAGGCGTTTCTTCAGCTGTTCGGCTTCCGCCTCGGTCTTGACCAGAATATGGCGGGCAAGGGCCTTGGCCATGGGAATTCCTCTTGGACTGTGGAGCGGTTCATTGTGCCAGCATGGGCGGTCGCCATACAGTTGCTCCCCTGTGATCCGCCACGCGGATGCCTTCACACTTGACTGGACGCAACTCCATGGACCTCTCCGCGATGCTGAAAATCCTGGCCAGCCAGGATGGTTCCGACCTCTACCTGTCCACGGGCGCGCCGCCCTGTGCCAAGTTCAACGGCCTGTTGCGGCCGCTCAGCAATGAGCCCTTGAAGGCCGGTGACGTGGCCAGGATCGCCGAATCGATCATGGACCCGGAACAGCGCGCCGAGTTCGACCGCGAACTGGAGATGAACCTGGCCATCTCGCTGCCGAACATCGGCCGCTTCCGCATCAACATCTTCCGCCAGCGCAACGAGGTGTCCATCGTCGCGCGGAACATCAAGCTGGATATCCCGCGCTTCGAAGACCTCAAGTTGCCCGAAGTGCTGCTCAAGATGGTGATGGAGAAGCGCGGCCTGGTGCTCTTCGTCGGTGGCACCGGCTCCGGTAAGTCCACCTCGCTGGCGGCGCTGATCGACTATCGCAATCGCAACACCGGCGGCCACATCATCACAATCGAGGACCCGGTGGAATACGTGCACCGGCACAAGAAGTCCATCATCAACCAGCGCGAAGTGGGGGTGGACACCCGCAGCTTCCACGCCGCGCTGAAGAACACCCTGCGCCAGGCGCCGGACGTGATCCTGATCGGCGAAATCCGCGACCGCGAGACCATGGAACATGCGCTGGCCTTCGCCGACACCGGCCACCTGGCCATCTCCACGCTGCACGCCAACAACGCCAACCAGGCGCTCGACCGCATCATCAACTTCTTCCCGGAAGAGCGTCGCCCGCAGCTGCTCAACGACCTGGGCAACAACCTCAAGGCCTTCGTCTCCCAGCGCCTGGTACGCACCCAGGACGGCAAGCGCCGGGCGGCGGTGGAAGTGCTGCTGGGCACTTCCACCATCAGCGACCTGATCAAGCGCGGCGAATTCCACTCCATCAAGGAAATCATGGAGAAGTCCCGCGGCCTGGGCATGCAGACCTTCGACCAGGCGCTGTTCGACCTGGTGGTGGAGGGCGCCATTCCCGAAGAGGAGGCGATCAAGAACGCCGACTCGGCGAACAACCTGCGCCTGAAGCTCAAGCTCTATCGCGATGGGCCCGCAGCGGCTCCCGCGCCAGCTGCGGCCGCACCTGCGCCGGTCGCGGCTCCGAGTGCCACCCAGGATGCCGCCAGCTGGGGCCTGGAGCTGAAGCTGGAAGACCTCGAAGAAGAGGGGCCGGAGGAGCCGGGACTGAGGTAAGGCTCTTCCTTGTAGGGGCGATTTCAATCGCCAAGGGCGGCGAAGCTGCCCCCTTGGCACCCACCGGCCGAACCTGCGGTCTGGTTGGCGAATGAATTCGCCCCTACACCCTGTGGTTCGCACGCCTGTACGGCCAAATTTAATTGCGTCTGTACATAGCGACCAGGTCCCGGCGCGCATAAATTCGCCCCATGCACCAAACCGATCCGGGAGGTCGTGATGCGTATCGCCGTACTGACGTTCGAAGGTTTCAACGAGCTGGACTCCTTTGTCGCCGCCGGCCTGCTCAACCGCATGCGCGGCGAAGGCTGGAAGGCGGAAATCACGGCGCCCAGCGAGTGGGTGACCTCGATGAATGGCGTGCGGGTGCAGGCGCAACAGCCGCTGGAGTTCGCCAACAGTGCCGATGTGGTGCTGTTCGGCAGCGGCATCCTGACCCGTGACATCGCCAGGGACCGCAGCATCCTGGATCGCCTGCAACTGGACCCGCAGCGCCAGCTGGTCGGCTCGCAGTGCTCAGGGGCCCTGCTGATGGCCAAGCTCGGGCTCCTGGGCAGCCTGCCGGCCTGCACCGACCTCACCACCAAACCCTGGGTGATCGAGGCGGGCGTGCAGGTACTCGACCAACCGTTCTTCGCCAGCGGTAACCTCGCCACGGCGGGTGGCTGCCTCTCCGCGCCGTACCTGGCGGCCTGGGTGATTGCCAAACTGGCTGGCGAGGATGCCTGTGCCACGGCGCTGCACTATGTGGCGCCAGTGGGCGAGAAAGAGGTTTATGTGGAGCGGGCACTGGGTGTGATTCGGCCGTATCTGTAGGCGCGATGCATGCTTCTGTAGGGGCGATTTCAATCGCCAAGGGCGGCGCAGCTGCCCCCAGGGCTATAGGCCGGACCTTCGGCCCGGTTGGCGAATGAATTCGCCCCTACAGATGTTCGGCCTTCAGGCCGTAGGGTGGGCTATCCCCATGAGGATGTGTGGGCCGCCCCTTCAGCTCCGCAGTTCCGGCAGATCCCGATACAACTCCAGCGCCTGCGGATTGGCCAGTGCATCGGTGTTTTTCACCGGCCTTCCATGCACCACGTTACGCACCGCCAGTTCGACGATCTTGCCGCTCAGGGTGCGGGGGATGTCGGCCACGGCGATGATCTTCGCCGGCACATGGCGCGGGCTGGTGTTGGTGCGAATCACCTGGCGGATGTGTTTGCGAAGGGCGTCGTCCAGCACCACGCCTTCGCGCAGGCGCACGAAGAGCACCACACGCACGTCGCCGTCCCAGTCCTGGCCGATGGCGATGGATTCCAGCACGTCCTCGATTTTCTCCACCTGGCGATAGATCTCCGCCGTGCCGATGCGCACGCCGCCGGGGTTGAGTACGGCGTCCGAACGCCCGTGGATGACCAGGCCGCCGCGCGGGGTTTCTTCGGCGTAGTCGCCATGGGCCCAAACGCCGGGGAAGGTGTCGAAGTAGGCCGCCTTGAACTTCGCGTCGTCCGGGTCGTTCCAGAAGCCCACCGGCATGGACGGGAAGTGTCGCGCGCACACCAGTTCACCTTTCTCGCCGAGCACGCGCTTGCCGTCTTCGTTCCACACCTGCGTGTCCATTCCCAGGCCCTTGCATTGCAGCTCCCCACGCCATACCGGCAGCACCGGATTGCCGAGGGCGAAGCAGGACACGATGTCCGTTCCGCCGGAGATGGAGGACAGGCACAGCTCGCCCTTGATGTCGCGGTAGACGTACTCGAAGCTCTCGTGGGACAGCGGCGAACCGGTGGAGAGCAGGGCCTTGAGGCGTTCCAGGCGATGGCTCTGGCGCGGCTTGACGCCGGCCTTCTCCAGCGCGGCCAGGTACTTGGCGCTCGTGCCGAAGATGCTGATGCCCTCGGCATCGATCAGGTCCATCAGGCGTTCCGGGCTGGGGTGGAAGGGCGAACCATCGTAGAGCACCAGGGTGGCGCCCAGGGCGAGGCCTGAAACCAGCCAGTTCCACATCATCCAGCCGCAGGTGGTGAAGTAGAACAGGGTGTCCGATGCCGTCAGGTCGCAATGCAGGCCATGTTCCTTGACGTGTTGCAGCAAGGTGCCTCCGACGCCGTGGACGATGCATTTGGGCACGCCGGTGGTGCCGCTGGAGTAGAGGATGTACAGCGGCTGATCGAAGGGCACGGGCGTGAACAGGGGCTCGCCGCCGGGCTGGTAGAAGTCGTTCCACAAGGCGACCCGCGCGCGGGTGCTGAAGTCCGCCGGGCGGGTCTCGGCACGGGCATAGGGCACCACCACCAATTGCTCGAGCCAGGGCATGCGTTCGAGGACTTCATTCAGCTTGGTGGACAGGTCCAGATCCTTGCCCGCGTAGCGATAGCCGGCGGCGGCGATCAGCACCTTGGGTTCGATCTGGCCGAATCGGTCGATCACGCCGTGGGTACCGAAGTCCGGCGAGCAGGACGACCAAGTGGCGCCCAGGCTGGTGGCGGCGAGCATACCCACCACGGCCTGCCAGGTGTTCGGCATGAAGACTGCGACCCGGTCACCAACGCCCACACCCATGGCCTTCAGGCTTTGCTGCAGCCCCGCGACATGGGCGGCCAGTTCGGCGTAGGTCAGCTGCACGCGGCTGCCGTCCTCGCCTATGGCCACCAGGGCAGGGTGGCTGTCGCGGCGGCGCAGCAAATGTTCGGCGAAGTTCAGGGTGGCGCCGGGGAACCAGCGGGCGCTGGGCATCACGGGGCTTTCTTCCAGCACGGCCGTGGGTGGCGTGCTGAAGCGGATGTCGAAAAACTCGACTATGGCCTGCCAGAAAGCCTCACGGCGATCCAGGCTCCAGGCGTGCAGGGCAGGGTAGTCGGGCAGGTCCAGGCCCTGTTGCTGGCAGACCTGACGGCGGAAGGCGTCCATGCGGGTGGCGGCGATCCGCACCGGGCTGGGGGTCCACAGTGGCTGGTCCATCTGCGCATCCTCATCTGGCGAGAGGTGGTCATCCGGTTGCTATTCAGCATAGGCCCTGACTCAGGGCCGAGGCAGCTCCAGGCGGCTCCAGTCGTGAGCCTTCAGCAGCACGTCGCTGAGGGCCTGGGCGGCGGTGGAGAGCTTGTGCTCGGCCAGCCGAAAGAGGCCCACGCGGCGTTCCACCTGCGGGCTGTGCAGGGCGATGCAGCGGGCGCCGAGCTCCTCCATCTGCTGGACGCACAGGCTGGGCACGGCGCTGACGCCCAGCCCCTGCGCCACCATCCGGCCCACGGTCACCAGTTGATGGCTCTCGAAGGCCACCGGCAGGCGGCCGTGTTGCGGCGCGAGCACTTCCTCCAGCATCAGGCGGACTGCAGAGGGGCGCTGCAGGGTGATGAAGTTGCCCTGCAGCAGCTCTGCCCAGCCGACCTCGGTGCGTTGCGCCAGCTCGCAGTCACCCGGTACCACGGCAACGAAGCGGTCGGTATAGAAGGGCAGGAAATCCAGGCCGTCGAGGGACTCCGGCTCGAAGGCGATGCCCAGTTCCACCCGCCGGTTGCGCACCATCTCCAGCACCTGCTCGTTGATCACGTCATGCACCGCCACGTTGACCTTGGGGTGCTGGTCGCGGAAGGCCTTGAGCGCTGCCGGCAGCAAGTTGCCGGCGAAGGAGGGCATGGCGGCGATGGAAACCTTGCCAAGTTGCAAGGTGAAGTGCTGGCGCAGCAGCTCTTCGGCGTTGTCCCAGTCCGCCAGCAGGCGCCGCGCGATGGGCAACAGCGTTTCGCCTTCGGGCGTCAGGGCGACGCTGCGCGTGGTGCGCACCAGCAACTGGCCGCCGAGGGAATCTTCCAGGTTCTTGATCGCCAGGCTCAGGGCCGGTTGAGACAGGTGCAGTCGCTCGCAGGCCTGGGCGAAGCTCAGGCTCTGCGCCACGGCGAGGAAGGCACGCAGCTGCTTGATGGTCATTGATTTGGTTTGCTTATTAATCGTTAGGAAAAACAAACTTAACAAATCAGTCTGCGCGGGTGAAGCTCTGACCCACTCAACGGCGGTATCCCCGCCGCGACCAATAAAGACAAGAGGCACATGAGCATGAGTGGACTCGACAAGCGCGTATACAGCTACGAGGAAGCCCTGGACGGGCTGACAGACGACATGACCGTCCTGGCCGGTGGTTTCGGCATCTGTGGCATCCCCGAGAACCTGATCGCCGAGATCCGCCGTCGTGGCGTCAAAGGTCTCACCGTGGTTTCCAACAACTGCGGCATCGATGGTTTCGGCCTGGGCGTGCTGCTCGAAGACCGCCAGATCCGCAAGATGATCGCCTCCTACGTGGGTGAAAACGCCCTGTTCGAGCAGCAGCTGCTCAGCGGCGAACTGGAAGTCGAACTGACTCCGCAGGGCACCCTCGCCGAGAAAATGCGCGCAGGCGGCGCCGGCATTCCGGCTTTCTTCACCGCCACCGGCTACGGCACCCCGATTGCCGAAGGCAAGGAAGTGCGTGAGTTCAACGGCCGCAAGTACATCCTCGAGCCGTCGATTACCGGCGACTTCGCCATCGTCAAAGGTTGGAAGGCCGACCACTTCGGCAACGTGATCTACCGCCACACCGCGCAGAACTTCAACCCGCTGGCGGCCACCGCCGGCCGTATCACCGTGGTCGAGGTGGAAGAAATCGTCGAGCCGGGCGAACTGGACCCTGCCCACATCCACACGCCGGGCATCTACGTTGACCGCGTGATTGTTGGCAGTTTCGAGAAGCGCATCGAAAAGCGCACCGTCCGCTCCTGATCACGACAAGAAGAATTCGAGGAAACCGACATGGCACTGACCCGCGAACAGATGGCCCAGCGCGTGGCCCGCGAACTGAAAGACGGCTACTACGTGAACCTGGGTATCGGCATTCCGACCCTGGTCGCCAACTACGTACCCGAAGGCATGCAAGTGATGCTGCAGTCCGAGAACGGCCTGCTGGGCATGGGCGCCTTCCCCACCGAAGATGAAGTCGATGCCGACATGATCAACGCCGGAAAGCAGACCGTCACCGCAGTGAAGGGTGCTTCCATTTTCTCCTCCGCCGAGTCCTTCGCGATGATCCGCGGCGGTCACGTGGACCTCACCGTGCTCGGTGCGTTCGAAGTGGACGTGCAGGGCAACATCGCCTCCTGGATGGTCCCGGGTAAGCTGGTCAAGGGCATGGGCGGCGCCATGGACCTGGTGGCCGGTGCCGACAACATCATCGTCACCATGACCCACGCCTCCAAGGACGGCGAGTCCAAGCTGCTGGAAAGCTGCTCGCTGCCGCTGACCGGTGCCGGTTGCATCCGCAAGGTGCTGACTGACCTGGCTTACCTGGAGATCGAGAACGGCGCCTTCATCCTGCGCGAAACCGCGCCGGGCGTGAGCATCGCCGAGATCGCCGAGAAGACCGCCGGCCGCCTGATCGTCCCGGACGACGTGGTCGAAATGACCTTCTGATTGCTCTGCCGCTCTGGAGGAGGCCACCACGCATGGCTCTCCTCCGGCGCGGTTTTTTCAATGCTTTTGTAGGAGCGAGCTGGCTCGCGAAGATCGCTTCGATTCGCGAGCACGCTCGCTCCTATGGATCAAATGGAGATCCTCATGCAAGACGTCGTAATCGTCGCCGCCACCCGCACTGCCATCGGTAGCTTCCAGGGCGCGCTGGCCAACATTCCCGCCCATGAACTGGGTGCCGCCGTGATCCGCCAGCTGCTGGCTCAGACCGGCCTCAAGGGCGAACAGGTCGATGAAGTGATCCTCGGCCAGGTGCTCACCGCCGGCGCCGGCCAGAACCCGGCGCGCCAGGCTGCCATTCTCGCCGGCCTGCCCGTCGAAGTACCGGCCATGAGCCTGAACAAGCTCTGCGGCTCCGGCCTCAAGGCCCTGCACCTGGGCATCCAGGCGATTCGCTGCGGCGACGCCGAGGTGGTCATCGCCGGCGGCCAGGAGAGCATGAGCCTTGCTCCTTACATCCTCCCGGCAGCCCGTACCGGCATGCGCATGGGCCACGCCAAGGCGCTGGACAGCATGATCCACGACGGCCTGACCGACGCTTTCAACGGCTATCACATGGGCGTGACTGCCGAGAACCTGGTGGAGAAGTACGAACTGACCCGCGAGCAGCAGGACGCCTTCGCTGCCGCTTCCCAGCAGAAAGCTGCCGCCGCCATCGAAGCGGGCCGCTTCAAGGATGAAATCACCCCCATCCTGATTCCGCAGAAGAAAGGCGACCCCGTCGCCTTCGATACCGACGAAGGCCCGCGTGCCGGTACCACCGCAGAAAGCCTGGCCAAGCTGAAGCCGGCCTTCAAGAAGGACGGTAGCGTCACTGCTGGCAATGCCTCCACCCTCAACGACGGCGCTGCCGCCGTGGTGCTGATGAGCGCCAACAAGGCTGAGTCCCTGGGACTGCCGGTGCTGGCGCGGATCAAGGCCTATGCCAACTCCGGCGTCGACCCGGCCATCATGGGCATCGGCCCGGTGACCGCTACCCGTCGCTGCCTGGACAAGGCTGGCTGGAACCTGGCCGACCTGGACCTGATCGAAGCCAACGAAGCCTTCGCCGCGCAGTCCCTGTCGGTCGGCAAGGAACTGGGTTGGGACATGGCCAAGGTCAACGTCAACGGCGGCGCCATCGCCCTGGGCCACCCCATCGGCGCTTCCGGCTGCCGCGTACTGGTCAGCCTGCTGCACGAAATGATCAAGCGCGATGCGAAGAAGGGTCTGGCGACCCTGTGCATCGGCGGCGGCATGGGCGTGTCCCTGGCCATCGAGCGCTAAGCCGCAACGCCACCCGACCCGCAACTGCGGGTCATGTAGGGTGGAAATCGCTTTTCATTTCCACCATAGGTGCCCACTCGGAGCCCGATGGTGGATCGATGAAACGTGATCCACCCGACGACAGCTTTAACCATAACTAGAAAGTTCCATCGGACCGGGCCCACCTGGTCCTCGCAACGCCATCACGCACGAGCCCAAGGCTGAAAGGCCACGGGCACCCGACCTCACCATGCCCCTCCCGGGCGTGGCGTCGTTGTTTCAGGCAGAAAAGAGGGCGCAGACCCTCGGATTCTTTTCAAGACCACTGTCCCGGCACCCGGCTCCGACTGGGTGAATGCCGATAAAAACAACACTCCCGAGGTACCCGATGGCCACCACACTTCAAGAAAGTCGTTCAGCCCGCTTTGCCATGCGTTGCTCCGCCTGGGCGGAACGTTGGTTTCCCGATTCCTGGGTCTTCGCCGCAGTTGCCGTACTGCTGGTCACCGTCGCTGCCCTGGGCATGGGCGCTCCGGCCAGCCAGGCCGCCAAGGCCTTCGGCGACGGATTCTGGAGCCTGATTCCCTTCACCATGCAGATGGCCTTCGTGGTCATCGGCGGCTATGTGGTCGCCAGCTCCGGCCCGGCCTCGCGCCTGATCGACCTGCTGGCCCGCGTGCCGAAGAACGGCCGCTCCGCCGTGTGCTGGGTGGCGCTGATCTCTATGGTCGCGTCCTTGCTCAACTGGGGCCTCTCCCTGGTGTTCGGCGGCCTGCTGGTGCGCGCCCTGGCCCGCCGTGAAGAGCTGAAGATGGACTACCGCGCCGCCGGTGCCGCCGCCTACCTGGGCCTCGGTGCAGTTTGGGCGCTGGGCCTGTCGTCCTCGGCTGCGCAGCTGCAGGCCAATCCGGCCAGCCTGCCGCCGTCGATCCTCGCCATCACCGGCGTGATTCCCTTCACCGAGACCATCTTCCTCTGGCAGTCGGGTGTGATGCTGCTGGCGCTGATGGTGGTGTCGCTGGTGATCGCCTACATGACCGCGCCGAGCGCCGCCAGCGCCCGTGACGCCAAGGCGTGCGGCATTGACCCGAGCTTCACTGCGCCACCCCAGGTCAAGCCGACCCGTCCGGGCGAGTGGTTGGAACACAGCCCGCTGCTGATCATCCTGCTGGTGGCGCTGGCCGGCGGCTGGTTGGCCCAGGAGTTCGCCAGCAAGCCGGCGATCACCGCCATCTCCGGCCTGAACACCTACAACCTGCTGTTCATCATGGCCGGCGCGCTGCTGCACTGGCGCCCGCGCAGCTTCCTCGACGCCGTGGCCCGCGCTGTGCCGACCACCACCGGCGTGCTGATCCAGTTCCCGCTGTACGGCTCCATCGCCGCCATCATGACCACCGTCAACGGCAGCGACGGCCAGACCCTGGCGCACCACATCTCCACTTTCTTCGTGCAGATCGCCAACCACGATACCTACGCGCTGCTGATGGGCGTGTATTCGGCTGTGCTGGGCTTCTTCATCCCGTCCGGCGGTGGCAAGTGGATCATCGAAGCGCCCTACGTGATGCAGGTGGCCAATGAGCTGAAGTACCACCTGGGCTGGTCGGTGCAGATCTACAACGCCGCCGAGGCGCTGCCGAATCTGATCAACCCCTTCTACATGCTGCCGCTGCTGGGCGTGCTGGGCCTGAAGGCGCGCGACCTGATCGGCTTCTCCTTCGTCCAGCTGCTGGTGCATATCCCGCTGGTGATGGTGCTGCTGTGGGCGCTGGGGACGACCCTGACGTATGTGCCGCCGGTGATGCCCTGAGCATGAGAGCAGGGCGGACTACTGTCTTCAACCCCCTTCCGTTCGCGGGAAGGGGATTGCAGGTGCACCAACTTCGCTGGTGCGGCAGGCCTTAGCCTTGGGCACTTATGTTTGTGTACGGCACTTCATTATCTTTGACTGCTAGGGACTGAAAACTGATCAGCTCATCCGCCATGGCCTTCGTGGTTTCGCGATGAGTAATGACAATCAATGTGTCAACCCTGTCTTTCAGCAGATTTATAACTCTAAATTCTGTTTCCATATCCAGCGCAGAAGTAGGTTCGTCCAGAACCATCACTGGCTTCTTCCGTAGCAATGCCCTAGCAATAGCTAGTCGTTGTTTTTCCCCTCCTGACAGCGGACGGTTTTCGCCCCCTACAATACTGTCCAGCGAGTCGAAATCCTGCTCGCTATTCAAGTCAAGTCCCAGTATGTCTAGAAGGCACAGAAGTTCATTATCACTACTTGGTTCTTCGGTTCCATAGAGCAAATTTTCACGAAGGGTTCCGATGAATACGAAAGGTTGTTGTGAGACTACGCTGACTTGATCGGCTATGACTGTTGATGAGAGATTGGAAACTTCCATGCCTCTGAAATAAATAGACCCTTGACTGCTGGTGTTAATTCCAAGCATTGCATTAATCAATGTCGTCTTTCCACATCCGGACGGGCCGCAAATGGCGTATGTTTTTCCGCTTTCAATTTTGAAAGTTAATACTTTTCCTTGGTTGGTCAAGTGATTGGATACTTCAAAAATTGGATGGTGCTCAGCGATTTCTTGATTGCGATTTGGCTCTGATTCTACGAGTTCGAAATATTTAAGACCTTCATCCAGGGCTAAATAATCGCGCTTCAGGCCGATTAGTGAGCTTGCTACCACGGCAAAAGGTGCTGTTAGCTGTACCACATAGGAAACAATCATGACGAAATCTCCAACGCTGAAACTTCCATGCATCGTGAGGTAGGAAGAAGACAGGGAGAAGGTGAGCAGTGCCAAACCGATCGCAACTACTTGCATGCTTAGCAGGATAGCCATCTTGGTATTGGCACTAAACACCGCTTGGGCATAAGAGTCGAGGAAGGGGTTTAGCTTTTTTGATTCTTTTTTCTGGGCAGAGTTGAGTATTACCTCATGGCTGGCATCCAGTTTTTCTACTAAGAAACCGGTGAGATTATTAGTTGCTTCGAAGCATCGGAGGTGGACGTCCTGCGTACGCAGAGAGATCCAGAATGCCAAGGAAAATAGGGCAATCATGGCAATCAGGAAGAGTGCTGAGAAAACGATGCTTGTCGCTTTCCAAAGGATCAGAAATACGAATAAAAACTCAATCAACATGGGTGTCAATACCCAGAACAGGGTCTGGTTGATCTGTCCAAAACTGCTCATGGACCGATCGAAATCTGCGAGTACCTCTCCCTTTGGCAGCGACTGTTGCCGGTACGGAGGTATCTTTAGAAAACATTCGAACAAGGCTTTGTAGAAGGCGGTGTCACACCTGACCATCACATACGACGTTGCGATGCTCTTCATCCAATCCATAGCATTGCTAAGTGTCCACGCCAATGCATAGGCGGCAACGCAAATGAGTACGTTGAACGAGGCCGTACCTGGTTGGCTGAGAAGGTCCGCAGCTTCTCTCAGAAAAAGAGGCACGATCGAAGAAAAACCAGAGAGAATCAAGATGAAAATAAATACGCAAAAAAAATTGGAGATGAAGGAGTGGTATCTGGGTTTTATGATGTTCAACGCTTTAGCGTACGGTGTAATGAGCCTATTTGCTGTGAGTCTCATATGGTTATCCATCCTAAATGGAAAATATTGTGTGAAGTAGTTCGGGTAAGTCGGGTCTGTCTCCGATAACGGTGTTGTTGTTTTCGATCCATGCATGAGCAAGGAAGTCATATTTTTTTACCCCTATCTTCATGCGGACACTGTTTCCCTTGAAGCATGAAAGTAGGTGTGCGCCTAGTGCGTGTTGAAGGCAGGAGGTGGGTAGTGGGATGTATATCGAAGAGGTCTTGATTCCTGATGAGATTTCGAGGGCGTCTTTATCGCTAAGTGAGTTTTTTGAGGTGTTTCTCGCTTTGATTAAACGTAGTAAATTGAATGTTCTGTGTAGGCCCATTGTGTTAAGGAGAATGCAGGCGGATATCAGTGCCAAGGCTGATTGGAAGAGTATTTTCTTCCTGACAGGCACAAGACCAATTTTGAATGAAGACTGCCACTCATGGAAATCAACCCCCTTTATGTCGGGGCGGCAAATTTTATATCTGAGCCTTGATTTCCTGCCGTCAAGACCCCGACGGCTACAAGATCCTTTATAGGATTCATATCAAGCTCTGGCTTCGACTCAACGTGGAGTGCATCTAGGACGGTGTCTGTCTCCTCTTTGTTGAGTATCCAGTATTTGTCACCAATTTCGTCAAATATCACCATTTCGCCATCGATAATTATATGGTGGCTATGTGTGGATAATTTCATTCTCATGCCTCCTGCTAATTCTGCGGTGGGTGTGTGAGATTAATAGTTCTAGCATGATTATTTTCATGAGTTCGTAGTTGATGCCGTTTATTCCTCTGGCGGATGTTTCATAGGTTTCTTTGAATGCCTCTATATCTATTAGGTTGTTGCTTGCGCAGTATCCGTTTGTTACGAGGTTGGTCAGATGTTTGCGTTGAATTGCCAGTGATTTCTGGAATGAACCGGTCACGGCACCTTTGCATGCCTGGTTAAATAGCTCAGCTCCGAATTTTTTGCTGAGAGAATTCCTAAGAGGAATTCTGCTGTTTGTAGAGTTGAAGAGTTCTGTGAGGTTATATGATAGAGCGCAACCAATCATTAAGGGGTGTAGTAGAGGGTAAAATAGCTTTGATTCTTGATGTGTTTTAGGGGCGCCAATTTCATCCAGTGCCTCTCGTATGATGTTTTTTCTCATGCTCCCAGGAGAGGTCATAAAGTATCGCGGCCAAGAGCCTGTTCTGTATCGCTTGTGGAGGATGTTCAAGTTCTCAGGGTCTCGTCCCTTTATGATCTTTGATGTGGTTTTTAAAAATTCTGTGGCGTTTAGTTGGCAGTACTCTTTAAGCTTTCTGAAGAAGCCTTTGCCTACGCAGCTGCGGAGCATGAATGGGTCAATGTACTCTAGGAAAATGTGGTCGCCTCCATGCCCGTCCAGGATTACAGGTGTGATGCCATTAAAGTGCCGGATCGAGTAGTTATTCAAAGTTTCAAGAAATTTTGAGAAGGCAAGTGCAGGTGTCGGATATCCTGGAAGGTTTTGGGTTGCGGTGATTTGAAATAGGCTTTCTTCGTCTATCTCGATAAGATGATGTTCAATGTTTAACGCTTTTGCTATTTTCGTGGAGTTTGTGAGGTCGGCACTGGCGCCGTCAAATTTTGAGAACCATGTAAGCGCTAAGATATTTTTGGTTTCAGTTACTGATGCGCAAGTTGTAAGTATGGAGGTGGAGTCTAATCCTCCTGAAAATCGGATAAGGACTTTCTGGTTTTTTACTATTGCTGAGATAATGTTGGTAAGCCTATCTGCCGGATCACCGTTTGTCCTGGGGATAGGGATCTCGTGAAAGTGTATGCGGGGTTCTTTGCTTATTTTTGCTAGAACGCCAATTCCTATACTGAAGACTCCCTCCCAGATTGTGTCGCCAAGTGCTTTTCTGTTGTTTAGATAACGAAGTATCGCTTGGCGGGATACTCTGGTGTTTGAGTCGATTACCTCAAGCAGGTGCGGAGATATTTTTATGCTGTCCTTTGAGATTCGTGCGTAAATTTAGGATGTGCCTGTAAGTTTATTTTCGATGCTGATGTGGTCATTGTGAATGGCTATGGTGGATTCTGTACTTTTGTTTTTCTCTGCGGTTTTGTTGAATTCTATTAGGCTCCATTTTTCTTGGGCTGCGGGTGTAGTATAAGTCGTCCTGAGGTTATATATTTCTAGGCGCATAGATGTGTTCGTCCTGCGTACCTGAAGAGTATGGTTGAGACAGAAAGACTCTCCGGAGAGAGTCTTTCTGTATGCTTTCTACCAGTTACCTCGATAGATGAAGTAGCGGCCCTCCATGATGGCGCCACCCCTCGGCCCTTCGTTGAGGAACTTGCTTTTATTGAAATTACTTGGGGTCTGCTTTTCTCTTGCTTTTTCTTCTTCATTGTCACGCCTCTAGATATTGTTTGGCACCGAATTGGTGCCGGTTCAGATTAGATTTAGTGAATTGGGCTTTTCAATGTTTGCGTTTCTCATTCGCGTGTATGAAATGCGAGTTGAACGCGCGAGAATCTGCACCTAGGGACAGCGAAATGTCATCGTTGCAATTGGATGGAAACTTCTAGCTCTTTAGGCGAAAGTTTCATCGGAACTATTCAAGGTTTCGACATGTAGGCGAGGACATTTCAACGAGTCGACAAGAAAAATCTGGCCTAGGTGCGAGGTTTACTACGGAGGGGCAATGGCGCTGTGGGATTTGACGGAGCGCCCATTGCTTGAAGGTCACCAACCAGAGCGGTTAGTAGTCGTCGAAGGCTTTCAGTGCTGTAGGACTGGACAAAAAATTGAGTGAACCGCGATGCGAGAGCATCGCGGCTACAGAAGACGGTTTTAGTATCAACTCTGTTTCGCCAGAATCGCCCGCGCCACACGCGAGCCATTCTCCTTGCCGAGCACCGCGCAGATGCGCTGGCCGGCGTCCACCAGCTTGCCCATGTCGATACCGGTCTCGATGCCCATGCCGTTGAGCAGGTAGAGCACGTCTTCTGTGGCGACGTTGCCGGTAGCGCCCTTGGCATAGGGGCAGCCGCCCAGTCCCGCGACCGAGCTGTCGAACACGGCGATGCCCTCCAGCAGGCTGGCGTGGATGTTCGCCACGGCCTGGCCGAAGGTGTCGTGGAAGTGGCCGGCGAGCCTGTCGCGCGGCACGCGGGTGCCCACCACGTTGATCAGGTGGCGGGTGGCGCCGGCGGTGCCGGTGCCGATGGTGTCGCCCAGGGAGACTTCGTAGCAGCCCATGGCGTACAGCTCGGCGGCGACGGCGGCGACCTGTTCGGCGGGCACCTCGCCGTCATAGGGGCAACCCAGCACGCAGGACACATAGCCGCGCACGCTGATGCCGTGGGCCTTGGCCGCTTCCATCACCGGTACGAACCGCTCCAGGCTCTCGGCGATGGAGCAATTGATGTTCTTCTGCGAGAAGGACTCGGAGGCAGCGGCGAACACGGCCACTTCCTTCACCCCGGCTTCCAGGGCTCCTTCGAAACCTTTCAGGTTCGGTGCCAGGGCCGCGTAGGTCACGCCGGCCTTGCGCTGGATCTGCGCAAATACCTCGGCGGAGCCTGCCATCTGCGGCACCCACTTCGGCGAAACGAAACTGCCGACTTCGACATAGCTGAGGCCGGCGGCGGTGAGGTCGTCCACCAAGCGCACCTTGTCGGCGACGCTGATGGGTTGTTTCTCGTTCTGCAGGCCATCGCGCGGGCCGACTTCGACCAGGCGGACCTTTTTCGGCACGTTCAATTCGTTTTCTCCTGAAAAACATTGGTGCGCGCGGCGCACCCTACACGGAGTTCGCAGTAGGGTGCGCTGTGCGCACCAAGCGGGACGTCAGGCCTCTTCCAGCTCCACCAGCGCGGTGCCTTCCTTGACCAGCTCGCCTTCGTTGCAATACAGCGCCTTGACCACGCCGTCGTGGGGCGCGCGGATGCTGTGCTCCATCTTCATGGCTTCGAGCACCACCAGGGCGGTGCCGGCTTCGACCTTCTGCCCGGCTTCCACCAGGACACGCACGATACTGCCGTTCATGGGCGCCGTCAGCCCGCCGTGATGGGCGTGGCTGGCTTCCACTTCTTCGATGGGGTCGACGCGGGCGACGCTGCGCAGCTCGCCGTCCCATTCCAGGTAGAGGTTTTCACCGCGACGGATCGCCAGGTGCTGGCGGCGCAAGCCGTCCTGCTCCAGGGTGATCTGCTCTCCCTTGAGCAGGATCGGGCTGGCGGCGACACCGCGCAGGCGGACCACCTGGCGCTCATCGCCGCAGGTCAGGTGCAGGTCGGTTTCGCTCGGCAGGCCCGCGCGCCAGCCGCTGTTGCGGCTCCACGGCGAGTGCGGGTCATCACCACGTACGCGCTCGGCTTCGCCCTGGCGGAAGGCTTCGGCGGCCACCTGCCAGAAGGCCGGGGGCAGGGCGGCCGGGGCGGGCAGCAACTGCTCCTGGTGACGGGCGATGAAGCCGGTGTCCAGCTCCGCATCGGCGAAGGCCGGGTGGGCCAGCACGCGGCGCAGGAAGGCCAGGTTGGTCTTGAAACCGCCCACGGCGGTCTCGTCCAGCATGGCCAACAGGCGTTGACGGGCTTCCTCGCGGTTCTCGCCCCAGGCGATCAGCTTGGCCAGCATCGGGTCGTAGAAGGGAGAAACTTCGTCACCTTCGGCAACCCCGCTGTCCACGCGACGGCCGGGGCCGGCACTGGCTTCGCGGTAGAGAGCGAGGCGGCCGCTGGCGGGCAGGAAGTCCTGGTCCGGGTCTTCGGCGTAGAGGCGCACTTCGATGGCGTGGCCGATCAGCGGCACCTGCTCCTGGGTAATCGGCAGGGCTTCGCCACGGGCGACGCGGATCTGCCAGGCCACCAGGTCCAGGCCGGTGATGGCTTCGGTGACAGGGTGTTCCACCTGCAGACGGGTGTTCATTTCCATGAAGAAGAAGTCGCCGCGTTCATCCAGCAGGAATTCCACGGTGCCGGCGCCCACGTAGCCGATGGCCTGGGCCGCACGTACGGCGGACTCGCCCATGGCCTTGCGGATGTCCGGCGAGAGGCCGGGGGCGGGGGCTTCTTCGACGACCTTCTGGTGACGGCGCTGGATGGAGCAATCGCGTTCGTTCAGGTACAGGCAGTTGCCGTGGCTGTCGGCGAATACCTGGATTTCCACGTGGCGCGGCTTGAGGACGTACTTCTCCACCAGCATGCGCGAGTCGCCGAAGGCGGACTGGGCTTCACGCTGGGCGGAGGCCAGGGCTTCGGCCAGCTCGCTTTCGCGCTCGACCACCTTCATGCCCTTGCCACCACCGCCAGCGGCGGCTTTCAGCAGCACCGGGTAGCCGATGCGCTCGGCGGCGGTGCGGAAGGTTTCCAGGTCCTGGGCTTCGCCGTGGTAACCGGGCACCAGGGGGACGCCGGCGGCTTCCATCAGGGCCTTGGCGGCGGACTTGCTACCCATGGCGTCGATGGCGGTGGCCGGCGGGCCAAGGAAGATCAGGCCGGCGTCGGCAATGGCGCGGGCGAACCCGGCGTTCTCCGAAAGGAAGCCGTAGCCGGGATGGATGGCCTGGGCGCCGCTGGCCTTGGCGGCGGCGATCAGCTTGTCCACCAGCAGGTAGCTTTCCGCTGGTTTGGCGCCGCCCAGATCGACCGCGATATCGGCTTCGCGCACATGGCGGGCGTTGCGATCGATGGCGCTGTGCACGGCCACGGTACGGATACCCAGTGCCTTGGCGGTGCGCATGACGCGGCAGGCGATCTCACCGCGGTTGGCGATCAGCAGGGTGGTGATCATTGTTATTGCTCCTGCCAGGACGGTTTGCGTTTTTCCAGGAAGGCGCGCAGGCCCTCCTGGCCTTCGGGGCTTACCCGGATGCGGGCGATGGCGCTTTCGGTGTAGCGGCGCAGGTTGGGGCTGAGCACGCCGCTGCCGACTTCGCGCAGCAGGTCCTTGGTAGCGCTCATGGCCTGCGGGCTGTTTTGCAGCAGGTTGGCGGTCCAGCTTTCCAGCGCCTGGTCCAGTTCCTCGGCCGGGTAGCACTCGGCGAGCAGACCCAGTTCACGGGCACGCTCGCCATTGAAGCGCTCGGCGGTCAGGGCATAGCGGCGCGCGGCGCGTTCGCCGATGGCCTGGACCACGAAGGGGCTGATCACTGCTGGCGCAAGGCCGATGCGCACTTCGGACAGGGAGAACTGCGCGTCTGCGGCGCCGATGGCCATGTCGCAGCAGCTGATCAGGCCCAGCGCGCCACCGAAGGCAGCGCCTTGCACCACGGCCAGGGTCGGCACCTTGAGGTGGTAGAGGTTGTACATCAGCTCGGCCAGCTCGCGGGAATCATCGAGGTTGGCGGCGTAGTCGAGCTTGGCGGATTCCTGCATCCAGGCCAGGTCCGCGCCGGCGGAGAAGTGCCGGCCACGGCCGCGCAGGATCAGGAAGCGCACCTTGCCGTGGTCCTTGATGGCGTCCAGGGCGAGGATCAGTTCGCGGATCATCCCGGCGTTGAAGGCGTTGTTCTTCTCCGGGCGGTTGAGCCAGAGCGTGGCGACGCCGTTGTCGGCGAAGTCCAGTTGCAGCGTGGTGAAGTCGGTCATGGTCGATCCTGTAGGGTGCGCTGTGCGCACCGAATGCCTGGGGTCCCAGTGAGGGCTGGCTTCCCTCACCCCCGGCCCCTCTCCCAGGGGGAGAGGGGAGAGTTGCATGCATTACATCCGGAACACGCCGAAGGTGGTCCGCTCGATCGGGGCGTTGAGGCTGGCGGAGAGTGCCAGGCCCAGCACGTCGCGGGTCTGCGCCGGGTCGATCACGCCGTCGTCCCACAGTCGCGCACTGGAGTAGTACGAATGCGCCTGGCGCTCGTACTGCTCGAGGATCGGCTGCTTGATGCGCGCTTCGTCTTCCGCACTCAGGCTGTGGCCGGCACGCTCGCTCTGTTCGCGCTTGACCTGGGTGAGCACGCCTGCGGCCTGCTCGGCACCCATCACGCCGATGCGTGCGTTAGGCCACATCCACAGGAAGCGCGGATCGTAGGCGCGGCCGCACATGCCGTAGTTACCAGCGCCGAAGCTGCCGCCGATGATCACGGTGAACTTCGGCACCTTGGCGCAGGCCACTGCTGTCACCAGCTTGGCGCCGTGCTTGGCGATGCCGCCTTCTTCGTACTTCTTGCCGACCATGAAGCCGGTGATGTTCTGCAGGAACAGCAGCGGGATGCCGCGCTGGCAGGCCAGTTCGATGAAGTGCGCGCCTTTCTGCGCGGCTTCGGCGAAGAGGATGCCGTTGTTGGCGAGGATGGCGATGGGATAGCCGTGCAGGTGGGCGAAACCGCACACCAGGGTGGTGCCGAACAGCGCCTTGAACTCATCGAACTCGGAGTCATCCACCAGGCGGGCGATGACTTCGCGCACGTCGAAGGGTTGTTTGGCGTCAGCCGGGATCACACCGTACAGCTCGTCACTGGCGAAGCGCGGGGCGAGCGGGGCACGCAGGTTCAGCTCGCCGGCCTTGCGCCAGTTGAGGTTGGCGATACTGCGGCGGGCCAGGGCCAGGGCGTGTTCGTCGCTTTCGGCGTAGTGGTCGGCCACGCCCGAAGTCTTGCAGTGCACATCGGCGCCGCCCAATTCTTCGGCGGTCACCACTTCACCGGTGGCGGCTTTCACCAGCGGCGGACCGGCGAGGAAGATGGTGGCCTGGTTGCGGACCATGATGGTTTCGTCGGACATCGCCGGGACGTAGGCGCCGCCGGCGGTGCAGGAGCCCATGACCACCGCGATCTGCGGAATGCCCATGGCGCTCATGTTGGCCTGGTTGAAGAAGATGCGGCCGAAGTGCTCGCGGTCGGGGAACACATCTTCCTGGCGCGGCAGGTTGGCGCCACCCGAGTCCACCAGATAGATGCACGGCAGGCGGTTCTGCTGGGCGATGGTCTGGGCGCGCAGGTGCTTCTTCACGGTCAGCGGGTAGTAGGAGCCGCCTTTCACCGTGGCGTCGTTGGCCACGATCATGCATTCCACGCCTTCCACGCGGCCGATGCCGGCCACGACGCCAGCGGCGGGCACGTCTTCGCCGTACACCTCATGGGCGGCCAACTGGCCGATTTCCAGGAAGGGCGAGCCGGCGTCCAGCAGGCGGTTGATGCGCTCGCGGGGCAACAGCTTGCCGCGCGAGGTGTGGCGTTCCTGGGCCTTGGCGCCGCCGCCTTCATGGATACGGCCCAGCAGGCTATGCAGGGCGCCGACCTGTTCGAGCATCGCCGCGCTGTTGCGGGCGAACTCCGGGGAACGGGTGTTGATCTGGGTGTGCAGGATGGCCATGGATTGCCTCTTTGTTCTTTTCCCCCTCTCCCTCTGGGAGAGGGCCGGGGTGAGGGAAGCCGAGCGTCGCTCCCCTCATCCGCCCTTCGGGCACCTTCTCCCAGAGGGAGAAGGGAGTCATCAGCGGGTTTCGTTGTACAGCTCGCGGCCGATCAGCATGCGGCGGATTTCGCTGGTGCCGGCGCCGATCTCGTAGAGCTTGGCGTCGCGCAGCAGGCGGCCGGCCGGGTACTCGTTGGTATAGCCATTGCCACCGAGCAGCTGGATGGTGTCCAGGGCCATCTTGGTGGCCATTTCGGCGGTGTAGAGGATCACCGCGGCAGCGTCCTTGCGCGATTCCTCGCCGCGGTCGCAGGCTTTGGCCACGTTGTAGAGGTAGGACTTGGAGGCGTTCATGCCGGCGTACATGTCGGCCAGCTTGCCTTGCACCAGCTGGAACTCGCCGATGGACTGCTTGAATTGCTGGCGCTCATGCACGTAGGGCAGCACCACATCCATGCAGGCGGTCATGATCCCGGTCGGGCCACCCGAGAGCACGGTGCGCTCGTAGTCCAGGCCGCTCATCAGCACGGCCACACCACGGCCTTCCGCACCGAGGATGTTTTCCTCCGGTACTTCAACGTCTTCGAACACCAGTTCGCAGGTGTTGGAGCCGCGCATCCCCAGCTTGTCCAGCTTCTGGTGGCGGGAGAAGCCCTTGTAGTCGCGCTCGACGATGAAGGCGGTCATGCCGCGCGAACCGGCGTTGACGTCGGTCTTGGCATAGATCACGTAGGTGTTGGCGTCCGGGCCGTTGGTGATCCACATCTTGTTGCCGTTGAGCACGTAGCGGTCGCCTTTCTTCTCGGCGCGCAGCTTCATCGACACCACGTCCGAGCCGGCATTGGGCTCGCTCATGGCCAGCGCGCCGACGTGTTCGCCGGAGCACAGCTTGGGCAGGTACTTGAGCTTCTGCTCGTGAGTGCCGTTCTTGCGGATCTGGTTGAGGCACAGGTTGGAGTGGGCGCCGTAGGACAGGCCGACCGAGGCGGACGCGCGGCTGATCTCTTCCATGGCCACCACGTGAGCCAGGTAGCCCATGTTGGTGCCGCCGTATTCCTCTTCCACGGTCATGCCCAGCAGGCCCATGTCGCCGAACTTGCGCCACATGTCCATGGGGAATTCGTTGTCGCGGTCGATCTGCGCAGCACGCGGAGCCAGCTCGGCCTGCGCGAACTGATAGACGGAGTCGCGCAGCATGTCGATGGTCTCGCCGAGACCGAAGTTGAGAGTGGGATAGCTCATCGTTACACCTGTGCTTGTCATTGTCGGTGAGTGGGGAAGGGGTCAGGCATTGACGCCCTGTCTGCGTTCGGTTTCGGCCATCGCCGCCAGGCAGCGTTCCTCGGCCGTATCCAGTTCCAGCTGCATCTGCTGGATGTCTAGCAACTGTTGCTCAAGCTGCGCGCGACGCGCGGCGATCTTGCCCATGAAGGTTTCCAGCTGCTTGCGGTTGCCGCTGCTGGGGTCGTAGAGGTCGATCAGTTCCTTGCATTCGGCCAGCGAGAAACCGATGCGCTTGCCGCGCAGGATGAGCTTCAGCGCCACCAGGTCCTTCGGGCTGTAGATGCGTTCCTGGCCGCGGCGCTCGGGGCTGAGCATGCCTTGCTCTTCATAGAAGCGGATGGCACGGGTGGTGACGTCCAGTTCGCGGGCCAGGTCGGAAATGCTGTAAGTGGTGGGCATGGAAGGGCCGTCTCTGTGTTTACCTTTACGTTAACGTAAACCTGTGCCAACCTGACTGTCAACTACGCACCGCAACGGCAGGTGACGGCCGGGATGGCTTGATACTTGCTCCTTGCAGGGGAAGTGGCCCGCTCTTTACGGACGCGGGCCGGGGGTGTAGACATTCAAGGCGTGCGACCAACCGCCGGCCCAAGCCGGGGCGCACGCTGGAGCGAGAGATGGCGCAAGACATTCGAATAAAAACCGCTGCCGATCCATTGCACGAGTCGCGGCAGGCTCGACTGAAACTGGCCAGCGAAGGCGAGTTGCCCGAGGGCGTGCTGCGCGATGAAATCGACGCCTCCTGGCGACGTAGCCTTGGCCACGGTCTCAACTGCCTGGAAGGCGATCAGGTGGGCCTGGAACAGGGCCACGACCTGCAACTGCTGCTGGACAGCAACCGCCTGCTGATCGACGCCGCTACCCCGGAACTCGAATACCTGGTCAGCCAGCAGGGCAAGGGCGGGCTGATCATCCTCGGCGACGCCCAGGCCAACGTCCTCGCCATCGAGGGCCAGACCGAATTCCTCAAGACCTTCGGCCTGCGGGATCTCAAGCCCGGCAGTTGCTGGAGCGAATCCCTGCGCGGCACCAACGCCATCGGTACCGCCGTGGTCGAAGGGCGCCCCATGCTGATCAACTGTGGTGAGCATTACCTCGATCGCCTCAGCCCCTTTTCCTGTACCTCGGTGCCTCTGCGTGACCCGCAGGGCCGCGTGGTCGGTGTGCTCGACCTGACCCGCGAAGGCGTCATGGCGCAGCCGCAGGACAACCTCTCTACGCTGATGCTGGCGGCCGGCAACATCGAAAGCCGCATGTTCGGCCTCTGCTATCCGGACCATCTGGTGCTGGCCTTCCACAACCGCCCGCAATACCTCGGCAGCGCCTGGCACGGCTTGCTGGCGCTGAGCCTGGATGGCGAGGTGCTGGCCGCTAACGAACGTGCCTGCGACCTCCTGCAGATACGTCGTGAGTCCTTGGTGGGACGGCGTTCCAGCGACCTGATCGGTGAGCGCTCGCCGCAGTTCATCGCGCGCCTGCTGCAGGGCGGCGTGAGCAGCGTGCAGACCGCCAAGGGCGAATTCTTCTTCCGCGCCTTGCAGGTGCCGCGTCACACCAACCTGAGTGGCCCGGCACCTGCCGCCAAGGTGTCGTCCGCACAGAAGGCCCAGCTACTGGAAGAACTGGCCGGCCGCGACAGCCGCTTCGCCCGCGCCCTGCGCATGGCCCGTCAGGGGCTGGCCAACGAACTGCCGGTGCTGCTGTTGGGCGAGACCGGCACCGGCAAGGAAGTGGTGGCCCGCGCGCTGCACCAGTCCGGCCCACGCGCCGACAAGCCTTTCGTGGCGGTGAACTGCGCCGCCATCCCCGAAGGCCTGATCGAATCCGAACTCTTCGGTTACCGCGAAGGCGCCTTCACCGGTTCGCGCCGGGGCGGGATGGTCGGCCGGCTGATGCAGGCCCACGGCGGCACCCTGTTCCTGGACGAGATCGGCGACATGCCGCTCAGCCTCCAGGCGCGCCTCCTGCGCGTGCTGCAGGAGCGCAAGGTGGCGCCGCTGGGTGCCGGCGAAGAGCAGGACATCGACGTTGCGGTGATCTGCGCGACCCACCGTGACCTCAAGCGCCTGGTGCAGGAAAAGCACTTCCGCGAAGACCTCTATTACCGCATCAACGGTGTCAGCCTGCGCCTCCCGGCCCTGCGCGAGCGCGACGACCTGGCGGGGATGATCAGCGGCGTGCTGCACAAGTTCGGCGCCACCAATGTCAGCCTCGACAAGGACCTCACCGAACTGCTCGCCGGTTACGACTGGCCGGGCAACATCCGCCAGCTGGAAATGGTCCTGCGCTCGGCCCTGGCCATGCGCGAGGAGGGCGAGAAAGTCCTCGGCCTCGACCATCTCACCGACAGCCTGCTGGACGAACTGACCGCCAGTTGCCGCCAACCGGGCAGCATCCGCGAGAACGAACTGGAGCTGATCCGCGGCGCGCTGGACCGCCATCAGGGCAATGTCTCGGCCGCCGCCGATTCCCTCGGCATCAGCCGAGCGACGCTGTATCGCAAGTTGAAGCAACTCAGGGGATGAGGGGCTCTTGTAGGGGCGAATTCATTCGCCAAGGGCAACGCAGTTGCCCCCGAATACCCAGGGGCAGACCTTCGGCCTGCTTGGCGAATGAATTCGCCCCTACAGTATTCCGGTTCTCCCTGGTAGTGATCCCATGACCCGCCTCTTCCTCAAACTGGTAGAAACCAGCAACCCCGACCTGCTGCGCCGAGCCCTGGCCTGGCTGTACAGCTTCGTCCGTCCGCAACTGCGCGCCATCCTGGTGCTGCTCGGCCTGTCCCTAGGCGCATCCTTGCTGGTGCTGGCCCAGCCCTGGCTGACCAAGACCCTGATCGACGATGGCCTGTTGGCAAAGGATTTCAGCAAGCTGGTGCAGGTGGCCGTCGCGATGATCGCCGTCGGCATCCTCGGCACGGTGCTGTCGGGCATCAACCGTTACCTGCACACACGGCTTTCCGGGCGCATCCTCTTCGCCCTGCGAGATGACCTCTATCGCCACCTCCAGCAACTCTCGCCGGCCTTCTACGGCCGCAAGCGCATCGGCGACATCCTGTCCCGGCTCGATGGCGACGTGGCGGAGATCCAGCGCTTCGCCGTGGATTCGCTGTTCTCGGCGGTATCCAGCGTCATCGGCCTGATCGGCGCCGTGGCGCTGATGCTGTTGCTGTCCTGGCAACTGTCGTTGCTGCTGGCGCTGTTGATCCCCATCGAAGTGCTCTGGCTGCGCTGGATGCGGCGCAAGGTGGAGCGCGAGGTGCGCAGCCTGCGCGAGCGTTCGGCGGATGTGTCGTCCTTCCTGGTGGAAACCCTGCCGGCGATGAAATTCATCCAGGCCGCCGGCCAGCAGAAGCGCGAGTCGCGCCGACTGGAAGGGTTGGGGCAGGGCTATATGAGCCAATTGCTGCGGGTGCAGGTCACCGAATTCTTCACCCACGCCGTGCCCGGCACGCTCACCTCGCTGTCCCGCGCCTGCGCGTTTCTCATCGGCGGTTACTGGGTCATCCAGGGCACCTGGCAACTGGGCGCGCTGATCGCTTTCTCCACCTACCTCGGCATGGCTGTCGGTCCGGTACAGAGCCTGCTCGGCCTCTACGTCGCACTGCAACGCATGACCGTCAGCCTTGGCCGGGTGATGGAGTTGCAACAGGAACCCGTCCCGGTACGCCAGCCCGAGTCGCCCAAACCCATGCCAGAGGGCAGGGGAGAGCTGCGTCTTGAAGGCGTGCATTTTGCTCACGAACAGCGCGCCGGTGCCGTGCTGCGTGGGGTGGATGCGGTGATTCCCGCTGGCCTCAAAGTGGCCATTAGTGGCGCCTCGGGCGTCGGCAAATCCACCCTGATTGACCTGCTACAACGCTTCTACGACCCCGACCAGGGCCGCGTGCTTTTGGACGGCGCCGACCTGCGCGAGCTGGACCTCTTCGCCCTGCGCCGACGCATCGCCGTGGTCAGCCAGGACATCGTCCTGTTCCGTGGCACCCTGGCCGAAAACCTTGGCTACAGCGCTCCGGACGCCAGCCGCGAAGCCCTGGAACAGGTGGCGCGGCTGGCTCGGCTCGATAGCCTGATCGAATCCCTGCCGCTGGGCCTGGACAGCCCGCTGGGCGAACGCGGCCAGCAGCTTTCCGGCGGCCAGAAACAGCGCATCGCCATTGCCCGCGCGCTGTTGCAGGACCCGCTCATCCTGGTCCTGGACGAGGCCACCTCGGCGGTGGACGAAGCCACCGAGCGCGAGGTGATCGCCGCCATCGACCAGCTCTTTGCCGGGCGCACGCGCATCCTCATCAGCCACCGACCCTCCACCCTGGCCCAGGCCGATATTGCCTTCCGCCTTGAGCACGGCCAATTGCACAGCCTGGAACCCGAGCAGGCGAGCCATGGCCATTGACCTCGCTATCGGCATCATCGACAGCGGATTTGCGCGGGAGCAGGCCGGTGTCGTCGCCCAGTCGCGCCGCTTCTGGCTGGAAGGCGGGGAATTGCAGGAAGGCGACACCCAGCCCGACGCCCTTGGCCACGGCAGCGTGGTGCTGGATACGCTGACGCGCCAGTGCGGCCCGGCCCGGCTCTGTGTCGCGCAGGTGTTCGGCGAACGCTGGCAGACCAGCCCGTTGCAAATCGCCGCCGCATTGCACTGGCTGATCCAAGAGGACGTGGCCTTGATCAATCTGAGTCTCGGCCTGCGCAACGACCGACCGGTATTGCGCGAGGCCTGCGTGCTGGCTCACAGCTCCGGCATCCTGCTCTGCGCCTCGAGCCCCGCCCAGGGCGAACCGGTGTATCCGGCTGCGTATCCGGGCGTGATCCGTGTGACCGGCGACGCTCGCTGCGCGCCGGGACAGTGGTCCTGGCTGAACAGCCCGCAGGCCGATTTTGGTGCGCATGTCGCGGCGGCCAACGGCGTGGCCGGCGCCAGCGTCGGTTGCGCGGCATTGAGCGGAATCATCGCCGGTTACCTGCAGTCCCGTCCTGGCGCCAGTCGTGAATCGGTGCTGGAGTGGCTGCACGAAGGGGCTGCCTACACCGGGCCGGAGCGCCGTGGCCATGCCTGAAATCGTCGTACTCGGTGCCGGACCTGCAGGTGCTGCGGTGGCCTTGGGGCTGAAGCGGCTGGGCTACTCCGTGCGCGTGGTCAGCGAGTGGCGCCGCTTCACGGCCGTAGAAGGCGTCTCCCAGCGTGTACTGGACGGACTGCGACAGGCCGGCCTGCGACATGCGCTTGCCTGCGCTGCCGCTCCTTCGCCGCGCCGTGTCCTGTGGAATGGCGATGGCCAGTCCATCAACCAGGAATGCCTGCTGGACCGCCCCCGATTCGACGCGGCCATACGCGAGGACCTGCGCGCGGCGGGTATCGACGTCGTGGAAGCCCGAGTGCTGAAAGTGGACAGCACTGATGCCGGCCACCTGATCCATCTCGACTGCCGCGAACCGCTGCGCGCTGCTTTCCTGGTCGAAGCCCGAGGCCGTTCGGCACCGCTGGCCGGCGGCCGCCTGCGCGGACCGGAGACCCTGAGCCTGCTCAACCAGTGGCAGGAAGCACCCGGCCAACCGGGTTCGGCCGTGGAAAGCCTGCCCGATGGCTGGGCCTGGATGGCGCGCCTGGTCGATGGCCGTTGCTACTGGCAGATCACCCTGGATGCCGGCGGCCTGCCGCCCAAGGAGGAGCTAGCTGACTACTGCGCCCTTCGTCGCGCCGAATCCAGCCTGGTGCGCGAGCTGTTCGGCGACGCCGCATTGCAGCCGGCCAGCCTCCATGCGCGCAGCAGCACCGCCATCCTCTTCCATGAAGCCAGCGGCTCGAACTGGCTGAGGGTAGGGGACGCCGCCATGGCCGTGGACCCGCTTTCCGGCAACGGCATCTTCCAGTCCCTGTCGTCCGCCCTGCAGGCGCCGGCGGTGATCAATACGATGCTGCAATGCCCGGATCGCGCCGAACTTGCCCGACGCTTCCACCAGCGCCGGGTGGAACACCTCTTCCTGCGCTTCGCCCGCACCGGTCGCGACTTCTACGGCCTGGAACAGCGCTGGCCCGACCAACCCTTCTGGCGTGACCGGCGCAGCTGGCCGGATGCCGAGCCCATGCATGCGGCGGCTGATTTCAGTCAGGTCAGGGTAGAGCGCGCCCCGGTCATCCACGGTGACCTGATCGACGAAGTCGAGGTGGCGGTCACCGCCGACCAGCCACTGGGCATCTGGCACCTGCAAGGTGTCGAACTCGCGCCCGTCATCACCGCTCTCCAGCGCGGTGAACTGAACCACGCCCTGGCCGCGTTGCCCGAAGCCCAGCGGCGGATGGTGCAGGGCTGGTTGCTGGCGCAGGGCTATCGGCCCTGAAGCCCGGCGGGCTGGGACCCTCGTTCCAGACGGCCTGAAACAAGCCTGTTCGGCTTGGGGACTGTCGCATTTGGATCGGTGGGCATCGTCCACGCGCAAGTCGCCTTTCCCAGCTCGCGCGACCATCGCGGGGCACTGACCGTCGCCCGCCACGGCAGGTTTCACCGCTAACAAGAAGAAAGGCATTCAAGCTTGAGGAGGCCCATGCACAAGACACCTGGATCACCCGTCGACAAGGTCGTTTTCTGGGGGGCGGCTGCGATTTCAGCCTCATTGGTCACCTGGGGGGCTCTCGCACCAACGGCCATGGCGACGGCGTCACAGGCGCTGCTGAACACCATCATCGACTGGTTCGGCTGGAGCTTCGTGCTCTCCACGGCGTTCTTCCTGGGCTTCGCGCTGTTCCTCGCGTTCAGCCGCTTTGGCCGGATCAGGCTGGGCAAGGATGACGAAGAACCCGAGTTCAGCACGTCGTCGTGGATTGCGATGATGTTCAGCGTCGGCATGGGAATCGGCCTCATGTTCTGGGGTGTGGCTGAACCGATTACACACTTCTCGACGTTGCCCAACGACCTGGCGCCGCCGCACTCCAGGGAGGCGGCCAAGGTGGCCATGGGCTACGCCTACTTCCATTGGGCGTTCCACCCCTGGGCGATCTACGCCATCGTCGGCCTGGTGATGGCTTACTTCTCGTTCCGCAAGGGGCTGCCGAACCTGATCTCCAGCGCCTTTACGCCACTGATTGGCGAAGCGGGCGTTCGCGGGCCATTGGGCAAGTCGATCGACATGCTGGCCGTCCTGGCCACGCTTTTCGGCACCGCCACTTCCCTCGGCCTGGGCGCGCAGCAGATCAACAGCGGCCTCAACTACCTGTGGCACACCGGCGAATCGAACAGCATTGCGTTGGCGATCATCGCGGTGATGACGGTGCTGTTCATCCTTTCCGCGGTATCCGGCGTGGGCAAGGGCGTGCAGTTCCTGAGCAACGTCAACATGGTGGTCGCGGTGTTGTTGCTGCTGTTCCTCGCGGCAGTGGGGCCCAGCGTATTCATCATGAACACTCTGGTTGCATCGATAGGCGAATACCTGCGCGAGCTGGTACCGATGTCGTTCCGCACCGCGGCCTTCAGCGATGGCAAGTGGCTCGCTGGCTGGACCATCTTCTACTGGGCCTGGTGGATCTCCTGGGCGCCTTTCGTTGGCACCTTCATCGCCCGGATTTCCCGAGGCCGCACCATTCGCGAGTTCGTCATCGGCGTCATCTTCATTCCCAGTGGGGTGACGATGGTGTGGTTCGCGATCATGGGCGGCGCGGCCCTGTACTCGGAGCTGGCAGGCGCTGGCGGCATTGCCGCAGCCGTGAATGACCAGGGGCCGGCGGTGGCGCTCTTCACCTTGCTGGGCCAGTACCCCGCGGCGGCGCTGACTTCATTTGCCGCCATTGTGCTGGTGGGCGTGTTCTTCATCTCGGGAGCCGACGCGGGTTCCATCGTCATGGGCATGCTGTGCGCGCGCGGCAGCCTGACGCCGCCGGGTTGGCTGGTGGTGCTGTGGGGCACGTTGAGCAGTGCGGCGGCCTCGGTGCTGCTGGTGATGGGCGGCCTGGTCGCACTGCAGACCGCCGCCATCATCTTCGCTGCGCCGTTCCTGGCAGTGATGGTGGGGTTGTGCGTGTCGCTGTGGAAGGCATTGTTGAATGAGCGGCAGGTGAGCGTGGCGCACGACCCGCTTGCCGCGCTCCGCGCACCAGCGCCGGCCGCGTCGGATTGAAGCTCTCGTAGGTTGGTGCGGGCGGCGTCCCGCTAGAGCGAAGCGAAACCCAACATTGCAAACCTCGATCCCCGGCCTTTTTGTAGGAGCGAGCTTGCTCGCGAAAGATCGTGCTCGGACTGTTCGCGAGCAAGCTCGCTCCTACCAGGCAGACGAACGGTGCGAATTTCCCTGGAGCAGAGGCTGTGCATCCCGTTGTCTAAATTGTCTTGATGGCCGCAGGATCGCGTCCGGAGGCAGCATGAAGCGCCTACTTCAACAACGTCTTCAAGCCCAGGTGGATTCCGTGCTGCCTGGGTTCGAGGTCCTTTGCGAGTTCGGTCTGGGCCAGGTCATCGAGATCCGCCTGCGGCGAAGCAGCTCGCACGAGTCGATACGCATAACGGGCGTCAGGATGGCCGAACTCCGAGGGCCGGGAGCACTTGATTGGACGGTCGAGCAGCTCTTGTTCGAGATTCAGGCCATTGTCGGAGACCTGCCGGCCGAGGAACCGGTCGAGACGAAGTCCGGCTGAGGTGGTTGCAGGTCTTCCTGTCGCTTCAGAGGAGACGCAGCATGGACCGATTCACCGGCGGTTGCCTGTGCGGCAATGTCCGAATCGTGGCGTCGGGGCGCCCGTATCGGGTCGGCCTTTGTCACTGCCTCGATTGCCGCAAGCATCATGGAGCCCTGTTCAACGCTTGCGCGGTCTTCCCCCAGGATGCCGTGACTATCGACGGCGAAACCCGTGAGTATGCCGGTCGATTCTTCTGTCCCCGCTGTGGTTCATCCGTCTTTGCCCGCAGCTCAGACGAAATCGAAGTGCACCTGGGCGCCCTGGATGTCCCCGACCAACTGATGCCGACCTACGAAAGCTGGATCGTCCGTCGCGAATCCTGGTTGCCGGCATTCCCGCTTGCGCGACACTACGAGCGTGATCGTGACCCCACCGGGCGCTTCGAGGAGTAGGGCGGAGCAGCAGACCGGTCAGCCGATTGCCTTGGCCATTTCACTGGTCGCGGCCCAACCCAATTCTTCATAGACCGGTCTACCTGCCTCGGTCGCATGCAGCACGGCGAAGTGCAGTCCACGCTGTTCGAATTCGCCTTCCGCCAGCTTCATCAGCGCGGAAGCCAGGCCCCGCCGTCGATAGGCCGGCTCGACGAAAACGTTCAGCACGTAGCCGCGCTGGTCCAGACTCGGATGGGCCGGATGGGGCGGCCAGTCGATACTCATGAGACCTATCGCCGCCACGGGCTTTCCATCGTCCATCAGGGCAAACCCGTAGTAACGACCATCGGCCAGGCGCTCGTGCAGCCAGGGGCGGAAGTGCTCGGTCATCACCCGCAAACCCGATGGATCGCCCCCCGCCTCGAGGAACATGGTTTCGCGGTGCAGGCAAATCATCGGCACGTCTTCCAGCTGAAGTCGACGTGACTCCAGCCCTGAAAGATCGATGTCAGCGGGAAAGTTTTTCATCGCATGAACCGGGTACGGAGTGGTCGATGCTAGGGCGGAGGCCAGGTCAGTGATAGGTCCAGATCGAAACTGAAATCTCCATACAGCGACCGGGAGGTAGAAGATAACGCCGGTGAGTTGCTCAAGGCCTTCACGATGGCCCTGGCACAGGAAGCCGGCAGCTTCGAAGCAGCCGAGTGGCAACCGCAGAAGTTGCAGCTCGAGCGCCTTTCGGTGGCCCAGGCCCGCCAGGGTTTCAGTTCGTAGGATGGGTCGAGCGGAGCGATACCCATCAACCCCAAGGGGCCACTGCGTGGCCTTGGCGAATGAATTCGCCCCTACAGGACTGCGCCGTCTCGCGTCACCCCCTCTCCCTTCAGGGAGAGGGGCCGGGGGAGAGGGTGTTACCGGCTAGCTCGGCGCTGCGTCATTTCGCGAATGAATTCGCCCCTACAGGACTGAGCCAAAGGTACGCCTAGCGTCACCCCTCGCCCTCTGGGAGAGGGGCCGGGGGTGAGGGTGTTGCCGGCTCGCTCGATGCTGGGCCATTTCGCGAATGAATTCGCTCCCACAGGGTCTGAGCTGAAGCGGCCACGTCCGCCTCCTACTGGGAGACGGACGCCTGGAGCACTAAGCATTCAACGCAAGTTTCTTCAGCTCGTGCTTCAGGACCTTTCCGGTGGCTGCGGCGGGAAGGGCGGCCAGCACGCGGATTTCCATGGGGCGCTTGTAGGGCGAAAGCCGGTCGGCGAGAAACGCTTTCAGCCCGCCCGCATCGAAGCTATCGGGATCGGCGACCTGGAGGAAGGCAACCACCTCTTCATTGCCCTCCACCGGACGTCCCACCACCGCCGACAGCACCACACCGGGATAGGCATTGAGCACCGCCTCCACTTCCGGCGGATAAACGTTGAAGCCCGAGCGGATGATCAGTTCCTTGCTGCGACCGACGATGAACAGCGCGCCGTCGCTGGCCTGGCGGGCCAGGTCTCCGGTATTCAGCCAGCCGTCCGCGTCGAGGACGTCGGCCGTCTGCTCCGGCGCACGGTAGTAACCCTTCATCACGTTGGGGCCGCGCACCCACAGCTCGCCGACCTCGCCGGACGCAACCTCGTGCTGGCGCTGGTTGTCCAGCAGGCGGATTTCCAGGCCGGGAATCGGTCGCCCCACGGAGGTGTCGCGACGCGGTTCGTCGATGCGGGTCTGGCTCACCGTCGGCGAGCTTTCGGTCAGGCCGTAGCCGTTGTGCAGCGGGATACCGAAGCGTGTCTCCACCGCCTGCTTGAGGGTTTCGTCCAGCGGCGAACCCCCGGCATACATGAAGCGCAGATGCGGTGCCTTCAGCTCCAGGCGGCCGGCATCGGCCAGTTCCAGCAGCCTGGCGTACATGGCGGGCACGCCCTGCATCAGGGTCACGCCATCCTCGCGCAAGGCGCGGGCCAGTTCTTCAGGGTCGAAGCGCGGCTCGAGCTGCAGGGCCGCGCCGGCGAACAGGCTCGCCAGGCACACGGCGGAGAGACCGTAGACATGGGAAATGGGCAGTACCGCGTAGACCCGGTCGCTGCTGCCAAGCTGGCGCAGCAGGCTGGCGGAGTGGGCGATGTAGAGCAGGTTGCGATGGGTCAGCATCACGCCCTTGGGCGCGCCGGTGGTGCCGGTGGTGTAGATCATCGCCGCCACCTGGCGGGTCGGATCGGCTTCCACGGGTTCCGGCGAGCAATCTTCGTTCAGTGGACCGAGGTGGTAACGACCCAGGCCGCCGAGCGTGTGTCCCTCGGCCCCGGCGTATTCGGCATGGGCAGCCGCATCGCGGGAGACGGAACTGCCATACAGGACCCGACGGGCACCGCAGTGCTGGCGAATGTTGTCGATTTCACCGGGCGAGAGACGCGCGTTGACCACCACGGCCCAGGCATCGAGCTGGCTGAGGGCGAGCAGGGCGGCGACCAGCAGGCCGCAGTTTTCCGCCACCAGCATCACCCGGTCGCCACCGCGTATTCCGTCCAGCGCGAGGCGCTCGGCGAGGCTCGCGACGGCGATGCGCAGTTCGCCGTAGCTCAGGGTCTCGCCACGTTCATGCAATGCCGGGGCGCCATCGTGGATCGCCGGGTGGCGATCGAGAATCTGGTGCAGGCGGGTCGGCAGCCCGGCGAGTACGTCTTCACGGGTCAGCATCTCAGTTCTGCCCCGCGCGACGGATGAGGTTGCGGGCGATCACCAGTTGCTGGATCTGGGTGGTGCCTTCGTAGATGCGGAACAGGCGCACGTCGCGGTAGAAACGCTCGATGCCGTACTCGCTGACATAGCCGGCGCCGCCGAAGATCTGCACCGCGCGGTCGGCCACGCGGCCGCACATTTCCGAGGCGAACATCTTGCAGCACGAGGCTTCCATGGAAACGTCCTGCTTGAGGTCGCGCTTGCGTGCCGCGTCGAGCACCATGCAGCGGGCGGCGTAAATGTCTGCCTGGCTGTCGGCCAGCATGGCCTGGATCAGCTGGAACTCCGCCAGGGCCTGGCCGAACTGCTTGCGTTCCAGGGCGTAGGCCAGGGCATCGTTGAGCATGCGTTCGGCGGCGCCCACGCAGACGGCCGCGATGTGCAGGCGGCCTTTGTCGAGCACGCGCATGGCGGTCTTGAAGCCGACGCCTTCGACCCCGCCGATCAGGTTGTCCGCGGGAATTCTGCAGTCCTGGAAAATCACGTCGCAGGTGTGGGCGCCTTTCTGCCCCATCTTCTGGTCGATCTTGCCCAGGGTGACGCCGGGCGTGCCGGCCTCGACCACGAACGCAGAAATACCACCGGCTCCCTTGATCGTCGGGTCCGTGCGCGCCATGACCGTGAAGATGCCGGCCTCGGGTGCGTTGGTGATGAAACGCTTGGTGCCGTTGAGCACGTAGCTGTCGCCGTCGCGGACGGCGGTGGTGCGCAGCGAGGCGGCGTCGGAGCCGGAGTCCGGCTCGGTGAGGGCGAAGGAACCGATCAGCTCGCCGGCGGCCATGCGCGGCAGGTAGCGGCGCTTCTGCTCCTCGGTGCCGTCGATGATCAGGCCCTGGGAACCGATGCCGTTGTTTGTGCCGATCAACGAGCGGAAAGCCGGTGAAGTCTTGCCAAGCTCGAAGGCGACCAGGACTTCCTCTTCCATGCTCAGGCCAAGCCCGTCGTACTCCTGGGGAATGCACAGGCCGAACAGGCCAAGCGCTTTCATCTCATCGACGATGTGCCCGGGAATCCGGTCGGACTCCGCTACCTCGGCCTCGTTGGGTACCAGGCGCTCGCGGACGAAGCGCGACAGGTTTTCGAGCAGCAGGTTGAGTGTTTCCTGATCGTTGATCATTGCGGTCCTCTTATTGGAATTGTCGGCCCAGATTGGCTCCGACGTTGCGTACCAGGTGGGCCAGGCGTGGTCCGACGTCGTCTTCCAGCATGTGCTGGCGCAGCACGAAGGCCGGGCCCCCGCAGCTGAAGGCGACGACGCCGGAACCGTCCGGCTGGATGAGGGGAACGCCGACGGCGTTGATGTCTTTCTGCCAATCGCCGCAGGAGAGGCAGTAGCCGTGGTCCTGGTAGTGGCGGAAGGTTTTGTCCAGTTGCTCGCGGGTGGTGGCCCAGTCGTCGTCGCGGGCCTTCAACTGATTGAGCAGCAGGTCGCGCTCGGCGTCGGGCAGGGCCGCCAGGTAGGCGCGGCCCATGGCGGTGCTGGTCATGGGAATGCGCGAACCCACGTCCAGGCGCAGGCTCAGCGGACCCGGCCCCTGGCAGTTCTCGATGTAGACCATGCTCAGGCGGTCGCGGGCGCCGAGGGAAACCGAACACTGCGTCTGGTCGGCGAATTCCTGCATGAGCGGGCGGGCCTGCTTGCGGATGTCCAGGCCGTTGAGGTGGGCATAGCCGAGGGCGAGCACGCCGGTATCAAGGGCGTATTTTCCCAGGCTCTCCACGTACTGCAGGTAGCCCAGGCGGGTCAGGGTGTAGGTCAGTCGCGAGACGGTCGCCTTGGGCAAGCCGCTGCGCTTGACCAGTTCCTGATTGCCCAGCAGGCGCTCGCCGGGGCGGAAGCAGCGCAGCAGCTCCAGGCCACGGGCCAGCGCCGTGACGAACTGGCGATCCTGCTCCAGGTCCTGGCTGTCGAGTTCGGTGTCGATACGTCCACGCTTTTCCATCGTCGTTCCTCGTGCGTCGGGAAGGGCCTCCCCGAAGCGCCGGCCGGATGCTGGCACAGGAAAAAACGGGGAGTCAACAAAATCAAAACGTAGTTTCGCACAGCGGAACTAATGCTTCCAGTCAAGATTAATCCTCCTTGCCTGCAAAGCCTCTCTCCATCTGCGTTTCAGCGTGTTTTCTTTTTGGTGACGATTTTCGAGCGATTTACAACGACAAGCGGAATTGCTTAGGCTGGATTGCAATGCAAAACACAGTTCCGCCGTGCGGAACATATAAGGTGCAAGCCATGAGTGAAACCCTTGTCGAACGGCCGCTGCCCGGCGTGGCAGTCATCCGTCTCAATCGCCCCGACGCCCGCAACGCCTTGAACCAGGCCGTGCGTGAACAGCTGGCGGCCCACTTCACCGAGCTCTCCAGCGATTGGCAGGTGCGCTGCATCGTGCTGACCGGAGGCGACCAGGTCTTCGCAGCCGGTGCCGATATCCGCGACATGGCCGAGCGCGGCGCCATGGAGATGTTCCAGCGCCAGACCCATCGACTGTGGGCGGCCATTGCCCAATGCCCGAAACCGGTGATCGCGGCGGTGAACGGATTCGCCCTGGGCGGCGGCTGCGAGCTGGCGATGCACGCCGACCTGATCGTGGCAGGCGAGGGCGCCAGCTTCGGTCAGCCGGAAGTCCGCGTCGGCATCATGCCGGGAGCCGGCGGCACTCAGCGCCTGACTCGGGCGGTGGGCAAGTTCCAGGCGATGCGCATGCTCCTCACCGGCCTCCCGGTCAAAGCTTCCGAGGCGTTGCGCATGGGGCTGGCCAGCGAGGTGGTGGCCGACGATCAGGTGCAGTCGCGTGCCCTGGAACTGGCTGAACTGATCGCCGGCATGCCGCCGCTGGCGGTCATGCAGATCAAGGAGGTGCTCCTGGCGGGCCAGGATGCGTCGCTGGACACGGCGCTGATGCTGGAGCGCAAGGCCTTCCAGTTGCTGTTCGATTCCGCCGACCAGAAAGAGGGCATGCGTGCCTTCCTGGAAAAGCGCAAACCAACCTATTCGGGGAATTGAACCATGAGCGTTCGTGAAATCCGCGACATGGCGGTGGTGGGAGCCGGCGTGATGGGCGCGGGCATTGCCCAGATCGCTGCCTTGGCTGGTCTCACCGTGTACCTCTTTGATGCCCGCGAGGGTGCCGCTGAAAGCGCGCGTCAGGGCCTGGTGGCGACCTTCGACAAGCTGGTGGCCAAGGGCAAGCTCGACAGCGCCACGGCGCAGACCGCCGCCGCTCGCCTGCGGCCGGTGACCGCCATCGCGGAACTGGCCGACTGCCAGTTGGTGGTGGAAGCCATCGTCGAGCGGCTCGATGCAAAGCGTGCGCTGTTCGCTGAACTGGAGAAGGTGGTGGCCGACGATTGCGTGCTGGCCACCAATACCTCGTCGCTCTCGGTCACCTCCATCGCCGCTGGCTGCCGGTTGCCGGGGCGGGTAGGGGGCTTCCACTTCTTCAATCCCGTTGCGCTGATGAAGATCGTCGAAGTGATCGACGGCCTCCAGGGCGAATCCTGGGTCGGCGAAACCCTGCTCGCGCTTGGCGAGCGTTTTGGCCATGTCGCGGTTCGCGCCAAGGACACGCCCGGCTTCATCGTCAACCACGGTGGACGCGGATATGGCACCGAGGCGATGCGCATTCTCGGCGAGTCGATCACCGACGAAGCCGGCCTGGACCGCATCCTTCGCGAGCAGGCGGGCTTCCGCATGGGACCGTGCGAGCTGTTCGACCTGACCGGGCTGGATGTTTCTCATCCGGTGACCGAATCGATCTACGAGCAGTACTACCAGGAGCCACGCTACAGGCCTTCGGTCATCACCCGCCAACGCCTGGATGCCGGTCTCCTCGGACGCAAAAGCGGGCAGGGCTTCTATCGCTACGTGTTGGGCGTCCAGCAGGCTCCCGAAGAGCCGGCGGTTCCAGTCGTGGCAAACCTGCCGCCGGTCTGGGTCAGCCATGTGCGTCCGGCGGCCAGGGCGAACGTGGTGGCGCTACTGGAAAACCTCGGAGCGACCGTGGAGCCGGGCCTGCGTCCCAGCGACGAGGCGCTGTGCCTGGTATTGCCACTGGGTGGCGACGCCACCAGCAGTGCCAAGGCGGAAGGGTTGGACCCGTTGCGCACGCTCGCCCTGGACATCCTGCTGCCGCTGGATCGACGCCGCGTGCTGATGACCACGCCGGTCACCGGACCGGGTTGGCGCGATGCCGCTCGTGCACTGCTCGCCGCCGACGGCGTGCCCGTCAGCCTGATCCATGACAGTGCGGGCTTCGTCTCCCAGCGGGTGCTCGCGCAGATCATCAACATCGCGTCCGACATGGCCCAGCAGCGCGTCGCCACGCCGGGCGACATCGACCGCGCCATCCGCCTTGGCCTGGGCTACCCCCAAGGACCGTTGAGCTGGGGCGACGCCCTGGGCGCCGAAACCGTCCTCCAGGTGCTGGACAACCTGCACACCTTCTACCGCGATCCGCGCTACCGCCCGAGTCCCTGGCTGATCCGCCGGGCCATGCTCGGCCTGTCGCTGCTCACCCCCGACAACTGAATTCCAAGGAAATCCCGATGCTCGATGCCTACATCTACGACGGCCTGCGCACACCTTTCGGCCGCCACGGCGGCGGCCTGGCCGCCATTCGTCCCGACGACCTCGCCGCGCAATTGATGCGTGCCCTGGTGGAGCGCTCGCCGTTTGCCGCCGAGCAGATCGAGGACGTGATCCTCGGCTGCACCAACCAGGCGGGTGAGGACAGCCGCAACGTCGCACGCAACGCGCTGCTGGCGGCCGGCTTCCCGGTCACGGTGGCCGGGCAGACGGTCAACCGCCTGTGTGCCAGCGGCCTGGCGGCGGTACTGGATGCCGCCCGTGCGGTGAGTTGTGGTGAGGGTGGCCTGTACCTGGCCGGGGGCGTGGAAAGCATGAGCCGCGCGCCGTTCGTGCTGGCCAAGGCCGAGTCGGCCTACAGCCGCGAAGCGAAGATCTTCGATACCACCCTGGGCGCGCGCTTCCCCAACCCGAAAGTGAATGCCCAGTTCGGTGCCGACAGCATGCCGGAGACCGCCGACAACGTGGCCCGTGACTACGGCATCGACCGCGCCCAGGCGGATGCCTTCGCCCTGGCCTCGCAACGGCGCTATGCAAGCGCGCTGGAGTGCGGCTTCTTCGCCGAGGAGATTCTCCCCGTCGAGGTGCCGGCCGGCCGCAAAGGGACCCTCACCCTCTGCGCTGATGAACACCCGCGGCCGGATGCCAGCGCCGAGGGCCTGGCCAAACTGCGTCCCCTTTTCGAGGGCGGGGTGGTCACCGCCGGCAACGCCTCCGGCATCAACGATGGTGCCGCGGCCCTGCTGATCGGCACGCGCGAAGTCGGGGAGCGCGCCGGCGCAATGCCGCGTGCGCGCATCCTCGCGGGCGCCGCCGCCGGAGTCGCGCCGAGGGTCATGGGCATCGGCCCGGCCTACGCCATTCCCAAGGCCCTGGAGCGAGCCGGGCTGACTCTGGCGGGCATGGATCTGATCGAAATCAACGAAGCCTTCGCCAGTCAGGTCCTGGGTTGCCTGACACTGCTCGGCCTCCCGCATGACGATCCCCGCGTCAATCCCAATGGCGGCGCCATCGCCCTCGGCCATCCCCTGGGTGCATCCGGCGCGCGCCTGGTCCTGACTGCGCTGCGTCAACTGGAGCGCAGCGGTGGACGCTACGCCGTGGTCAGCCTGTGCATCGGCGTCGGCCAGGGCCTGGCCGTCGTGATCGAACGCCTTTGAGGAGAACACCATGGCTACTTATCAAGCTCCACTGCGGGACATGCGCTTCGTGCTGGAGGAAATGCTCGAACTCTCCAGCCATGCCGACCTGCCGGGTTTCGGCGATGCCACGCCCGACGTGGTGACGGCGATCCTCGAAGAAGGCGCGAAACTCGCCAGCGAAGTGCTGGCCCCGCTGAATGCGGTGGGTGACCATGAGGGCTGCCGGCTGGAGGAAGGAGAAGTCCGCCCCGCCCCGGGCTTCCGCGAGGCCTACCGGCTGTATGCAGAAGGTGGCTGGAGCGGGCTGACCGCCTTGCCCGAGTACGGCGGCCAGGGTCTGCCCCATGTGCTGGGCATCGTCATTCGCGAGATCATGACCAGCGCGAACCTGGCCTTCTCCATGTTCGCCGGCCTGACCCATGGCGCGGCCAATGCCATCGCCAACGGCGGCACGGAGCAGCAGAAGGCGCTGTACCTGCCGCCGATGATTGAAGGTCGCTGGACCGGCACCATGAACCTCACCGAGCCGCACTGCGGCACCGACCTCGGTCTGCTGCGCACCCGCGCCGAGCCCCAGGCCGACGGCAGTTACCGGATCAGCGGAACCAAGATCTTCATCTCCGCCGGTGAACACGATCTGGCGGAAAACATCGTCCACCTGGTGCTCGCCCGCCTGCCCGACGCACCACCCGGCGTGAAGGGCATCAGCCTGTTCATCGTGCCAAAGTTCCTGGTCAACCCCGACGGCTCCCTGGGCGAGCGCAATGCGGTGCGTTGCGGTTCCCTGGAAGAGAAGATGGGCATCCACGGCAACCCGACCTGCGTGATGAACTACGACGGTGCCAGCGGTTACCTGATCGGCCAGCCGCACCAGGGCCTGCGGGTGATGTTCGTGATGATGAACAGCGCACGTCTGGCCGTCGGGGTGCAGGGGCTGAGCCTGGCCAGCGTCGCCTACCAGAACGCCGCCCGCTACACCCGCGAGCGCCTGCAGGGCCGGGCCCCTGGAGGTGCGGTAGCGCCGGAACTGGCCGCCGATCCGATCGTTGCCCATCCCGACGTGCGCCGGATGTTGCTGAGCCAGCGGGCCTTCGTCGAGGCCGGACGTGCCCTGGCCTACTGGGCGGGACTGCAGGTGGACCTGGCGCACAAGCACCCGGAGGCACAGGTGCGCGAGGAGGCCAACGACCTGCTCGGCCTGCTGACGCCAATGATCAAAGCGTACTGCACGGACAAGGCGGTGGACTGCACCAACCTGGCGATGCAGTGCTTTGGCGGCCACGGCTACATCCGCGAGTGGGGCATGGAGCAGTTCGTCCGCGATGCGCGCATCACGCCGCTGTACGAAGGCACCAATGGTGTCCAGGCGATGGACCTGGCCGCACGCAAGCTGCCGCTGGAAGGCGGGCGGGCGGTGCGCCGTTTCATCGGCCTGATTGCGGCGTTCTGCGACCGCCACGCTGATGAACTGGACGAATTCGTCGGGCCGCTGCGCCGAGCCCTTGGGCACTTGCAGGAGGCCACCGACCGGTTGCTGCAGGATTCGACGCCGGCGCAGACCGCGGCGGCTGCGGTGGACTACCTGCATCTCACCGCGCTGGTGGCTTTCGCCCACCAGTGGGCGCGCATGGCGCTGATCGCCCAGCACCGGCTTGCGGAGAGCTTCGACGACGCCGCGTTCTACCGCGCCAAGCAGCACACCGCGCGCTTCTTCTTCCAGCACATGCTGCCGGAGACGGCGATACACTTGCAGCGTATCCAGGTGGGGGCCGGCGTGTTGCTGGCCTTCGATCCCGAGCAGTTCTAAGGCGTCACGCCAGGGGAGACGGCCATGAAACGAGCGACGTCCAGAGTGGAGGAAAAGTCCTTCCCGCTGGGCGCGCTCATTTCCCTTTCGGCCGTACTGGAAGAGCGGGGCGTCGATCCCTGGCCCTTGCTGGCCAGCTTCGGCGTCCACCGCGCCTCATTCAGCCAGCCCCTGACGCCGCTGCCCATCGTCGACCACGGCCGCATCCTGGAGGCGGCCGCGGAGCTGTCCGGCTGCGACCACCTCGGCCTGCTGCTCGGTCAGCGCGCCAACCTGGAGAACGCCGGTCCGCTGCGCTTCCTGGTACTTAACGCACCGACGGTACGCGACGCCACGGAAAGCCTGATCCGCTTCTGCGGCCTCTGGTATCGCGGCTTGCATGTGCGTCTGACGGAAGAGCAGGGCTACGCGGGGATTCGCCTGTCGCTCGATGCCCGGATGCCGGGTTGCGACCAGCTGCTCACCGCCTACCTGGCCGCCACCGTCAGCATCCTCGAAATGATCCTTGGCCATGCCTGGCGGCCCGCGCTGGTGCGTATCGCCTACCGCAAGCCGAAGTCGGCGGCCCTGTACGAACGGCACTTCCGTTGCCCGGTATGGTTCGGCCAGTCGCAGCACGAGGTGCTGTTCCCTCAGGTGCTGCTGGACAAACCCAGGTCCGGGCATGACAGCCAGCTGGACAGCTTCCTCCGCCAGCATCTGAACGAACTCCAGGCCCAGGAGCAGATGGAACTGGCAGCACAGGTGCGCCAGGTCATCCAGGGTCTGTTGCAGCGGGGCGACTGCTCGGCCGAGCGGGTTGCCGAATTCTTCGCCGTGCACCGCTTCACCCTCTATCGCTACCTGAGCGAAGAGCACACCAGCTTCGAGATTCTCCTGGAGGAAACACGCCGGGAGTTGGCCATCAAGTACCTGGGCGATGCCACGCTGCCGGTGGCCGAAGTCGCCAGCCGCCTGGGCTACGAAACCCAGGGCAACTTCACCCGCGCGTTCAAGCGCTGGTACGGCCAATCCCCCCGCGACTGGCGCAAGTCCGAGACGCCGCCAGCGTCCATCGGCGCGAGGCTGGCCAGCGGCCGGCGCTGAGCGCACGCGATCTCCCCTGTAGGAGCGAGCTTGCTCGCGAACCACCGAGCCCGACCCTTCGCGAGCAAGCTCGCTCCTACACGAAAGCCTCCGTGCACTCCCGAAGCCTGGCTCTGCTCCCGTCGGTTGGCGTAGAGCGAAGCGAAACCCAACGTTGCGCAGTCACCCCTGTAGGAGCGAGCTTGCTCGCGAACCACCGAGCCCGACCTTTCGCGAGCAAGCTCGCTCCTACATAAAAGCGTCCGCCCATCATCCCCAAGCCGGCCCGCAATCACTTCCTCTCCTGTGACGAAATGATAAAAAACTGCGCCAGGATGATAAAAATCCTGGTCGGCACATCGGTAGTTTCTCCATCAGCTCAGAGGCGCATTGCGCCCACGTTCAATAACGACAAGACGGACGGAGAAACACCATGCATTTCCTCGACGACAGCCTGTTCCCGGAAAACCAGGAAAAACTGGTGATCCAGGTCGCCCCCTACGGCCCGCAGTGGCTGCCGAGCGACTCTGACGATATTCCGGTGAGCATGGATGACCAGATCCAGAAAGCCATCGACTGCTACAACGCCGGCGCCACCGTGCTCCACGTGCACGTTCGCGAAGAAGACGGCAAGGGCTCCAAGCGCCTGAGCAAGTTCAACGAAATGCTCGGGCTGCTGCGCCAGGCGGTGCCGGACATGGTGCTGCAAGTGGGTGGTTCCATCTCCTTCGCGCCTGAAAGCGAAGGCCAGGCTGCCCAATGGCTGGACTACGACACCCGCCACATGCTGGCCGACCTCGATCCCAAGCCGGATCAGGTCACCATCGCGATCAACACCAGCCAGATGAACATCTGCGAAATGCTGACGCCCGATGATGTGGTCGGCACCATCCTGGAGCGCCCCGAGTACTTCAAGGCCTACCAGGAGATGGTGTCCGATTCGCGCCCGTCCTTCTTCATCGAGCACCTCAAACGCCTGCAGGCCGCCGGCATCCAGCCGCACTTCATGCTCGGCCACGTCCATCAGCTGGAAACCGTCGAGCGCCTGATCCGCAAGGGCCTGTACACCGGTCCGCTGATCCTCAACTACGTCGCTATCGGCGGCGGCGCGGCGGGCCTCGACCCGTCCGACATGATCGAGTTCGTCAAACGCACCCCGCCGGGTTCCATTCTCACCATGGAAAGCGCCATGCGCGCCGTGCTGCCGATGAACGCCATGGCCATCGCCCTGGGCCTGCATGTCCGCGTGGGTATCGAAGACACCCTCTGGGGCCGCAAGGGCGAGCGCATGACCTCCGTGCAGCAGATCGAGCAGACCGTGCGCGTCGCTCGTGAGCTGGGTCGCGACATCGCCAACGGCCAGGAAGCCCGCCGCATCTACCAGATCGGCGAGACCTACGGCAGCGCCGACGAGACCATCGCTCGCCTGGGCATGGCGCCTAATCGCAAGCCGGGACAACGCGGTTTCACCGTACCGGGCATGGGCTGAGCGGCCAGGCCGTCCCCATGAAAGGAGCCGGTGCCCGCAAGGCTGCCGGCTTCCACGAGCGAACTTGCCGAGAGGTGCATCCATGAGTCTGCAAGGAAAAGTCGTGCTGGTGACCGGCGTCGGTCCCGGCCTGGGCAAGGCCTGCGCCGAAGCCTTCGCCAAGGTCGGCGCGCGGTTGGTGATCTGCGATGTCAGCGAGCAGTCGCTGTCCGAAGCCCAGGCGGCCGTGGAAGCCCACGGCGCCGAATGCCTGGCGCTGCGCTGCGACGTGTCGTCCAGCGCCGAGGTGCGTGCCATGTTCGAGCGCATCGTCGACCGTTTCGGCACCCTGCACGTGCTGGTCAACAATGCCGCGCTGACCCCCAACCGGGAAATCGACACCCAGCGTCGCAGTGCGCTGTACCGCTACATCTCCACACCCGAGCCCCGTCGCTCGCTGGGTTTCACCCGCGAGATCAGCGACGAGGAATGGCACCGTTACTGGGGCGTGAATGTCCACGGGGTGTTCTATTGCACCCGCGAGGCGCTGAAGCTCATGGAGCCGCAGCGTGACGGCAAGATCGTCAACATCGCCTCCATTGCCGGCCTTTCCACCAAGAGCGCCCACAGCCCGCATTACTGCGCGACCAAGGGCGCGGTGATCGCCTTCACCCGTTCGGTCGCCTATGAAGTGGCGGGCGCGAACATCTTCGTCAATGCCATGGCACCCGGTGGCGTGGCGACGCCGGCGTTCAATGCCTACCTCGACCAGATCGGTGAGGAAGGCCGCAACCGCCTCTGGCAGGGCTGCCCGCTGGGCCGCTTCGGCACGGTCGAGGAATACGCCGGAACGGTGCTCTACCTCGCGGGCGATCATTACCTGGTTGGCCAGGTGATCAGCCCCAACGGTGGCTCGGTGGTCTGAGCCGCCATCCCTGCAGGAAATGACAAGAACATGAACGAAACCCCGAATTACAACGCCCTGCGCGCCGCCGGCCTGTTCGATGCGTCGCTCGATCGCCTGGCGGAGTGGGCGCCGGACTGGACCGAGAATGTCATGGCGCTGGTGCAGGACAGCCAGACCAATGATGTGCTCGATCCCAAGCTGGTTGCGCTGATTCGCCTGAACATCGATGTCACCGCGACCCACCTGTACGCCCCCGGCGTGCGCCGCCATGTGCGCGATGCCCTGCGCCTGGGTGCGACCCGCGCGGAAATCCTCGAGGTGTTCAAGCTGGCCAGCGTGGTCGGCATCCATGCCTGCGCCCTTGGCGTGCCGATCCTTGCCGAGGAACTGGCCCATGCCGGGCTGCCCGATGAAGCAGTGGAACCGGGTGTCACGCCGGTCTGCGACGCGGTGCGCGCCAACGGCATGTTCAACCCGCTCTGGGAAACCATCTACCGCTGGGATGCCCAGTACCTGGAGAAATTCCTCGGCATGGGCTTCGGCCTGTGGAAGGACGGCATCCTGCCGCCGCTGTGGATCGAGTTTCTCTGCATCGCCGGTGATGCGGCGATCACGCATCTGTACGGACACGGCACCCGTCGCCATATCCAGGCAGCGCTGCAACTGGGCGCCAGCCGCGAGCACGTGCTTGAGGTGCTGAAGCTCGTCAGCCTGCAAGGCATCGAGGCCTGCGAGTTGGGTGTGCCGATGCTGGACGAAGAAATCCGCGCACTGGCGGAAAAAGGTTGAGGGACGGCAGTGGGCGCCCGTCGTCCACTGCCGCGCCGAGGCCACCACATGAACAAGAATAAGAAGATCCCACGCAGCCAACCGCTGCAGGAGGTATGGCCATGAGTTCCGTGGCTGAGCAAGGTCTGATGACTGCTGCACAGACTGCCCATGAGGTGAAGCTGACCTATCGCAAGGTGGTCTGGCGGCTGTTGCCGTTCCTGTTCCTGGCGTACGTGATCAACGCCATCGACCGTATCAACATTTCCTTCGCCAAGCTGCGCATGGCCGAGGACCTGGTCCTCAGCGATGCCGCCTACGGGCTGGGCGCCGCGGCATTCTTCGTCGGCTACATCCTCTTCGAAGTGCCGAGCAACCTGTATATGCAGCGTGTCGGAGCGCGCGCGACCCTCACCCGGATCATGGTTCTCTGGGGCCTGGTGACGATCAGTACCAGCCTGGTGGAGACCGCCACCGGCCTCTATGTGGTGCGCTTCCTGCTGGGTGTCGCTGAAGCCGGCTTCTTCCCCGGGGTGATCCTGTACCTGACCTACTGGTTCCCGGCTTCGCGTCGGGGTCGCATCACCTCGATCTTCCTCATGGCGGGCATCGTCGCGGGCATCGTCAGCGGCCCGTTGGCCGGCTGGATCATGACCCACTTCCACGGTTGGGCGGGCTTGAAGGACTGGCAGGCACTGTTCGTCCTCGAAGGCATTCCGGCCGTGCTGCTCGGCCTGTTCGCCTGGTTCTGGCTGGACGACAAGCCGCAGCAGGTGAAGTGGCTCAGTGAGCGCGAAAAGCAGATCGTCCACGACGCCCTGGCGGCCGAGCACAGGGAGGCCGGGGCAGGGCACGGCTCCTTCCTGCACCTGCTGCGTGACCCGCGCGTATTCATGTGCGGCCTGGTGTTCTTCTGCATCTATTCGGGCACCAACACGGTGGCTTACTGGATGCCCACCCTGATCCAGGGCTTCGGTCTCGCGGACATCCGCCAGATCGGTCTGATCAGCAGCCTGCCCTATGCCGTGGCGCTGGTGGCGATGTATCTGCTGGGCCGCAGTTCCGACCGCCACCTCGAGCGCCGTTGGCACCTGGCCCTGACCATGCTCACCGGCGCCGGCAGCTTCGTCCTGCTCGGGCTGTTCCAGGGCAATCTGATGCTGTCGGTGCTGTTCATGAGCGTGGGCGCCGCCGCTTGCCTGTCTGCCGTGCCGCTGTTCTGGACCATCCCGCCGACCTACCTGTCCGGCGCAAGCGCCGCTGGTGGCATCGCCCTGATCAGCAGCCTGGGTGGTATCGCGGCGATGGTCAGTCCGGTGCTGGTGGGCGGTATCAAGACCCAGACCGGCAGCCTTTATCTGGCCTTCGACGTGATCGCCGGCCTGCTGGTGATAGGCGCCTCCGTCCTGCTGCTGGCAATTCCCGCACGAGTGCTGCGCGACCACCGAGCCTGACCTTCCCGAACCCTCCGTTCGCCCACCCACATTGGGGCCGCCAAGGCCCCGATGCGGGAGCGATTCACCACTAAAACAACAAAAGGTGATCTGCATGACACACGCTGAACCCCATCTGCGCCCGGCAAGGCATCGCCGGTTCGCGCCCAGCCTCCTGGCTGCCGGTGTTGCCCTGGCGGCCCTGGGCAGCCCCTCGACCAAGGCCGTGACGTTCGACATCAATGACGACTGGAAGCTGTCCACCAACACGACCCTGACCCTGGGTTCGAGCTGGGCGCTGCGCAACGCCGATCCGGATCTGGTCTACGCGCCGGATGCCCGCAGCATCGGCAAGCCCGGCAGCGGCATCGACACCAACGGCGATGACGGCCGGCTGAACTTCGACAAGCACGATGCCATCTCCCAGGTGTTCAAGGGACTCACCGAGTTCGACCTGAACGACGGCGGGCAGGGCGCGTTCCTGCGCTTCAAGTACTGGTACGACCACGCCCTGGAAACCGGCAATGGCGATTTCAAGAAATTCGACGACTCCGGCTGGGACGACCTGTCGAAGTTCAAGGGCTTCGAACTGCTCGATGCCTACGTCTGGAAGGACTTCGAGATTGGCAACGGCATGCCGCTCAACGTCAAGCTCGGCAAACAGGTGCTGACCTGGGGCGAGGCGCTGTTCTTCCAGAACGGCATCAACGCGATCAACCCCCTCGACGTTTCCGCCTTCAACCGCCCCGGCGTAGAGCTGAAGGAAGGCCAGCTGCCGGTGGAAATGCTCAGCTTCAACTTCGGCCTGAGCGACACCCTCAGCCTGGAAGGTTTCTACCAGTACAACTTCCGGCCTTCGGTGCTCGATGGCTGCGGCACCTTCTTCCAGTCGGCGGACTTCGCCCCGGAAGGCTGCAGCCCGATCGTCGCGGCGGTGACCGGCAACCGCACCACCGCCAATGCGCTGGCTTCCGGCACCTTCGTTCCACGCAGCCAGACCGAGTGGCCGAACGACGACGGTCAATACGGCATCGCTTTGCGCAAGGTGTTGGAAGACCTCAACGACGCCGAGCTGGGCCTGTACTACGCGAACTATCACAGCCGTTTCGCGTCGTTCAATGGAACCGCAGTGAAGGCTGCAGGGCCGGCCAACTTCAAGACCGCCAGCTACAACTCGGTGTACCCGGAAGACATCCGCCTCTATGGCATCAGCCTCAGCGGCGTGGTGGGTGGCACAGCGGTATTCGGTGAGCTGAGCTATCGGCCCAACCAGCCGCTGGGTTTCAACGGCAACGACACCATCCAGTTCCTGCTGCGCAGCCCCAACACGCCGTTCACCGATCCGGGGGTGACGCCGGCACTCGGTGCGCCGATCGAAGGCTACGAGCGCAAGCCGGTGTCCCAGTTCAGCCTGGGCGCCACCGACACGATCTCCAACGTGCTGGGCGCCACGCGCTTCGCCTGGGCCGCTGAAGCTGCGGTCAACCACATCGCCGACCTTGGCGACGAACGCTTCGGCCGCAGCGGTGCCTATGGCCGCAGCGAGCTGACCACCACCGCATACAACCCGGCCGTGACGGCCAGCTACTGCATCACCCCCGGCACCGCGAACCTGAGCCTGCAGCAGGTCCAGGCGCTGAACGCGAAGAACTGCAACGGCAATCGCGGCTTCTTCAACGACTGGTCCTGGGGCTATCGCCTGCGTGGCGCTCTCAGCTACGAGGGCATCCTCCCCGCGACCGTGATCACCCCGAGCATCAACTTCCGCCATGACGTGGACGGCTATGGCCCGAACTTCCAGGAAGGACAGAAAGCAGTGGGCCTCTCGCTGCTGTTCGAGTACCGCAACGATTACTCGCTGGAGCTTGCCTACAACGATTTCTTCGGCTCGAACAAATTCACCACCCTCGACGATCGCGACTTCGCGTCGGTCAACTTAAAGGTGAGCTTCTGATGAACCGTACGTTGAAAAAACTGCCCCTCGCCCTGACCCTGTTTGCCCTGTGCATGCAGTCTTCCGCCTTTGCCAAGAGCACCGATACCGGTGAATTCGACAGCCAGCTCAACCCCATGGGCGGTACGCTGGCGGCCAACGCCGATGGCAGCATCCCGGCCTGGGACGGTGGCCTCAAGCCCGGCGGCCTGAGCGCCGACGCCAACGGCAACTACCCGGACCCGTTCACGGCGGAGAAGCCGCTGTACGTGATCAGCGCCGCCAACGCCGCGCAGTACCAGGCGTTGCTGACCCCGGCGCAGTTGGCCATGCTCAAGCGCTTCCCCGGCTATGTGATGAACGTCTACCCGACCCACCGCACCGCGCGCCTGCCGGAGAAGGTGAACGCATCGACCCGCGCCAACCTCAGCCAGGTGAAGCTGGCGGACAAGGGCTACGGCGTGATCGGCTATGGCCAGGGCGTTCCCTTCCCGGAACCCACCGAAGCGCTGGAAGTCATGTGGAACCACATGGCGCGCTACGTCGGCAGCTCCCTGGATCGGGAGATGGCCTCCGCCACCGTGCAGGAGAACGGTACTTCCACCGTGGTCAACTACCAGCAGGCGGTGCATTGGCGGTCGGCCCTCGGCGACCTCGCGCCGGAGGAAAACGTCCTCTACTTCAGCATCATCCGTGCCCTCAGCCCGTCCCGTGTCGCGGGTGAAATCACCATGGTCCACGAGCCGCTGAACCAGGTGAAGGAGCCGCGCGGTGCCTGGCAGTACATCCCCGGTCAGCGCCGTGTGCGTCGTGCGCCGACCGTGGCCTACGACAGCAGCGCCCGTTATAGCTACGGCCAGCTCACCAGTGATGGCGTGGGCGGTTTCAATGGCGCGCCTGATCGCTACGAGTGGAAGCTGCTGGGCAAGCAGGAGCGGCTGATTCCGTACAACAGCTACAAGCTGGCGAGCAAGTCGCTCAAGTACGCCGACATCCTCAAGCCGAACCACATCGCCCCGAACCTGGTGCGCTATGAGAAGCACCGCGTCTGGGTGGTCGAGGCGACCCTGAAGGGCGATGCGCGGCATGTGTACGGCAAGCGCCGCTTCTACATCGACGAAGACATCTGGCAGATCGCCTCGTCGGAGATGTACGACAATCGCGGCGAGCTGTGGCGCATGTACGAGAACTACCCGATGCAGCTGGCCGATATCGAAGTGCCGTTCCCGGCAATGGACGCCACCTACGACCTGATTTCCGGGCGCTACACCACCAACTTCATGACCAACGAGTACCAGAAGAAGATGGTCTTCAACGAGCCTGGCATGAAGGCGGACTACAGCCCGTCGGCCTTGCGCCGCTGGGGCAAGTAGCACCCGCAGCTCCTTTGGATTTCATCGACGCCCGTTCCCTCGACGGCTTGATCCCCACCGCTGCTTCGGCAGCGGTTTTTTTTGTCCTGGAGCAGCAGGACTGCGTCCTGCCCAGCGATTGAAATCGCCCCCACAGGACTGCGCCAATGGTACGCCTTGCGTCACCCCTCTCCTCTTCAGGGAGAGGGGCCGGGGGAGAGGGCGTTGCCGGCTAGCTCGGTGCTGGCCTATTTCGCGAATGAATTCGCTCCCACAGGACTGAGCCGCGACGAGTCGGATTCGTAGGATGGGTTGAACGGAGCGATACCCATCAATCTCGAAGGGGCCACTGCGTGGCCTTGGCGAATGAATTCGCCCCTACAGGACTGTGCCAATGGTACGCCTTGCGTCACCCCTCTCCCTCCGGGAGAGGGGCCGGGGGTGAGGGTGTCGCCGGCTAGCTTGGCGCTGGGTCATTTCGCGATTGAATTCGCCCCTACAGGACTGAGCCGAAGGTACGCCTGGCGTCACCCCTCGCCCTCCGGGAGAGGGGCCGGGGGAGAGGGTCTTGCCCTACAGAAAATCCAGGAAACGCCTGAGGCCACGAGTCGGCTGCTTGTCCTGGTGGATGGCGCGATAGAACACGCGTTTCAGCGGGCCACTGGGGGAGGGCAGGGTGCACAGCTGTCCCAACGCGAGCTCGCCACGCACCATGAGTCGGGAAACACAGGCGATGCCTGCACCGGCAATCACGCAGCGCTTGATCGCCTCGCCGTCGGATACCTCCAGCAGCTGGCGCGGGCTGCCCAGCCAGGGGCCGATCAGGTGTTCCAGCATGCTCCGGGTGCCCGAACCCGGCTCGCGCATGATCCAGCGCGCGCTCGCCAGTTCTTCGGCTGTTGGCGCCTTCAACCTGGACAACGGATGGCTCGGCGCCGCGATCAGCACCAGTTCGTCGTCCAGCCAGGGTCGTACGTCGATGTCCGGGTGCTGCACCGGTCCTTCCACGAATGCCACGTCCACCGTGAAGTTGCACAGCGATTCGACGATGCGTTCGGTGTTCTCCACCTTCAGTTCGAGGCGGCTGTCCGGCTCGGCCTCGAGAAAGGCCGCCAGTTTCTCCGGCAGCAGGTAGCCGCCAATGGTGGTGCTGGCGCCAATGCGCAGATGGCAGGCGAGCTGCTGCTGGAAGAGCGATTCCACCTCCTGGGCGCCTTCGAGGGTCGCTTGCGCACGGGGGTACAGGCGACGCCCGTGCTCATTCAGCACCAGGCGCTTGCCGTGGCGATCGAACAGCCGCGTGCCCAGCTGATGCTCCAGGTCCTGCAGGGACATGCTCGCCGCCGACTGGGTGAGGCTGAGTTCCTTGCTGGCGCGGGTGACGCTGCCGAGATCGGCGATGGCGATGAACGTGGCGAGTTGGCGGAGGGTGATGCGGCATTGCATATCAGCATTCCTGATATGACCAATAAGAATAGGTCGCTTCGTTTAGGTTATATGCCGCGGCAAGCTTGCGCTACCACAAGCGAGGTATCGCCATGCTAGTCCTGAGTCGCACTGAACGTTCGCCTTTCGTCCTCCTCGCCGGGGTCGGCGTCAGCTTCCTGCTGGCCGGCCTGGCGCTCTGGCTTTCCACGACGTCGGCCCTGCAGGGAATGGGCCTTGGCGCGCTGACCCTGGCCATGCTGCTGGGACTGCTGGCCGGCAACCTGTCTTCCGGGCGCAGCCACGACGTACTCGGCTCCGGCCTGCAATTCTGCAAGCAGCCGGTCCTGCGTTTCGGCGTCGCGCTCTACGGCTTGCGCCTGACGGTCCAGCAGGTCCAGGCGTTGGGCGTGCAGGCCTTCGTCATCGATGCCGTACTGATCCTCTCCACCATCACCCTGGCGATCTGGCTGGGCACGCGGGTGCTGCGTCTGGAGCGCGAGACCGCGATCCTGATCGGTGCCGGTCATGCCATCTGTGGGGCCGCCGCTGTTCTTGCCAGCGCTGGGATGGTGAAGGGGCGCAATGACCAGGTGGCCATAGCCATCGCCTGCGTGGTGCTCTTCGGCACCCTCGGCATGCTGCTTTATCCCTGGGTGTTCACCCTCGCTCCGACGCTGTTGGGCGACAGCCATGGCTTCGGCGTATTCACCGGGGCGACCCTGCATGAAGTGGCCCAGGTGGTCGCCGCCGGCCAGGCCATGGACCCGCAGGCAGCCGAGGCGGCCATCGTTGCCAAACTGATTCGCGTCTTGCTGCTGGCACCGTTCCTGTTGGGCCTGGGGGTCTGGCTGTCCCGCAGCAGCGCGCCGGGCCACGCGGTGGCTCCGGTCAAGGTGCCGCTGTTCGTCATCGGTTTCGTGGTCTGCATGCTGCTCAACTCCTGGCTGCCCTTGCCGCAGGACCTGCACCGGATGGCGGTCGGCGCGGATGACCTGCTACTCGCCGCCGCCATGGGCGCGCTCGGTTTCAGTACCCGCCTCAGCGACCTGCGCAAGGCGGGTCTCAAACCGCTGTTGCTGGCCTTCGCCCTGACCGCGCAACTGATGATCGTCGGCGGAGTGCTGAGCCTGATCTGACCTCGCGGCACCGAGACAAGGGAATCCATGCGAAGGACGCGCGCACTTGAAGTAATGAGGTAGAAATCGTGACACGTCGTCTTTCCGTTCTGGCCGGCCGTATGCGCAAGCTGGATGGCGGCAGCATGTTCGGCAGCCTGCCGCGCCAGCATTGGGCGGAGTGGACAGAGCCCGACCCGGACAACCAGATCGCCCTTGCCTCGCGTGTCCTGCTGGTGCAAGAGCCCGGGCGGAATGTGTTGATCATGGCCGGCAGCGAGCCCTTGCTCGCGCCGGTTCCCAGGACCTGCCGCTGCCAGCCGCAGCCGCTGGGCCTGCTCGACAGCCTGGCGCAGCGCGGGCTGGACGAGGACGACATCGATAGGGTGATCCTGTGCCATGTACAGGCGTTGCTGCCCTCTGACGTTCGCAGAGCCTTTCAGGCCGGGGACCCACCGCGGTTGCTGTTCCCCAGGGCGGCTTACGTCACCGGCGCGCGCCAATGGTCCCGTGCGCTGCGCCCTCATCCCCGCGACCGCATCTGGTTCGTGCCGCAAATCCTCGATCAGCTCGAATCGAGCGGTCGCCTGGAACTGGTCGAGGATTACGCCTGCGACGTGATGGGGGAGGGCTGGAAGTTCCATGTCAGCGATGGCTACACGCCGGGGCAGCTCATCCCGGAACTGGAAATGCCCGGCGGGCCGGTGGTGTTCGCGGGCGACCTCATTCCCGGTTTGCATTGGCTGGATCTGGACATGGCCAGCGCCTTCGACCGCAATCCCGAATGCCTGGTCGAAGAGAAGGAAAGCCTGCTGGACCACATGGTGGCCGCGGGCGGCCGTCTGATGTTGGCGCGCGACCCGGCTGTCGCCCTGGCGAAGGTCACCCGTGACCGCCAGTCACGTTACTGCGCGTTCGATCACCATCGTTGTCTGGACCGGTGCGAGACCTGAGCGTCGGCGGCTACCACGGAGACTGGTCCGGTCAGCCCCGCAGTTCCTGCGTCTGCTGCAGCAACCAGTCGCGGAGTATCTGCATTTCCATCGAGCCAGCCAGGTCGCGGCGGCAGACGAAGTAGTGCCTGCGGTCGTTGGCAAGCAAGGTTTCGCAGGTCGGTCGTACCAGCTTGCCGGCGTCGAGTTGTGGCTGAACGAGATGGCGCCAGGCGAGGCCGACACCCACTTCTTCCTGTACGGCGTCCAGCAGCATCGAGAAGTGGCTGAAGTCCATGGTCTCCTTGCCCATCGACGCGTCGGCGCCGAACTGCTTGAGCCAGAATGCCCAATCCACCGGTGCCCAGAGCCTGGCTTTCCAGTGGCTTGCACTGAGGTTCAGCAGCGTGACGCTCATCAGCCCCTCCAGGGTGGTGATCTGTGGGTTCTGTGCGAGGAATCCCGGCGTGCAGACCGGGAATATCTCCTCGGAGAAGAGGTACTCGGCCACGTACTGGGGATGCTCTTCGAGACCCAGGGTCACCGCGGCGCCGAAGTGCTCCTGGTAGTCCGGGTTGGCGTCGGAGCTGATCAGGTGCAGCTGAAGTTGCGGATGCTCGGCGCGCAGTTGCTTCAGCCGTGGCATCAGCCACAGCTGGGCGAAGGCGGTGGTGGTGATCAGGGCCAGGTAGTCCAGACTGTTCCGGCGGAGCAGTTCGCGAGAGGTGGTCGCGATGTGCTGCAAGGCAGAGGAGGCTGCCAGGAACAGCGAGTGCCCTTCGCTGGTGAGCTGGACCTTGCGGTTTCCACGCAAGAACAGCTTCAAGCCATAGAAGTCTTCCAGCGTCTGTATCTGGCGGCTGACCGCCGCTTGCGTCACGCAGAGCTCCTCCGCGGCCAGCTTGAAACTGCCATGGCGGGCTGCCGCTTCGAAGGTTCGCAATGCGTTCAGGGGCGGAAGGTGCTGTCTGAGATTTTTCATGGTCACAGATGCCGGGCCAGATGCTTGAAGCAGTTAACCAAAGCGCAATCGAGAATGACAGATGCCCGCGATACAGCTGCCAGCCTCTAATCATTAGTCCTCGTTCCCACTTAACAAAAAGCTAAGTGAAACCCGCGCAAAACTCGTTTGTCAGCGGTTTGCCGTCTATCGATGATCGACCCCGGATCAACCAGTAGATGGGAGCAAGCCATGCGATTCGAAAACAAAGTTGTCGTGATAACCGGGGGTGCCGGCGGCGTCGGTCAGGCCCTGGTGAAACTGTTCGCAGCAGAGGGCGCACGCGTGATGATCTCGGACCTCAATGCCGGGGGTTGCCAGGCGATGGTCGAGCAGGCCCGCCAGCTCGGTGCCGAGGCTGACTGCCTGGCAGGTAATCTCCGGGAGAAGGAGTATTGCGAAGCGGTCATTGCGCGGACGGTGGAGCGTTTCGGTGGCGTCGACATCCTGCTCAACAACGCCGGCATCATTCCACGCGGCACCGTCGAAGAAACCACCGACGACATGTGGTTCACCGCGATGGACGTCAACCTCAACGCGGTGTTTTTCCTCTGCCGCGCCGCGATCCCCCATATGAAAAAGCGCGGCGGCGGCGCCATCGTCAACACGTCTTCGGTCTGGGGCACCTATCCGGGGCCTGGCCACGTCGCCTATTGCACCAGCAAGGGCGCGGTGGCGGCGCTGTCGAAGAACCTGGGCCGCGACTGCGCGCCTCTGGGCATCCGCGTCAATGCCGTGTGCCCGCATGAAATAAACACGCCGATGATCCGCAGCGGCTTCGAGCGCCGCGGCCTGGACCCGGACAAGGCAATCGAGGAACTGAACAAGACCGTGCCGCTGGGGCGCATCGCCGAGCCGGAGGACATCGCCGATGTGATTGCCTTCCTGGCGTCCGACCAGGCTCGCTACATCGCCGGCGAGACGGTGGAAGTCACCGGCGCCAAACCGGTTTCAGGCTGAGGAACGCCCATGATGCTGAATAACAAGGTGGCCGTCGTGACCGGCGGCGGACGTGGAATCGGTCGCGGGATTACCGACAAACTGCTGCAAGCCGGTGCCCGGGTGCTGGTCGCGCAGCGCCAACCGCTGGAGGACAGCCTGGCTGCCAACCCGCAGGTGGCCTGGGTTGAGGTCGACCTGGCCGAGCGCACCGCGCCCTCGATCATTGCGCGGGCCGTCGAGGATCGATTCGGTGGCGCCGATATCCTGGTCAACAACGCCGGATTCATGTTCGAGCGCTCGCTCGACGAGATGGACGAAGACGACTGGGACCGGATGATGGCCGTCAACCTCCGCGCTCCGGTCTTCCTGGCCAAGGCACTGTTGCCACAGTTGCGCGTGCGGGGCGGCAGCATCGTCAACATCGGCTCCATCGAAGGCATCGGCGCCAATCCCTGGCACACGGCCTACTGCGGTTCCAAGGCCGGCGTCCACGGCTTCACCCGCGCCATGGCCGTCGACCTGGGACGCGACGGCATTCGCTGCAATGCCATAGCCCCCGGATGGATCAACTCGGACCTCAGCCACGCCTACATCGACGCACAGCCCGACCCCGCACAAGCCCGTGCCGGCCTGCTCAAGCTGCATCCAGTTGGACGCACCGGAGAGCCGGAGGACATTGGCAATGTCGTTGTCTTCCTGGCCAGCGAGGCGGCGGCCTTCATCACCGGCCAGGTGATCGTTGTCGACGGGGGACGAACCGCGAAGCTGCCGTTGCCGTTCTGAGTGGGGGTGCGCAGGGTCTGCAGGATGGTTGGTCCAGCGCGAGTCACCCTTCTCCCTTCGGGAGTGGGGTGAAGGCAGATCAGCCCTGCGCGACTCCCCCCAGTTTGCAGCTCGCCATGCAGACCCATTCATTCCTCGATTGCCGCAGGTCATCCAGGCCAAGCAACAGGTCATCCGCGCCCAACAGTGACATGGCATCGCGCAGATGCTGCAGGCCGGGCACCTGGCCGCCTTTGCAGGTTTGCCATTGCTGTTCGGCGGCTTGGCGAGGGTCGTCGAATTGAGTGCTGAGCTGGGCAATGCCGTGTCGGAGCGTCAGCGGTTTCAGTGTTGCCAGCGGCTCTGAAAATGCGGCGAGGAAGTGCTCGATCAGGTGAAGCAATTCCTCCGGTGGGATGGAGGGCGACTGGAGCCCGAAGAGGATGCCGGGCCGTCCACGTATTCGCCGATAGCCTGACAGGACGCCGTAGCCCAGTTGCAGCTCGGTGCGCATGCGCTGGAAGAAGGCGGGCTCGATGAGTTGCGCGAGCGCGCGCCAGGTCGCCTCGGTGAGCGTGTCCTGGCCGGGTTGGGCGCAGAACAGCAGGAGGGCGTGTTGCGGGTCGGCGGTCACGAAGGGCGTCCAGGACGATCCGGCAGGATTGGGGCCAATCGAGGGAAGCGGACCGATGGATCGGCCAGGCAGCGTGCGGGTCTGGGCGATTACCTGGGCCTGTGTGCGGGCATCCAGCCCAAACGCGAGCCCATCCCAGGCAGCCGACTGCCAGAAGTCATGCCATGCAGACTCCAGTTCCTCGACGGTGAAAGTGGAATCCGCTTCTGTGCCCTGATCCAGGCTGTGGAACATTTGCTGGATGAGAATGCCTCTGGGTTTCCCTGGCTCCGGCCATACGGACGTCAGCGGCGGCATGACCTGGAACCGTTCAAGTACCGCTTGCAGTGCTGATGGAATCACGCGAGCGATTCCACTGAAGGCGATCTCCCAATCCGTGTGCTGCTGGAGCAGGCGGATTTTCAGTCCGGCTTGCCGCGCTTCGCCAATGACAGGGGCGAGCCTGGTGCGCAGCATCGCCAGCAATCGGTGTTGCGCAGGAATGGCCGAAGCAGCGCGCCACCGCAGGAAGAGGGCGCCCTGACCGCCGGGGCCGGGTGGTTCAGGTGCAATCCGCAGACTGGCAGGTGCGTGCTCGGTCAGGTCGGGGGACGTGCGGGGCCATTGCTCCTCGAGCAGGAAGCGGTTGGCGGGGGGTACCTGCCAGTGCTGGGGCGCAGACGCGCTGGGGGAGCTCGCCAGGTCACCGCGCAGATGCACCAGCTGCGCCGGCTTCAGTTGCGCCAGCACGGCGGGAAGGGCGGCCAGTATCTTTCGGCCGGAACCAGGCAACTGCCGCTCACTGCACAGCCAGTGCCGCGCCACTGCCAATGGCCCCATGGATTCCAACTGACGCAGTTGCACCCGAACGTACTCGCCCAGCAATGCGTCCTTGTCCTGCAGGCCGGCAAAGAATTCCAGCCAGCTGAACAGCAGGGCCACGGCATCCGGCTGGTCGGCGGATGGCGGTCGGGCCAGTTGCAGGTCGAGTTGCAGGATGGCCTGGCGGTCCCCGACCTTGGACGGCTTGAGGTCGAGCCGCTCTGCAATCCCGGCGTCGCGGAGATGGCCGAACCAGCTGCCAGGTCCCTCATGAGCCAGCCAGAAGGCGATGAAGTCGAGGGCCATTTCGGCGTCCCGCGGCAGGCGGTCGAGGACAAAGGCCAGGCTCACGTCTGAGTCGGAAGGAGCGGGCGCAAGGCCCTGCCGCAGGGGAAAGAGGGCGGGTGTCGCCGGACGTGTCAGCAGCGGGGCGCTGCCAAGCTGGGACGCGTGGCGCTGCGCAAGCCAATGCAGTTCATGGAGCGGTTGCGGTCCCGCCAGCACCAGGGTCTTCTGGCCGGCTCGATAGAAATGGCGATGGTGTTCGTGCAGGGCCGCCTGGAAGGCCGGCTGGCGGATCGGCAGGCTGTAGCGATTGCCGGCATGGAAGCGCGCAGAAGGATGATTCCGAGGCAGGCTGGCCGCCAGTGGCAGGGCGCTGCGCCCATCGGCGCGTGACCAGGCGAGGAATTCGGCATGCAGCACCTCGCGCTCCCGCTCCTGGCTGGGCAGGGTCAGCGCTGGCGCGGCGATCATGTCGCAGAGCCGCGCCAGGCCCCCATCGAAGGCGCTGCGCGGCAGCTCGAAGAAGAAGTCGGTATGGCGCTCACGGGTGGTCGCATTGACCTCGCCGCCCTGGGCCAGGACGAAGGGAATCAGGCCCTGTCCCGAGGGGAAGTGGGCGCTGCCGAGAAAAACCAGGTGTTCGAGGAAGTGCGCCAGGCCGGGATACGCCTGCGGAGCATCATGGCTTCCAGCATGTATCCGCAGGGCGGCAGCGGCCCTGCCAAGGCCGGGCTGGTGGAGCAGAACCAGCTCCAGGCCATTGTCCAGGCGGGTACGCAATGGGCTGGGTCCGGGGACGTGTCGGCTGTTCATGGTTTCAGCGGCTCGTGGCGATGAGCCGGCCATTCTTCTCGTTGCGATAGGTCAGTTGTTCCAGCGGCTTGGCGGCATGCTCCGCTTCCTCTCGGGCCGCCAGTATCTGGCCGTGGTGGCGCGACTTGGCGCAGACCGGGTCGGCATTGCTGGCGTCGCCGGTGAGCAGGAAAGCCTGGCAGCGACAGCCGCCGAAGTCCTTCTCCTTCTCGTCGCAGGAGCGGCACGGCTCGGGCATCCAGTCATAGCCGCGGAAGCGGTTGAAGCCGAAGGACTCGTACCAGATGTGCCGCAGCGAGTGCTCGCGCACGTTGGGGAACTGCACCGGCAACTGGCGGGCGCTGTGGCAGGGCAAGGCGGTGCCGTCCGGGGTGATGTCGAGGAACAGGCTGCCCCAGCCGTTCATACAGGCTTTGGGGCGTTCCTCGTAGTAGTCCGGGGTGACGAAGATCAGCTTGCAGGGGTGTTTCTCGGCGGCGAGCTTGGTCCGGTACTCGTTGGTGATGCGTTCGGCGCGCTGCAATTGCTCGCGCGTCGGCAGCAGGCCGGCGCGGTTCAGCTCGGCCCAGCCGTAGAACT
>NZ_BDMA01000076.1:0-55166 GCF_002003485.1 Metapseudomonas resinovorans
CGCCCTCGACCCGGCCCTGCCCTTCGGCGGCTACAAGCTCTCCGGCGTCGGCCGCGAAATGGGCGCGGCGGCCATCGAGCACTACACCGAGTTGAAGTCGGTGCTGATCAAACTCTGAGTGCCCGGACGACCGTCGTTCTGATGGGTTTCGTACCTCTACCCATCCTACGAATACGCGACCGTAGGATGGGTTGAGCTTGCGAAACCCATCACGCCCTTGCCCCACCTGTGGGAGCGAATTTATTCGCGAATGAATTCGCCCCCACAATCCACCTTCCGCGGCCCCACCCCGCCTCCGGGGGCGAACTAGACTGATAGAGGTCGGAATGACAGCAAACGCTGTCATTCGAACCGCAGTCGAAATGACATCACAGGCCGCATGTTGTTGATCTGAAAGGACTTCACTTCTGGCACGGAATGTGACAAGGACCCTTTGCCATACAACAGTCGAAGGGAACCATCATGAAAGTCCCCAGAATCACCCTGTGCCTTGCCCTGCTCGCTTCCTCCCCCGCCTTCGCCGCGGAGGTCCTCTCTGAAGTGCCTGACACCACTGCCGGCAAAGCTGGCGGCGGCATGACCGGACTGATGTTCGGTGCCATTGGCGGTCCGGTTGGTGCCGTCGCCGGTGCCGCGGTTGGCTACTTCGGTGGCGGCGCCGTCCAGCAAGCCTCCGGCCTCGCCGAGCCGGCCTACCTGGTGAAAATGGATGACGGTTCAGTGCAGCGCTTCCGTTCCCCCGGCCAGCACTTCAAGCCGGGTGATCAGGTCGAGGTGCGCGGCATCCGCATCCAAGCCGTGAACTGAAGGCTCGGCGCCCCTCTCCCGACAGGACAGGGGCGCCGGCGCAGGTCACTTGTTCAACGCCTCCTCCGCCGCGGCGATTTCCGCCTGGCGCTTGGCGATCATGTCGCCGATGGGCGGGCCCTGGAAGCGCCGCGCCTCGAAGGCGAACCAGATAATCCCGGTGAGGATCAGGAAGCCGATGGTGATGTACAGCGCCCAGTCGTTGGGCGGCTGGATACCGATGATGAAGATCAGCGCCATCGAGATCACCGAAAGGATCGCCACCAGCGAATACAACCCGCGCCCCAGGTTCCACGGCCCCATGCGCGGCCACTTGGGTGTGCCGAAGGTGAAGAGCCCGAGCACGATGGGAATCACGAACGAGAAGAACAGGAAGATCACCGTGCAGGACACGACGATGGTGTAGACCGGCGTTTCGCCGATGGACACCAGCGACGATCCCCAGACGAACAGCACCGCCAAGGTGGCGCCGGTCCAGATGGCCGCTACGGGGGTGCGGTGTTTCGGCGAGACGGAAGCCAGTGCCTTGGACGCCGGCAGGCCACCGTCACGGGCGAAGGCGAAGATCATCCGCGACACCGAAGTTACCGTCGCCAGGCCGCAGAGGATCTGCGAGATGAAGATGGCCAGGAAAAGCAGTTCCTTCACCGTCGAATTCACCTGGGTGTCCATGGCCCAGAAGAACACGTTCCAGCCTTGGGCAGCCGCCTCTTCCATGCTCGGCAGCATCAGCACGAAGGCGCTGAGCATCAGCCAGCCGAACAGCAGCGACCAGACCACCGACATCACCATTCCACGCGGCACCGAATGGGCCGCTTGCACGGTTTCTTCCGAGGTGTGGGCGGAAGCGTCGTAGCCGGTGATGGTGTAGATCGGCAGCAGCAGCCCGAGGAGGAAGATCCAGCTGTTGGACACTTCCGGCCAGACATTGCCACCGGCGGCACCGGAGAAGTTGCCGAAGGTCCACAACCGGGAGAACTCGTAGCTGGGTGCGGCGATCAGGCAGACGACGGTCAGGGCGATGGCCGTGGCGAAGATCAGGTAGCCCGAGAAGTCCGTCAGCTTGGCCGTCAATCCGATGCCGAAGTGATTACAGAGCGCCTGCCCGCCCGTGAGGATGGACAGGAAGATGATCCGCGTGGTGATGGTGTCTTCCATGCCCAGCATCGGGCCGAAGGCCCCGAAGAAGAAGTAATAGGTGCCCACGTTGATTGCACCCAGCACCGTCACCAGCCCCAGCAGGTTGAACCAGGCGGTGAGCCAGCCGGTGAATCGATTGCCGAGGATCGAACCCCAGTGGTACAGCCCGCCGGCCGTCGGATAGGCCGAGGCGATCTGCGCCATGGCCACGGCGAATACGCCGGAGATCATGCAGCCCAGCGGCCAGCCGATGCCGATGGAGGCACCACCGGCGCCCGATGTGCCCTGGGCCAGCGAATTGATGCCACCGGAAAGGATGCAAATGATGGAGAAGGAAATCGCGAAGTTGGAGAAGCCGCCCATCCGTCGCGACAGCTCCTGGGCATAGCCCATGCTGTGCAACAGCTTGACGTCATCGTCCTGATGCGTGGAGCCGTGTTGGCCTGCAGGATTCATCTTGGGTGCCCTTTGGTTTGGATTGGCAATGGATTGCTCCATGCGGCGGTTCGGGCACCTTCCCCGCCAGCAATGCGACAGCCTGTCGTACCGCTCCCATCCCCGTTACAAACCAGCCAGCCGGCGTGCCCGAACCCGCCGCTGACCGGACAGCGAATCTGTCAGTAGCGCTCGAATCCGCGCTGCAACTCCCAGTCGGTGATGCGCCGGTCGTATTCCTTCTGCTCCCACTCGGCGGTATGCACGTAGTGGTCGACCACCTCGTCACCGAAGGCCTTGCGCAGCATGGTCGAGCCCTTGAGGGCGGCCGTGGCCTCGCGCAGGGTCTTGTCGACTTCCGGCAGTTGGTCGTTCACGTAGGCATCGCCCTCGAAGGGGGCTGCCAATTCAAGTTGTTCGTCGATACCCGCCAGCCCCGCAGCGATCAGCGCGGCATAGGCGAGATAGGGGTTGAGGTCGGCACCGCCGATGCGGCACTCGATGCGCACCGACTTGCTGCCCTCGGCACAGAGACGGAAGCCAGCAGTGCGGTTGTCGCGGCTCCACACGGCACGGGTCGGGGCGAAGGTGCCGGCCTGGAAGCGCTTGTAGGAGTTGATGTAGGGCGCGAGGAAATAGGTGACCTCGCTGGCGTACTTGAGCTGGCCAGCCACCCAGCCGCGCATCAGCTTCGACATACCGAACTCGTCCTTGGGATCGTAGAACAGCGCCTTCTTGCCTTTCTTGTCCCAGAGCGAGCTGTGAATGTGGCAACTGGAACCGGCCAGGTCGTAGCGCCACTTGGACATGAAGGTGATCGACTTGCCCTGCTGGTGGGCGATCTCCTTGCAGGCGTGTTTGATGATGGCGTGGCGGTCGGCCATGGTCAGGGCGTCTGCATAGCGGACGTTGATCTCCTCCTGCCCCGGCCCCCACTCCCCCTTCGAGTTCTCCACCGGCACACCGCAGGCCTGCAGGTGCTTGCGGATGGCGCGCAGCACCGGTTCCTCGCGGGTGGTCTGAAGGATGCTGTAGTCCTCGATGTAGTTCGAAGCCGTCTTCGGATGGCTGTAATTGCGCCTGTGAATGGCGTCGTAGCTTTCGTCGAAGAGGTAGAACTCCAACTCCGACGCGAACATGCCCTGATACCCCCGCTCCGCCAGCCGGGCCACCTGTTTCCGGAGGATGGCACGCGGGCTGTGGGGCAGGTCTTCGCGGTGGTGATGATCCAGCACGTCGCAAAGCACCAGGGCCGTGCACTCCAGCCAGGGGACCCGGCGCAGGGTGCTCATGTCCGGCTTCAGGACGAAGTCGCCGTAGCCCTTGCTCCAGCTCGCCGCCGCGTAGCCGGGCACCGGCTCCATGTCGATGTCGTCGGCCAGCAGGTAATTGCAGCAGTGGGTTTCCTCATAGGCGCTGTCAACGAAGAACTCAGCCTGGAAGCGCTTGCCAACCAATCGTCCCTGCATGTCCACCATGCAGGCCAGCACCGTATCGATCTCGCCGCTGGCTACGGCTTTCTTGAGTTCGTCGAAGCTGAGGAGAGGTTCGCTCATGAGGCGGTCCTTTGGTCGGGGGACTGCCGAAAGCTTAGTTCAGGAATGGAAAGTGCAAGGTTTACCCGCACCAGGACGGTGCGAACGGCGAAGATTGGGGAATTTGCGGGGGTTTTCACCTTCCGGTGAATCGCTGTTTCTGTAGGGGCGAATTCATTCACCAAGCAGGCCGAAGGTCTGCCAATAGATCTCGAAGGGGGCAGCTGCGCCGCCCTTGGCGAATGAATTCGCCCCTACAAGATTGGTTCGTCCCATAGAAATGAAACCCACAAAAAAAACCGGCAGGCGTGAAGGCGCCTGCCGGAAATCGAGGGTTCGAATCAGTGGGAGATGCAGACCGACTTCAGCTCGGTGTACGCCTCGATCACTGCGCGGCCGAACTCGCGGCCCATGCCGGACTGCTTGACGCCGCCGAAGGGCATGTTCGGGTCCAGCAGCACGTGGGCGTTGACCCACACGGTGCCAGCCTCGATGCGCGGGACCAGGTTCATCGCCTTGGACAGGTCGTTGGTCCACAGGCTGGCGGCCAGGCCGTACACGCTGTCGTTGGCCAGTTCGATCATGGCGTCCTCATCGGTGAAGGGGATCACCGACAGCACCGGGCCGAAGACTTCTTCGCGAGACACAGTCATCTCGTGGTTCACGTCGGCCAGCACGGTGGGCTGGACGAAGAAGCCGTCGCCTTCCAGACGCTCGCCACCGGCCACCACGCGGGCGCCTTCCTGGCGGGCCAGGTCGATGTGCTTGAGCACGTTCAGCTGCTGCTTGCGCGATACCAGCGGGTTGATCGCCGCGTCCTGGTCCATGCCCGGACCGATGGACAGGCCCTTCACCGCAGCGGCCAGGCCCTCGACGAAGGCCTCGTAGATGGACTGGTGCACGTAGAAGCGCGAGGCCGCGGCGCACACCTGGCCGTTGTTCAGCAGGCCGCCGAGCAGCGCGCCCTGCACCGCCTTCTCCACGTCGGCGTCGGCCAGCAGGATCATCGGGTTCTTGCCACCCAGCTCCAGGGCGAAGCGGGTCATGTTCTCCATGCAGGCCACGCCGACGCTCTTGCCCACGGCGGTGGAGCCGGTGAAGGACACCTTGCTGATCAGCGGGTGCGACGCCAGGGCGTTGCCGACGGTGCTGCCGCCGCCGGTGACGACGTTGAACACGCCGGCCGGAATGCCCGCCTCGAAGGCCAGTTCGGCCAGGCGCAGGGCGGTCAGCGGGGTTTCGCTGGCGGGCTTGATGACCACGGTGCAGCCGGTGGCCAGCGCCGGCATGGCCTTCCAGGTGGTGATCATCAGCGGGAAGTTCCACGGCACGATGCCGGCAACCACACCCACCGGCTCACGACGAGCGAAGGCGGTGAAACGCGAGCCCGGCGGGATCGGGATGGACACGTCCATGGTCTGGCCTTCGATCTTGGTCGCCCAGCCGGCCATGTAGCGCATGAACTCGACAGTGGCGCCGACGTCCAGCATGCGCGACATGTTGATCGACTTGCCCTGGCTCAGGGTTTCCAGCTGGGCCAGTTCTTCCGCGTTCTCTTCCACCAGGGCGGCGAAACGCAGCAGGATACGCTCGCGGTCGGCCGGACGCAGGCCGGACCAGACGCGGGACTTGAACGCCTGGTGGGCGGACTGCACGGCGCGATCCAGGTACTCCAGCGGCGCGTCAGGCACGTGGGAGATGGCTTCGCCGGTGGCGGGGTTCAGCACCGGGGTGGTCGCGCCTTCCGGCAGCACCCATTGACCGTCGATGAAGCAGCCGTGGCGACGCTCCAGGAATGCCGCGACCTGCGGCAGGATTTCAACCTTGCTCATGCTCGATCCTCTTCATCCGTGGGCCGGGCGCCTGCCCGGCACCATCATTATTTCTGTGCGCCCAGGAAGCAGCCGACCGCGCGACGCCCATCGGCGTCGGCCATCCCGGCATAGGGCATGTAGGTGCCGGCGACGAAGGACTGGGGCTGGGCGATGAACTGCTCCAGGCTGTCCAGCTTCCACTCCACCGCTTTGGTCTTCATCGCCTGGGAGTAGCTGAAGCCGGCCAGGCTGCCGGATTTGCGTCCATAAACGCCGTGAAGGTTGGGCCCCATCATGGTCGGGCCGTCTTGCTTGGCCGAATGGCACACCGAGCAATCGCTGCCGAACAGTGTCTCGCCCTTCTGCACCAGCTCTGGCGCGCAGTCCGCCGCCAGCGCCGACTGGGCCATCAGCAGCGACAACACGCCGAACAGCAGCCCCTTGTTGTGTTTGTACATCTACTTCCTACCTCGATCATCACTAGCCCGCCCGCGCAGCCACGACGGCACGCGCGGAATCAGGGCCGATGTCCGGATTCTCTGCGCTAGAGGGGATCGAGGTTTTTTTGTCTGTGCCAGTCGTGTTGGCAGGGCTGCCAGACAAGCCGCATGGGGGAAGAAACCTGTAGGGGCGAATTCATTCGCCAAGCAGGACGCAGTCCTGCCCCAAGGCCCCAGGGGGCAGCTGCGCTGCCCATCGCGATTGAAATCGCCCCCACAAAAAGAAGACCAAGCCGGAACGCCGGGGGCTGGTAAACACCTGTGGGGGCGAATTCATTCGCCAAGCAGGACGCAGTCCTGCCCTAAGGACTCCCAGGGGGCAGCTGCGCTGCCCTTGGCGATTGAAATCGCCCCTACAGGGAGATCGCCCCTGAGCGGATCGCGATCAACCCTGGCTGTACTGCTTGCGGTACTCGCTGGGGGACACGCCGAAACGTGCCTTGAAGGCGGTGGAGAAGTAGCTGGAATCGGTGAAACCCCAGGCATAGCCAAGGGCGGATAGCTTCTGCTCGCCACTGGAGTGGCGCAGGCTTTCCGCGCAGAAGTCCAGGCGGCGGTTCTTGATGTATTGCGCCACCACCAGGCCCTTCTTGGCGAACATGCGGTAGAGGCCACGTACCGAAACCCCGACCTCGCGGGCGATGGTTTCCGGGCAGAGTTCCTCGGCGCAGATGTTCTCGTCGATGAAACGCACGGTCTTGCGGAACAAGCGTTCGTGGGCATCCTGCTCGACTTCGGTGGCGCTCAGGGCCGGGCGTAGCAGGCTGACCATCGCTTCCAGGGTGGCTTCGCTCTCGCACAGACTGAGGCTGTTCTGGTGCGTCGACTCGATGATCAGTCGGTTGGCCATCACCGCTACCGGCGAGCTGGCCGGGATGCGCTGGGCGCAGCGCACGCCGGTGAAGCGCAGGCCCTGCTCCACGATGTGGCGCGGCACAATCAGCGAAAGCTGGCGGGAATTCTCGTGATAAACGAAATCACTGGGCAGGGTGGAGTCGATCAGGGTGATGTCGCCAGGCGCCAGCTCGATGCTGTTTCCGCCCTGCTCCATGCCTGCGCGGCCGGCCAACTGGAAGGCCAGGTAGAAATGCTTGCCTTCGCTCTGCGCCACTTCCTTCGGGGTGCGGTACAGGCGCGCCTGGGCCACGTCCACGAAGCTCAGCTTGATGGCACCGGCCTTGTGCTCGCGGATCGAGCCGGAAAACTCCGAGCCGAGCAGCTTGGCGCCGAAACGTCCGCAGACCTGGTTGATACCCTGCAGCCACTCGTCGAAGCGGTCTGCCCTTACTGATTGTGCACTCATCATGGCTTTCTCAGCCTTACGCTAGGCGTTGTTCTTGTTATCCGGCAGTGCCGGGTTCACCTCGTCCGTGACTGCCGCCCAATGGGCGACTGCTTTACCTCAATCCACCGAATCGCTGATAGAAGTTCTCACCGGCGTCGGGCAACGGACCATCCGCGGTTTCCAGCGCCGCGTTCAGCCATTCCTCCGCCTTGGCGAAGATGAGTCGGTAGATATTGCGGCACAGCTGGCGTGCCGCGCGGCCTTCCCAATCGCCCGGAAGGAGTTCGTCGGGCAGTTGCGGGTCACGTAGCAGCAATTTGCGGTATTCGTGGATCAGCAAGGTTCGGGCCACAAAGCAGTCGGCCGGCTGCAGGTTTTCCTGCTCGCGCAGCGCTTGCCAGAGCGGGCGGAACAGCTGGATGAACTCGCTGTAGTGCGTGCCCAGCTCGTCGATGTTCCAGCTCTCGCGAACCTGCATGCGCAGGGCCTTGGAGGCCAGCACGTCCTGGGAGCGGGTCTCGAAAATGATGCTGTCTTCAACGGCATCCAGTTCCTGCAGGGTCGCGGTCAGGTCTACCCGGTCGCAGCGCGGATTGGCCAGCACAGTGGGCGAAATCGCACCAAAACCTTGCCATTCCAGCTCCTCGCGCACCTGTTTGCGCTTGTCCTGGGGCAATTGCGACAGCATCACCAGCGACCAGGCGCCATCCCAGGCCGGGACGCTGGAGCTGTAAACCCGTTTGAAGGCCTTCTCGAACCGCCGACGGCCGGTGCCGGTCAGGCTGTAGTAACTGCGCCGGCCAACCTTTTCGGCGCTCAGCCAGCCTTCCTTGGTCAGGCGGAAGATGGACGTGCGGATCAGCCGTTCGTTGATGCCCATGGGCTCCAGCAACTGGATCAGGCTACCCAGCCAGACAGTGCCGCCGTGCGGTTCGATGGCATCGCCGTAGAGGGTGATGATCAGCGAGCTGGCACGAATGGGCGTCTGCTGCTGGAAGCGGGTGACGAGTTGATCCAAGGGCACGAGCGAAGTCATGGGGATACTGGAAACGGAAAAGACGCCGAATATACCCGCAGGCTCATCGGCATGACCATCGGGGAACGTCCCCGGTGTGCGAAGACCGCCCTCATTGCGACGAAGTACCTTTCGGACGCACCCCACGATCGGCTATACGCGGTCGGTCGGCCTCCACCTCGGCGAGGGGCTCGCAGACTTCCAGGCTGGCCAGGCAACGCTGGGCCAGTTGCTGGTATTCGCGGGTACCAGCCTGTTTCCAGGCTACTTCCTCATCGCTCAGGCTGCGCTTGACCTGCGCCGGGGCGCCCATCACCAGGGACTGCGCCTCGCAGCTGAAGCCGGCCTTGACGAAGGCGGTGGCGGATACGAAGGAGCGCGCACCGATCCGCGCGCCGTCCATCACCACCGCATTCATTCCCACCAGGGCGTCTTCACCGATGCGGCAACCGTGCAGCACGGCGCCGTGGCCGATGTGGCCATTGCGCTCGACCACGGTGTCGCTTTCGGGAAAGCCGTGCATCACGCAGGTGTCCTGGATGTTGGCACCCTCCTCCAGGATGATCCGGCCGAAATCGCCCCGCAGGCTGGCCAGGGGGCCGACGTAACAGCCCGGCCCGATGATCACGTCACCGATCAGCACGGCGCTGGGATGCACATAGGCGGCGGGATGCACCACCGGGGTCAATCCGTCGAGGCTGTAGCAGGTCATCGCAGGGCTCCTTCTTCTTATAGGCTCACGCCGCGCCGTGGCGGCGGCTCTGCACGGTGACGAAGCGACGAGCGACGAAGGCACCGTCGGTGATCGAGGCATTCGCCGCCGGGTTGCCGCCACTGGCATGGAAGTCGCTGAAGGCCGCGGACTGGTTGACGAATACGCCGCCGTCGAAGTTGACCGACAGGGCCACGGCGACGTCCTGGGACAGTTGCTCGGCCTGGTCCAGAACCGCCTCGTCAGTGGAGTACACGCCCAGGGTCAGGGCGCCCTTCTCGGCGATCACCTCACCGGCCAGGCGCAGGCTGTGCGCGGTGTCGTCGGTGGCAATGACGAAGGCGATGGGGCCGAAACGTTCTTCGGAATAGGCATCGCGGTCGGCGGCATCCACCTTCAGCAGCAGGGGCGTATGGACGCGCGCGCCGGGGAACTGCGGATGCTCGCGGGCCTCGCTGTCCAGCAACACCTCGCCCAGTTGGCGGCAAGCCTGGATGCGTTGGGCGGTGGCCTCGGACTGGATGGCGCCGATTACCGCACAGGCACGCTCGTTGTCGGCGAGGAAGCTGCGCACGGCACCGGCCAGTGCCTGGCCGACTTCGTCGAAGCTCAATTGTTCGTCACCGTTACGGATCCCACCGCGAGGCACATAGATGGCCTGGGTCGTGGTGCACATCTGTCCCGAATAGAGGCTCAGGGAGAAGGCCAGATTACGCGCCACGGCCTTGATGTCGCGCACGCTGTCGATGATCACGCTGTTGATGCCGGCCTTCTCGGTGAAGACCTGGGCCTGACGGGCGTTGTCTTCCAGCCAGTTGCCGAAGGTGCTGGAGCCGGTGAAATCCACCAGCTTGACGCGCGGGTCCAGGGCCAGGCGGTGGCTTACGGGCGCTTCCGGGCTGTCCACCACGAGGCTCACCAGGGCCGGATCGAAGCCCAGCTCAGCCAGGACGTCCTGGGCAACCTTGACGCTCATGGCCACCGGCAGGATGGAGCCGGGGTGCGCCTTGACCAGGACCGGGTTGCCGGTCGCGAGGCTAGCGAACAGGCCGGGATAGGTGTTCCAGGTGGGGAATGTCGAGCAGGCGATCACCAGCGACAGGCCACGCGGGACGATGTGCCAGCGCTTCTCCAGTACCAACGGGTCTTGCTTGCCCTGGGGCTTGGTCCAGCACGCCGCTTCCGGCACCTCGGCCATGGCGCGCCAGGCATAGGCCAGCACTTCCAGGCCACGGTCCTGCGCGTGGGGGCCGCCGGCCTGGAAGGCCATCATGTAGGCCTGGCCACTGGTGTGCATCACGGCATGGGCCAGCGTCGGGCTGAGGGCGTTCAGGCGCTGGAGGATTTCCAGGCACGCACCGACCCGCGCTTTCGGGCCGGCATCTCGCCAGGCCGGCAGCGCAGCCTGCTGGCGCGAAAGCAGCGCGTCGGCGTCGTACTGGTCATAGCTCACATTCAGATCGAAGCCATAGGGCGAACGCTCGGCACCAGCGCGACCGACAGATTGCGGCCCCGCCAGGACGAAGTGCTGGCCCAGCAGCGCCTCGAAGGCAGCCTGGGCACCTTTTACCGATTCTTCCGGGTACTGCTTGAGGCTTTCCGGGAAGGGCGACCAGTAGCCACGCTCGCTGATGGCCTGGACGGCGCGTTCGAGGGTACCGCGATGGTGCTCGAACAGCTCGAGGGCGGCGGCGCGGGCGGTGGTCGACATGGAAGAACTCCTCAACAGGCAGATGAAACCACAAGGTGGCGCAAAGCGATTCGCTTGATGGTGAATTTTGTATCACATCATTCTGCAACATTAAAGCTTCAGCACCTGTATCAGATGACGACCGGTCATCGGAACGTCTTTCGCACCCTAAAATAACGATAAACCCCCACAAATACGGCACTCACATTCACTGAACAGCGCCTGGCAATCTGTCCTTTGGTAGTAAAGACAGACTATATGAGACACATAAATCATATCTGTAATTCTTGTTTTGTATCGCTTTGTGGTTATACTCCGGCCAAAGTCGCCCCGCCCTCAGCGCGGCAGACACAGGAACGGACTCCACCCCGAACCCACTAATAAGAGCGGCTCGCAAAGGCCGCGCGTGCACCTGAGGAAGAGTCGACATGCCTCGTACCCTTGCTGTCCTGCCGCCCGAGCAGGGTGTCCGTCTGATCACCCTGCAGCGTCCGGAAGCGCTCAACGCGCTCAACACCGAGCTGCTGGGTGAACTGGCCGCCGAACTGGACGCCGCCGAGCAGGACGCCGAGACCCGCGTCGTGGTCATCACCGGCAGCCGCAAGGCCTTCGCCGCCGGCGCCGATATCAAGGAAATGGCCGAGCGCGACCTCGTAGGCATCCTCAATGACCCGCGCCTGGCCCACTGGCAGCGCATCACCCGCTTCAGCAAGCCGCTGATCGCCGCCATCAATGGCTTCTGCCTGGGCGGCGGCTGCGAACTGGCCATGCACGCCGACATCCTCATCGCTGGCGAAGACGCCCGCTTCGGCCAGCCGGAAATCAACCTCGGGATCATGCCCGGTGCCGGTGGCACCCAGCGCCTGCTGCGCGCGGTCGGTAAATCCCTGGCCATGCAAATGGTGCTCACTGGCGAGGCCATCGACGCCCGCCACGCCCAGCGCGCCGGCCTGGTCAGCGAAGTGACCCAACCCGAGTTCACCGTCGAGCGCGCCATCGCCATCGGCCGTGTCATCGCCCAGAAGGCGCCACTGGCCGTGCGCCTGGCCAAGGAAGCGCTGCTCAAGGCCGAAGACACCGACCTGGCCAGCGGCCTGCGCTTCGAGCGCCACGCTTTCACGCTGCTGGCCGGCACCCGCGACCGCGAAGAAGGCATCCGCGCCTTCCAGGAAAAGCGCCGCCCCGAATTCACCGGCCAGTAAGCCCTGGCCGTCTGCCCCTTCGAACTCCATAGAGCACCAGAGCCATGAACTTCGAGCACATCCTGTTTTCCATCGAGGCTGGCGTCGCCACCCTCTGCCTCAACCGCCCGGAGCAGCTGAACAGCTTCAACGCCAAGATGCATGGCGAAGTCCGCGAAGCCCTCAAGCAGGTGCGCCAGAACCCTGAAGTCCGCGTTCTGCTGCTGACCGGTGAAGGCCGTGGTTTCTGCGCCGGCCAGGACCTGGGCGATCGCAATGTCGCTCCCGGCGCTGCTGCGCCGGACCTGGGCGAGTCCATCGAGAAGTTCTACAACCCGCTGATCCGCGCCCTGCGCGACCTGCCGCTGCCGGTCATCTGCGCGGTCAATGGCGTGGCCGCCGGTGCTGGTGCCAACATTCCACTGGCCTGCGACCTGGTCCTGGCCGGGCGTTCCGCCAGCTTCATCCAGGCCTTCTGCAAGATCGGCCTGATTCCGGATTCCGGCGGTACCTGGACCCTCCCCCGCCTGGTCGGCATGGCGCGCGCCAAGGCCCTGACCCTGCTGGGCGATCGCCTGACCGCCGAACAGGCCGAGCAGTGGGGCCTGATCTACCGCGTGGTGGACGACGCCGCCCTGCGTGAAGAAGCACTGAAGCTCGCCCGCCACCTGGCCACCCAGCCCACCTACGGCCTGGCCCTGATCAAGCGCAGCCTCAATGCCAGCCTGAACAACAGCTTCGACGAGCAGTTGGACGTCGAACGCGACCTGCAACGCCTTGCCGGCCGCAGTGAGGACTATCGCGAAGGCGTCAGCGCCTTCATGGAAAAGCGCACCCCGGCCTTCAAAGGACGCTGAGACCATGCCTGCCCTTCACACTTCCGCCCCTGTTGCCGTGATCGGCGCCGGCGCCATGGGTGCCGGTATCGCCCAGGTCGCCGCCCAGGCTGGCCATCCGGTCAAGCTCTACGACAACCGCCCCGGCGCCTCCGCCCAGGCCATCGACGGCATCGACCGTCAGCTCGGCCGCCTGGTGGAGAAGAACAAACTCACCGCCGAGGCCCGCGCCGCGATCGTCGCCCGCCTGCAACCAGTCGAGGCCATTGAGGCCCTGGCCGATTCCAGCCTGGTGATCGAAGCCATCGTCGAGAACCTGGAGGTCAAGCGCGGCCTGCTGCGCCAGCTGGAAGAACTGTGCAGCGCCGACTGCATCCTCGCCAGCAACACCTCGTCCCTGTCCATCACCAGCCTGGCTGCGGGCCTGAAGCATCCGGGCCGGGTCATCGGCATGCACTTCTTCAACCCGGCACCGCTGATGGCGCTGGTGGAAATCGTCTCGGGCCTCGCCAGCGACCGCGACCTCGCCGCCGGCCTGTACGAAACCGCCAAGGCCTGGGGAAAGCAGCCGGTGCATACCCGCTCCACGCCGGGCTTCATCGTCAACCGCGTGGCGCGCCCCTTCTATGCCGAAAGCCTGCGCCTGCTGCAGGAAAGTGCCGCCGATTGCGCCACCCTCGACGCGCTGATGCGTGACGCGGGCGGCTTCCGCATGGGTGCCTTCGAACTGACTGACCTGATCGGCCATGACGTGAACTACGCCGTCACCTGCTCGGTATTCGATGCCTACTACGGCGACTTCCGCTTCCAGCCCTCGCTGATCCAGAAGGAGCTGGTGGACGCCGGCCGCCTGGGCCGCAAGAGCGGTCACGGTTTTTACAGCTACGCCGAAGGCGCCGAGCGCCCGCAAGCAGCCGAGCTGACCAGCGACGCCAGCGTGGAATCCTGCCTGGTGGAAGGCAGCCTGGGTGTTGCCGAGCCCCTGGTACAGCGCCTGGCGGATGCCGGCGTGAACGTGGTCCGTCGTGACGGCAGCGGTGTGCTGCGGGTCGGCGACGCCGTGATCGCCCTGTCCGATGGCCGTCTGGCCAGCCAACGTTCCCGCGAGGACGGCATCGCCAACCTGGTGCTGATCGACCTCGCCCTCGACTACGCCAAGGCCAGCCGCCTCGGCATCGCCTGCGCCGCCAGCACCTCGGAACAGGCTCGTGACCAGGCGGTGGCACTGCTGCAACGCACCGGCCTCAAGGTCAGCCAACTCAGTGACATCCCCGGCCTCGCCGTGCTGCGCACCGTGGCCATGCTCGCCAACGAAGGTGCCGATGCCGTGCTGCAAGGCGTGGGCTCGGCCGGCGACATCGATCTGGCCATGCGTGCTGGCGTGAACTATCCGCAAGGCCCGCTGGCCTGGGCCGACGCCATCGGCCTGCCGGTGGTACTGCGCACCCTGGAAAACCTCCAGGCGGCTTACGGCGAAGCGCGCTACCGCCCTTCCCTGCTGCTGCGTCGCCAGGTGGCCGAAGGGAGGAATTTCCGTGACTAACCACGAAGCCCTTTCCCTCGCAGAAGCCTGCGCCAGCGAGCTGTTCGAGCGCGACAACGCCAGCCAGGCCATGGGCATGCGCCTGCTCTCCGTGGCACCCGGCCAGGCCCGCGTCGGCATGAGCGTGCGCGAAGACATGGTCCAGGGCCACGGCACCTGCCACGGCGGTTACCTGTTCGCCCTGGCCGACTCGGCGTTCGCCTTCGCCTGCAACACCTACAACGAGGCCACCGTCGCCATCGGTTGCAGCATCGACTACGTGGCCCCGGCACGCCTCGGCGACACCCTCACGGCCCAGGCCATCGAGCAAAGCCGCAGCGGCCGCACCGGCAACTACGACGTACGCATCGAAAACCAGAACGGGCAACTGATCGCCCTCTTCCACGGCAAGTCCTACAAAGTGCGCGGCTCGGTACTCGCGCAGGAGACCCCTGATGAATGACGCCCTGATTATCGACGCCGTGCGTACGCCCATCGGCCGCTACGCCGGTGCCCTGTCCGCGGTGCGCGCCGACGACCTCGGCGCCGTGCCCATGCGCGCCCTGATGCAGCGCCACCCTGAACTGGACTGGAGCGCCATCGACGACGTGATCTACGGCTGCGCCAACCAGGCCGGCGAAGACAACCGCAACGTCGCACGCATGTCCGCCCTGCTCGCCGGCCTGCCGGTGACCGTGCCCGGCACCACCCTGAACCGCCTCTGCGGCTCCGGCCTGGACGCCATCGGCAACGCCGCCCGTGCCCTGCGCTGTGGCGAAGCCGGCCTGATGATCGCCGGTGGCGTGGAATCCATGTCCCGCGCCCCCTTCGTGATGGGCAAGGCCGACAGCGCCTTCTCTCGCCAGGCGGAAATCTTCGACACCACCATCGGCTGGCGCTTCGTCAACCCGCTGATGAAGGGCCAGTTCGGCATCGACTCCATGCCGGAAACCGCCGAGAACGTGGCCGAGCAGTTCAATATCTCCCGCGAAGACCAGGACGCCTTCGCCCTGCGCAGCCAGCAGCGCGCCGCCGCCGCCCAGGCCAATGGCCGACTGGCGAAGGAAATTGTCCCGGTGGAAATTCCCCAGCGCAAAGGCCCGGCGAAAATCGTCGAGCAGGATGAGCATCCGCGCGGTGACACCACCCTGGAACAGCTGGCCAAGCTGGGCACGCCGTTCCGCCAGGGCGGCAGCGTCACCGCCGGCAACGCCTCGGGCGTGAACGACGGCGCCTGCGCCCTGCTGCTGGCCAGCAGCGCCGCGGCCAAGGCCCATGGCCTCAAGGCCCGCGCCCGCGTGGTGGGCATGGCTACCGCCGGCGTTGAGCCGCGCATCATGGGCATCGGCCCGGTACCGGCGACCCGCAAGGTGCTGGAACTGACCGGCCTGTCGCTGGCCGATATGGACGTCATCGAACTCAACGAAGCCTTCGCCGCCCAGGGCCTCGCCGTGCTGCGCGAATTGGGTCTTTCCGACACCGATCCGCGCGTGAACCCCAACGGCGGCGCCATCGCCCTTGGCCACCCGCTGGGCATGAGCGGTGCACGCCTGGTGACCACCGCGCTGCACGAACTGGAAGAACGCCAGGGTCGCTACGCCCTCTGCACCATGTGCATCGGCGTGGGTCAGGGCATCGCCCTGATCATTGAAAGGCTCTGAAACGCAAGAACCAGGATTTGAAAAACGGGTGAGGAGTATCCTCCTCATCAGCACTCAGAAGCCTGCGGCTTCCGTACAAAAATAATTTGAGTGAACTATGAACATGATTGCCAACACCGCCTTGCTTGACCCGATGGAGACTGCCAGCGTCGACCAGCTGCGCCAGCACCAACTGGAGCGCCTGCGCTGGAGCCTCAAGCACGCCTACGAGAACGTCCCGCTGTACCGCCAGCGCTTCGACGAAAAAGGCGTGCACCCGGATGACTTGAAATCCCTGGAAGACCTGGCGAAGTTCCCCTTCACCGGCAAGAACGACCTGCGCGACAACTACCCCTACGGCATGTTCGCGGTGCCGCAGAGCGAGATCGTGCGTATCCACGCCTCCAGCGGCACCACCGGCAAGCCCACCGTGGTCGGCTACACCCAGAACGACATCGACACCTGGGCCAACGTGGTGGCGCGCTCGATCCGCGCCGCCGGCGGCCGCAAGGGCGACAAGGTGCACATCTCCTATGGCTACGGCCTGTTCACCGGCGGCCTGGGCGCCCACTACGGCGCCGAGCGCCTGGGTTGCACCGTGATCCCGATGTCCGGCGGCCAGACCGAGAAGCAAGTCCAGCTGATCCGCGACTTCCAGCCGGACATCATCATGGTCACCCCGTCCTACATGCTGAACCTGGCCGACGAGATCGAGCGCCAGGGCATCGACCCGCACGAGCTGGCCCTGCGCCTCGGCATCTTCGGCGCCGAGCCCTGGACCGCCGAATTGCGCCGCGCCATCGAAGAGCGCATGGGCATCACCGCCCTCGACATCTACGGCCTGTCGGAAATCATGGGCCCGGGCGTAGCCATGGAATGCGCGGAAACCAAAGACGGCCCGACCATCTGGGAAGACCACTTCTACCCCGAGATCATCGATCCGGTGACCGGCGAAGTGCTGCCGGACGGCCAGATGGGTGAGCTGGTGTTCACTTCGCTGTCGAAAGAAGCGTTGCCGATGATCCGCTACCGCACCCGCGACCTGACCCGCCTGCTGCCGGGCACCGCACGCCCGATGCGACGCATGGACAAGATCACCGGCCGCAGCGACGACATGCTGATCATCCGTGGCGTGAACGTGTTCCCGACGCAGATCGAAGAGCAGGTGCTGAAGGTCAAGCAACTGTCCGAGAACTACGAGATCCACCTGTTCCGCAACGGCAACCTGGACAGCATCGAGGTACACGTCGAGCTCAAGCATGAGCATGACAACCTCGGCGAGTCGCAACAGCAGGCGCTGTGCAACGAGCTCTCCAAGTACATCAAGACCTACATCGGCATCAGCTCGCGCATCGTCCTGCGCCCCAGCTACTCGCTGAAACGCTCCGAAGGCAAGGCCTGCCACGTGTACGACAATCGCGGCAAGTAAGCCTTTAAAATCAGAAAGCCCCGCTTAGGCGGGGCTTTTTCTTGGCCGCAGTAATCAACCCTCTGTCACACGGCACCACCGCGCCCACCCTGATCGGACTGCGCGATTTTGCCTCTCGGCGCAGTGACCGCTGGTCGGCGCAAACACCATCCACGTGGCGAGTCTGTCGAACCGACGCTATCCAGATCGACTTATTAGGGAGTCGGGCGCGTAATCCCTGCGCGTTCGGGATATGACAGGCAATGCCCTTTCACACCATCCAGAAAGGAGAATGGATATGAGCTACGTAGATGGATTCCTGGTACCGGTACCTACCGCCAGCCGTGAGGCCTACCGCAAGCTGGCCGAGATGGCCGCCGGCGTCTTCAAGGAGTACGGCGCCCTGAGTGTCGTCGAGTGCTGGGGCGATGACGTGCCCGAGGGCAAGGTGACGTCCTTCCCCATGGCAGTGAAGTTGAAGGAAGGCGAAACCGTGGTCTTCTCATGGATCACCTGGCCGTCCAAGCAAGCCAGGGATGAAGGTATGAAGAAAACCATGGAAGACCCGCGCATGAAACCCGACCCGAGCACCATGCCTTTCGATGGTCAGCGGATGGTCTTTGGTGGGTTTGAGGTGTTGGTGGAGGGTTGATTGTTTGCTGGACTGGGGCTCTGTGGGGGCGGACTGAAGGTTCGCCACTAGGGCTCGCCGGGGGCAGCTGCGCCGCCCTTGGCGAATGAATTCGCCCCTACAAGGACAAGCAATCCGATCCCAGGTACAAACCCTGTGGGGGCGATTTCAATCGCTAAGCGGACCGAAGGTTCGCCATCGGGATCGCAGGGGGCAGCTGCGCCGCCCTTGGCGAATGAATTCGCCCCCACAAGGAGAAGCAATCCGATCCCTGGCACAAACCCTGTAGGGGCGATTTCAATCGCCAAGCGGACCGAAGGTTCGCCATCGGGATCGCAGGGGGGCAGCTGCGCCGCCCTTGGCGAATGAATTCGCCCCCACAAGGAGAAGCAATCCGATCCCAGACACAAACCCTGTAGGGGCGATTTCAATCGCCAAGCGGACCGAAGGTTCGCCATTCGGACTTCAGGGGCAGCTTCATTGCCCATAGCGAATGAATTCGCCCCACAAGGAGAAGCAATCCGATCCCAGGCACAAACCCTGTAGGGGCGATTTCAATCGCCAAGCGGACCGAAGGTTCGCCATCGGACTTCAGGGGGCAGCTGCGCCGCCCTTGGCGAATGAATTCGCCCCTACAAAAGCGCCGGCGCTGAGCTCGATCTGTGGGAGCGATTTCAATCGCGATGCAGGTCGAAGACCTGCCTTATGGCTTCGGGGACAGCTTCGCTGTCCTTTCGCGAATGAATTCGCTCCCACAAGGAGCACAAGATCCAAGCCGGGCACAAACCCTGTGGGGGCGATTTCAATCGCTAAGCGGACCGAAGGTTCGCCATTCGAACTTTGAAGGGGCGGCTTCGCCCCAACAGTCAGCACGTGAGATGCAGGATTGCATTGGTATACCCCAGGCTTTCCTGCAACTGCTCGATGGCCTCCGCCGTCGGTACCACGATCAGTTCGATGCCCCGGCGCTCCGCTTCACGCCTGACTTCAGGCATCACCGGCAATGCCCCGGTGCCAGTACCGATCACCAGGCGCCGGCAATCCCAGGGAATATCTTCCTCGATCGACAACGGGGTGTGGCCATAGGCATCGCGAAACTTCTTCGACGGCTTCTTCCGGCGCTTGCTGACCTGGCCACGGGCGATCACCACATCATGGGGATAGGTGACTCCATCGATGGTAATGGAGCCAAAGGAAAAGGCTTCGAAGTGCATACCCACCTCCACCTGCGCCACACAGCCAGGAATAGCGCGATAGCGTCCCCGGAACAGGGGCTCGCTCCATCCAGTATGGCGCCCTCATTCGCAATGCCGGTACGTCGCCCTGCGTCGGGGGGGGGGCGCCCATCGAAAACTATAATGGGTAGTACGGGGGCAAGTTCCGGGGGAATTGAGTGTGGAGGGTTCGCCATGCGCATCCTCAAACTTCTGGTTCTGCTCCTCGCCTGCTTCGGCGGGAGCCAGGCAACTGCCGGGGCACCCTGGCCCAGCAACGACACCAGCGGCGCCATGATGCTGGCCGGTGGACGCGGCGGCAGCCACTTTGGAGGCTTCCACCACCGCAGCAGCCACATGGGCGTCAGGCATCACCACCACGGATTCAGGCATCACCACCACAATTTCAACCGGTTCCACAGCAGTCACGGCTTTGGCAAGACGAATTCGCGGTTCTTTATCGTCGATCCGCGCTTTGACCACCGCTTTGATCACCGCATCCGGACTCGCGGGGTAGTGATCCGCTTCAATGACCCGAACTCCGTGATGTTCACGAGTCCTGGCTTCGGTCAGTGACTCGGCTCCAGGCCACCTCGCAGTAACCTGTCCTGCGAGAGAGAGGCGGCTGCGTCCAGGCCCCAGCCCGCCGAAGAAATGGGCCTCCTTCCACTACCCCGACAAACAGAACACCAAAATAGCAACACTCATAAATCTGCGTATCGCTTTACAGCTTTAGCCTGAATCGATCCCCCTCTCCCACCACCGCACCCCGCCGAAAACCCCGCAACATGGCCTTCCCACGCATTTCTCCTGACATCCACAATCACCACGAAACCCCCTCCCCCAGCCTATCTCTTATGCGCGGATGCCCCGCAACCGATCGTCAATCCGATACAAAAACTCTATTCGATACACGTTTTAGTGTTTGATATTTGATTTCGTATCATTTAAAAATAGCGCCATGGCCAAGCCACCCCACGAACCCTGCATGGCTGGAGAACGGCATGTACGCACAATTGGTTGAGACCGGCGTGAAGCGCGTGAAAGCGCTGGAGGAGATGTCCTCCGAAGAACGCGCCTTCCAGGAGAAGATCGACGCGGAGATCAAGATCGAAGCGAAGAACTGGATGCCGGACGCTTACCGGCAGACTCTGATCCGCCAGATTTCCCAGCACGCTCACTCCGAGATCGTCGGCATGCTGCCGGAAGGCAACTGGGTGACTCGCGCCCCGACCCTGAAACGCAAGCTGCAACTGATGGCCAAGATCCAGGACGAAGCCGGCCACGGCCTCTACCTGTATAGCGCCATGGAAACCCTGGGCGCCGACCGCGACGCAGAGGTCGCCAAGCTGCACAGCGGCAAGGCCAAGTACTCGAGCATCTTCAACTACCCGACCCTGAGCTGGGCCGACATGGGCGCCGTGGGCTGGCTGGTGGATGGCGCCGCCATCGTCAACCAGGTTGTGCTGCAGCGGACCTCCTACGGCCCCTACTCCCGCGCCATGATCCGCATCTGCAAGGAAGAATCCTTCCACCAGCGCCAGGGCTACGAAATCCTGCTGCACATGATGCGTCACGGCACCCAGGCCCAGAAGGACATGGTCCAGGACGCCATCAACCGCCTCTGGTGGCCGTCGCTAATGATGTTCGGCCCGAGCGACGCCGACTCCCCCAACAGTGCCCAGTCCATGGCCTGGAAGATCAAGCGCCAGAGCAACGACGAACTGCGCCAGCGCTTCATCGACCAGACCGTACCGCAACTGGAACTGCTCGGCTGCACCGCCCCGGATCCGGACCTGAAGTGGAACGAAGAACGCGGCCACTACGACTTCGGCGACATCCAGTGGGAAGAGTTCTACGAAGTGCTCAAGGGCAACGGCCCGTGCAATGTCGAGCGCGTCGCCACCCGCCGCAAGGCCATCGAAGACGGCGCCTGGGTCCGCGAAGCCGCTGTCGCCCATGCCCGCAAACAACAACAGAAACGCGACGCCGCCTGAGCCGTCTCGAGGAGATAAGAATCATGTCCGAGTGGACCCTTTTTGAAGTCTTCGTGCGCAGCAAGCACGGCCTGAACCACAAACACGTCGGCAGCGTGCATGCCGCCGATGCGCGCATGGCCATCGAGAACGCCCGCGAGCTGTACACCCGCCGCAACGAAGGCGTGAGCCTGTGGGTGGTGCCGTCCGCGCTGATTACCGCTTCCTCGCCGGACGAGAAAGAGCCGCTGTTCGACCCGTCCCAGGACAAGGTCTACCGCCACGCCAGCTTCTACGAGCTGCCGGCCGAAGTCGGCCACATGTGAGGCCGCTGCCATGACTCAACGCGAAGACCTCATCCAATACCTGCTGCGCCTCGGCGACAGCGCCCTGATCCAGGGCCAGCGCCTGTGCGAATGGTGCGGCCACGCCCCGGCACTGGAAGAAGAGCTGGCGCTGATGAACGTCGGCCTCGACCTGGTGGGCCAGGCCCGCAACTGGCTGGACTACGCCGCCGAACTGCTGGAAGACGGCCGTGACGCCGATCATCTGGCCTTCCGCCGCGACGAGCGCGCCTACCGCAACCTGCTGCTGGTGGAACAGCCCAACGGCGACTACGCCGTGACTATCACCAAGCAATTCTTCTTCGACGCCTGGCACTTCCAGGTCCTGCATGGCCTCTCGCAGTCGAACGACGAGCGCGTTGCCGGCATCGCCGCCAAGGCCCTGAAGGAAGTCACCTATCACCTGCGTCGCTCCAGCGAGTGGGTCGAGCGCCTGGGCGACGGCACCGAGGAAAGCCACAAGCGCATGCTGGCGGCGATTAATGAAGTCTGGCGCTTCACCGTCGAACTGGTGAACAGCGACGACGTGGAACAGCACCTGTTCGAGGCGGGCGTTGCGCCGAATCCGGCGGAAGTCGCCGCAGCCTGGAAGTCCAAGGTTGCCGACATCTTCGCCAGCGCGACCCTGCCGATGCCGGAGCCGGCGAGCTACTTCTACCTGTCCGGCCGCAAAGGCCTGCACACCGAGCACCTCGGTCTGCTGCTGGCCGAAATGCAATTCCTCCAGCGGGCCCACCCCGATGCGTCCTGGTGAGCTGATTACCAGCGACCGTGGCGCCAGGCCCGGCGCGCCGGATGATCTGGCGCGCGCGTGGTCGGTGCTGGGCGAGGTGATGGACCCGGAAGTGCCGGTGGTCAGCGTGGTCGACCTCGGCATCGTCCGTGGCCTCGACTGGCAGGACGGCCACCTGCATGTGGTGGTCACCCCGACCTACTCCGGCTGCCCGGCAACCGAGGTGATCGAGCACGACATCGAGCAGGCCCTGGAAGGTGCTGGCTTCGCCGCGCCGAAACTGGAGCGCCGCCTGACACCGGCCTGGACCACCGACTGGATCAGCACCGACGGTCGCGAGCGCCTGCGCGCCTACGGCATCGCCCCGCCGGCCGGCAGCACCAGCAAGCGCAGCCTGATGGGCGACGCCGGCGATGTGTGCTGCCCGCAGTGCGGCAGCGCCCAAACAGAACTGCTAAGCCAGTTTGGCTCCACCGCGTGCAAAGCCTTGTACCGCTGCCGCGACTGCCTAGAGCCTTTCGACTATTTCAAGTGCATCTAGGAGGACGAACACAAACTACTGCGCTCGGCCATGCGTCGTTGGAAACAGCCTCGGAATGCTCATTTACAGACGTAAACTCCGCTTCCTCGGCTGCTTCCGCCTAGCCTGACCTTCGCTCGCGACGTTTGTATTCGCCCTCCGCGCGGCAATGCCGCAGGAGAAGAACAATGAGCAAGTTCCACAGCCTGAAGATCAAAGAAGTGCGCCCGGAAACCCGCGATGCGGTATCCATCGCCTTCGACATTCCCGCCGACCTGACCGAGGCGTTCCGCTTCACTCAGGGCCAGCACCTGGTGATGCGCACCCAGATGGACGGCGAGGAGGTCCGCCGTTCCTACTCCATCTGCACCGGCGTCAATGACGGCGAGCTGCGGGTGGCGATCAAGCGCGTGGCCGGCGGCCGTTTCTCCGCCTTTGCCAATGAAAGCCTGAAAGCCGGCCAGAGCCTGGAAGTGATGCCGCCCTCCGGCCACTTCTTCGTCGAACTGGATGCTGCGCGTCACGGCAACTACCTGGCAGTGGCAGCCGGCAGTGGCATCACGCCGATCCTGTCGATCATCAAGACCACCCTGGAAAGCGAGCCGAACAGCCACTTCACCCTGATCTACGGCAACCGCTCCAGCGCTTCGGCACTGTTCCGCGAGCAGCTGGAAGACCTGAAGAACAGCTACCTGCAGCGCCTCAACCTGATCTTCGTGTTCAGCCGCGAGCAACAGGACGTGGACCTCTACAACGGCCGGATCGACGCCGACAAATGTGGCCAGCTGTTCTCCCGCTGGATCGACGTCAAGGCCCTGGACGCCGCCTTCATCTGCGGCCCGCAGGCCATGACCGAGACGGTACGCGACCAGCTCAAGGCCAACGGCATGGCCGCTGAACGCATCCACTTCGAACTGTTCGCCGCCGCCGGCAGCAGCGCCAAGCGTGAAGCCCGCGAAGCCGCCCGCGCCACTGACAGCGCCACCAGCCAGGTCACCGTGATCGCTGATGGCCGCGAAATGACCTTCGAACTGCCGCGCAACAGCGCCAGCGTGCTCGACGCCGGCAACGCCCAGGGTATGGAACTGCCCTACTCCTGCAAGGCCGGCGTGTGCTCGACCTGCAAGTGCAAGGTGGTCGAAGGTGAGGTGGAGATGGACAGCAACTTCGCCCTGGAGGACTACGAAGTGGCCGCCGGCTACGTGCTGTCCTGCCAGACCTTCCCGATCAGCGAAAAAGTCGTTCTGGACTTCGACCAACTCTAAGCGACACCCGTAGGAGCGAGCTCTGCTCGCGAAGCTCTTCGCGAGCAGAGCTCGCTCCTACGAAAGATCCGAAACGCAGTGCCAGCAGTACCCCGTTCGACACAAGCAGCCTTGCCGTCGGCCGTTGAACGGGCGCCTCGACAATCACAAAAAGAGAGAGCAACCATGACCCCGCAAGACCTCGATCGCATCCGGGAGAACCCGGATTTCATCCAGCTGGTCCGCCGCAAACAGCGCCTGACCTGGTCGCTGACCGCCGCCATGCTGGTGATCTACTACGGCTTCGTGCTGCTGGTGGCCTTCGCACCCGGCGTGCTCGGCCAGTCCCTCAACGGCGGCGTCACCAGCGTGGGCATGCTGGTGGGCGTGGTCATCATCGTTGTCTCCTTCGCGCTCACCGGCATCTACGTGAAGCGCACCAACAGCGTCCTCGATCCGCTGAATGACAAGCTCAAGCAGGAGTGCGGCCAATGAAAGCGCTCGCCTCCCTGCTGCTTGCCGCCGGCCTCGTGGCCTCCCAGGGCGCCTTCGCGGCCGATGCCGCGAGCCGTCCGCTGAACTGGAACGCCATCTACATGTTCCTGGCGTTCGTGCTCTTCACCCTCGGCATCACTCGCTGGGCCGCGCTGCGCACCCGTTCGGCCGCGGATTTCTACACCGCTGGCGGCGGCCTTACTGGCTTCCAGAATGGCCTGGCCATCGCCGGTGACATGATCAGCGCGGCGTCCTTCCTCGGCATTTCCGCGATGATGTTCATGAACGGCTACGACGGCCTGCTGTACGCCCTGGGCGTGCTCGCCGGCTGGCCGATCATCCTGTTCCTGATCGCCGAGCGCCTGCGCAACCTCGGCAAGTACACCTTCGCCGACGTGGTGTCCTACCGCCTGCAGCAGAGCCCGATCCGCATCACCGCGGCCTTCGGCACCCTGACCGTTGCGCTGATGTACCTGGTGGCGCAGATGGTCGGCGCCGGCAAGCTGATCGAGCTGCTGTTCGGCCTCTCCTACACCCAGGCCGTGATGCTGGTGGGCGTGCTGATGGTCTGCTACGTGACCTTCGGCGGCATGCTGGCCACTACCTGGGTGCAGATCATCAAGGCGGTGCTGCTGCTTTCCGGCACCACCTTCATGGCCTTCATGGTGCTCAAGCATTTCGGCTTCAGCACCGAAGCCATGTTCTCCGCTGCCGCCTCGGTACACGCCAAGGGCGCGGCCATCATGGCGCCGGGCGGCCTGCTGTCGAACCCCATCGACGCGATCTCCCTCGGCCTCGGCATGATGTTCGGCACCGCCGGCCTGCCGCACATCCTGATGCGCTTCTTCACCGTGAGCGACGCCAGGGAAGCGCGCAAATCGGTGTTCTACGCCACCGGCTTCATCGGCTACTTCTACCTGCTGCTGATCGTGGTCGGCTTCGGCTCCATCGTCATGGTCGGCACCAATCCTGAGTTCCGCGACGCGGCCGGCGCCATCATCGGCGGCGGCAACATGGTTGCGGTGCACCTGTCCCACGCCGTCGGCGGCAGCCTGTTCCTCGGCTTCATCTCCGCCGTGGGCTTCGCCACCATCCTGGCGGTGGTGGCCGGCCTGGCCCTGTCCGGCGCCTCGGCGGTTTCCCACGACCTGTATGCCTGCGTGATCCGCAAGGGCAAGGCCAGCGAGCGTGAAGAGATGCGCGTTTCGCGAATTGCCACCCTCTGCATCGGCGTAATGGCGGTGATCCTCGGGCTGCTGTTCGAGTCGCAGAACATCGCCTTCCTCTCCGGCCTGGTTCTGGCCATCGCTGCCTCGGTCAACTTCCCGGTGCTGTTCCTTTCCATGTTCTGGAAAGGCCTGACCACCCGTGGCGCGGTTGCCGGCAGCGTAGCCGGCCTGCTGTCCGCCATCGTCCTGTTGGTGTTGAGCCCGGCTGTCTGGGTCAACGTGCTGCATCACGACAAGGCGCTGTTCCCGTATTCCAACCCGGCGCTGTTCTCCATGGGCCTGGCGTTCTTCAGTGCCTGGTTGCTTTCGGTGACCGATGCCTCCGAGCGTGCCAAGGAAGAACGCGGCCGTTACCTGGCCCAGTTCATCCGCTCCATGACCGGTATCGGCGCAGCCGCTGCCAGCCGCCACTGAGCCCAGAACGACCGGACGATGGATACAAGAACAATGACCCAAAGCCGTACCACTGCGCCGCTGCTTGCGGCGCTCACCCTGCCCTTTGCCACCTCGGCGCTGGCGGGTTTCATCGAAGACAGCAAGGGCAGCCTGGAGCTGCGCAACCACTACATCAATCGCGACTTCCGCCAGGACGGCGCCGCCCAGTCCAAGGCCGAGGAATGGGGCCAGGGCTTTACCGCGCGCCTTGAGTCGGGTTTCACCGAAGGCACGGTCGGCGTCGGCCTCGATGCCATTGGTGAACTGGGTGTGAAGCTGGATTCCAGCCGCGACCGCCGTGGTACCGGCCTGCTGCCGTTCGACCCGGCGACCAAAGAGCCAGTGGACGACTACAGCGAGCTGGGCCTGACCGCCAAGCTGCGTGCGTCGAAAAGCGTGCTGCGCCTGGGCACCCTTCAGCCGCTGCTGCCAGTGGCCTCCTATAACGACACCCGCCTGCTCTCTTCCACGTTCCAGGGCGGCATGCTGACCAGCCAGGAGCTGGCCGGCCTGACCTTCAACGGCGGCCGCCTGACCCGCACCAACCTGCGCGACTCCTCTGGCCGCGACGACATCGGTTTCGGCGCCGCCACCAGCGACGCCTTCGACTTCGCCGGCGGCAGCTTCGCCATCAACCCGCAACTGGCGGTCAGCTACTACTACGGCCTGCTGGATGACATCTACCGCCAGCAGTTCGTCGGCCTGGTGCACACACTGCCGTTGCCCGACGGCTTTAATTTGAAGAGCGACATCCGCTACTTCGACAGCCGCGGCGATGGCGTCGAGCGCGCCGGTGAAATCGACAACCGCAACTTCAACGGCATGTTCAGCCTGGGCAAGGGCGCCCACCGGATCAGCGCGGCGTTTCAGCGCATGTCCGGCGACAGCGCCTTCCCTTTCCTCAATGGCGGCGACCCCTACGTGGTCAACCTGGTGACCTTCAACACCTTCACCCGCGCCGAGGAAGACGCCTGGCAACTGCGCTACGACTACGACTTCGCCGCCCTCGGCATCCCGGGCCTGACCTTCATGACCCGCTATGTCGACGGCAGCAACGTCAAGACCGCGACCGGCGACGAAGGCGAGGAATGGGAACGCGACAGCGATCTGGCCTACGTGATCCAGAGCGGCCCGGTGAAGGGCCTCAGTCTGCGCTGGCGCAACGTCACCTTCAGGTCCGGCAACGGACTGAATACCGATATCGATGAAAACCGCCTGATCCTCGGCTACACGCTGGCCCTCTGGTAAGGCACCCAACCTGTAGGAGCGGGCTTGCCCGCGAACCAATCGGCCACCGGCCTTTGCGAGCAGAGAACTGGGCGTCCCCCTCGCTCCTACGAACCAAGAATGAACGCCGGTGCTCTGCGCCGGCCCTTTTCCACGGAGAATTCCTCATGAGTAACGCCCCCACGCTGCAAAGCTTCATCGGCGGTCGCTGGATCGGCCAGCAAGGCGCCCAGGCACTGCGCAGTGCCGTCGACGGCAGCACGATCGCCCGCGCCCACGAGGAAGCCCTGGACTTCTCCGAAGCCATCGAACACGGCCGCAAACGCGGTATCAGCAGCCTCATGGCGCTGGATTTCCAGCAGCGCGCGGCACGCCTCAAGGCCCTGGCGCTGTACCTGACCGAACACAAGGAACAGCTCTACACGCTGTCGCGCCATAGCGGCGCGACCCGCGCCGACAGCTGGATCGACATCGAGGGCGGCGCTTCCACCCTGTTCAGCTACGCCGGCGTCGGCGCCCGCGAACTGCCGTCGGGCAACATCGTCCACGAAGGCCCGGCCATGCCGCTGGGCAAGCAGGGCACCTTTGCCGGCACCCACATCCTGGTGCCCCGTGGCGGTGTGGCTGTACACATCAACGCCTTCAACTTCCCGATCTGGGGGATGCTGGAGAAGTTCGCCCCGAGCTTCCTCGCCGGCATGCCGTGCATCGTCAAACCGGCTACCGCCACCAGCTACCTGACCGAAGCCGCCGTGCGCCTGATGCAGGAGTCCGGCCTGCTTCCAGAAGGCAGCCTGCAACTGATCATCGGCAGCACTGGCGACCTGCTGGACCGCCTGCAAGGCCAGGACGTGGTGACCTTCACCGGTTCCGCCGACACCGCCGCCAAGCTGCGCGTGAACGCCAACCTGATTCGCAACTCCGTGCCCTTCAACGCCGAAGCGGACTCGCTGAACTGCGCCATCCTCGCTCCGGAAATCACCCCGGACGACCCGGAGTTCGACCTCTTCGTCAAGGAAGTGGCCCGCGAGATGACCGTCAAGGCCGGCCAGAAGTGCACCGCAATCCGCCGTGCCATCGTCCCCGCCAAGCACATCGACGCCGTGGCCGAACGCCTGCGTGAGCGTCTGTCCAAGGTCGTGGTCGGTGACCCTGCTGTTGAAGGCGTGAAGATGGGTGCCCTGGCGTCCCATGCCCAGCAGGCCGACGTGGCCGAGCGCCTGGACGCCCTGCTCGGCAGCAGCGACCTGCTGTTCGGTGCCCGCGACGGTTTCGCCCCGCGTGGCGACGGCGTGAACGAAGGCGCCTTCTTCGCCCCCACCCTGCTGCGCTCCCGTGACCCGCACGCCGAAGGCGGCGCCCACGACATCGAGGCTTTCGGCCCGGTGAGCACCCTGATGGCCTACGACGACATCGACGAAGCCATCGCCCTGGCCGCCCGTGGCAAAGGCAGCCTGGTAGCCAGCCTGGTCACCAAGGACCCGCAAGTGGCTGCCCGCGTGGTACCGCAAGCCGCCGCCCTGCACGGCCGCCTGCACATCCTCGACCGTGAAGCTGCTGCCGAATCCACCGGCCATGGCTCGCCGCTGCCAGTGCTCAAGCACGGCGGCCCCGGCCGCGCTGGCGGTGGTGAAGAACTGGGCGGCCTGCGCGCGGTGAAGCACTACCTGCAACGCGCCGCCGTCCAGGGTTCGCCCACCATGCTGGCCGCCGTCACCGGCGAATACGTGCGTGGCGCCAAGGTGGTCGAGACCGAAGTACACCCGTTCCGCCGCTACTTCAACGAGCTGCAGATCGGCGAGTCCCTGCTGACCCACCGTCGCACCGTCACCGAAGCCGACATCGTCAACTTCGGCTGCCTGTCGGGCGACCACTTCTACATGCACTTCGATGAGCTGGCCGCCAAGGAATCCCAGTTCGGCAAGCGCATCGCCCACGGCTACTTCGTGCTCTCCGCCGCCGCAGGCCTGTTCGTCTCCCCGGCCCCCGGCCCGGTACTGGCCAACTACGGTCTGGACAGCCTGCGCTTCATCACCCCGGTGGGCATCGGCGACACCATCCAGGCGCGCCTGACCTGCAAGCGCAAGATCGACCAGGGCAAGAAGAGCCCGAAAGGCGAGCCGCAAGGTGTGGTGGCCTGGGACGTGGAAGTCACCAACCAGAACGGCGAGCTGGTGGCCAGCTACGACATCCTGACCCTGGTGCTGAAACGCCCCGAGGCTGTGTAAACCGAGTCGCTGCGTGAGTTTATGACCGGCCTTAGGGCCGGTTTTTTTTGGCCCTGCTTGAACCTGCGCGGAAACTCCGGTGCGCACGGCGCACCCTACGGACAACCGTGCCCAGGCCGTAGGGTGGATGTCGCTTTTCACATCCACCAGCGATGTCCAGGCATGGCACCGATGGTGGATCGATGAAGCGTGATCCACCCTACACATTGCTCGAACCTCCCGTAGGTTGGTGTAGAGCGCAGCGAAACCCAACGATTCCCGGAAGTCTGCTGTTGGCCCTCGTTCCTCGGACCAACCTACGACGGGACTGCGTCCCGCTTGGCGAATGTTCCCCCCCATTCCGAATCTGGCACGCAGCCTCAAGCCCTTGGCAAGCAGGCACAAGGCCAGCGCACAGCAACTCCTTAGTATCCGGACGCAGAAACGCTCCGCTGCCAATTCCAAAAAGAAGGATGCCTCGCGATGTTCCGGTCGAACCTGTTCCGACTTTCCACCCTCGCTCTACTGGTGGGCGCCGCCACTCAGGCGGGTGCTTACGAGCTGTACGCCGACGAAGACGCCCATCTGAATGCAACCCTGGAGGCCGTGTACGGCTTCTTCCACAGCCAGGAGAACTACGCTATCGCTGGTTCGAAGAGCGAGGGGTCGTCGTCGTGGCGTGAAGGTTATGCCAAGTACGGCATCAGCTTCGATCAGGGGCTGGCGGGGGCCGGCACCAGCTATGGCGCCTTCAACATGCTCAGCTCGGGCACCTGGGGTGACGGTGACGCGGCTGGCTTCACCGACGGTTCCGAGCGCACTACCAAGATCGAAGACGCCTATCTCGGCTGGCGTTCCGGCCAACTGTTCGACGCCCTGGGCGAAGACGGCGTGGACTTCTCCTTCGGCCGCCAGAACCTGATGATCGGCGACGGCTTCCTCATCAATGGCGATGCCCTGAACCTCGGCAACGGCCTTGCCGATGGCGAGTTCAACCGCGGTGGCGCCTACTGGCTGGCTGCACGCAAGGCGTTCGACCAGACCGCCGTGCTGCGCCTCGGCGGCAAGGATGGCCTGCGCGGCGACCTGATGTGGCTGAAATCCGACAACCGCGCCCAGGCCAAGACCGAGATGGTGGTCGGCAACCTGGAGCATGTATCCGAAGCCGGCACCCTGGGCCTGACCGCCATCGACATCAGCGATGTCGACGAAGAATTCGCATCGCCCTTCCAGGCCGAGCGCGACGGCATGAAGACCTATAGCGTGCGCGGCCAGGGCAATGCCGGGGTCGATAACCTGTTCCTCTCCGGTGAATACGCCTGGCAGGACAAAAAGGACGTCGACGACGAGAACGCCTGGTATCTGGAAGCCGGCTGGACCTTCTCCGATGTGGCCTGGAGTCCGAATGTCAGCTACCGCTACAGCCGTTTCTCGGAAGGTTACGACGCACTGTTCACCGGCTTCAGCCGTGGCTACGGCACCTGGTTCCAGGGTGAGGTGGCGGCCAACTACGCCGGCCCGTTCAACACCAACACCCAGGTCCACCACGTTGCCTTCAAGGTGTCGCCGCTGGAGAACCTGAGCCTCGGCGCCCTGTGGTTCGACTTCAACACCCTGGACCGCGACCTGGGCAATACCGACGGCCGCGAACTGGATCTTTACGCCGAATGGGCGGTGAGCGACAACCTGATCGTCATGCCCCTGGTCGGCCTCTACAAGCCTGACCGCAGCGCAGAGGAAGGCGGCACCCAGCTCGGCGGCGACGACAGCAACCTCTACAGCCAGCTGGTGTTCGTCACCGTCTTCTGACCTTTCCGGGGCGGCAACGCCCCGGCTTCCCAAGCGATCGCGCCCATGTCCAGCTCCAGCCTCAGCATCCAGAGCAAGATCACCCTCCTGGCGAGCATCTGCCTGATCCTGGTGGTTGGGCTGCTGGTTGGCCTGTCGCTCTACCAGACCCGCGCCAGCACCGAGCGGGGCGCATGCTCGCCGAAGCCGCGCGCCTCAACCTGCAGGCCCTGGGCAAGGTCCAGGCCCTGCAGATCCAGCGCAGCTTCACCCGCACCCACGAATATGGCCTCGGTCTGGCGCGGCACCTGCTCTACCTGCGCGAGCGTGCGGCACGCGGCGAGATCAGTGCGGAAACCCTGCGGGGAGAACTGGCCGGGGAGCTGCGCAAGGCCGTGGAGCAGCGACCTGAGCTGCTCGGGCTGTTCCTGATCTTCCAGCCCGATGCCCTCGATGGCCGCGACGCCGAATTCCGCGGTCGCAACGACCTCGGCAGCAACGATACCGGGCGTTACGCGCTGTACTGGCTGCAAGCCAAACCGGGCGAACTGCAGGCCGTCCCGGGCGACGAGAAACTGCTGGCGGACACCTCCCCCGGCCCAAGCGGCGCCCCGTTCAACGCCTTCTTCACCTGCCCGCGCGACAGCGGGCAGCTGTGCTTGTTGGAGCCGTACTTCGACGAGTCCTCTGGCGCTCGCAGGCTGGTCACCAGCATCGCGTTCCCGCTGCTGGAGAATGGCAAGGTGCTGGCGGTTATCGGCCTCGATATCAGTCTCGACAGCCTGCAACAGGACGCGCTGACCAGCAGCCGTGAACTCTATGAGGGCAATGGCCGCGTCAGCATCATCAGCCCATCCGGCGTGGTCGCCGGCCATAGCCAGGATGCCGCCCAGCTGGGCAAGCGCCTCCAGGCGGTGCTACCGGACCAGGCCACCGAATTCCTCGATTTCCTCAGCCGTAGCGAGCCCCACGCCTTTATCGACAAGGGGCAGATCAGTGTGCTCGAACCCCTCTCCCCCATCGCCGGGGCCAAGCCCTGGGGCGTGCTGCTGGGCGTGCCGCAGCGGGTGCTGCTGGCGCCCGCCGAGGCGCTGAAAGTGCAGATGGATGACGAACGCCTGCAAAGCTCGGCACTGGAATTCATCCTCGGCTCGGTCGCGGCGCTACTGGGCGTTGCCATGATCTGGCTGGCTGCCCGTGGTGTGACGCGTCCGTTGCTGCGACTGGCCGGCATGCTGGAAGACATCGCCGACGGTGAGGGTGACCTCACCCGCCGCCTGACCTACGCCCGGCGTGACGAACTGGGCCGCCTGGCACTGGCCTTCAATCGCTTCCTCGACAAGCTGCAACCGGTGATCGCCAAGGTCCAGGGTTCGGTTCGCGACGCCCGTGATACCGCCGACCAGTCGGCGTTGATCGCGCGCCAGACCAGCGAAGGCATGCAGCAGCAGTTCCGCGAGATCGACCAGGTGGCCACCGCCTTGCATGAAATGTCCGCGACGGCCAACGCCTCGGCGCAAAGTGCGGCGCAGGCCGCCGATGCCGCGCGTAACGCCGACCAGGCCAGTCGCGAAGGCCTGGAGGTAATCAACCTCACCACCAGCGCCATTCACGCCCAGGCGCGGGATATGAGCGAGGCCATGGCCCAGTTGCAGACGCTGGCCCAGAGCAGCGAGCAGATCGGTTCGGTGCTGGAGGTGATCCTCTCCATCGCTGGGCAGACCAACCTGCTGGCACTGAATGCCGCCATCGAGGCCGCACGCGCTGGCGACGCCGGGCGCGGTTTCGCCGTGGTGGCCGACGAGGTGCGCAGCCTGGCGCAGCGCACCCAGGACTCCGTGGAAGAGATCCGCCAGGTGATCGACAACCTGCAGAACGGCACCCGCGATGTGACCCAGGCCATGCACGGCAGCCACGGCCTGGCCCAGGAGAACGTGAGCCAGGTGCAACAGGCTGCGGCGGCCCTGGAGCGCATCAGCGAGGCCGTCAACCTGATCACCGAGATGAACCTGCAAATTGCCAGTGCCGCCGAGGAACAGAGCAGCGTCGCAGACGAGATCAATCGCAACGTCGAAGCCATCCGCGACGTGACAGAATCGCTCTCCGGACAGGCCGAGCAATCGGCCCAGGTCAGTCGCCAGCTCAACGAGTTGGCCAACCATCAGCAGGGGCTGATGCAACAGTTTCGCGCCTAGGGGTCCACAAGACTCAGGAGCGTCATCCGGCGGCTCCGTCGCCACTCCCCGTCGCCACCGGCCTGAAGGGCTACCCGCCCCGACTGGTCGGTGGCTCCTGCCACAAGTTCTTCGCGGGTGTGACCGCGCCATGACCTGGCCGCGTCATCGAAGAAAACCTCCCTGCCCGCAGAATTCCCCATGCATCCACTTCGCAAAGCCCTGCATAACGAGTTGCACTCGCGGCCATCGATCTATTTCCGTGATCCGGCCAACGTCTATCACTTCGCTTTTTCCGATGCCGAGGACGTCTGCGACGCCCTGGTGGAGCGCCTCAACCAGACCGCCGATGCGCCCCTGGCCAGCAATGGCTCCCAGGGCCTCCTGCGCCAAGGCGAGAACACCCTGAAATGGGAACGCCACACCGAGTTCTTCACCCTGACCCTGGTGGTGCCGCGTCATGCGGGCGATGAATTCTGGCCGCCCCTGCCGGCGGTGCTGGAGAGCCTGGTGGCCGACCATCGCCACCTGCTGATCAATGCCGACCAGGTGCTGGTGGAGTCGGATACGAACTGGGCGGGCGATACCGCCGCGTACGGGTTCAAGGACCCATCCGGTTCCACCCTGGGCGGCGGCGATGCCATCGCCTGGTCGGACTTCCGCCTGAGCGAAGACGGCGTGAACCGCATCCTGCTGGTCAACCGCCGGCTCAATGCCTATCGCCTTGGCCGGATGATCCGCCGCCTGCTGGAAATCGAGACCTACCGCATGATGGCCTCGCTCACCCTGCCGGTTGCCCAGGCGGTGAGCGTGCAGCTGAAGGAATACGACAAGGAACTGGCCCGGCTTTCCGACCGCAACGCCGAGGGCAAGGGCAGCGCCAAGGAGCTGTCGACGGATATCGCCGCCCTCTCCGCCCGCATCGTGCGCAGCACCGCCCGCACCCGCCAGCGCTTCAGCGCCACGGAGGCGTACGCGCAGATCGTCTTCGAGCGCATCAATGAGCTGCGCGAATCCCACATCGATGATTGCCAGCGCCTGGGGGTGTTCATCGAACGCCGTTTCCGTCCCACCGTGCGCTACTGTGCGGCCACCGACCAGCGCCTGGTGCGCCTGGGCCAGAGCGTGGCCAATCTCAGTGACCTGCTGCGGGCACGGGTCAATGTGGAGGTGGAAGAACAGAACTCGGAGATCCTGCGCAGCCTGAACGCCCGCGCCGATACGCAGATCAAGATCCAGAAGGCGGTGGAAGGCCTGTCGATCATCGCCATCAGCTACTACCTGCTGAGCCTGTTCAAGCTGTTCTACGGCGGCCTGCACACCATCGGCCTGGATATATCGCCGAAGACGGCGATCCTGGTGATGACGCCGGTGGTCGCGCTGATTCTCGGGGTGATATTCATGCGGATCAGGAAAGCGAAGAGGCATTGACCCCTGCAAGTCCGATGGGCAGACCTGCGGCCTGCTTGGCGAATGAATTCGCCCCTACAAATGAGTGCCAACGCCTCAGCCGTAGGGTGGATGTCGCTCTTCACATCCACCAGCGAGGCCAGGCCGAGCACCGATGGTGGATCGGTAAAGCGTGATCCACCCTACACACCACTCAAACCTCCCGTAGGTTGGTGTAGAGCGCAGCGAAACCCAACGATTCCCGGAAGTCTGCTGTTGGGCCTCGTTCCTCGGACCAACCTACGGCGGGACTGCGTCCCGCCTGGCGAATGAATTCGCCCCTACAAATGAGTGCCAACGCCTCAGCCGTAGGGTGGATGTCGCTCTTCACATCCACCAACGAGTCCAGGCCGAGCGCCGATGGCGGATCGATGAAGCGTGATCCACCCTACACACCACTCAAACCTCCCGTAGGTTGGTGTAGAGCGCAGCGAAACCCAACGATTCCCGGAAGTCCGCTGTTGGGCCTCGTTCCTCGGACCAACCTACGGCGGGGCTGCGTCCCGCCTGGCGAATGAATTCGCAGGCAAAAAAAGACCCGGCAAATTGCCGGGTCAATAACCGTGATTAGCCTGATGAGGAGATAATCTGATGAGTCCGAAACTGGGCTTGTCAGCTTATCCAGCTGGCCGCGAGGCCAGTGGTTGTAATAATAATGATTCTCATTTTTCAGTCAAGCGACATTCGATGCCAAATGTGAATTACTTCTATTCACTGACGAATGGCTACCCTTCCCGTCCTGCTCATTCCAGATTCAGACCCGCCTCGCTCAGTGTCCGGCGATAGCAATCACGAAGTGAATCAAGCCGGCTCCACACCTGCCCCACGCACTCGTCCAGGGCGATATGGCTGCTGGCGCGGCAGCGATTTTCCATCTCGCAGCCCTGATAGAAGGCATTCACCACCTCGACCATGGATTCGCGCTGGTTTTCCATCAGCACGGCGGCATGGGCCAGTACCACATGTCGGTGATCGTCGCGCCGGCGTCGCCAGCGCTGGGCCGTGCCAACCAGTTTGCGTTCCTCCAGGGTGACGTTGTAACGACCGTCGCAGAACGCCCCGTCCACCTCACCCAACCCGCCTTCCAGCCCCATGCCGGCGAGCCAGTCGAGCATCGGCTGGCAGAGTCGCAGGTAGGCGTTCTCGATCCGGGTCAGCTCGCTCTCACGGGGCGGCAACGCGTAAACGAGCGCCACATTCAGCACCGCCGGCGATTGCGGCACGGGCTCGCCGCCGCTGTCGCGCAAGGCGATCGGCCAGCCCAGCGCCTGGCATTCCGAGCCGGCGGTGGCGAATCCAGCCAGCCGACTCATGCGCTGCGGCATGACCAGGGCAGCTTCCCGTGGTCGCCACAGGAGCAGCCCGCACTCACCTTCGCCCTGCTGAACGCGCTCCAGCAGCTGACGTTCCGCGTCCAGCCCTTCGCCTACCGCATAGTGTGAAACCTGGTGCATCTCTCCTCCCGCACATGTCAACTTTCCAGCGGCCTTCAAGCGCCAACGCTTTGCCGCGATAAGTCACTCATCCATTTGTACTTTTATACCGTTCGTATCCGTAGTTCAGCCGCCAGTCCGCCAAAGGCGGTTTTCACTCAGGTGAATGATGGCACTGCGGAATTGCCTCCTATAAGTTTGTTTCAACCTGTTTCAAAAAGCGCGTTACACGCTTCGACCGGCAATCACTACAGAGCCAATAAGGCCGACCGGTACGAGGTGCTTCTGAAGCAGTCAGAGCGATCGAAAATTCACCGTCAATCAAGCTGTGGAGGACCGCAGCCGTGAATATCTCTCGCTTGCTGTACAGGGGAACCTCGTTTGTCGCCAGCCGTGCCACCGGCGACAGCCACCAACAATCAGAACAACCCGCCAACACCAACCGCCGTTCATTCCTCAAATGGTCCGCTGCCGCCAGCGCCCTGCCCCTTCTGCTCGCGGAAAGCGACAGCCAGGCCAAGGACAGCGACACCTCGGAAATAACCAGCCCGAGAACCACGCCGTGGAAGGAATTCCTTCCCAACCAGATGAGTCCGCTGAACCCGGTCAGCGTGCTGCATGGCGCCGACGGCGTGCAGGTGGCCCCGCCTTCCGCAACCGCCGACGCAGAACACGGCGAATGCGGCCGCAAGCCGCACCAGCGCTATGACGAACTGGGCGTCAACCCGACGATGTACGAAATCAATGTGGTGGAACGCCCGTGGAAGGCTCACCCCGACCTGCCGGAAATCAAGGTCTGGAGCTACCGCGCCGCCGACTCCACCCCGGACAGTTTCAGCCCGATCATCTTCGCGCGCTACGGCCAGCCGGTGCTTTGCCGCTTCCACTGCAAGTTGCCCAAGGACCACGTCGGCGTCGGCGTTCCCTATATCTCGGTGCACCTGCACAACCTGCACTGCCCTTCGGAAAGTGACGGTTTTCCTGGCGACTTCTTCAGTGCCCAGAAGCAGGGCCTGACCATGGATTACAAGGGCGAGTACAAGGACCACTTCTACCCCAACGTCTACGCCGGCCTGGACGAGATGCAGAACGGCATCGGCGACTACCGCGAAGCGCTCGGCACGCTGTGGTTCCACGACCACACCTGGCAGGCCACCTCGCAGAACGTGGTGCGCGGGATGTTCGGCTTCTACGTCATCTTCGACCACCTGGATTCCGGCAACGAGAAGGACCCGAGCCCGGAAGCGCTGCGTTTGCCCAGCTTCCCGTACGACTACATGCTGAGCTTCAACGACATGCGCTTCGACGCGAAGGGCCAGTTGGTCTTCGACCGCTTCAGCCCCGACGGCACCCTGGGCGACAAGACCCTCGTCAACGGCAAGATCGAACCGGTGCTGCGGGTCGCCCGTCGCAAATACCGGCTGCGCCTGCTCAATGCCGGCCCGTCGCGCTTCTACGAGTTCTACCTGCACGACAGCAAGGGCAAGGCACAGACCTTCACCTACATTGCCAACGACGGCAATCTGCTGCCCGCACCCATCCGCAACATGGGCAAGGTGCACTTGGGCGTCGCCGAACGCGCGGACCTGGTGGTCGACTTCTCCAAGTACCCGATCGGCACCGAGCTGTTCCTCACCAACCGCCTGATCCAGGACACCACCAAGGGGCCGGACAAGGTCGATGGCTCCGGCACCAAGGTGCTCAAGCTGCTGGTGGACCGCGACCCGCCGGAGCAGGACCTGAGCCAGGTGCCCGATGTGCTGCGGCCATTGCGCCCGCTGTGCGACGAGGAAATCGAACGGGCCAAGGTGCGCCGCTGGGTGTTCGACCGCAAGGGCGGCGAATGGGCGGTCAATGGCAAACCGGAGAACATCCTCGAGACCAGCGCGAAGATCGACAAGGGCGAGTGCGAGATCTGGGAGCTGGTCAACGAGAGCGGCGGCTGGCAGCACCCGGTGCACATCCACTTCGAGGAAGGCCGCATCCTTAGCAAGACGGTCAACGGCGTGCCCGTGGCCATTCCGGAACACGAGCGAGGACGCAAGGACGTCTATGTGCTCGGCAAGAACGAGGCGGTCAGGGTGTTCCTGCGCTTCCGCGATTTCACCGGCAAGTACGTCATGCACTGCCACAACGTGATCCACGAGGACCACGGCATGATGATGCGCTGGGACATCGAGGACGACACGCCCCCCGAAACGCCAGCCGGGTGCAGCGTCAGCTAAGCCACAGCCAATCCTTGATCGTTACTGGAGATGCCAGATGAACACTCGCAGAAACCTGCTGTTCGGCGCCGGTGTGGCTGCCGCAGGCCTGGCCGCGCTGGGCGCCGGCCTGGTGGGCCGCAACTGGGCCGCCCCTGAACCCGAGTACGCTGAGGGCGACAGCTTCGGCGCCCGTTACTTCCCAAACCTCACGCTCTACACGCACCTGGGCAAACGCGTGAAGCTCTACGACGACCTCATGCGTGACAAGGTGGTGGCCTTCAACATGATGTACACGATGTGCGGCGGCCTCTGCCCCACCATGACCGCCAACCTGCGCGGCACGCAGAAGCTGCTGGGCGACCGCGCCGGGAAGAATGTCTTCATGTACTCCATCACCCTGCAACCGGAGCTGGATACGCCGGAAATCCTCAGGGAGTACGCCGAGTCCCACCACGTCGGCCCGGGCTGGCTGTTCCTCACAGGCGACCCGGCGGACCTGGAGAAGCTGCGGCGCAAGCTCGGCTTCTTCGATCCGGACCCGGTAGTCGACGCCGACCGCACCACCCATATCCGCATGGTGCGGATCGGCAACGACCGCTATGACCAATGGACCATGGCTTCGGCCCGCTCCCAGCCTGAACAGCTGGTGGCAGCGATCAACATGGTGGACCGGTCGGTGGACTTCACTTCGCACAATGGGAAGGATGCGAGCTTGCCGGCTTGAGGCGCGGACCAGCTGGGCAATTCTTGTAGGGGCGAATTCATTCGCCAAGGGCGGCGAAGCTGCCCTCTGGGAGTCCCCGGGGCAGACCTTCGGCCTGCTTGGCGAATAAATTCGCCCCTACAGGAGGTCATGCCCCCACAAAGGGGTCAGGCGACCCGCCCCAGATTCACCACCAACGGCCAGCTCACCCGGCGGGTGCTGGCCGGGTCACCCCAGGCTTGCGCGAATCGCTCGCGCAGCAGGTCGAGCGGGTTGGTGCCGTGGGTCGTCTGGTAAGTCGCCAGCGCCGACCAGCTTTCGAGGTAACCCAACAGCCGCGCCAGGTCCCACTCGGTATCCAGGGTGAAGGGCGGCACCTCGATGCGCTCGAAGGGGAACGGCAAGGTGCGGTAGCCCTGCTCCACATGCTTGCGCTCTTCGGCCCAGTAGCTGCCGAGGATGTCGCTGTAGAGATGACTGACCAATGCATCCACTTCGGGCGTGATCGTCGTGAGGTTGTACGAGATCACCGCCAGCAATCCGCCCGGCCGACTCACGCGGCGCACTTCCGCGTAGAAACGCTCCAGGTCGAACCAGTGCAGCGCTTGCGCCACCAGGGTCAGGGAGACACTGGCGTCTGCCAGCGAAGTCTGCTCCGCCGGCTCGCAGCGATAGTCGATATTGGCCGCCGGCTCGGCCTTGGCCAGTTGCGGCGCGCTCACATCGGTCCCCACCACCCGCTGGAAATGCCGCGCGAGGTCGACGGTCGCCTGGCCGGAACCGCAGCCGCAGTCCCAGGCCAGGGAAAGGTCCGGCGCCTGCTGGCTGAGCCAGGTGATCAGGGCGGGGTCATAGGTGGGACGATTGGCGCGGTAGGCGTCGGAGTTGCGGGTGAAGAGCGCGCTGGTGTCGGACATGGCAGGAAATCCGCTTCGGGTCGCTGGGGTTGCCAGCATAGCGCGCGGTCAAGCCACCCTGCGACGGTTTACCCGCCCTCCCTCACCCCCGGCCCCTCTCCCAGAGGGAGAGGGGAGCAAAGCGCACAGGCACCGAGTGCCTGTGCACCTCCTGTGGGGGCGATTTCAATCGCTGAGCAGGCCGAAGGCCTGCCTTGAGTAACTCCAGGGGGCAGCTGCGCTGCCCTTAGCGAATGAATTCGCCCCCACAAATGACTGGGATTGCATTGTCATTTCACGATGGCCAGCTCGAAGGAGCCCTGGTCTGCGTGCTCGTGCACCTGCATCCCCGCTTCGCTCAGGGCCAGGTCCTGCAGCGGGCGCTTGAAGGGTTTGTTGTCCAGGGTCTGCAGGCTGCGGTCTTCATCGGTGGTCAGCAGCAGCACATAGCGTTCGCCCTGGTTGGCGCGGACCTGCACCGTGCCTTCGATGAATGCATAGCGGTACCAGGTTTCGCCGTGGAGCTGGTAGACCGCATCGCTCACCAATCGCGTGGGCCTCTTGGCCTCATCGAGGAACAGCAGCGAGGGATAGACCACCTGGCGATTGGCGAAGCTGCGGATGCGCAGTCCGTAACTGTGCTGGGAGCGCGGCAGCTTGAGGGCGCTGTAGTAGCTGCGGCCCATGGGGAAGTCGAAGCTTGGCGAGAGGTTGTTCAGCTCCTCATAACGCGGCTCTTCGACCGAGACTTCGGTGAAGGCGGCATCCGCCAACTGGCCACAGCAGCGGTCCACCAGGCTCTGGTAAAGCGCCTTGCCCTGCTCTTCGCTGCCCTCCAGCAGGGCCTTCATGGCGGCGGTGGGCTGCCCGTCCAATGAGGGCAACAGCGCGGCTTTGCGCTTGAATTCCATCTCGCGGGCTTCGGTATAGGCGATGGGACCGGGGCGCGCGTCATCTCCATCCGTCTCCTTGCCTCGCGCCGGCACCGGTGAGTTGTGGGTGCGGCCCTGCTCGTCGACCCAGGTGAAGTACTCCGGCCCCTGTTCCGGGCGGGAGTAGCCACGGCCTTCGAGGACGTCCGAGTCGACGTATTCCTCGGAGCGCTGCCCGTTGGGCAGCACGAAGTCGCGCTGTCCCGAATCCACCTGACCGGCCGCGTAGAAGCTGTTCTGCAGGTTGCCGCTGGCATCCACCCAGGTGAAATAGCGCCGTTTGCTTTCGCCGGCCTTCGCGCTGCCGGGCCACTGGGCGTCGTCGCTGTCCTTCAGGCGTGCCTGGTCGCTCTGGACGACGCGCCGGGCCGCCTGACGCTGCTGCTCGCTGTAGCGGCTGTCGACGAAGGTGTTGTGGACCCGGCCCTGATCGTCGATCCAGGTCAGGTAGCGGCCGCTGCTGGCCTGGGCGGTGCCGGCGAGGGACAGGGCGATGAGCAGGATGGGCGCTTTCATCAGAAGGTCGTCTGGTAGGTCAGGGCCAGGATGTACGCCTTCACCGAAGTCGAGACGTTCTGGCCGGCGTAAGGGTTGTAGACCAGGTTGTCGATACCGCTGCAGTTGAGGTTGCAGCTGGTGTCGGCCTTGGTGCTCTGCTTGGTGGTGAAGTAGTTGAAGCCGATGTCGATGTTAGTGTCCTTGTCCCAGCGGTACCCCAGGCCCAGGCCGTACAGGTGGGCGTCGCCGATGGGTGCGAGCACATCGGCCTTGTCGTCCGGGATGGCCGAGGGGCGCCACTCGTAGCCGGCGCGCACGGCCAGGCGGTCGGTCCACTGGTACTGCATGCCGAGTGCCCAGCTCCAAGTGTCGCGGTAGCCACGGTCGAGGATGATGCTGCGGTCGGTGGCATTGCCGCCGCCGAAGTTCTTGGCGATGCGCAGCAGGTCCAGCTCGCGGTCGAATTCGATCTCGAATTCGTTCCAGTCGCTATAGCCGCTCCACTTCAGGTCGAAGTTGAACTGCCAGCGGTCGAAGGGGACGATCTTGATTCCGGTGGAGAAGTTGTCCGGGTAGGTCATGTCCAGAGACGCGTTCCCCATCTCTTCGTCGACGTTGCCGAGGGGAAATAGCGGGCTCAACACCTGACCGAACAGCGAGGACTGCATGCCGGACCAGAAGCCCTGCCAGTCCTTGCTGTAGTCGACCCGGTACTTGCCCTGCAGGTGCATGCGCGCCTCGCTCTGGTAGGTGGCGCCCCAGGCGAACCAGTCGGTGGGTTCCCAGAGGAAGCCGATGTTCCAGGTGGGCGACAGCGACTGCTGAAGGTCCAGGTCCATGTTGGCCAGCGTGTCGAACGGGCCGATCTTGCCGCCGCAGACGTTGATGATCCCGGAGACGACTTCGCCCATCCCCGGCAGGCAGAGGAACTCGTTGAACAGCCGGGTCAGACCGGTCAGGAAGCCGGGGTTGCGGAAGTCCTGGTTGAGTGCCATCGCCTGGTGGGAGAAGCCGATGGACAGGCCCACCGCCAGCTCGTCGTTCATCTGGTAGCCCACTGAGGGCGAGAAGTAGGTGATGCGCTGCAAGGCGACTTCACGCCCCTGGTAGCGCGCCGGATCGCTGTCGGAATCCCGCGAGTAACCCAGTGCCATGGGCGCGTAGACGTTGGTGGCGAAGGTGAACTTGGAGCCCGGCGGGTTGATCGAGAGCCCCGCCAGCGGTGCGAACAGCACCGGCACTTCGGTCATGCCGCCCATGCCCGGCAGGTACATGGCCGGGGTCAGGGTGCGGCTGCTGGAGTTCGCCACGGGGTCATCGTCGTAACCGAGGAAACCGTAGTCCTCGGGGGCTTCGAACTTGGCGCGGATATCCATCACGCCGGTGAGGAACTTCACCGTGGTCTGGCGGCCCTTGAGCTTGGTCAGTGCGGCCGGGTTGTAGTGCACCGCGTCGATCCCGGAGGAATCGGCGGTAATGGCATTGGCCATGGCCATCGCCTTGGGGTTGCCGATGGTCAGGTCGTTGGCCAGCTGGGCCTGGGCCAGGCCCGCCCAGCACAGGCCGACCCCGGCGATCGCCCGCGCAAGCGGCGAAAGGTGCGTGCTCATGAGGTGATCTCTCGCCGGTTACTGGGCCTTGAGGCCTTTGATGTCGAGGGGTACGGAGAGCCCCAGGAGTACGTCCGGCGAGTCCTCGGTCATGCCGAAGCCGGCGTTGACGTTGATGATGTAGTCCGGCGACGTTCGCAGGCCGAGGGAGAAGTTCATGATCGAACTGGTCTGTTCGGTGCCCTCCAGGTTGGCGGTCTCGAACTTGTAGGTCGGCTTGGTCGTGTAGGCCATCTGGTAGGAGGTGGCCAGGGACACATCGTAGGAGAGCGCATAGGCGAAGCCCATGCTGAAGTTGAGGGTGTCGCCCGGTTCCACGTCTTCCAGGATGCGCCCGCCGCGCATCTGGTGGATGTCATGCACCGGCAGGTTGTAGGTGTAACCCACCGAACCGAACAGCACGACCGGATCAATCACGTAGGACATGTTGGCGCCGACGCCCAGGCTGTAGTAGCCGTTGCCGGTGGACAGGTCGTTCTCGGAGTTGATGTCGTACGGGCTTTCCCCGGTGGGCAGGCCCAGGGTGGCAAAGAGCGTGGTGACCGGACGGCCGCGGGTCGAGGCCCAGGGCTGCCAGCGCAGGGAAGCGGAAATGTCGCCGAGGCTGTAGACGTTCAGGTCGCGTTCGGTGTCGTACTTGGCGACGAAGGGCAGGCGCACGCTGAAGGTCAGGTTGTCCCACACCCCGTAGTCGAAGGTGAAGGAGTTGGTGAAGGTGTGCTGGGCCTCGCTCTGACTGAGCACGCTGTAGACGTTGCTGCCGGTGCGGAAGGTTTCGATCTGGGTATCGCGCACCAGCGAATAGTCGAAACCGTAGGTGAGCGTGCGCTCGCCTTTCTTGAGCAGCGTGTAGCTCTTCTCGGAGGCCTGGAACACCTCTTCCAGCGCCTTGGCGCTGTCGGCGTCGTCTTCCTTTTTGCTCAGCGCGTCACGCGCCTCGTCAACCGAGCTCTCCTCGGCCTGCAGCGGCAGACTGGTACAAAGCACCAGCATGGCCAGCCATGCGTATTCCCTTGGTCCCATGGTGCTATCCCCAGGTCTTTCTTGTTATGAGCGGGTGTCACTTGCGACGGATGTAGCGGATATCGCCCCCCGAACCCAGTTCGTCGATTTCGTTCTGGGTGAACTTGGTGATCTGCGGAAACTCCTTGAACGCCAGCAGGCTGACGATGCGGTCGTCCACCAGGCGCAGGTCGCGCTCGGTGAGGGCCATGGCGTTTTGCGGCTCGTTGCCCGAGGGAAAGATCACGAAGAGGACGTTCTGGTCCCAGATTTCTTCGAAACGGGCACGGGTGAAACTGATGTTGCCGAGAGCGGGGTCCGCGACGAATACGTGGTCGTTGTAGACGTCGCGCACCACCACGAAATGCTTGAAGCCGCCGTAGTGGATCGGAACGATGGCCGGGTGTTCCAGGGCGTCGAGATCGCCGAACTCGGCACGGAAGCCGCCACTCTTGTAGCCCAGGGCGCCGACGAAGCGCTTCATGTCCAGCAGCGAAAAGCCACGGCGCTCGACGATCTTGTCGGCTTCGCCGTAGCGCAGCAGGCCTTCCATCACCTGGCGTTCTTCCAGGTTGCGGCCCAGGTAATAGTCCAGCAACGAGGTCAGCGCGGCGGAACCGCAGCTGTAGTCGTAGGCCTGGCGGATGACGTTACGGAATTGAAGCTGGCTCATCGGCTCGACGACCGCCGTTTCACGGTACGGGCCATTGGGCGAGAGCGGCTGGCTGATGTTCACCGCGCCTTGCGGTTGCGGCTTGGTGTCCACCGTCTGGGTGAAGCCGAACAGACCGAGCAAACTGCCAATCAGGATTTCGATCATTGCCGTTCCGACTACTCGACTCTTCTCGCGGAGAAGGCCCCGCCGACCGGGTCGGCGAGGCTTTCCGGGTTACAGGATCAACGCAGCTGTCAGTGACCCCAGACCTTCAGGGTGGAGCCGGACATGTTCATGTTGTTGACGGCCAGCGAGCCGATGCTGGCAGCACTGGAATCGCCGACGCGGATGGCGCCAACCGAGAGCTGGCCGGTGATGGACGGCAGGCTGATCTGCAGCTTGTCGCTGCCACCAGCGCCACCGTCGATCACGTCGATCTTCAGCGGGTCGCTGTCAAGGATGTCGAAGCCGGTGAAGGACACGGTTTCCAGACGCAGGGTACCGGCGGTGGTGGTGCTGCCGGAGGTTTCGGAGTCGGTGTAGACGATGCTGCCGATGGAACCGTTGAAGCTACCGGAGATGCTGATGCCGTCCTGACCGGTCACACCGGACAGAGCGGAGTCGTCCATGGCCTTGAGGTCGGCCTGGGCCATGAACGGAGCAGCGAGCACAGCAGCGGCCAGAGCCAGTTGTTTGAAGCTTTTCATTCTTTTTATCTCCAAAGTTCACAGGTGGGTTGCCCCCGGGGCCTGCCGTCGACTCCTGTCATCGGCAGTTGGACCGGCTGACGCCGATCTCCTGGCCGGACGCTGCTTCCTTAGTCGCATCCGGCGAGGATTCGTGAAGCACCATGCTTCTCGACCTGGGAACAAAACTACTGAGCCCCTCCCCCGCTGCCAGCCCATCCAAGGGATGGAGGGGCGGTGGGACTCCCACCTCAGGCCTCGCTCAACAGGCCCAGGCTCTTGCCTTTCAACACGGCCTGGGTACGGCTGCGCACCCCCAACTTGGCGAACAGGTTGTGCAGATGCCACTTGATGGTGGCCTCTGACAGATGCACCGCCTGGGCGATATCGCGGTTGGAAAGACCCGCCGCGACATACCGCAGAATTTCCCGCTCTCGATGGCTAACATCTTGATTTTCATCGAAAGTTTCTGGATCGACGGCCAGCCGGCGGCATTGCTCGCGCAGGCTTTCGGCCACGCCTTGCCAGGCGCCGGCGCGCTTCGGTTCGGCCGCACGCCAGGCATCCCAGAGCGGTAGCAGCCAGAGCGCATCGTCCTGGAACAGCCGGCGGTAACCACGGTTCCAGGCCTCTTCCAGGGTGTTCTGGAACAGGGAGAAGGCCTTCTCGCTGTTACCTTTGCGCCAGTACGCCACAGAAAGTAACAGCGACAGGCGCAGGCGACGGTCGCGTTGGTGCTCATCCTGTTGCCGTGCGAGGCAATTCTCCAGGCTCGCCTGGGCGCGCTCGGGACGGCGTTCGGTCAGCGCCAGGCGCGCTTCGGTCAGGGCCAGCACCGTGTGCGCATCGGAGTAGCGCGCCAGCGGCAGCACCGCGAGGTGCTGCTGCAGTTGCAGGCAGATGCGCTCGGCTTCATTGGGCCGGCGCAGCCAGAGCAGGAACTGCACCTTGCAGGCCATGCCGTGGGCGAAGACCCGTTCGTAGCCCGCGCCCTGCAGGCCAGCCAACCATTCGTCGAGCTGGACCAGCGCCTGCTCCGGCTCACCGGCGAAAAAGCGCGCCCGCGCCATCACCAACTGGCCGCGGCTGATCAGCTCCACGGGTGTCGCCACATCGCGCCAGGTGGTGGCCAGGGGCAATTCGGCGAGGATCGCGGCTTGGCGATCCTGCTCATAAAGAAGGTCGGCATAGGCCAGGGCCAGCGGCCCGCCTACCCGGCTGCGCCGGCCGAACACCCGTTCCACTCGGGCTCGGGCGGTTTCGGCGATGGCGCGGCCGCGTTCAAGCTCGCCGCTCTCCTTGCAGATCAGCGACTCGATCAGGCTGGTCATGACGTGCAGGTATTCGCTGTCCACCAACTTCAGGTTGTCGCGGGCAACGGCGATGGCCTTGGCGGCTTCACCGAATTCGCCCATCAGCGCATAGGCCGCCGCTTGCACGCAGGCCAGGCTGGCACGGAATACCGGCTGGTTGTCCGGCACCATGGCGAGCCACTGACGGGCGACCTTGAGGCAGGCTTCCAGTTTGTCCTGATAGAGCATCACCAGGGCCTTGAGCACCTGTGAGGCAGCCAGCAGTTCGCCGAGGCCAAAGTGGATCACCTTGCCGCGCCCCTGCAGCAGGCGCGTGCTGACTTCCTCTATCAGCGCCTCGGACTCCGCAAAGCGCTGTTCGAATGCCAGCTGCCAGGCATAGAAGATCTGGAACACCGGGTGTTCGCGGATGACCTCGGCGGGCACACCCTTGAGCATCGAAAGGATGCCATAGACGCGGTTGCCGGCGATCAGCCGTGCGCCCTGACGCTCCAGCATCTGGGCGGCGAAGGCGAAATCCCGGCCACGCAGGGCGTACTTGATGGCCCGATCCGGCATGTCGTGCCCTTCGCACCAGCGCGCCGCCGCATGCAGCAAGGTTGCCGAATCGGTCTGGCGTGCCAGACGGCCCTGGAGGAATTCGGCGAACAGATGGTGATAGCGGAACCACTCGCCCTGCTCGTCCAGGGGAATGATGAAGAGCTGCTCGCGCTGCAGGCGCATCAGCATGTCGAGTCCGTCGCGGCGACCAGTCAGCGCATTGCAGAGGTCGGCGCAGAACTCGTCGAGCACCGAGGTCTGGTCAAGGAACTGCTGCAAGGGTTGCGGCAGGCTTTCGAGCACGTCTTCGGTCAGGTAGTCGGCGATATTGCGCTCGGTGCCACTGAGGCTGGCGAGGAACGCCGCGCGGTCGGGATGCCGGGTGAGCGCCAGGCTCGCCAGGTGCAGGGCGGTGATCCAGCCCTCGGTGCGGGTGTGCAGCTGGCGCACTTCGTCGCCGGACAGCGTCAGCTGGCGCACCTCGCGGAAATAGGCATCGGTTTCGTCGAGGCTCAAACGCAGGTCCTCGGCTTTCAGCAACAGCGACTCCCTCTCACTGAACAACAGCCGCGGCGTGAAACGGGTGCTGCTGACCAGGTGGACATTGGCCGGCAGGTTCTCGATCAGGTAACGCGCGCCCTGGTCGAGGGCCGCATGACGGATGCGGTGGAAGTCGTCGAGCATGAGGTACAGGTCACCCTCGATGCGCTTCAGGTCGCCGACGAAGGCATCGATCACCGCCTCGATCGGCCAGTTCACATCACCCTGTAGCAGGCCGACGGTATTGCCGCCGAAGCCGGGCAATGTGGTATCCACCGCTGCGACCAGGTATTGCAGCAGACGCTGCGGCTCGCTGTCGGTCTCATCGCAGGACAACCAGGCGACGTGCGCGCCATCGGCCTGGAGGTGTTGGCGGAACAGGCTGAGCACAGTGCTCTTGCCGAACCCGGCCGGAGCGCTGAGGACCAATACGCGGCGGTTCCGTGCACCCTGCAGGCGCTGGATCAGGGCGCGGCGCGGCAGCACCGGTCGGCCACCGGCATCGGCCGGGAACAGCTTGGTGCGCAGCAAGGGAATCTGGTGCGGGCGTGACAGGCAGAGGTCGGTCATGATTCGAGCAGCCCCAGCTCGCGGGCACGCCGGATCGCCTGGGTCCGGTTACGCACCTTGAGCTTTTCGTAGATGTTGTGCAGGTGCCATTTGACAGTCCCCAGCGCCAGGGCCAGTTGCTGTCCGATCTCTTCGTTGGACATGCCCTTGGCGGCCAGGCAGACCACCTCGCGCTCGCGGTCGGTGAGCCCTTCTTCGAGCACATCCAGGGATTTGCGAGCGTCGTTGCCAGGCCAGGACGCCAGCAGGTCGCGAATGAAACCTTGCAGGGCCGGATGACGCTCGGCCGCTTCCAGTTGCTGGAGCAGTTGGCGGATGGCCTCGCCCTCTTCTATGAACAGGCTGCGCACACCTTCCCGCTCGGCACTGAGCAGGCACTGCACCAGCAGGCTCTGGGCACGTTCCTGATAGCCCAGGCGCTGGTAGCTGAGGGCTGCCAGCAGGTCCAGGCGCAGGCGTTGCAGACCGTGCCAGTTGGGCTGGAGCTTGCTGCGCAGCTGGGTGATCTCGTGCAGGGCTTCGCTGAAGTGGCCACGCGCCTGCTGCAGGCGCACGCGGATCAGCCCCTGCATCCAGAGCGCCGAGTTGGCGCCGTGCTGAGTGCCGCCATTGGCCAGCTTGTTCCAGTCCACGCCCTTGAAGCGTTGCTCGGCGCGCTTGATGCGGTCGGTGCCCGGCTCCTGGAGCATCAGCGAGATTTCGTCAGCCACTGCCCGCGCGTAGAAGCGCCAGGACTGGTTGCGCGCGGCGAGGTTCTGCATCAGCACCAGGGTCGCCTGCGCTTCCTTGGGCTTGTCCTGCATGCGCTGGATGCGCGCGAGGAAGAGCATGCCCTGGGCATAGATGTCGATCGGCCGGATGACGTCGATGTGGGTCAGCGCGGCGCCGAGACGCTCCTCCAACCCATCGAGGCGACCCTGCTGGTAGGCGATCAGGGACTCGACAATGACCGGCAGCGCCATGGCGCGGGACTTCTCCCCCAGATGAGGAATGACTTGCGCGCGCATCTGGTCGAAGAGCATCTGTGCCTGCCGCACCTGGCCCTGCTCCAGGGCGAGGAGGATTTCGACGTTGGCCAGCTGCATGTCCAGGTAACGGCCTTGGAGGAAATGGTTGCGCTGCTGGGCCAGGGACAGCAGGCGCCGCGCCTGGTCCGGCTGGGCCAGGGTCACCAGCGCCATGGCGCCGATCACCAGGATGGCGACTTCGAGGAAGGCCTGGTTGCGCCCGAGCTGCGCCTCCACCTTGCGGGCGATGGTGACGCAGAGTTCGAGGTCGTCCTTCTGCAGGGCGAGGGCCGCCTTCACCGCCAGGGTGGCCAGGTACTTGTCGCTGATCTGCGCTTCGGCGCGGGTGCCGCCCCAGCGTGCCAGCAACTCGTCGAGCATCTGGTTGGCTTCCGGCAAGGCCATCTCGGTTGCGCGGTTCCAGACATCCGCCAGGATCAGGGTCGGGTAACGCGCCGCGATGTCGTCCGGCACCTTCTGCCGCCAGCGGTAGATCTTGTTCAACTGTCCGCGGTTGATCAGCTCCAGGCCGCAGCCATCCACCAGCGCAGCCAGCATGTCCGGGTCCTCGGCCAGGCTGGCGTGCTCGATCGCGAGGTTCTGCATGTGGTGGTTGGTGAACCAGAGGCTGGCGTTGAAGTGCAGTTGCTTCAGGCGTTCCGGATCATGGGTCTTGAGACGGCCACGCAGGAAATCGGCGAACAGGTGGTGGAAGCGGTACCACTGGCGCTCGCGATCCAGTGGCAGGAGGAACAGCTGCATGGTTTCCAACCGTTCCAGCAAGGCCTGCCCGTCCTGACGTCCGGTCAGCGCGTTGGCCAGGTCGCCACTGAGCTGGCTGGCGACACCGAGGGCCAGCAGGGCGTCCTGCAGATCGACAGACAGCTGTTCGAAAACACTGGCGAGCAGGTATTGGCCCACGGTGGCCTGGTCACTGCCCAGGCATTCCATCTGCTCGGTGGCTTGCGGCTGGTGACGCAGCCACAGGCTCGCCAGCTGGACCCCAATTGCCCACCCTTCGGTATGGCTATGCAGGGCGGCCAGTACGGCATCATCCAGTTGCAGGCCGGTACGGGCCAGGTAATCGCGGGTTTCCTCGACGGACAGGCGCAACTCGTCGAGCCCGATCTCCAGCAACCAGCCCTTGGCCCGCAAGGTGGCCAGGCTCAGCGGCGGCAGGGAGCGGCTGCCGACGGCCAGGGTGAAGCTGGCGGGGGCCAGGCGCACCAGGCGGCCGAGGGCGGTGAAAAGTTCCGGGTCCTTGAGCTGGTGCAAGTCGTCCAGCACCAGCAGGAGCGGGCCATTGTGCCGGGCGAGGTCCACCAGAAGGCTTTCCAGCACGGCGTTGACCGGCACCTGCATGGTGTTGTGCAGATAGCCCCGGGCGTAGTCGCCGACTCCGGGCACGGCTTCGCCGAGGGTCTTGATCAATTGCTGGAAGAATCGCGCGGGGTCGTCATCCTCGGTCTCCAGGGAGAACCAGGCCACCGCGCTGCCGGCGGCTCGACGCTGCTCGGCCAGGGCCGCGAGGGCGGTGGTCTTGCCGAACCCGGCGGGGGCCGAGAACAGCAGGAGACGTGCATGAGGATGGGCGGCCAGTGCCGCCTGAACCTGGGGTCTGGGCAGATAATCGGCAGATGCCTGGGGTGTCACGAGTTTGGAGCGCTGGCGGCTACCGGCTGCGGGGTTGAGAACTGCGTCCACTGCCTGAATCCCTGTGTCGTTATCGTTGTGGTTCGGAGGTACATCTCCGTGGGATTGGTACATAAGTATCAGAATGCTTTTCCTACGTAAACGTCAGAAAAGGCTCTAGGATCGCCACTACAGGCAGACTAGAATCCGCTCCTGCATTCAGCCCCTGCCGCCCCCATGCCTGACTGTCATTTACACGCCCTTCCCTACCAGGAATCTCCCTGCGAACGCTTCGCCCGCATCCGCCAGGCGCCTGGCGCCGTGCTGCTGGACGCTGGCCGCCCGGTCGCCGAGCGTGGACGCTATGACCTATTCAGCGCCTGGCCATTGGCAGCATTTGCAGCATCTCCGGGCGAATCGGCCAACGACTTCGCCCAGCGCCTGCGGAAGGCTCTGGCCAGCCTCGGCGAGGCGAGCCTGCCCGCTGGAATCGAGTTGCCGTTCGTCGGCGGCCTGATCGGTTACCTGTCCTATGACTTCGGTCGCAGGGTGGAACAACTGCCGGAACAAGCCGTCGACGACCTGAATTTGCCGGACGCCCGACTCGGCCTCTATGCCTGGGCGCTGGTCAGCGATCACCAGTTGCGCACCAGCCAACTGGTGTTCCATCCGAGCCTCGCGCAAGCCGAGCGCGCTCGCCTGATTGCCCTGTTCAACGAGCCTGCCGAACCGGCAACCACCCCGTTCCACCTGCAGGCGCCCTTCCGCGCCAACCTGGACCAGGACCAGTACCGCAACGCCATCGAACGGGTGCAGGCCTATATCCAGGCCGGCGACTGTTATCAGGTGAATTTCACCCAGCGCTTCCAGGCTCCTTGCGAAGGCGATCCGTGGTCGGCCTACCAGGCATTGCGCGCGGCTTGCCCGACGCCATTCGCTGGCTATCAGGCGCTAGACGATGGCGGCGCCATCCTCAGCCTGTCGCCGGAGCGCTTCATCAAGGTCAGCCAGGGCATGGTGGAAACCCGCCCGATCAAGGGCACCCGACCGCGCGGGCAGACGCCGGCGGAAGACCGCGCACAGGCGGAGGAACTGCTGGCCAGCCGCAAGGACCGCGCCGAGAACCTGATGATCGTCGACCTGCTGCGCAACGACCTGGGGCGCAGCTGCGCCATAGGCTCGGTGAAGGTGCCGGAGCTGTTCGCCCTGGAGAGCTATCCCAACGTGCACCACCTGGTGAGCGCCATCACCGGCCGCCTGGCCGACGACAAGGACGCGCTGGACCTGGTTACCGGCAGCTTCCCCGGCGGTTCCATCACCGGCGCGCCGAAGATCCGCGCCATGCAGATCATCGACGAGCTGGAGCCCACGCGACGCGCAATCTACTGCGGCTCGCTGCTCTACCTGGATGTTCGCGGCGAGCTGGACAGCTCCATCGCCATCCGCACCGTGCTGGTGAAGGACGGACAGGCCAGCTGTTGGGGCGGCGGCGGCATCGTCGCCGACTCCGACTGGCAGGAGGAGTACCTCGAGTCCATCACCAAGGTGAAGGTGCTGATGCAGACGTTGGAGGGGATGAACTCCTGACTCTGGGACAGTAGGTCTTTGTAGGGGCGAATTCATTCGCCAAGGTCGGCGAAGCTGACCCCTGGACGTCCACAGGGCAGACCTGCGGCCTGCTTGGCGATTGAAATCGCCCCTACAGGGTTCAGCCCGCGAGCAAAAAAAAGCCCGCTTTCGCGGGCTTTTTCATGGGCGGGGTTCAGAGGCTCAACGGGCGGTTGGAAGCCTTGATGAACTCGCGTTTGAGGTCTTCGTAGGTATGCACCGCCGGGAACTGCGGGAACTCGCGGATCACGTTTTCCGGCGCATGGAACAGGATGCCAGCATGAGCTTCGCTGAGCATGGTGGTGTCGTTGTAGGAGTCGCCAGCCGCGATTACGCGGTAGTAGAGGCTCTTGAAGGCGAGCACGGACTGGCGCTTCGGGTCCTTCTGGCGCAGTTGGTAATCCACTACGCGATCGGTCTCGTCGGTGATCAGGCGGTGGCACAGCAGCGTCGGGAAGCCCAATTGGCGCATCAGCGGCTGGGAGAACTCGTAGAAGGTGTCGGAGAGGATGACGACCTGGAAGCGCTCACGCAGCCAGTCGACGAATTCGACGGCGCCTTCCAGCGGCTTCAGGGTGGCGATCACTTCCTGGATATCGGAAAGCTTCAGGCCGTGCTCGTCGAGGATGCGCAGGCGCTGCTTCATCAGCACGTCGTAGTCCGGGATGTCCCGGGTGGTCGCCTTCAGCGCTTCGATTCCGGTTTTTTCCGCGAAAGCGATCCAGATTTCCGGAACCAGTACACCTTCAAGGTCGAGACAGGCGATTTCCACGAGCAAATTCCCCGCATTGGCTTTTGATTGGAGGCGGCACTCTAACGACTCGACCGGGACCGTGCAACGCGGCACTTATACCCAAACATCACAGTGGTACTTCCTGTTGGTTATTTAGGGGCATAACTCCCCCTTTGTTAATATGCGCGCCATAGAGCGCGCCCAGCGCCACCCCTAAAAGGAAGCCTGCCTGATGAGCCACCCCTTCGACGTCGCCGAACTGGCGACGGCCTACGCCAGCAAGTCCCCCCAGGACATTCTCAAGCTCGCCTTCGAGCATTTCGGCGACGACCTGTGGATTTCCTTCAGTGGCGCCGAGGACGTCGTCCTGGTCGACATGGCCTGGAAGCTGAACAAGAACGTCAAGGTGTTCAGCCTGGATACCGGCCGCCTGCATCCGGAAACCTACCGCTTCATCGAGCAGGTCCGTGAGCACTACGGCATCGCCATCGAGATACTGTCGCCGGACCCGCGCCTGCTGGAACCCTTGGTCAAGGAAAAGGGCCTGTTCAGCTTCTTCAAGGACGGCCATGGTGAATGCTGCGGCATCCGCAAGATCGAACCGCTGCGCCGCAAGCTCTCCACTGTGACGGCCTGGGCCACCGGCCAACGCCGCGACCAGAGCCCGGGCACCCGTTCCCAGGTGGCCATGCTGGAAGTGGATAGCGCCTTCTCCACTCCGGATAAACCGCTGTACAAGTTCAACCCGCTGGCGCAGATGAGCAGCGAAGAAGTCTGGGCCTACATCCGCATGCTGGAGATCCCCTACAACCCGCTGCACGAGCGCGGTTTCATCAGCATCGGCTGCGAGCCTTGCACGCGTCCGGTGCTGCCGAACCAGCATGAACGCGAAGGCCGCTGGTGGTGGGAGGAAGCCACCCAGAAGGAATGCGGCCTGCACGCCGGCAACCTGATCAGCAAGGCCTGAGCCATGCGCATCACCCTGGTCAAGAAAGTCCTCGCCGATGGCCAGGATTGCCGCAAATGCCGGGATGTGATGGAACGCCTGGAGCGCGGCGGCCACCTGCAGCGGATCGACCGTATCCTGGTGGCCGACGAGCGCAACCCGGGCAGCGCCGGCTGGATGGCGGCGCAGCACTACGGTGTGGACACCGCGCCGTTCTTCGTGGTGCGACATGATGACGGCCGCGAACAGGTTTACACCGTGTTCCTGGCCTTCCTGCGCGATGTGCTGCAAGCCTCCGCCTCCGATCAATCGTCGTAGGTTGCAGCCCAACCTACGAGAGCTCTCGGAATGCCGGTAGGTTGTGGGAGAGCGAAGCGAAACCCAACAGCTCCCAGCCTCATGATTCACAGGCACCGCCCATAAAAAAGGTTCTTCGCGGAGTCTGGGGAAAGAGCGAGTTGACAGTCAG
>NZ_BDMA01000077.1:0-45327 GCF_002003485.1 Metapseudomonas resinovorans
GAGCGGTCAGCCCAGCAAGAACCGCATCGCATCCGCCGCGCTCTGCTGCGGAATTTCTTCCATCGGGACGTGCCCAACACCCGGATAGGTCTTCACCTGGATTCCCGGTAGATCGCGTTGCCACAGCGGCACATGCTTCGGCGAAATCCAGCGGTCCTTCTCGCCCCACAGCAGCAGGGTCGGCGCCTTGATCTGCGCCACGCGCTCGCCGGTGCCCTCCAGTTCCTCCTGGTTGACCTTCAGCAGCACCCGGAAGATGTCCATCATTGCCCGGCGGTTACCGGGGCGGCGGCTCAGGTCGTAGTAACGGTCCACCACGCCTGGTTTGATCCGGCCCGGTTCGCCATAGACCTCCTTGATGCCCTGGGCAATCAGCGCCCTCGGCATCCACAGCGGCATGGCCAGGGTGGCACCGGGCAGCGCGGCGGAGGCGATCATCCAGGGCACCTTGCGCATCTGGTAGCCGGCCGGGTCGATCAGCACCAGCTTGTCGACGCGTTGCGGTTGGGTCAGGGCGAAGTTCCAGGCGATGTAACCGCCCAGGGAGTTCCCGGCAATGGAGGCCCTGGTCACGCCCAGGTAGTCCAGCAGCAGGCCGAGGATGCCGATCATGCGTTCGGCCGAGTAGTCGCCGCCGCGCTTGGGTCCGGTGAGGCCGAAGCCCGGTACGTCGAAGCGAATGATGCGGTAATGCGGGGCGAAGGCCTCGACCCAACCGTCCCAGGTGTGCAGGGAGGCCACCACGCCGTGAATCATCACCAGGGCCGGTTTATCGCGGCTGCCCTCGTCACGGTAGTGGACGTTGAAACCATCCAGCTCGATGAAACGTGAACCACTGTCGGCGCTGGCGTAGCGCGCCTTGAGGCGGTCGAGCGGCAGTGAGCCGAAACCCAGGCGGGCGAAACCGGCGGCTAGCGGCGGCGACAGCGGCAAGCTGGATGCGGACATGCGGGGCACCTCGTGATTGTTATTGTCGAGGGCCTATCACAGCACGTGGCCCCGAAGACCGCGCCCAACCTAGGATGTGTCCGTTGCGCTAGACAGTGCGAGGGCGCAGCGCGGCGATCAGCAGATCCCCCAGCACCGTCTTGGCCCGCTCGATCCCGCAGGCGGAGGCTGCGCTGGCCAGCAACTCCAGGGAAGCCGCCTCCATCGCCCAGATCAGCGCGCGATAGGTCAGCGGGTCACGCGCATCGCCTTCACCGTGCAGCCGTTCGGCGAGCAGGCGGCCCATTTCCTCGTGGGCACGCTGGCGATGACTGGCGAGGGGGGAATCGGCGCGCAGGGCTTCTTCCTGCATCAGGCGGATGATGGGGCCGACGGCCAGGTGGTAGTCGAAGTAGCGCGCCACCATACCGCGCAGCCAGGCGTCGGCGCTGCCGGCATCGCCCTGCATCTCGCGAAAACGCGTCAACAACAGGACTACAGCCGTGCGATAGATGCTTTCCAGCACATCCATCTTGTTCGCGAAGTACTTGTAGAACGTCCGGCGGGACACCTGGGCGGCGTCCAGCAGGTCGTTCACCGTGGTCTCGGCGATCCCCTTGCGGGCGAACACTGGAATGGCCGCCAACTGGATGTTGGCCCGCAGCAGATGGCCCACCAGCGGTCCCTCGCCTTCGCCCTGCTGGCGCACGGCATTGAAACCGCCCAGGTCCTCGAACACCGCGCGTACGGCACCCTGCTCGCTCGTTTCCATCAGCCCGCTTCCCCAACCAAGGCGCGGGTGACGGCGCATTGCGGCCTCGCTACTCTTGGCCGGCCCTTCCCCGCAGGATTGTCCAGATCGATGACGCTATCACGCCCCCTGCTCTGGCCGCTGGCCATCCTTTTGCTGGTTTTCGCCCTGCGCGCACCGGCCGCCGAACTGTTCTACCTGGGGCAGAAGATCCCGGACATTCAGCGCCCCTGGTCCAGCGCCGACTACCACCAGTTGATCCAGGCCCTGCAGAAGATCGATACCACCCAGGTCAACGCCCTGCCGCGGCGCAGCGGCGAGTTCACCGGCCCCATCTACACGCGCATGGTCAGTGAGGCGAACTTCAAGCCGCAGTTGAACATCTACGCGCCACTGGAGCTGCGGCAGAACGAGGCGCGCGAAGTGCTCTTCCAGCTCAAGGAGCTGATGCGCCTGTACTTCGACTTCAAGGCCGCGCAACAACCCTACGGTGCCGAGGCGTTGGGCCTGATGACCTATTCCCTGCGCCAGCAGGCCATCCTCTTCACCCTTACGGTGGAGTTCTGGATGACGCTTTCCGAGAAGGAACAGACCAGCCAGATTCGCCTTCAGGGCCTGCAGGAAACCAAGGCCGCCGCTGCCATGCTGACGTCCAGCGCACTGGACTACCTGGGCCTGACCCGCCAGTTCAATCGTGAGGACCTGGTGCTCTACAGCGCCGAACTGGCCAAGCAATTGCCGGAGCTGTTCGTGCACTTGCCGGCGGATGTGCGCGGGCAACTGCTGGCGCGGGTGGCCGAGCTGGCGGAGAAGCATCGATACGACGAGGTGCGCGCAAACATGGCCGATCTGTTGCCGGTGCTGGTCAGCATCCAGCAGGACGTGGATGCCCAGTTGGCCAAGCCCGTTCCGACAAAACCGGCCGGCCCGGCACTCGACCTCTCGGTGCCGCCAGCGGCCTCAGCGCAGTAAACCGAGCGCCTTGGCCCGGGCCACCGCCTGGGTACGGCGCTCCACGCCAAGCTTGCTGTTGATGTGGCGGGCGTGGCTTTTCACCGTATGCAGGGAGATGAACAGGCGCTCGCTGATTTCCTGGTTGGAGCAGCCCTGGGCGATCAGCTGCAGCACCGCCAGCTCCCGCGAACTCAATGCCTCGGCGGCACCGGCATCGACCGGGAGCGCAACTTCGGCACCTGGTAGCAGTTCGAGCAACTCCCGCACCGTGTCCGGCGAGCGGGTCGCCAGTTGCTCTCGCAACCACTGCGGATGCTGCTCCAGCAGTTCCCGATAAGGCAGCAGGGCACCGCTTTGCAGGGTTTCCAGGGCACGATCGAGCAAAGCCGCCGCTTCACGCTCGCGACTGGAACGCAGCAGGCTCACCAGTTGCAGCCGGGCCCCCAGCGCCACATGCATGATTCCCTGGCTTTCTGACTTCTCCAGCAACGCCCGAAGCCGTGCCTCGGCTTCGGCAGCCTTGCCTTGCGCCCGGGACAACGCAGCCGATTGCTGCTCGATGCAGAGCGGTAGCAACGGGTGGAACTCCGGCGCCGCGGCCGCCTGTTCGCCCGCATAGGTTTCTTCCAGGCGCGGCAGCCAGGCTTCGGCCAGCTCTAGCTGCCCCTGCGCCAGCCAGAGTTCGCATTTGGACAGGGTGATCATCGCCAGGTAATACACCGGCGGGACGTCCCAGATGTGCATCAGCCGCTCGGCCTCGGCCAGTTGCGCGAACGCGGCGGCGAAGCGCCCTTCGCGCCCTTCCAGGGCAGCGAGGGCGCAGTGCCCGATCAACAGGCTGATATCGCGGCAGGCACGGGCTTCGGCGATGCCCGCCTGCAGGCTGACACGCGCCGCCTGATGCTCCATGCGCATGCACAGCAGGAAGCCCTGGTAGAGCATCAACCGTGCCCTGGCTACGCAGGCCCGGGGGACGTCCACACCGCGCAGGCGCTCCAGGCCCTTTTGCACTTCGGCCTGGGCTCGCAGCGTTTCGCCCCGCACCTGCAGGACGCGGGCACGGTCGTAATGGACCAGTGACTCGAACAACGGATTGGCGCCGCGCTGGGCCATTTCCAGCGCTTCGCGATTGAGGCCGCGGGCGCGCCAGAGATCGCCGCGCACCAGGGCGATGTTGCCCAGCAGGGATAGGCAGAGATGGCGCTGGCCGTAGTTTTCCGGCGACAGCGCGGTCAGGGCCTCGGTACAGGAACTTTCCGCGCGCTCGATGTCGCCACGGCCACGGGCGATCAGCCCATTGATTGCCTGCCATTGCACCAGCAGGCTGCGTTGTTGCGCGGCGTCCGGTGCGGGCAGGAAGCGCGCCAGGTTGCCGGCCAGTTCTTCCGCAGCGTCAAGCTGGCAGGCCAGGCCCAGGGCCAGGCTGTAGAGCACGATCAGGCGCGGCGTGCTGGAAAGCAGGCTGTCGGGCAAGTCCATCTTCCAGCGCAGCAGCATGGCGATGTTCTGGTTGGCCAGCAGCTGCTCCTCGGACAGGTTCTGCACCAGCGAGGCCGCCACATCGGGCTGGCCGGCGCGCAAGGCCTGTTCCACCGCCTCATCCAGCAGCCCGCGTGCGCTGAACCAGCGGCAGGCGCGCAGGTGCATGCCGGAAGGCGCCAGGCTCGGGGTTCCGCGAGTACGCAACAAGTCGGAGAACAGGTGGTGGTAGCGGAACCATTGGCCCTGCTCATCCAGTGGCACCAGGAACACCTGGTGGGCCTGCAGGTGGCGAAGGATCGAGGCGCTGTCGTGGCTTTCGCGCACGGCATCGCAGAGTTCGGCACAGAAGCGCTCGAAGCGGGCAGTCTCGAAGAGGAAGCCCTGCACCTCGGGCGGCTGGCGCTCGATGACTTCCTCCAGCAGGTATTCGCGGATCAGGCTTTCATCGCCATGGGCGGCTTGCTCCACACCCGCGCCGGCCGGCGCTTCCTGGCCGGCCAACAGCCATAAGCGCAGACCTGCGACCCAGCCTTCACTGCGTTGCAGCAGGCCCTCGAGGTCGTCGCCGTCCAGCTTGGCGCCCTGGCTGGTGAGCAGCGCCAGGCATTCGTCTTCGGTCAGGCGCAGGTCCTGTTCATTGAGTTCCAGCAAATGACGCGACAGGCGCAAGCGCGCCAGGTGCCAGTCCGGGCGCTGGCGACTGGTGACCAGCAGTACCCAGCCATCGGGCAGGTGGTTGAGGAGGAATTGCAGGCAGCGGTCGAGCACTGCGTTCTGTGCCAGGTGATAGTCGTCCAGCACCAGCAGCAGTGGCTGGTTGGCATCCAGGCGCTCGGCAACTTCGTCGAGCAGGCCATCCAGCCATTGCTCGAAGGCGAAGGGTTGGTGGCGCTGGCGCATCTTCAGGTGCCCCATCGCTTCATCACCCAAGCCCGGATAGAACTGGCGCAGGCCATCCAGCAGGCGTTCGAGGAAACGCCCCGGATCACTGTCGCGCCGGCTCAGGCTGAGCCAGAGGCTTTGCCAGCCTTCGGGCAGGTCTTCGCAGAATTCGATGGCCAGGGAGCTTTTGCCGAAGCCGGCCGGGGCGCTGAGCATCAGCAGACGGCCGTCGAGGCCGGCGGCAAGCCGCTCGCAGAGGCGCGGGCGCGGGACATGGCCGGCAGGACGCGGCGGGCGGAAAAAGCGCGCATCCGCCACGATGGCAGCGGTCGACGAAATGGATCGCGAACGGGTCAGTACGGTCATCACCCAGCTTCTAGGACTGTTGTACGTGCGGGGGAGCGAGCTCGAACGAGCCTAGCCGTTCGGGGGAGCCAATAGAAGCCCCGCCGGGAAGGAAGTACAGACAAGAAAAAGCCGGCCCGGAGGCCGGCTTCGCAACAGGGTATTGCAGCGATCAGCGAACGCCCGCCTGGCGCAGGGCCGCCGGGGTGTAATCGCTCTCGCCAGCGGTGTAGCTGAAGTCGTAGGACTGTTTCTCCTCGTTCTTCATGCCCAGCGCCAGGTAGCGGCCGGACAGCAGGTCGTAGAGGCTTTCCAGCGTGTACCACGGCACCTGGTGGTTGTAGTAGTACTGGGAATGGGCCTCAGCCACGCGCCACAGGGTGCCGCGACCGTCGTAATGGTCGATGGCGGCGGCTTGCCAGGTGTCTTCGTCGAGGTAGAAGTCACGCTTGGCGTAGATGTGGCGCTCGCCCGACTTCAGGGTGGCGACGACATGCCATACGCGGTGCAGCTCGTAGCGGGTCAGGTCCTGGTTGATGTGGCCGGCCTTGATGATGTCGGCGTACTTCAGGTTCGGGCCATCCAGCTTGTAGCTGTTGTAGGGGATGTAGATCTCCTTCTTGCCTTCCAGCTTCCAGTCGTAGCGGTCCGGCGCACCGTTGTACATGTCGAAGTTGTCGGAAGTACGCAGACCGTCGGCGGCGGTACCCGGACCGTCGTAGGACACCTGCGGTGCGCGGCGCACGCGACGCTGACCGGCGTTGTAGAGCCAGGCCAGGCGCGGCTCCTTCACCTGGTTGAGGGTCTCGTGCACCAGCAGGACGTTACCGGCCAGGCGGGACGGAGCAGTCACACGCTGCTTGAAGTAGAACAGCACGTTGCTCGGCTTGTTCGCGTCGTAGTCCTTCAGCTTGTCGCGGAAGGTGAACTCGTCCTGGAAGTACACCAGGCTGTAGGAGCCGTTCGGCTGCGGAGTCGCCTGGGTCACCAGACGGCGCACGCTGCCACCGCGATAGCGGGTGATGTGGTTCCAGATCGCTTCCAGGCCGTTCTGCGGAATCGGGAAGGGGTTGGCGGTGCGGAAGTCTTCCAGGCCGTTACCACCTTCAACCAATTTGGTGTGGGTGGCGTTGTACTGGGTGGCTTCGAGCACGTCGGCCGGCACGGTGGCCGAACGGTGGGTCTTGAACACCGGCATCTTGTAGGTGTCGGGGTAGCGCTTGAACATCGCCAGCTGGCCGGGGGTCAGCTTGTCCTTGTACTGGTCGACGTTCTGCGCGGTGATGGTGAACAGCGGCTGCTCACTGGCGAAGGGGTCCGACAGGAAACCACGGCCATCGGCGTTGCCGGCGTTCTTCGGCAGGCCGCCGGTCCACTCGGGGATGGAGCCATCGGCGTTGCCGGCCTTTTCCGCGCCCAGCGGGGTCAGGGTGGAACCCAGCTTGGCCGCTTCATCGGCGGATACCGCAGCCATGACACCAGTGGCCAGCATGGACAGCGCCAGCACGCCGGTTTGCAGCAGACTCTTTGTTGTTTTCATTTTCATCGTCTTCCTCAAATTTCCAGACCGCTTAGAAGTTCACGCCGAAGCTGAGCGCGAGGAAATCGCGATCGATCGAGGTGTTGTACGTGCCGCCGAAGAAGTCGGTGTAGGCAAGGCTAGCGGTGTAGGTGTTCTGGTATTCGGCATCCAGGCCCAGGCTTACGGCCTTGTTGCCTTCGTTGAACACGCCGTTCGGGCCGTAGCCGTCCACGTCATGGGACCAGGCGATGCTGGGCTTCAGGTTGATACCGGCGAACACGTCGTTGTAGTCCCACACGGCACGGGCGCGATAGCCCCAAGCGGTAGTGGTGACGAAACCGTCGTCCTCGCAGTACTTGGTGAGGTTTTCGGCGGTGGCGCTACCCAGGGTGCTCAGGTTGAGCGCACGGCACTGACCAGCCGGAAGCGGGCCGGGGCCGTACACCGGATCACGGCCATAGCGAGCCTCGGTCGTGTGCTCCAGGCCACCCACGTGAACGACACCAACCTCGCCCACCAGGGTCAGACGGCTGGCGCCCATGACCTGGTCGAAGAAGTGGGTGAAGGTGGTCTGGAACTGGGTGACTTCCTTGCGGCGGTAACCAGGCTGGTCGGTGTTCGGGCGACCGGACAGTACCGACACGTTCGGGTTCAGCGGGCTCAGGCCGGAGAACAGGATGTCGGTGGTGTTCAGCTGTACCGGCAGGTTGGGACGGTAGCTGACCTCACCGCTCCAGGCGGTACCGGTGGGCAGGGTAGTGGAGAAGCTCAGGCCATAGAGGCGGATGTCTTCGGGGTACTCGACGTAGTACTCGCTGTTGCCGGCAACGACCAGCGGCAGCAGTTGCGGTACCAGGGCATTGACCGTGCCCGGAATCGCGGCACCCGGAATGGTACCGACGAGCGCGCCGCCCAGGGCCTGGCCCAGTCCGGTCGGCGAATAGGCAGCAGCCGGTCCGCCACGACCGCTGAAGTACGGGTTGCGGCTGTGGTAGTTCATGAAGTACAGGCCGAACTCGGTATCAATCTCCTCGGCGAAGTAGCGGAAGGCGGTACCCCATTGACCGTCATCGCGGGCATCGCGGTCCGCACCACGCTTGACGATGGCGCCCTCGTCCGGGTTGCCCCACTGCACGCCACGGGCTTGCAGGGTGTTGATGACGTTGTTGCGCGCGGCGGCCGGCAGACCGGCAGCTTGCAGGGCATTGTTCAGCCCTTGCTGGGTACGCAGCACCGCCAGGTTCCGGTCGCAGCCGTCGGCGATCACGTCCGGCTGGGCGAAGAAGGTGCCGCAGTTGTCGACGACGGTCTGGTCCCACTCGAGCTGGTAGAAGGCCTCGGCGGACAGGTTGTCGGTCAGGCTCTGGGACACATAGAACATGTTCACCGGGATCAGGCCTTCCTTGATCTCGGCGCCGGGGCGACGGAATGCAGACACGTCGACCGGGTTGATGGAGTTGATGCTGTTACCGATGAAGGTGCTTTCACCCCAGCTCACCACCTGCTTGCCCAGACGCACGCTGCCCGGCAGATCGGCGATGTTGTAGTTGTGGTAGACGAAGGCGTCGAGCAGCTCGGCGCCGGACGACTTGGCGCCTTCCTTGCGGTTGCTGTCGTCGATGTCCTTGAACAGACGGCTCTCGTCCTTCAGCTCGAAGTCGTACCAGTACTTGCCACGAACGAAGACGCCGGTATCGCCGTATTTCAGTTCGAGGTCATGGATGCCCTTGAAGATCTTCGAGAAGGTTTCGCCCTTCTTGAAGTTCAGGTGGGAGTCGTCGGAGGTCTGGGATAGACCGTCCCCACCGTTGTTCACGCCGATCAGGTCCTTGTCGGCCCCCCGCATCGACCAGCTGGCCCCCACGGACAGCGAAGAGTCGAACTGACCTTCGATTTCACCGATGTTGAACGTCACGCCGAATGCCGGAGCTGCAAGCGTGGAAGCGAGGCTGACGGCCAATGGCAATTTCGCCAGGCGCCAGAACGTTGTGGTTGTTGTCATCGACGCTACTCCATGTGTTTTTTGTTATTGATGGTTGCGGACTATAGCCAGCAGGTATTAGCGCTTGATCCCTCGAAAGTGTGATTTGGAACCCCCAGGCACTCTGGCTCGCACCTTCCGACGGACTAGTCCGATCCTTCGGTAGGAAAGATAGCCAGTAATTCTCGGAACGCAGCAATTAACAAGCCAAGCGTTTGCTTGGTTGGCTGGACAGAAAAAAGCCCAGGCCGCGCAAGGCGCGGCCTGGGCTACTCAGGGATGGGAGACGAACGGTCAGAGTGCGGAGAGGAAAGTGCTTCCGGCTGCCTGCCATTGGGCGATGTCGACACGAATGCGTTTCTTGTCCAGTTTGCCCACGCTGGTCTTGGGAATTTCAGTAACAACGGCGATCTGGCTGGGAATAGCCCACTTATTGATGTGACCTTGCTCGACGAACGGCTTGAGATGTTCCTTCAGAACCTTGGCGTCGAGGGACTGGTTGTCACGAACCACCACGAGGGCGAACGGACGTTCACCCCACTGCGGATCGGGTACTCCCACCACGGCCACTTCACGTACCGCCGGGTGACGACTGATCAGGTCTTCCAGTTCCAGGGACGAGATCCACTCGCCACCGGTCTTGATCACATCCTTGATGCGGTCGCGGATATCGATGTAGCCCATGCCGTCCAGCGTGGCCACGTCGCCGGTGTGCAGCCATCCGTGTTCCCAGAGCTCCTCGCTCTTCTGTGCTTCATTGAAATAGCCGTAGGTCAGCCAGGGAGCACGCAGCACCAGCTCGCCCTGGGATTCGCCGTCCACCGGCTGGAACTTGCCCTCGGCATCCATGATGGCCGCTTCTACCAGCGGTACCGGCACGCCAGCCTTGATGCGGTAGGTGATGCGCTCATCCTCGCTGCCGGCCAGCAGTTCTTCGTTGAGGTGCGCCACCGAGATCAGCGGGCAGGTCTCGGACATGCCGTAGGCGGCAGTGAGCTGGATGCCACGGGACTTTGCGGTTTCGTACAGGGTGCGATTCAGCGCACTGCCGCCGATGATCATCTTCAGGCCGCCGAAGTCGTATCCCTGGGCGGTGGGCGCGTTCATCACCATCTGCAGGATGGTGGGTACGCAATGGGAGAAGGTGACCTTCTCTTCTCGGATCAGCTTGCAGAGCATGTCCGGCTCGTAGCGGCCGGGGTAAACCTGCTTCACCCCGAGCATGGTGGCCACGTAGGGCACGCCCCAGGCGTGGACGTGGAACATCGGGGTGATAGGCATGTAGACGTCATCGGTGCCCATCAGGCGGATGCTGTCCAGCGCGCCGATGGTGGACGCCATGGACAGGGTGTGCAGCACCAGCTGGCGATGGGTGAAGTAGACGCCCTTGGGATTGCCGGTGGTGCCGGTGGTGTAGAAGGTGGTGGCGACTGAGTTTTCATCGAAGTCGGGGAAGTCGTACTTCGGGCTCGCGGCGGCCAGCAGGGTCTCGTACTCGCCCACCAGGTTCGGCAGATCGGCGTCGTGGTCGGTGCCGTCGGTGAGCAGCAGGGTCTTTTCTACCGTGGTCAGCTGGCTGCCAATGGCCTTGAAGATCGGCAGGAACTCACTGTTGACCAGCACGAAGCGGTCGTCGGCGTGGTTCATGGTGTAGAGGATCTGGTCCGGCGAAAGGCGGATGTTGATGGTGTGCAGCACCGCGCCAATCATCGGGATGGCGAACATGCATTCCAGGTAGCGGTGGCTGTCCCAATCCATCACGGCAACGGTATCGCCGGCCTTCACACCCGCCTCGGTGAGCACGTTGGCCAGGCGCGCGACGCGCTCGTTGAAGGTCGCGTAGCTGTAGCGGATACGGTCGCGGTAGACGATCTCGCGGGTCTTCTCGTAGCGGCTGCCAGACATCAGCAGGCGCTTGATCAACAGCGGGTAGACGTAGGCGTTGTCGGCGGGCTTGATGACGCGGGTCTGAAGCATGGGGCACACCTGGCGAGGTTGAGGACTTTTTGGTTGTTCTCGACTTTAGGTCGCATCGGCCAGGCGCAAATCAGTCAAAAGAGTGATTTGATGGGTGACTCTTTTTAGCTTTCTGGTCACGAGATAGAATCCGAGGCTCCGGCCGGTCGCGGCCAGTTATCCAGATAGGTAGGTTCGAGATGTCCGATATCGTTATCGTCAGTGGCGCCCGTACACCCATGGGCGGCTTCCAGGGCAGCCTGTCCGGCGTTTCCGCCGTGGACCTTGGAGCGCTGGCCATACGCGAGGCCGTCAACCGCGCCGGTATCCAGCCGGCCGACGTGCAAGAAGTGATCATGGGCAACGTGCTGCCCGCTGGCCTCAAGCAGGGCCCGGCCCGCCAGGCGGCGCTGAACGCCGGCCTGCCCGCCGCCACCGGCTGCACCACTATCAACAAGCTGTGCGGCTCTGGCATGAAGGCCGTGATGCTGGCCCACGACCTGCTCAAGGCCGGCAGCAACTCCGTGATGGTGGCCGGCGGCATGGAAAGCATGTCCAACGCCCCCTACGTGCTGGAAAAGGCCCGCACCGGCCTGCGCATGGGCCACGGCGAAATCAAGGACCACATGTTCCTCGATGGCCTGGAAGATGCCCGCACCGGTCGCCTGATGGGCTCGTTCGCCCAGGAAACCGCCGACAAGTACGGCGTTTCCCGTGAAGAGATGGACGCCTATGCCATCGAATCCCTCAAGCGCGCCCAGGCCGCCATCGCCGACGGCTCCCTGGCCGCCGAAATCGTTCCGGTGACCGTCACCACCCGTAAGGGTGAGGTCGTGGTCAAGGACGACGAGCAACCGCTGACCGCCAACCTGGACAAGATCCCCAGCCTCAAGCCGGCGTTCCGCAAGGACGGCACCATCACCGCCGCCAACGCCAGCTCCATTTCCGACGGCGCCAGCGCGCTGGTCCTGATGACCGCCGAAGAAGCCGAACGCCGTGGCCTCAAGCCGCTGGCGAAGATCGTCGGCCACGCCACCCAGAGCCAGGACCCGGCCGAATTCACCCTCGCCCCCATCGGCGCCATGACCAACCTGTTCAAGAAGACCGGCTGGAACAAGGACGACGTGGACCTGTTCGAGATCAACGAAGCCTTCGCCATGGTCACCATGCTGGCCATGCGCGAACACGGCCTGGACCATGCCAAGGTCAACGTCTACGGCGGCGCCTGCGCCCAGGGCCACCCGGTGGGCTCCACCGGCTCGCGCATCATCATCACCCTGATCAACGCCCTGCGTAACAAGGGCGGCAAGCGCGGCGTGGCCTCGCTGTGCATCGGCGGCGGTGAAGCGACTGCAGTGGCGATCGAGCTGCTGTAAGAGCTTTTGCTGGAATAGAAAAGGCGCGGCTTTGGCTGCGCCTTTTTTATGGGCCATCACCGCACGATGGACACGCAAGGCAACCATCTCCAGTAGATGCATCGAGCCGCGCAGCTACATCTCCCCCTCACCCCAACCCTCTCCCTCAGGGAGAGGGGGCCGACACTCCGAGCGCGCCTTGGTCCCATCGCATATCCAGGCCATTGATGAACGGCAGAATCTCTCGAAGTTTCAGGCGCGAGTCACCCCTCTCCTCTTCAGGGAGAGGGGCCGGGGGAGAGGGTAGCCTCAGGCCGCCACCACCTTCGGCACATGCGCCGGCGTCCTCGGAAACACCAGCGCTGCCGCGAAGGTCAGCACGGCAAACCCGACCAGCACCAGGTACAACCCCGTCAGCCCCTGTCTCGGTTCGATGAACGCGATCATCGGGATTGCCGCGGCACTGGCGCCGAAGGAAACGAAGTAGCGCAGCGCGAACACCCGGGCCTGCCATTGCGGCGCGACGAAGTTGGCCACCATCGAATCGTTCACCGTCACCTGGCCGAACACCACGAACATGAAGGCCGCGCCCAGCAGGATCACCACCCAGCCGTCAGTCCAGGCCATCGCCAGCAACAGCGGTGCCTGGCAGAACGTCAGCAGGACGAAGGGTACCTTCAGGCTGACCCGGTCGATTACCCGGCCGATCAGCAACTGCGCGATGGCGCCGAAGGCATAGGCCAGACTGACCACCAGGCCGAGGGTTTCCGGTGCAGCGAAGAGGTCATGCAGACGCTCCTGGAACAGCTTGGGATAGGTCACGGTGGACGCGTTGAACACCACTCCACCCGTGGCGGTGACCAGCGCCAGCACGCCAAATACCAGCGGCATCGACACACGCATGCCGCTCCCCGTGCGCTTGGCTCCGACGGCGAGGGCCGGCGGGGCTTCGTCCTTCACGCACCAGGCGAACCAGCAGCCCAGCAGGATGGCCACAGCGCCCGGCAGGATGAATGCCACGCGCCAGCCGAAGCGCGCCGTCAGAAAGCCGGTCAGCAACGCCGCAAAGGCCACGCCCAGATTGCCCCACATGCCGTTGACGCCGATTTCCCGTCCGCGATTCTCCGCATGGGCCACCAGCATCGCCGTGCCCACCGGGTGGTAGATGGCGGCGAATACCCCGACCAGGGTGAGGCCCGCCACCAGGACGGGGACCGACGTGCTCAGGCCGGTGAAGATGGCGGCGGCGCCTATACCCAGGAAGAACAGCAACATCATCTGCCGCCGGCTCCAGCGATCACCCAGCCATCCGGCAGGTAGCGAGCACGCACCGAAGGCGATGAAGCCGCCGAGCGACAGACCGATCAGCTCGCCGTAGGCAAGACCGAAGTCACGCCCCATGCCGAGCACGGCAGCCGGGAAGATGAGCATGAACATGTGGTCGATCACATGGGCGGCGTTGATGAAGCGGATAACGGTGCGGGGGTGATTCATGACGGCGACGTTCTTATGGGAGGAAGGGTCATGCTAGGTTGTCCACAACGAAGCAACCGGCCATACAAGTCATCGAATCGGACATGCTGATCAGACTCCACCAACAAGGCCGCCTGAGCGCAGTCGCACGCGACTACCAGGACGGCGCCCACGTCGAACTCCACCGCCATGACGAAGCGCAATTCCTCTATGCCGCACGCGGCCTGATGCGCCTGGTCACCGCAGCCGGCGCCTGGGTGATTCCGCCGACCCAGGCGGTGTGGATTCCACCGGGCGTGGAGCACCAGATCTTCATGGCCGGGCAGGTGCAGATGCGCACCCTGTTCATCGATGCCGGGGCAGCCCCCGTCTCCCTCGATGGTTGCTGCGTGCTGGCGGTCTCACCGCTGCTGCGGGAACTGATCCTGCGCGCCGTTCAACTGGAGGAGATGGACGCCGACGAACACAGGCTCCTGGTGCAACGGCTGGTCCTTCACGAAATCGCCGCGCTGGAGCACATGCCCTTGCACCTGCCAGTGCCGGAGGACCGGCGCCTGCGAGCCATTTGCCTGGCACTGCTGAAGGCACCGGAACAGGACCGCACGCTGGAAGACTGGGGGCTGGAAGTCGGCGCCAGCAGCCGCACCCTGGCCCGGCTATTCGCCCGAGAGCTGGGCATGAGCTTCAACGACTGGCGCCAGCAGCTACGGCTGACCGAGGCACTGCCCCGCCTGCTGTCAGGACAGAGCGTGCAGAAAGTGGCCGTCGATCTGGGTTACGGCAGCGGCCGTGCCTTCAGCGCCATGTTCCGGCGCCTGCTGGGCAAGAACCCGAGGGAATACGTGGCCAGCCTGGGACAGCTGGCCGCGCTGGAGAAGGACGTTCCATGAACCTGTGGGAGCGAATCCACTACCGAGCACAATGCCGACCTCTTTAGCCCAGTCTGGACCGTAGGGTGCGCTGTGCGCACCGATTCCAGGATCCGCTTCGGCACCAGGTCGAACCGCTGGTGCGCGCGGCGCACCCTACCGAATCGGCTTCATCCTGCTAGCCCGAGCATTCGAATCGTCACAGGCAGAGCCCGTGACTCATGACCACGTCCTGAGGGCGTGGTTTCCCAAGTTCAAATGAATTCGCTCCCACAAGAAAGCCTTTCAGCGCGAATCACTTCAGCTCGCTGAACGCCAGCTTGATCCCCAACCCCACCAACACCGCCCCCATCAGCCGATCGAACCAGTGCCCCATGCGAGCGAAGCCGGCGCGCACCCGGCGCTGGCTGAACAACATCGCCACGAGGCTGAACCAGGCTGCGGTGGCGAAGGCCAGGTAGACGCCGTAGCCGGCCTGGATTGCCAGCGGCGTGTGCGGGTTGATGACCACGGTGAACAGCGACAGGAAGAACAGGGTCGCCTTGGGATTCAGGCCATTGGTGACGAAGCCGGTGACGAGGGCTCCGCGCGGGCTGCGTTCGCCGGCCATGAGCGCGGCCTCGGCAGCAACAGGGTCAGCCGGCTTGGCCCGCAAGGCCTTGATGCCGATGTACAGCAGATAGGCTGCCGCCGCCCACTTCAGCGCGTTGAACAGCATGATCGACTGGGACACGATCAGGCCGATGCCCAGCAGCGAATAGGCCACATGCACGAAGATGCCGGTGCCTACCCCCAGCGCGGTCCAGGTACCGGCGCGGCGCCCGTGGGCCACGCTCTCGCGCACCACGATGGCGAAGTCTGGTCCGGGGCTGGCCACAGCCAGCAGGTGGATCAGGGCGACGGTGAGGAACTCCGTCCAGTACATGCGACCTCCGATGGATGTAACAAGCTTTGGTAGGCTGGCAACCTTACGCTTTCCCACGGACTCGCAAAAGGTAGAGCCCCGCATGAACAGCAGCCGCGCCGTCTTCCTCGATCACGCCTCCCTCGACCTCGGCGACCTCGATCTGAACCCGCTGCGCCGCACCTTCGGCGAACTGCATCTGCATGGGCAAACCGCTCCTGAAGACGTGACGGAACGTTTGCGCGGCGCCCAGGTGGCGATCAGCAACAAGGTCCGTATCGATGCCGCCGCCATGGCCGCCAATCCGGACCTCAAGCTGATCCTGGTGGCCGCCACCGGCACCAACAATATCGACCTCGATGCGGCACGCGCCCATGGCATCACGGTCTGCAACTGCCAGGCCTACGGCACGCCCTCGGTGGCCCAGCACACCTTGGCGCTGCTGCTGGCCCTGACCACCAGCCTGCCGGACTACCAGGCCGCCGTCCGCGCCGGCCGCTGGCAGCAGTCCAGCCAGTTCTGCCTGCTGGATTTCCCGATCTTCGAACTGGAGGGCAAGACCCTCGGCCTGCTCGGCCACGGTGAACTGGGCGGCGCGGTGGCACGGCTGGCGGAGGCCTTCGGCATGCGCGTGCTGCTGGGCCAGCTACCGGGCCGCCCGCCTCGCGCCGACCGCCTGCCCCTGCACGAACTCTTGCCCCAGGTGGATGCCCTGACCCTGCATTGCCCGCTCAACGAACAGACCCGCGACATGATCGGCGCCGCCGAACTCGCCCTGATGAAGCCAGGTGCCCTGCTGGTGAACACCGCCCGTGGCGGCCTGGTGAACGAAGAAGCCCTGGCCGCCGCGCTGCGCAGCGGCCATCTGGGCGGCGCCGCGACGGATGTGCTGACCCAGGAACCGCCTCGGGATGGCAACCCGCTACTGGCCGCAGATATACCTCGCCTGATCGTCACGCCGCATAGCGCCTGGGGTAGTCGCGAGGCCCGGCAGCGCATCGTGCAGCAGCTTGCGGAGAACGGCGCTGCTTGGCTGAAGGAATCGCCTGTCAGAGTCGTCAGCTAGTTCCTACAACTTCCTGATAAAATTCGCTGCTTTTATCAGGATCTCCTTTAGATGGACCCACGCAGCGAAGTCCTGCTTCGACAGGCCGATCTGTTCCAAGGCGCGGTATTGCTGGCCGGGTTACCCGCCGACGACCTGCTCGGCACCCTGCCGCAGGCCAGCGGCTGGAGCTGGCACGCTGGCGACCAGGCAGCCCTCGAAGCCCGCTTCGCCGGGCGTAGCCATTTCGGCACCACGCCGCCGGATACCCCGTTCACCGCTGCGGTGCTCTTCCTGCCCAAGTCCCGTGAACTGGCCGACTACCTGCTGGCCGCGCTTGCGGCCCGCCTGCCCGGCGGTGAGCTCTTCCTCGTCGGCGAGAAACGTGGCGGTATCGAACGCGCGGCCAAACAACTGGCCGCGTTCGGCAAGCCGCGCAAGCTGGACAGCGCGCGCCATTGCCAACTCTGGCAGGTGCATATCGAACAGGCCCCCGCTGCCCCCGACCTGGAAACCCTGGCCCAGCACTACTCGCTGGACCTGGCCGACGGCCCGCTGGAAGTGGTCAGCCTGCCCGGCGTGTTCAGCCATGGCCGCCTGGACCGCGGCAGCGCCCTGCTGCTCAAGCAACTGGACGGCCTGCCCAATGGCCACCTGCTGGACTTCGGTTGCGGCGCCGGCGTGCTTGGTGCGTGGCTCAAGCGACGTTATCCACAGAGCCAACTGACCCTGCTGGACGTGGACGCGTTTGCCGTTGCCAGCAGCCGCCTGACGCTGATCGCCAATGGCCTGGAAGGCGACGTGATCGCCACGGATGGTATCCACGGCGCCCCTGCCGACCTGACGGCGATCATCAGCAACCCGCCGTTCCACCAGGGCGTGCATACCGACTACCAGGCCAGCGAGGACCTGCTCCGCGAGGCTCGCAATCACCTGCTACCCCGCGGCGAGCTGCGCATCGTGGCCAACAGCTTCCTCAAATATCCCCCGCTTATCGAGTACCATCTCGGCCCCTGCCAGACCCTCGCCGAAGGTGATGGCTTCCGCATCTACCGCGCCCGCCGGGGCTGACCTGGCGGGCCCCGCCCTTTTATCCATACTCAAGCGGCCCCCGATAGCCGTCCTCCTCCCGGTTTCGACCGGGGGGACCTGGAGATTTTTGTGACCGATCTGAACACTGCCAGCGCCACTCCCGCCAAGGATGGGCTGCACCGCTCCCTCAAACCCCGCCACCTGAACATGATCGCCATCGGCGGCTCCATCGGCACCGGTCTGTTCGTCGCCTCCGGCGCCACCGTTGCCACCGCCGGCCCGGGTGGCGCGCTGCTGGCCTATGCACTGATCGGCCTGATGGTCTACTTCCTCATGACCAGCCTCGGCGAGATGGCCGCCCACATACCGGTCTCCGGCTCGTTCAGCACCTATGGCAGCCGGTTCGTCGACGATGGCTTCGGCTTCGCCCTGGGCTGGAACTATTGGTACAACTGGGCGGTGACCATCGCTGCGGAACTGGTGGCGGCGCAGCTGATCATGAGTTTCTGGCTACCGGAGGTATCGGGCCTGTACTGGAGCGCCCTGTTCCTCGGGCTGATGTTCCTGCTCAACTTCGTCTCGGTGAAGGGCTTCGGCGAGAGCGAGTTCTGGTTCGCGCTGATCAAGGTAGTGACGGTCGTGGTATTCATCGGCATCGGCCTGGCCACCATCTTCGGCATCATGGGCGGCATCGAATCGCCCGGTTTCAGTAACTTCACCCAAGGTGACGCGCCCTTCGTCGGCGGCCTGCAGGCCATGGTCGGGGTGGCGATGATCGCGGGCTTCTCGTTCCAGGGCACCGAGTTGATCGGCATCGCCGCAGGCGAGTCGGAAAACCCGAAGAAGAACATTCCCATCGCCATCCGCCAGGTGTTCTGGCGCATCCTGATGTTCTACATCCTGGCGATCTTCGTGATCGGCGTGCTGATTCCCTACACCGATCCGAACCTGCTGAAGAACGACGCCAGCGATATCAGTGTGTCGCCCTTCACCCTGCTCTTCGAGCGTGCCGGTTTCGCCGCTGCGGCCAGCGTGATGAACGCGGTGATCCTCACGGCCATCCTCTCCGCCGGCAACTCCGGCATGTATGCGTCCACCCGCATGCTTTACAACCTGGCGCTGCAGGGCAAGGCGCCGAAACTGTTCGCACGCCTGTCGGCCAACGGCGTTCCGCGCAACGCCCTTTACGCCACCACCCTGGTCGGCGCGCTGTGCTTCTTCACCTCCATCGTGGGCGACAGCACCCTCTACACCTGGCTGCTGAATACCTCGGGCATGTGCGGGTTCATCGCCTGGCTGGGCATCGCCATCTCCCATTACCGTTTCCGCAAGGGCTACCTGACCCAGGGCGGGCGACTGGAAGACCTGCCCTATCGCGCCAAGCTGTTCCCCTTCGGACCGCTGTTCGCCTTCACCCTGTGCCTGCTGATCACCCTCGGGCAGAACTACCAGGCCTTCTTCGGCGACAAGATCGACTGGGCCGGCCTGGCCGCCACCTACATCAGCCTGCCACTGTTCCTCGTCATCTGGCTGGGCTATCGCATGAAGAAAGGTAGTCGCCTGGTGCACTACGCGGAGATGGATGTGCGCGGCGGCGACAACTGACCGACCGGCATTTCGTACTTGCCGGGGCGACCCGGCTTGTGCAAAATGCGCCCCGTCCTAGGGGAGTAGTCTCCCGCGAGCGCCCTGCTCGCCCGGCGTGCGTCAACATACTTGGTCCACAGACCATGGCGCATGCGACCCCGAGCCTGCATAGACAGGCCAGCGGTTTGACAAGACCTATGACACACACAACCTGACCCGGGGTGGGCAGATTGCGTGTGTCATGGTGATTAGTCGACCCGCCCCCGTAGGAACCCTGATGCTGGAATCCCTCTTCGTCCCGACGCTGATCGTTGCCCTCGCCGAAATTGGTGACAAGACTCAGTTGCTCGCGCTTCTGCTCGCCGCCCGCTTCCGCAAACCATGGCCGATCATCTGGGGCATCGTCGCCGCCACCCTGGCCAACCATTTCGCCGCCGGCGCCGTAGGTTCATGGGTCGCCAGCTTCTTCTCCGCCGCCACCCTCAGCTGGGTCCTCGCCGCCTCGTTCGCCGCAGTGGCCCTGTGGACCCTGGTGCCGGACAAACTGGATGACGACGAAGAGTCCGGCCTGAAGAAGTACGGCCCCTTCCTCACCACGCTGATCGCCTTCTTCCTCGCCGAAATGGGCGACAAGACCCAGGTCGCGACGGTGATGCTGGCGGCCCAGTACCCGCACTTCGTCATGGTCGTCATGGGCACCACCCTCGGCATGCTGATCGCCAACGTGCCGGTGGTGCTGGCCGGCAACTTCGCCGCCGACCGCCTGCCGCTGACCTTGATCCGCCGCCTGGCTGCCGTCGCCTTCGCGGCCCTGGCCGTTTACGCCGTGTACGAAGCACTGAAGCTCAGCGGCGTCATTTGACGCCGCCTGCACGTCTTTTCGCAGGTTGAGCAACGCGATACCCATCAGCCACGTGGAGTGATGGGTATCGCTCCGCTCACGCTGAGCGCTCCCCGTCACATCCTGCGAAATTGCCTCCAACCGGCGGCGTTTCGGCCAATGGCTGGAACGGACGTACTGGTAAAGTGCACGCTGGATCAAGGCGCAGGGGAGCGCATCGTGTCACTGGACGATATGAAGCGGCTGGTTCGCCAGCACATCGAGCTGTCGTGGAACAAGGGTCGCCTGGCCCTGGCCGAGCAGCTGCAGAGCAAGGACTTCCTCTACAAGAGCTCCTTCATCGGCCGCGCCTTGAACAGCGCAGCCTATGGCCAGATGGTGGCGAACATCCGCGAGGCCATGCCGGACCTGGAAGTGGTGGTGGAGGAATGCATCGCCGAAGGCAACAAAGTGGTGACCTGGTGCACCCTGATCGGCAGCATCCAGAAGCCCGCCCTGGGCTACCCGCCCAGCGACAAGATCCTCAGTATCTCGGCGATGGCCTTCTGGACTTTGAACAGCGTGGGTGAAGTGCAGGAAATCTGCACCATGTTCGACATGGAAAGCTTCCGCGCCCAGCTTGGTCTCGCGACCCAGCCGCTGGCCGAAAAAGCCCTCCCCTGACTAGAGATAGCCGTTGGCCCGGAACCACCCAATGGTGCGCTCCAGGGTGACCTCCAGCGGCGTCTCCGCAACGAAGCCCAGTTCATGGCGCGCCTTGCTGCCATCGAGGAACTGCCCACCCGCCATCACCGCGATCGCGGTGTCATCCAGCTTCGGCATTTCGCCAGACAGCCGGTAACGCAAACGCCCGAGCACCGCCATGCCCTTGGCCATCGCCAGCGGCATGGGTTGCGGCGGCTGAACCCCGAGCAGCTTGGCAATACGTTCGGTCAGCTCGGCCAGCTCGATGTTCTGCCCGGTGAGCAGGTAGCGCTCGCCTACGCGTCCCTTCTCCAGCGCCAGCAGCAGACCGCGCCCGGCGTCGGCGGCGTCCAGCAGGTTGCGCCGGCCGGGTACGTAATGGGTCATCCAGCCTTGCGCCATGGCGGTGATGATGCGCCCCGTGCTTGGCCCGACGTCGAACTCGCCCAGGCACATGCCGGGAATCCCGATGATTACCGGCAGGCCACTGCGCGCCTGCTCGCGGGCCTGCTCGTCAAGCGCCCACTTGCTCAGCAGGTAAGGGCTCTTCCAGCGCGGCATCCCTTCATAGAACAGTCCTTCGTGGCCAGGCAGGCCTTCGGGATGTCGAGGCAGCGCAATGGCAGCGCCGGTGTACAGAATGCGCGGGACATGGGCGGCGAGGCAGGCCGCGTAGAAATGGTTGGTCTGGTCGAGGGCGCTGGAGACTTCCTCCTGCCAGCGACGCGGCCGTTTCGGATAGCCGGCCGCGCAGAAGATCACGCCATCGATACCACTGAGTGCACGGGTGAGGCCGGCATGGTCGAGCAGTTCGGCGGCTCGGCACTCGGGCTCCAGGTACGCCAGGCGTTCGATCCGTGAAGTCGGCCGGTGTATCAGCACCAGTCGGTGCCCTGCGGCCTTCACCGCCCGTGCCGCGTGATGGCCGAGCAGGCCGGTTGCTCCCAGTACGGCGATTTTCACTGCGACTCCTCATCCGCTGGAGATTCGCCACCCCGACGCTTCGAGGTGGCGGCGAGCAGTCTAGAACGCGGGTTGCCGGGATGCCAGCCGGAATCCCCGACAACCCGGCTGTTGCTAGCGCTGTCCTTTCGCTTGCTCGTAAAACGGCATCACCTTCGGAATGGCCGCCTTCAAAGCCGACATGCGCGAACTGGACGACGGGTGAGTGCTCATGAACTCCGGCGGGGCGCCACCACCAGCCTGCTCCATCTTCTGCCAGAGGGTGATGGCAGCGTTCGGGTCGTAACCGGCGCGCGCGGACAGTTCCAGACCGATCAGGTCAGCCTCGTTCTCGTTGGAGCGGCTATTGGGCAGGGTCATCAGGTATTCCACGCCCGCGTTGGCCATTCCCAGGCCCGCCTGGCCGACACCCAGCACCGAGCCGATCTGGTTGGCCATCTGCACGCCGTAGGCCTTGGACATGGCTTCGCGGCTGTGCTCGCGCAGGGCGTGGGCGATTTCGTGGCCCATCACCGCGGCCAGCTCGTCGTCGGTGAGCTTGAGCTTATCGATCAGGCCGCTGTAGACGATGATCTTGCCGCCCGGACCGCAGTTGGCGTTGAGCTCCTCACTGTCGATGACGTTGGCTTCCCAGGCCCATTGCGCCGCATCCGGGCGGAAGGCCGAGGTCTGGGCGATCAGACGCTTGGCAATGGCGTCGACACGACGAGCGTCGGTGCTGTTCTTGTCCAGCACGCCCTTCTGCTGCGCTTCGGTCAGGGTCTGCTGATAGGACTGGGCATACATCTGGTTGAGTTCGCTGGTCGACAGCATGCTGAACATGTACTGCTTGCGTTCGACGCCAACCGCTCCGCCGCTGGTGGTATTGACGGCCTGGCATCCTGCCAGGAGAAGGGCCGCGGTCAGCCCGGACAGATGAATCAGCTTGGCCATGTTGGCTCTCCATCGTTTCGCAAGGTCGGTAATGCTACGGCTGGCCTGTGACCCGGGCAACCGCGTCGCATGTAGACAAGCCGGCGACGCATTTATCTGCACCGGCGACTTAGGAAATTTAACAGTTCGGCCGATATACAGATTCACGGTGAAATAGCTTTTTCGGAGCCCACATGAAGTTCAGGTCCATTCAGTTCTCCATCGCAGCCCTGGCAGGAGCCAGCGTACTGGCGGTGGTTGCCGCCCTGGTGCTCTACGCACTGTTTTCCGGCGCCCGCACCCAGGAACTGGTGCAGCAACGCACCCAGGCGCTGCTCGAACAGGGCATCAAGGAACGGCTCGTGGCGCTGGCACGCGCCCAGGTCAGCCAGATCCAGCGGGAGCTGGAGATGCCGCTGGGCGTCTCGAAGAACATCGCCAACCTCAACACCCTGATCGGCGAGAAGGACCAGGCTGGCAATCCGCAACTGAGCATCAGCCGCGAGAACCTGAATAACCTGGTACGCCAGACGCTCGTACAGAACCCGAAGCTGCTGGACGCGTTCATCGGCTGGGAAGCCAATGCCTTCGACAACAGCGACAGCCTGTACGCCGGTCGCGCGGATTCCGGCCATGACGAAAACGGGCGCTTCATGCCCTGGTGGTATCGCTCGCCGGAAGGTGGCTACAAGCTCGAGCTGCTCGGCCCGACCATCGAAAGCAGCAAGCAGCTGCCCACCGGCGTTCGCGAGGGCGAGTACTACCTGTGCCCGAAAGAGTCCCTCAAGCCGTGCGTGGTGGATCCGGCGCCTTACGAAATGAGCGGCAAGATGGTGATGATGTCGTCGTTCAACGCGCCAATCCTGGTCAACGGGAAGTTCCTCGGCTCGGTGGGCACCGACCTCTCGCTGGACTTCATCCAGGATCTGCTGGTCAAGGTCGACGCCCAGCTGTACGACGGCGCGGGCGAAATCGCCCTTGTCGCCAGCAACGGTCGCCTGGTCGCCTATACCAAAGACCCGTCGAAGCTGGGTGAGCCCAGCACCAGCGTATTCGGGGCGGCGACAGTGGAGCGCTTGAAAAACCAGCCCCTGGGCGAACCGCACTTCAGCGTCAACGCACAGCAGGATGCAATCGAACTCCTACTGCCCTTCGGCATCGCCGACACGAGCGCTCGCTGGACCCTGGTCCTGCAACTGCCCCAGGCAGTCGTGCTGAAGGACTTGAAAGAGCTGCAGAGCGAGCTCAGCTCGCAACGCGACGCCGATATCTTCGGTATGGCCTTGGTGGGCTTGGTGATCGCGGGCCTCGGCCTGCTGGTGATCTGGTTCGTCGGCTACGGCATCGCCCGTCCGCTGCGCCAGATGGTCGGCATGCTGGATGACATCGCCAAGGGTGACGGCGACCTGACCCAGCGCCTGCACAACAGCCGCGCCGATGAGATGGGCGCCATCGCCGGCGGCTTCAACACCTTCCTCGGCAAGTTGCAATCGATGATCAGCCAGGTGGTCACCTCGGTGCAGAAGGTCAGCGACTCTTCCGAGCACACCGCCGACATCGCCATCCGCACCAACCAGGGCGTGCAGAAGCAGCTGGCGGAAATCGAGCTGGTGGCCACTGCCGTCCATGAGATGACCGCCACCGCCCAGGACGTCGCCCGCAACGCCACCCACGCAGCGGAAGCGGCCAGCCACGCCGACCAGGCGGCCAACCACGGTAAGCGCATCGTCCACAGCACCGCCGAAGCCATCTCCGCCCTGGCCACCGAAATCGGCCGGGCCGTGGGCGTGGTGCAGACCCTGGCCAAGGACAGCGAGAACATCAACGCCATCCTGGTCGCCATCCGCGGCATCGCCGAGCAGACCAACCTGCTGGCACTGAACGCGGCCATCGAAGCGGCGCGCGCGGGCGAGCAGGGACGCGGTTTCGCGGTGGTAGCGGACGAAGTACGCAACCTGGCGCAGAAGACCCAGCAGGCCACTGAAGAAATCCAGACGATGATTCAGCAACTGCAGCACGGCACCCGCGAAGTGGTGAAGGTGATGCAGGACAGCCAGGACAAGACCGACACCAGCGTGCAGCACGCCAACGAGGCCGCCCATGCGCTGGAGTCCATCACCCAGGCGGTATCGGTGATCAACGACATGAACACCCAGATCGCCAGCGCCGCCGAGGAACAGAGCGCGGTGGCCGAGGACATCAACCGCAACGTGATCAATATCGGCCAGGTGGCCAACGAAGTCGCCGGCGGCGCCGACGAAGCTTCCCAGGCCAGTGCCGAGCTAACCAAGCTGGCCGAGCAGCAAAGGCGGCTGATCAATCAGTTCAAGGTGTAAGCAGAAAAGCCCCTCTCACGAGGGGCTTGTTCTTTTGTAGGGGCGATTTCAATCGCCAAGCAGGCCGAAGGTCTGCCCTGCTGGCTCCGTGGGGGGCAGCCGAGCTGCCCTTGGCGAATGAATTCGCCCCTACAGCCTCAGGCCGGTGTCAGGCACTCCGGCCCATCGAGCTTGGGATTGTTCACCAGGGTCGCCAGGGCGCGTTCGCGCAGCTGCGGGCCCGGTCTGGCCAGCAGTTCCAGCAATTGCATCGGCGTCGAATCGGCGGCCAGCCAGAGGCGCTGGCTCTCCTCATCCAGCACCAGCGGGCGGCGCAGGTCGGCGACAGCCTGGGTGACCATCGCCAGGCTGAGGTACTCCACATCGCCCACCGGATACGCCTCCCAGAGCGCGGCGAGGAACAGGGTCCCGCCTTCGGCGCTGACCCAGTAAGGCCGCTTGCGCACGCCCCGCCACTCATAGAAACCGTTGGCCAGGATCAGGCAACGCCGCGAGCGGAAAGGCTCGCGGAACATCGGCTGGTCGGCCAAGGTTTCGAGACGGGCATGCGACGGGGTCTTCGACAAATCGGTGAGCCAGGCCGGCGTCAGGCCCCAGCGGGCCTCGTCGACACGGCGCTGGCCGTCCAGCTCGCGCAGCATCAGCACCCGGCTGCCGGGCGCCAGGTTCCAGTGGGGTTTTTGGTCGGCGGGAAAACCGGGAATGGCGGCCAGAGCGGGCGACCAGCGGAACAGTGCGAAACGTCCAGACATGAGGCGGCCAGTCGGTGTGCGGGCCTCAGCAGAGCAGAGTCCCGGGGTAACTGTCGGGCTCTTCGCCCGGCAAGGGTTGCGCGGCATTGTACGCGGCGATCAGGCCGCTGGCGCGTTCGGCGTCTTCGTCCTCGACCAGCAGGCCGAGCAAGCCGAACATGGGCAACTCGCCGATGCCGCCCAACAGGTGCGCACCGGCCAGGTGGGCCTCCACGCCCTCGCTGGCGAGCATGCCCAACAGCAGTTCGGCTTCGATCATGTCCCTGGGCTCATAGACGCGTCGCATCAGTCATCCTCCCGGCGAACCTCCAGGCTCCAGTCCTGGCCATCGGTCCAGAGCAGGAACAGGATGGGCCGGCAGCACACCGGGCAGTCTTCGATGTACTGCTGGTCGCCACCGGAAAGGTCGAGCACGGCTTCGGCCGGCTCGCCGCAATAGGGGCATTGGTAGTCCTCTGTCTCCAGCATCCCGCCTCCCGTGTGACTTGCCTGTATAATCGCCGGTCTACTTCAGGCTCCGTGCTGCGGGGCCTCCACCCAATACCCAGCCGATTCCAGAACAAGAGTGACTAATGGGCGAATTCGAAGCCATCCGACCCTATGACGATGCCGAGGTCCCGGCGGTGCTTGCGCGCCTGTTCGCCGACGACGCTTTCCTCGGCACCCTCACCCGCTATCGTTTCCCGAAGCTGGCGGGCCCACTGGGCTGGCTCCTCAAGCCTGTTATAGCTCATCGGCTGCGGCGGGAGTTCGCCAGCATCAATTCGGTGTCCGCGCTGCAAGACCGCATCGAGCCTTATGTAGACAACACCATCGAGCGCGCTACCGACGGCGTGACCTACTCGGGCGTCGAGCGACTGAAGCCGGGCACCGCCTACCTGTTGCTGGCCAACCACCGCGATATCGTCATGGACCCGGCCTTCGTCAACTACGCCGTGTACCACGCCGGGCTGCCGACGCCGCGCATCGCCATCGGTGACAACTTGCTGCAGAAGCCCTTCGTCAGCGACCTGATGCGCCTGAACAAGAGCTTCATCGTGCATCGCAACCTCGCCGGGCGCCGCGAGAAGCTGGCGGCCTTCCAGCTGCTGTCGGCGTACATCAATCATTCGATCCAGAAGGATGTCCAATCGATCTGGATCGCCCAGGCCGAGGGCCGCGCAAAAGACGGTGACGACCGCACCGATTCGGCGATCCTCAAGATGTTCCACATGAGCCGCAAGGATGAGGCGTTCGCGGATGTGATTCGCGACCTGCACCTGATCCCGGTCTCCATCAGCTACGAGTACGACCCCTGCGACCAGGCCAAGGCCCGCGAACTGCAGATTCGCGCCAGCACCGGCAGCTACGCCAAGGCTGCGGGGGAGGACGATGCGAGCATTGCGCTGGGCATCACCGGCTACAAAGGTCGCGTGCATATCGCCTTCGGCAGTGAAATCGGCAGCGCCAGCGAAGATGCCAAACAACTGGCCCAGGAAATCGACAAGCAGATTCTCGGCGGTTATCGCCTGTTCCCCGTGCATTACCTGGCCTACGCCATGTGGGGCGAGCGCGATCCCGAACTGCGTGTACCGACTGCCGCCGAAGTATTCAAAGGCGACGAACTGGCCCGTGCCAAGGCCGAGTGGCAGAAACGCCTCGACGCCTGCCCTGAGGAGCAGCGCCCTTACCTGATCCAGCAGTACGCCACTCCCGTACGCAATCAGTACCGGATCAAGGCAGGACTGCCCCTGTAAGACGGATTCGGAATGCAAAAACGGCGACCCTGGGGTCGCCGTTTTTGTTTTAGCCCGAAGGCATCAGATTTGCGTACTGGCCCAGGAAACCCCCAAGGCCACCGCCAGGCTGAAATAGCCGAAGGCGTAGAAGAAGCGGTTCAAGCGTCGGGCGCCCTCATCCAGCATATCGGTGGCTTCGTCCAGATCGCTTTCGGCGGCCAGGCGTGCGATGGAACGCCGCTCCCGCAGACGAGTAGCCAGCAGCACCCAGGCACCAGCACACGCAAAGAACAAAGCCAGGCCATTGACGACCTGTGCGGGGTGAGCCAGGAACATGGCCAAAAGCGCCTGCAGCGACATCTCGAACTCCGCTTCAGGAGGTGCCACCGTGCACTCAACCTGCAAGACAAATATCTGCCCGCCCTGATCCGGGGGGTCTATAGGAAAGACGCGAGTCTACCGAAACCGCGGCCTGCCCATTCGCTCCTTCCGACGAATGCCGCCGGACTCATGAAAGCCCAACGGACTGCGGGGGCAAGAAAAAGCCCGGCACATGGCCGGGCTCTCCGAGGCGGGGTGCGCTTACTGCTGCGACAGAACCTGACCGATGGTCGGGTCCTTGAAGGCGCGGGTCATGGCATCGCTCAGCACATCGCTCACCAGCTTGGTGTTGGTCTGCTGGTTCGGTGCAGTACCGAAGCGCTGGTTCAGCGAGGCACCGTACTTGCCGCTGTAGCGGCGGCTGCTGTTCTGCACGTCGACACGGAAACTGGCACTGATGTTGGCCTCGGTGACATAGGTCTCCTTGGGCGACTGGTACTTCAGGTCAGCCAGGGTCAGGGTCAGTTGCGGGGCGTTGTAGGCGTTCGGCGACGGGGTGAAGCCCAGCAAGCGCACGGCGGCCTCGGCCTCGGCTTGCAGGCGCGGGAGGATGTCCTGACCCTGCACGCTGATGGCACTGGTATCGGCATAGATGCCACCACGGGTGCCGAGAACCGGAGAAGGACGGCCGTCGGCAACGCGCACCACCACCGGCTGGCCTTGGCCAACCGGAGTCAGCGGGCCGGTGAGCTTGGGTTGCGGGCTGAGTTGTTGCGGACTGAGGGCACAGCCGACCAGGGTCAGGCTGAGGGCGGCCAGCAGGCCAAGCAACGAGCGTTTCAGCATGCTTTTTCTCTCCAGGAATGAAGGCAAAACGGCCGGCAGTATAACCACCGGGCCGAGGTACTGACAGAGCGCCAGCTCCCATGCAATGTCAGACCGCCATCCGCGACAGCGGTTCCTGTCATTCCCCTGTCACGCCTGGCTGGCATAAAGGCGTCAGCCCCACACGAGTAGTCATGATGTTTCTTCTCTGGTCCATGTTCGCCCGCCGCCCGCAACGCCGCAGTTTCGCCCTCGTGGACAACGCCGGGATCTGCCGTGGCCTGCACCATGGCGTCGACCGTCCAGCCAGCGGCAACTGGGTGGAAGTGAGCGAAACCAGCCTCGCCTGGCTCGACCAGCCCCTGCCCGCCAGCGCCCGCGTCGCACCAGTCGTCAGACAACCTTCGCGCCGCCGCGCGTTGGCAGCCTGACCGGTGGATGAATAAAAGTCACACCGAGCGCCCTATTCCGTCCATTTCATCGTTATAATCGCCCCCCGATTATAAGGTCGTCTCCTGATCGGGCCTCGCAACACCGCACCTCGCGCCAGCTTGGTCATCCGCACAGCCCCACAGAGAGCCGTCCACTTTTCGCGCTGCCACTCGTTGGCTGGCCGCATCCTTCCGCCCGAATTGCAAACGCTTTTTTGCAGGGACGCATGCGTAGCAACACGTATGCAGACGGAAGCGGCCTGCCTGGGGGTAGCCGATCCTTTTGAGGTTCACGTCTCCAAAAGAGCGTGAGATGACGGTTTTTCACTACTTCACGAGAGAGTGGCGAGCAAATGGCGCAAAACGATTACGAAGCAGTGGACGTGTTGCTGGTCGGGGCCGGCATCATGAGCGCTACGCTGGCGGTACTGCTGAAAGAGCTCGATCCCGGTATGAAGCTGGAGATCGCCGAACTCCGGGAATCGGGAGCCATCGAAAGCTCCAATCCCTGGAACAACGCAGGCACCGGTCATGCGGGCCTCTGCGAGCTCAACTACACGCCCCAGGCGGCTGATGGCTCCATCGACATCAAGAAGGCCGCCAACATCAACGCCCAGTTCGAGGTGTCCAAGCAGTTCTGGGCCTACATGAGCGGCAAGACCGCGTTCGGCTCGCCCAAGACTTTCATCAACGCCGTTCCGCACCTCTCCTTCGTGCGCGGTGAAAAGGACACAGCCTTCCTCAAGAAGCGTTTCGAGCTGCTCCGCCAGCACCACGCCTTCAGCGAGATGGAATACACCGAAGACCGCGCCACCATGGCCAAATGGACGCCGCTGATGATGAAAGGACGCGACGCGTCCGAGAAAATCGCTGCGACCCGCGCCATGAATGGTACCGACGTCAACTTCGGCGCTGTCACCAACCAGCTGCTGCAGTACCTCTCCAGCCTGCAGGACACCCGCGTCAGCTACTTCCAGAAGGTCACCAACCTCAGCCGCACCGACAAGGGCTGGAAAGTCAGCATCAAGAACACCGAGACCGGCGCCACTCGTGAAGTGTCCGCGCGCTTCGTGTTCCTCGGTGCCGGCGGCGGCGCGCTGCCGCTGCTGCAGCTCTCCGGCATCCCGGAAGGCAAGGGCTTCGGCGGCTTCCCGGTCAGCGGCCAGTGGCTGCGCTGCGACAACCCCGAAGTGGTCAAGCAGCACCAGGCCAAGGTCTACAGCCAGGCCGAAGTCGGCGCCCCGCCGATGTCCGTGCCGCACCTGGACACCCGTGTGGTCGACGGCAAGAAATCCCTGCTGTTCGGACCTTACGCCGGCTTCACCACCAAGTTCCTCAAGCACGGTTCCTTCATGGACCTGCCGCTCTCGGTACGTCCGAGCAACCTCGGCCCGATGCTGGCCGTGGCTCGCGACAACTTCGACCTGACCCGTTACCTGGTCAAGGAAGTGATGCAATCCCAGGAACAGCGCCTGGATGCCCTGCGCAAGTTCTATCCGGACCTGAATCCGGCGGACTGGCGCCTGGAAGTAGCCGGCCAGCGCGTGCAGATCATCAAGAAGGACGCAGGCAAAGGCGGCGTCCTGCAATTCGGTACCGAGCTGGTCTCGGCCGAAGACGGCAGCATCGCGGCCCTGCTGGGCGCATCTCCGGGTGCCTCCGTGACCGTTTCCATCATGCTCAACCTGATCGAGCGCTGCTTCGCCGAGCAGGCGCGTTCCGAGCAATGGACGGCCAAGCTGAAGGAAATCTTCCCGGCTCGCGAGAAGGTCCTGGAAAGCGACGCAGCCCTGTACCGCGAAGTCAGCGCCCGCTCCGATGCGGCGCTTGGCCTGACCAGCGTCGACACCGCGACCCAGAGCATCGCCTGAGTCCCGGTAGCACGCTGAAAGAAAAACCGCCCTTCGGGGCGGTTTTTTGTTGCCCGCAGAACCGCTTTTTGTAGGAGCGAGCTCTGCTCGCGAACGAGCGTGCCCATCGGCTCGCTCCTGTCGTTCGAACCCGCGCCCATGAAAAAGCCCGCTCAATGGCGGGCTCCTCAACAGCGCAAAGGGATCAGCCGCGAGCAGCCTTGATCACTTCGATGTAGGGCTCAGCCTGGCGCTGGTCCTGGATCAGGGCGATGAAGTCGTTGCCCTTCTCATCCTTGGCGTTGAGGTCGTAACCGGCTTCGACGAAGAAGCCGACGAAACGCTCGAAGTCGTCGATACGCAGGCCACGGTAAGCCTTGATCAGCTTGTGCAGCGAGGGCGGAGTGGAGTCAGCCGGCTCGACCGCGAGGAACAGCTTGATCGAGTCTTCGGAGATTTCTTCGCCAATCACCTGCTTCTTGTCTTTACGCATCGCTCACATCTCTCGGCCGGGTATCACGGGGCGGGCAGTTTACCCCCGCCGGGCCTGCGCGCTCAACGCAGGCGTACCGCCCCGCTGTGCAGATCGGCCCAGACATGGCCGTTTGGGTAACTGAGGAACTGGCAGTACACCGGCCCATTGCGCAGCAGATCGAGCACCGCCGCGTACTGTGCCATCGGATAGTTCAGGCTGAGGATGTGGGTCTGCGGGTCGTAGCCGGGCTTCTTCAGGCTCTTGCCTTCGACATCGAACTGGATCACCACCTGACGCACGTCGGCGCCCTTGCTGAGCGGCTTGCCCTTGAGGCGCAGCACGGCGGGCGAGGTGATGGGAATCGGCTGCTGGTTGGACTGACGCTGGCTGCCCAGCACAACCGAATACTCGGTGATCTGGATCAGTTGCTGCTGATCGGGCTGCTCCTGACGCAGCGAAAGGTCGTCCGGGGGCAGGAACTGGGCATGCATGGGAGCATTTTCGGCGGAGGCCAGCGGCAGGCTCAGGAGAAGGGCCAGGCAGGCCCCGAAACGCGAGGGAAGCAACATCGAAGACTCCGGATTCAGCGGGCGAACACTCTAGCACGGGGCTTTCGGACAGCGGCATTCGACCCTTGCCGACTTACCTCTCGGAGCCTGCCTCCTATACTCGGGACCTCAGCCACAGGAGCGACCATGTCCCAATACCTCCCTCCCCTGTTCGCGGCCTTGCGCCAGACGTTGCGCGAGGGCTACTCCCTGGCCGACCTGCGCGGCGACCTGTCTGCCGGCGTCACCGTCGGCATCATCGCCATTCCCCTGGCCATGGCACTGGCCATCGCGGTCGGCGTGGCGCCGCAACATGGCCTCTACACAGTGCTGCTGGCGGCGCCGCTGATCGCCCTCACCGGAGGCTCGCGCTTCAATATTTCCGGGCCTACCGCCGCCTTCGTGGTGATCCTGCTGCCCATCACGCAACAATTCGGCCTTGGCGGCCTGCTGCTCTGCACGCTGATGGCCGGGCTGATTCTCATCGCCATGGGGCTGGCACGTCTTGGCCGGCTGATCCAGTTCATCCCCTACCCGGTGACGCTGGGATTCACTGCCGGCATCGGCATCGTCATTGCCACCCTGCAGATCAAGGACCTGCTCGGCCTGCAGTTACCCGGGACGCCGCAGAACTATGTGGACCAGTTGCACCTGCTGGCCGGAGCCCTGCCGACCACGCACCTGGGCGATACCCTGGTGGCCGTCGCCTGCTTCGCCGTGCTGGTGATCTGGCCGCGCCTGGTACCCAAGGTCCCAGGCCATCTCGTGGCGTTGGCGCTGGGCGCTTTGCTCGGACTGCTGCTGGAAGCCTTGGGCATTCCCGTTGCGACCCTCGGCGAGCGCTTCAGCTATGTCGTGGACGGCATCAGCCATCCCGGCATTCCGCCCTTCCTGCCAACGTTCGCCTGGCCCTGGCTACTGCCCGGCCCTGATGGCCAGCCCCTGGGCCTGTCGTTCGAACTGATCCGCCAGTTGCTGGCCCCGGCCTTCGCCATCGCCATGCTCGGCGCCATCGAGTCGCTGCTTTGCGCCGTGGTCGCGGATGGCATGGCGGGCACACGCCATGATCCCAATGCAGAACTGGTCGGCCAGGGCCTAGGTAATCTGGTCGCGCCGCTGTTCGGTGGCATCACCGCCACCGCGGCAATCGCCCGCAGCGCAGCCAACGTGCGCGCCGGTGCCCGGTCGCCCATCGCAGCCATCATCCACACCGGCGTTGTGCTGCTGGCCATGCTGCTGCTCGCCCCGCTGTTCAGTTACCTGCCCATGGCGGCGCTGGCGGCACTCCTGTTGATGGTGGCGTGGAACATGAGCGAGGCGCGGCACGTGGTGCACACCCTGCACATTGCCCCGCGCAACGACGTGCTGGTCCTGCTCACCTGCCTGGTGCTGACGGTCCTGTTCGACATGGTGTTGGCGGTGGGCGTCGGCCTGCTGCTGGCCGCTGGCCTGTTCATCAAGCGCATGAGCGACCTCACTGACACCGCGCCCCTGCCCCGTCACTTTCACGAGGCCCTGCGCGATCTGCCCGAGCAGGTGCTGGTCTACGCCATTCGCGGTCCGCTGTTCTTCGGCGCGGCAGAAAAAGCGCTGAGCGTGCTGCGACGCTTCAATCCCGAGGTGAAGGTGGTGATCGTCGAAATGTCGGCGGTGCCGATGCTGGACATGACCGCGCTGGCGGCCCTGGAAAACCTGCTGCACGACTACGGTCGCCAGGGGATCGGATTGGTGCTGGTCGGCACTTCACCGCGGGTGCGGCTCAAGTTGCGCCGTGCCGGCGTGCACCGCGAGACGGGAAGACTGGCCTACGTGAGTACGCTGGAACAGGCTCGCAGCAAGGCGTTGCGCTGGCTGGAGCCTGTCGGGGATCAGGCGAACAGCGAGCGCATCCAGGCCAGATAATCGGCTACGCCTGGCTCACCCTCGCGGGGCGCCCAGCTCGGTTGCTCACCCTCGCCTACCGGGCGGTAGGGACCGGCCTTGCATTCGAACAGCAGGCTATCCGGCTCCAGAACCACCAGCGCATGGAAGACGCCCGGCGGCAGGTCGACGCCGACACAATCGCCACCCGCTACCAGTTCTCGCTTGTCGGTCACCTTGCCGTCCTCATCGAAGATCAGCAGGCCGAGACGTCCTTTGAGCACCAGCAGGCCCTCTGCCTTGTCCGGAGACAGGTGACGGTGCGGCGGAATGTAGGTCTCTGGCTGCAACCCTACCGCCAGGCGGTGGCAGGGCTCTTCCATGGCGTGGAAGTTGTGATGTTGGCGCTTGCGCGGGCTCGCCGCGGCCTTCTCGGCCAACTCGGTGAACAGGGCCTGATCAAGGAAACGCGGCGAACTCATGGCTCAGAGTCCCTTGACCGCGAAGATGCCAGCGGCGTTGCGCCAGTAGCCCTTGTAGTCCATGCCGTAGCCGAAGATGTAGCGGTCTTCGCAGGGCAGGCCCACGTAGTCGGCCTTCAGGTCCGGGCGGGCCTTGCGGTCGTGGGTCTTGTCGATCAGCACGGCGGTGTGCACGTTGGCAGCCCCGGCGTGTTTGCAGAAATCGATGATGGCCGCCAGCGTGTGCCCCTCGTCGAGGATGTCGTCGATGATCAGCACATCGCGATCGATGAAGGAGATTTCCGGCTTGGCTTTCCAGAACAGCTCGCCGCCGCTGGTTTCGTTGCGGTAACGGGTGGCATGCAGGTAAGACAGCTCCAGCGGGAAATCCAGCTTGGGCAGCAGCTTGCCGGCGAAGATCAGGCCGCCGTTCATCACGCAGAACACCACCGGGTTGCGTTCGGCCAGCTCACCATTGATGGCGGTGGCGACCTGGGAGATGGCCGCCTCGACCTGGGCGTCGGTGTACAGGCAATCGGCTTCGGCCCTTACCTGGCGGATGTGTGCGAGATCGGCGGACATGGCAATTCCTCTGGGTTCTGCGGGGAACAGGCAGGGTTCCCGGTGAAAACTTGAACGGGGCGTCAAGATAAAAGTCGGCAAAGGTACTCATCCGCCTGCCTCGGAGCAAGTCCCGACAGACGAGTGTCGACCATACTGCAGCAGGCTGCTGCCGCGTGTGACAGTTCCTTGCTTCGCCGCGACATCCGGGCTCTGGACCCACCAGTCAGTGCAGCACAGCCCGTGATCAATGAATTAAGCTAACGCAATTTTTTTGCCAGCCCGCCGGAGAACCTCCCCATGCCCATCCGTGAGATCCGCCATCCGCTGATCCGCCACAAGCTCGGCCTGATGCGCCGCGCCGACATCAGCACCAAGAACTTCCGCGAACTGGCACAGGAAGTCGGCGCCCTGCTGACTTACGAAGCGACCAACGATCTGCCCCTGGAAAACTACGAAATCCAGGGCTGGGCTGGCACCGTGCAGGTCGAGAAAATCGCCGGCAAGAAAATCACCGTCGTGCCCATCCTGCGCGCCGGCATCGGCATGCTCGACGGCGTCCTCAGCCTGATTCCGGGCGCCAAGGTCAGCGCCGTGGGCGTGGCCCGCAACGAAGAAACCCTGGAAGCCCACACCTACCTGGAAAAACTGGCGCCGGAGATCGACGAGCGCCTGGCGCTGATCATCGATCCGATGCTGGCCACCGGCGGTTCCATGGTCGCCACCATCGACCTGCTCAAGCGCGCCGGCTGCAAGGAAATTCGCGCGATGGTGCTGGTCGCCGCACCGGAAGGCATCAAGGTGGTCAACGATGCCCACCCGGACGTGATGATCTTCACGGCTTCAATCGATAAGAAGCTCAACGAGCACGGTTACATCATCCCGGGCCTCGGGGATGCGGGTGACAAGATCTTCGGCACCAAGCAGAAGGAAAACTGATCGATGAGCGACGAATTCAAGGACCCGCTCTGGCGCCAGGTGATTTCCGGCGCCCAGATGCTCTTCGTGGCCTTCGGCGCCCTGGTGCTGATGCCACTGATCACCGGACTGGACCCGAACGTAGCGCTCTTCACCGCCGGCCTCGGCACCCTGCTGTTCCAGCTGGTCACCGGACGCCAGGTGCCGGTGTTCCTGGCATCCAGCTTCGCCTTCATCACCCCCATCATCCTCGCCAAAGGCCAGTTCGGCCTGGCCGCGACCATGGGCGGCGTGGTGGCGGCGGGCTTCGTCTACACCTTCCTCGGCCTCGCCGTGAAGATCAAAGGCACCGGCTTCATCGACCGCCTGCTGCCTCCGGTGGTGATCGGCCCGGTGGTGATCTCCATCGGCCTGGCCATGGCCCCCATCGCCGCCAACATGGCCATGGGCAAGGGCGGTGACGGCGCCGAGCTGATCCCCTACGCCACCGCCATGTGGATCTCCATGCCGGCGCTGCTCACCACCCTGATCGTCGCTGTGTTCGGCAAGGGCATCTTCCGCCTGGTGCCGATCATCTCCGGCGTGATCGTCGGCTTCGCCCTGTCCTTCTGGTTCGGCGTGGTGGACACCGCGAAGATCGCCGCCGCCCCCTGGCTGGAACTGCCGAACTTCACCACCCCCGAGTTCAACCTGCAGGCCATCCTGTTCATCGTCCCGGTTGCCCTGGCCCCCGCCATCGAGCACATCGGCGGCGTGATCGCCGTGGGCAGCGTGACCGGCCGCAACTACCTGAAGACACCCGGCCTGCACCGCACCCTGCTCGGCGACGGCCTGGCCACTTCGGCCGCTGGCCTATTCGGTGGCCCGCCGAATACCACCTACGCCGAGGTGACTGGCGCGGTGATGCTGACCAAGAACTACAACCCGAAAATCATGACCTGGGCGGCGATCTTCGCCGTCGGCCTGGCCTTCATCGGCAAGTTCGGCGCCATCCTGCAGAGCATCCCGATACCGGTCATGGGCGGCATCCTCTGCCTGCTGTTCGGTTCCATCGCCGCGGTTGGCCTGAACACCATGATCCGCCACCAGGTGGACCTGGCCGAAGCCCGCAACCTGGTGATCGTCTCCGTCACCCTGGTATTCGGCATCGGCGGCATGCTGGTGGGCACCGGCACCGGCCAGGACGATTTCGGCCTGAAAGGCATCGCCCTCTGCGCCATCGTCGCCATCGCCCTCAACCTGATTCTGCCGGGGCACCAGACCTGGAAGCATCAAGGCGCGGACGATGCGCCACATATCTGAAGCCGATCCAAAACAAGCCCCGCGAATGCGGGGCTTTTTCATGGAACTTCGCCGTTCAGGGATTCCCGTAGGATGGGTAGAGCGGAGCGAAACCCATCAAGTCCGAGTGATGGGTTTCGTTCCTCGCGGAACGCCGCCCGACCCATCCTACGAAGCAGGTTGTGCCTCGCGGAGGATGCTGTCGTCCTGCGCTTCTGCGCCCCAGTTCTGCAGCCGCTGCAGGCTCTCGCGATAGGGTTTGAGCCCGGCCCACAGCAGCACCACCGAACTCGCCACCGCGATGGTGGTAACGATCAGCAGCGAGTAACGCAGGGCCTTGTCGTCGGCGAACACGTAGTCGGTCACCAGGGCGACGGCGGTGGGACCGAAGCCAAGGCCGATCAGGGTGATCACGAACAGGTAGATGGCCGAAGCCTGGCCGCGCATGGCGTTGGGCATGATTTCCTGGATGGCGGCCGGCGCCACGCCGAAGGGCATGCTCAGGCAGAACACGGTAGGCGCCATCAGCACTGTTACCCAGAAAGCGTCGTCCAGCAGGGGAAACAGCACCACCAGCGGCAGGGCGCCGATGGCGGCGAACAGGCCGACGCGCATGTTGGCATCCGCCCGACCGTGCTTGGCCATCCAGTCCGCCAGGCGCCCACCAAAGACGATGCCGAGGCAGCCGAACACGGCCACCAGGCTGCCGTAGATCACGCCAACCTGGCCGGCGTCCCAGCCATGGGTACGGATGTAGAAGGTGGGAATCCAGGCCGCGCTGCCATACCCGGCGAAGGCCAGGCCGGCGAAGCCGAAGTTGTGGCAGATGACGGTGCGCCGATTGCTGCGCAGGTAACGACCGACCTCCGAAAGGGGCACCACCACGCCGGCGCCGATGCCGCGCCGCTGCGGTTCGCGCACCGCCAGCATCAGCAGGGTGAAGAGCACACCGGCCGCGCCAAGGGCCAGAAAGATCAATTGCCAGGGCCGGACCTCGCCCAGCACCGGCAAGTGCACGTCGCCCTGGGCCGAAGCGAACTTGATCACCAGCCCGCCCAGCAGGAAGGCCAAACCGGAACCGAGATAGACGCCCATGGAGTAGACGCTGATGGCCGTAGCGCGCCGCTCCTTGGGGAAACTGTCGGCGATCAGCGAATAGGCCGCCGGCGACAGAGCCGCCTCGCCCACGCCTACGCCGATGCGGCAGAGCAGGAATTGCCAGTAGAGCTTGGCCATGCCACACGCGGCAGTGGCGGCGCTCCAGAACAGCACGCCGACGGCGATCAACCCGCGTCGGCTGCGGCTGTCAGCCAGACGCCCAAGGGGAATGCCGCAGACGGTATAGAAGAGCGCGAAGGAGAGGCCCATCAGCAGGCTCATCTGCGTGTCGCTGATGACCAGGTCACGGCGGATGGGCTCCACCAACAGGTTGAGAATCTGCCGATCGATGAAGGACAGCACGTAGGCCACCATCAGGATGGCGACGGTGGTCCAGGCTCTCAGGCCCGAGGGATAGCCATTGTTCTTGTTCTGCATGGGCTCTCCTCGGCGCCGCCGGTGCGGCGCACGACGGTTGAAGAAGAGCCCAGCTTAGGTGGCCATGGGCGGCCTGAATACGAGAACGGTCGTCATATAGGCAGGCTGAATGCGATCCGTGCCCTTCGGCTAATGGCTACCCCTGGAGGAGATCGTAGGAGCGAGCTCTGCTCGCGATGGAGCACCGGCGCACTCCTACATGGAAGGGGTCAGAGAGGCCGCACTGCGGTTTCGCACAGTTTCGCCAGGGCCGAAACCCATTGCGGATGGCTGTTCATGCACGGCACCAGCACCAGTTCCTGGCCTCCCGCTTCCTGGAACTGCTCGCTGCCACGCTGGCCGATTTCTTCCAGCGTCTCGATGCAGTCGGCAACGAAGGCCGGGCACATCACCAGCAGCTTCTTCACGCCCTGCTTTCCCAGTTCGTCGAGTCGCGCTTCGGTGTAAGGCTCGATCCACTTGTCCTTGCCCAGGCGCGACTGAAAGGACACCGACCACTTGCCCGGCGCAAGGCCGGCACGTTCAGCGAAAGCTTCCGCCGTGCGTTGGCACTGGCTGCGGTAGCAGACGGCCAGGACCTCGTCGCTGACGCCACGGCTGTCGGCGGCGTTCAGGTCATGCTGCGGGTCGATACCCTTGACCAGCTTGCGGATATGCCGCTCGGGCAAACCGTGGAAGCTCAGCAGCAGGTGGTCGAAGTCCTGCTCCAGGTAGGGCTTGGCGCTGGCTACCAGGGCATCCAGGTAATCCGGCTCGGCGAAGAAGGGCGGCAGCACCGCAATGTCCAACTTCAGGCCCTGTTCGCGGATCACCCGGCGGGCTTCCTCGATGGCGGTCGTGGTGGTGCTATCGGCGAACTGCGGATAGAGCGGTGCCAGGGTCACGCGCTTGATGCCCTGCGCCGCCAACTTGCGCAGGGCGCTTTCGATGGAAGGTTCGCCATAGCGCATCGCCAGTTCCACCGGGCCATGCCGCCAGTGGGGAACAATGGCGTCCTGCAATTCGCGGCTGAGGACGATCAGCGGCGAGCCGTTCGGCCACCAGATGGACGAATACGCATGAGCCGACTGCGCCGGACGCTTGATCAGGATCAGCGAAACCAGTAGGCGCCGCAGCGGCCAGGGCAGGTCGACCACATAGGGGTCCATGAGGAACTGATCGAGGTAACTCCGCACGTCCTCCACCTTGGTGGAAGCCGGGGAACCCAGGTTGACCAGCAGCAGCGCGTGATCAGTCATCAAACATCCTTAGGCTTCAGCAGGTCGCCGAAGGCCATGTCCAGATCGGTGAATGCAAAGGTGAAACCCGCCGCCCGCAATCGGGCCGGTACCGCACGCTGGCCGCCGAGCAACAGACCGGCCAGTTCGCCCAGCACCAGGCGCAGGACAAAGGCCGGCGCCGGCATGAAGGCTGGCCGCCCCAAAGCGCGACCCAGGCTGCGGGCGAAATCGCGGTTGCGCACGGGCTGCGGCGAGCACGCATTATAGGGACCGCGCGCGTCGCTCCGCTTCAAGAGAAAATCCATCAGTGCGATTTGGTCGTCGATGTGCACCCACGGCATCCATTGCCGACCATTGCCCAAGGGGCCACCCAGTCCCAGGCGAAAGGGCGGCACCAGGCGTTTGAGGAATCCGCCGTCACGCGCCAGCACCAGACCGGTGCGCACCAGCACCACGCGGATGCCGAATGCCTCTGCGCGTTGCGCGGTCTCCTCCCAGGCCACGCAGAGCTGGCTGGCGAAATCATCGGTTACCGGAGGTGAATCCTCGGTCAGTTCCCGCTCGCCCCCATCACCGTACCAGCCAACCGCGGAGCCATTGAGCAGGACCTGCGGCATCTGGCCGCGCTTTTCCAACCACTCCAGCATTTGCTCGGTCAGGGTGATGCGGCTGCCCCAAAGCTGTGCCTTGCGCTTGTTGCTCCACGGCCGGTCTGCAATGGGTTCGCCCGCCAGGTTGACGATGGCATCCAGGGGCTCGTCGCCGTAGTCGGGAAACTGGCCGATGCCACGCACTGTGCGGCCGCAGAGGCTGGCGACGCTCTGCGGCCGCCGACTCAGCACGGTGATCTGATGGCCTTCCGCGAGCCAACGCTGGCAGAGCGCACGACCGATCAGACCAGTACCGCCGGTCAGCAATATGTGCATGGCATCCTCCTCGCATGGCGCTAACTGCGGATATCGCCCTAGTCTGGTTTATGACGGATCAACGTGCCCCGGTTTGAGCCACGTATCGTCAGAAATGCAGAAGTCAGCGATTGGAACCGATCGACCTGTACAAAGCTTGAAATTTGTACAGGTGTTGTCTAAAGCGTAGCCTGTAGCCATAGGTAACGAGGTAGACCATGAGTGCACCTATCGCCATCATCGGCACCGGCATAGCCGGCCTTTCCGCCGCCCAGGCGCTGCATGCAGCTGGGCAGGCCGTGGAGCTCTTCGAGAAGAGCCGCGGCAGCGGCGGACGCATGGCCAGCAAGCGCAGCGACGCCGGCTCCGTGGACCTTGGCGCTCAGTATTTCACCGCCCGCGACCGTCGCTTCGCCGAGGTGGTGCAGCAATGGCGCGATCGCGGCTGGGTCGCAGAATGGTCGCCCAGTCTCTACCACTTCAGCGAAGGCCAGCTGCTGCCCTCCCCCGACGAGCAGATCCGCTGGGTCGGCACGCCACGCATGAGCGCCATCACCCGCGCCCTGCTCGGTGCCCTGCCAGTGAATTTTGCCTGCCGCATCACCGAGGTCTTCCGTGGCGAACGCCACTGGGGCCTTCAGGATGCCGAAGGCCTGAGTCACGGTCCGTTCAGTCATGTGATAGTCGCGACCCCGGCGCCCCACGCCGCTACCCTTCTGGCCGCCGCACCCAAGCTCGCCGGTGCCGCCGCGAGCGTCGCCATGGAGCCGACCTGGGCCGTTGCGCTGGGCTTCAGCGAACCGCTGGATACCCGCGTCGAAGGCTGCTTCCTGCAAGACAGCCCGCTGGACTGGCTCGCTCGCAATCGCTCCAAGCCCGGCCGCGAAGCCAGCCTGGACACCTGGGTACTGCACGCCACCAGCAACTGGAGCAAGCAACACCTGGACATGCCCAAGGACGCGGTGATCGAACACTTGCACGGTGCCTTCGCCGAGATGATCGGCTGCGCCGTTCCAGCGCCGAACTTCAGCCTGGCGCATCGCTGGCTCTACGCGAGGCCGAGCCAGGCGCACCAGTGGGGCGCACTCGCCGATGCCGATCTGGGTCTTTACGCCTGTGGCGACTGGTGCCTGTCCGGCCGCGTGGAAGGTGCCTGGCTCAGTGGCCAGGAAGCCGCCCGGCGTCTGCTCGAGCACCTGTAATCGCGCCGCGACCTGACCTGCGCAAATTCCCGCTCTCGAAATGGACGGCCCTGCAGCCGTCCAGACACGGAACACACTTGCTCGTCAGCCCCTCTCGTCATCGATGAAAGTGACGTCCTGATTGCTCGGCTCTCACTGATCCCGCTCATCCATAACTTGTACAAGGCATTTGACTTGTACAAGTAAGGCTCTATCATTTCAAAAAATCTGTACAAGAATCAGACCTTGTACAACTCATGTCCAGGTAACACCCATGGCCATGTATTTCGATCTGCCACAGCGTCCCAAACTTGGTATCAGCGCCTGCCTGCTTGGTGAGCCTGTGCGCTTCAATGGTGGGCACAAGGCGTCACGGCTGTGCAGTCACAGTCTGGCGGCGTATTTCGACTTCGTTCCCCTGTGCCCGGAAGTGGCCATCGGCCTCGGCATACCCCGCGCGCCCATTCGACTGATTGGCGACCCCACAAGGCCACGAGCGGTCGGCACACGTGACCCGCAGCGAGATCACACCGAAGCGCTGGCCGAATTCGGCAGGACCATGGCCGACCAGCTCGGCGACATCAGTGGCTACATCTTCATGCACAAGTCACCCTCTTGCGGGCTGGCGCGGGTCAAGGTCTATCAGGCCAGTGGCCAGGCTATCGAAGGTGGCGGTCGGGGCATCTTCGCCAGCGCCTTCTGCACCCTGCGTCCGGATCTGCCGGTGGAGGAAGAAGGTCGCCTCAACGACCCTGTGCTGCGGGAGAACTTCTTCACCCGCGTCTACGCCTACGCGCAGTGGCAATCACTGTGCCGCGAGGGACTGACGCACAAGGCGATCATCGCCTTCCACTCCCGCTACAAGTACCAACTGATGGCCCACGACCCGGTGCAGTACAAGGTCCTTGGCCGACTGCTCAGCGACATCGGCGCGCACCTGGCAACGGAGATCGGGTCGCGCTATTTCTCCGCGCTCATGACGGCCCTTGGCAAATGCGCCACGCGCGGCACCCACAGCAACGTGCTGCAGCACCTCAGTGGTTATCTCAAACCCCACCTCAACCCCATGCAAAAAGCCGAGCTCCAGCGCCTGATCGAGCAGTACCGCAGCGGCGTCATCCCGCTGGTTGTGCCCATCACCCTGCTCAAGCATCACTTCAACAGCCACCCGGATCGCTACATCACCCAGCAGGCCTATCTGCAGCCGCATCCGGAAGAACTCAGCCTGCGCAACGCCGTCTAGCCATGGACAGCCCAAGCGAAATCTCCACGGAAATCGACTACCAGGCTGCGCTGTCTCAGGGACTGCTGCCTATACGTGAAGTGGCACGCCAGACCGGCGTGATCCCGGTGACCCTGCGCGCGTGGGAACGCCGCTACGGGCTGGTCGTCCCGTTGCGCACCCGCAAGGGCCACCGTCTTTACACGGCGGAAGACGTAGCGCGCATTCGCCTGATCCTCACCTGGCTGGATCGAGGCGTCGCCGTCGGCCAGGTCAAGGGGCTGCTCAAGGAACAAGCCGCACTGCCCCTCGTCGAGCCAACGCCGGACTCACCCTGGGACCAGCAGCGCCAGCATCTGCTGGAAGCCATCAGCAACCTCGCCGAACGCCGACTGGACGAATTCTTCAACGCCGCCGTGGCGCTCTACCCGCCACAGACCCTCTACCGCCAGTTGTTGCAGCCCCTGCTGGAAGAACTGGATCAACGCTGGCGCGGCCAGTTCGGCAGCCAGGCGGAGCGCGTCTTCCTGCACTCCTGGCTGCGAACCAAGCTGGGCGCGAGGCTCTACCACAACAACCGCCAATACAACGGGGCACCGATCCTGATGATCAATGTTTCGGAGCTGCCAATGGAGCCCGGACTCTGGCTCACGGCCTGGCTGACCAGCAGCGCCGATTGCGCAGTAGTCGTCTTCGACTGGCCGGTGCCTGCCGCCGAACTGCCCCTGGCCGTGGCGCGCATCCAGCCCTGCGCGTTGTTGCTCTATTCCAGCCAGCCGCTCAGCCCGGGGCAATTGCCCAGACTGCTCAACGGCCATCACTGTCCGTGTCTGCTGGCAGGCCCCGCAGCGGCCATCCACCAGGCGGACCCCACTCCCGGCGTCATACTGGCCCAAAGCCCGCTCGACGCTTTGCAGGCCCTGTCAGACCTCGGCCTGTTGCACAACCGATAAAGGAATGCGCCATGCGCCAGCTCATCTGGTTCCGCACCGACCTGCGCGTGCAGGACAACACAGCCCTGCAGGCCGCCCTCACTTCCGGTCCCACGCTGGCGCTGTATCTCATCAGCCCGGGTCAGTGGCGGGCCCACGACGACGCCCCTGCCAAGGTGGATTTCTGGCTGCGCAACCTGGCTGAGCTGGCTTGGGCACTGGACCGGCTGAACGTGCCGCTTCTGGTTCGCCACGTCGACACCTGGGCCGATGCGCCACAAGTGCTGCGCGAGGTCTGCCACGAGTTCGACATCGGCTCGGTCCAGGTCAATGAGGAATACGGCGTCAACGAGGCCCGGCGCGACCGCCAGGTGGCTGATCTGCTGGCGGCAGACAATATCATCCTGCACAGCCATCTCGACCAGTTGCTGTTCCGCCCCGGCAGCGTGCTGACCCAATCCGGCACCTGCTTCCAGGTCTTCAGCCAGTTCCGCAAGGTCTGCTACCAGCGCCTGCACACCGCGCTACCGAGGTGCTTGCCGCCACCTGTGGCGCAGGAGGAACTGGATATCCCCAGCGATACGCTCCCGGCTTTGGTGGAAGGCTTCCCGATACCCCCGGAAAGCCTGCGCCAACTCTGGCCGGCTGGCGAAGAGGCCGCACGCGAACGCCTGGATGCCTTCGCCCTGGAAGAACTCTGGTGCTATGAGGAACGCCGGGATTTCCCTGCGGCAGCCGGCACCAGCCAGCTTTCGCCCTACCTCGCCGCCGGTGTGCTTTCACCCCGCCAGTGCTTGCACGCGGCGCTGCGCAACAACCAGGGGGAGTTCGACAGTGGCAACCCCGGCGCTGTTTGCTGGATCAACGAGCTTCTCTGGCGCGAGTTCTACAAGCACATCCTCGTGGCCTTCCCTCGCGTATCCCGCCATCGGCCATTCCGGCGCGAAACCGAAGCACTGTCCTGGCGCCGAGCGCCGGAGGAACTGGAAGCCTGGCAGCAAGGCCGCACCGGCATTCCCATCGTCGACGCGGCAATGCGCCAGTTGCTCGCCACCGGCTGGATGCACAACCGCCTGCGCATGGTGGTGGCCATGTTCCTCACCAAGAACCTGCTGATCGACTGGCGCGAAGGCGAGCGTTGGTTCATGCGCAACCTGATCGACGGCGACCTCGCGGCGAACAACGGCGGTTGGCAGTGGAGCGCCTCGACCGGCACCGATGCGGCGCCGTACTTCCGCATCTTCAACCCCATCAACCAGTCGCAGAAGTTCGACCCGGACGGCCGCTTCCTGCGTCAGTGGTTACCGGAGCTCGCTCATCTCGACAAGCGCGATATCCACAACCCGGCCGGGTTGGGTGGCCTGTACGGCGTGACGGGGTATCCGTTGCCACTGGTGGACCTCTATGCCAGCCGCGATCGGGCACTGGAGGCATTCCGGAACCTTTCGGAACGCACTGTTTGAAGATTCGCGGCCAATAAAAAAGGTTCTTCGCGGATTTCCGGGGAGCCATGAAAAAAGAACGGCGAT
>NZ_BDMA01000078.1:0-14056 GCF_002003485.1 Metapseudomonas resinovorans
TGACTGTCAACTCGCTCTTTCCCCAGACTCCGCGAAGAACCTTTTTTTTGCTCACCTGGTACCGCTACTCGACTTCATCCTCCGTCCGGGCACCGAACTGCAGCTCAGCCAACCTTGCATAGAGCGGACTGTTGACCACCAGCTGCGCGTGACGACCGATTGCCACCACCCTACCCCGCTCCATCACCGCGATGCGATCGGCATTCTGTACCGTGGCCAGGCGATGGGCGATCACCAGGGTGGTTCGTCCGCTCATCAGAGCTGGCAGGGCCTGTTGGATCAGGTGTTCGCTTTCCGCATCCAGCGCGCTGGTGGCCTCGTCCAGTAGCAGGATCGGAGCATCCACCAGCAGGGCACGGGCAATTGCCAGCCGCTGGCGCTGACCACCGGAGAGACCGATACCACCTTCACCCAGATGAGTGCGATAACCCTGAGGCAGGCGGGCGATGAATTCGTGCGCGTGGGCTGCACGAGCGGCGGCTTCGACCTCGGCATCACTGGCCTCAGGTCGGCCGTAGCGAATGTTGTCTTCGACACTGCCATAGAACAGCGCCGGATTCTGGGACACCAGGGCGAAGCAACGGCGCAGGTCGGCGGGGTCGAGCTGACGAAGCTCCACGCCCTCCACACGGATGCTCCCAGCCTGGGGATCGAAGAAACGCAGCAACAACTCGAACACAGTCGACTTGCCTGCCCCGGACGGCCCCACCAACGCCAGGGTTTCACCGGGACGAACCGCCAGGCTGACGCCGTCCAGCGCGTTCACATCAGGTCGTCCCGGATAGGCAAAGTGCACATCCTCCAGTTCGATCTGCCCACTGACCCGCTCCGGTAGCGTCGCCCGCCCTTCAAGCGGTGCCTGGATGGCATTGCGCGCCTGCAATAGCTCAGCGATGCGTTCCGCCGCACCAGCGGCGCTCTGCAGTTCACCGATCACTTCGCTGATGGCGCCGAAGGCGGCACCCACGATCAGGCTGTAGAACACGAACGCCGCCAGGTCGCCGGGAGAAATGCGTCCGGCGATCACGTCCATGCCGCCCACCCAGAGCATCACACCCACGGCCCCCAGCACCAGCAGGATCACCAGGGTGATCAGCCAGGCGCGCTGGGTTATGCGACGCCGCGCGGTATCGAAAGCGCCTTCTACCGTGCCGGCGAATCGTTGGCGGTCCTGCGCCTGGTGGTTATACGCCTGCACGGTCTTGATCTGCCCAAGGGTTTCGCCCACATAGCTGCCGACGTCGGCGATACGGTCCTGGCTCTGCCGCGACAGCTTCCGTACCCGCCGGCCGAAGATGAGGATCGGCGCCAGCACCAGCGGCAACGCCAACAGCACGATGCCGGTCAGCTTGGGGTTGGTGACGAACAGCAGGCCAATGCCCCCGACCAGCATGATCCCGTTGCGCAATGCCATGGACAGCGAAGAGCCGATCACCGATTGCAGCAAGGTGGTGTCTGCCGTCAGCCGCGACTGGATTTCCGATGCACGATTGCTTTCGTAGAAGCCGGGATGAAGCTGGATCAGGTGGTCGAACACGCGCTTGCGAATATCCGCAACGAAGCGCTCACCGATCCAGGAAACCAGGTAGAAGCGCGTGAAGGTGCCCAGCGCCAGTGCCAGCACCAGGCCGAAGAACAGCATGATCGAATGCCGCAACGACGCTTCGGACTGCGTAGTCAGCCCCTGGTCGACCAACAGGCGAATGCCCTGGCCCATGGACAGGGTGATACCGGCAGTGAACAACAGTGCCAGCAAGGCGCCGATCACCCGCCAGCGATAGGGCGCGACGAAGCGTCCGGCCATGCGCAGCGCATTACGCTGCCGTGCGGAAAGGAGGGATGCCATCGAGGGACTCAGTCAAGTTGTCCAAGGGATTGCTCGCTGCGTACAGGCGCTTCAGCCCACCAACCCACCAGGCAGAGGCACAACGCGACCAGGTTGGTAGAGAGCGGGTTGAACGCCTGGATCAGCAGGCCCGGCGTGAACAAGGCCACGTCCACTAGCAGCCCTGCCAACAGCAGCGCCGCGAGTGCGAGGGGCCAGCGCGACTGGCGTACGCCCAGCAGGATCAGCGCGAGAATGATTTCCGCCAGTCCGGCCAGGGTCGCCACCAGCTCCACATGGGTCAGGCCATGGGCGGCGATCATCAGCCTTTCGTCGGGGCTCAGCCAGAGCAGCTTCGGCACCAGGCCGTGATAGAGGAACAGGAGTGCCAGCCCGCAACGGGCCAGCATTGCGATACGCCGCAGCTCAGCGATCGGCATTCAGGAAGCGCCCCTCATGGTCGGGCGACGGTAACAGGCAGACGTCATACCTGCCGAAGAGGCGGTAGCGATTCAAGGCAATACGGTCGTAGCACCAATCCCGCAAGGCCAGCGGCAGGATGCGGAATACGCCCAGCAGCGGCCAGGGCGCCGGCAACTGGCGGACGATGCGTGCAATGGCCTCGGAGCGGACGAACAGCTCCCGACCTTCGACATAGAGCATGGTTGCAAAGCTATCAGTGGGAAGGCCGAACCAGCGAAGGATCGCCTGCCCTTCCGCAGACTGCACCGACGCGAGCTTGAATACCCGCGCCCGGTCATGGCGAATCAGGAATTTCGCCCAGCCGTTGCAGAGCTTGCAGACCCCATCGAACAGGACGACGCGCTCGCCGGGTCGAACGTAGGGCGGGTACTGCTCGACATCCATCGCGATGCTCCTGCATCTACGGGAAAGTGTCGTCGATGGTATCCGATCCTCCGGAAAACCAGCGAGCGCCGTCAGACCTCGTCGCCCCACCCGAGCGGATAGAGCAACTCTTCCTTGTAACCGGCCCAGACCCGCACCGCGTCCGGGAAGGCATCGTCCAGGGCCGGATCGCCGCTGTCCACCAGTAGCGGCCGGCCCTCCAGGGTGCCGAGTTTGCGCTTGGTGGCCACCACTCGCAGGTGTTCCAGGCCGATGGCACGCAGTACCCGCGGGCTGATCTGCTGATTGCCGCGGCCGATGATGTGACCCTGGCCACCAATGGCGGTGACCAGCAGCCGCGCAGGATGCCCATCCACGAGCTCGAACAGCTGCGCTTCAGTCACGTCACGGGCGATCACCGCGCCATTCTCGATCACATCCACGCCCAACAGCGTCGTCTCCAGGCCCAGGTTGGCCGCCAGGCCATGCAAGGTGGAGCCGGGCCCGAATACGTAGCGGACCCCCTCCTCCCAGCTGTCGCTCAGCCAGTCGGCAAGGTCCACCAGCACCAACTCCTCCGACTCCATGCCGCCTTGCTTGACGTGCTGCATGAAGTGGCCTTCCACCGGCACCGTCAGCTCGCCATACCAGCGTGCCGCCACCTTGCCATCGCGAAGGGCGGTCTCGTCCTGGTCGCGCACCTCGCCACTGGCCAGACGCACGAGCCCGCCTTCCACCAGGCGCCGCGCCAATTCCCCGGCGGCACGCGGGCTGATGGCATACACGCCGGAGTGGATCTTCACCCCGGCGGGAATACCCAGCACCGGCTGATCGCCACGAATCGCCGCGCTGACATCCCGCGCCGTGCCGTCGCCACCCGCGAAGAGAATCAGCGCCACACCGGCATCCTGCAGGTCTTCGACAGCGTGGCGCGTATCGTCGGCACTGGTGACCGGACCGTCGAGATGCCCCAGGACGCGATGGGAAAAGCCCATCTCCGCCAGCAGGTCGGCGCCCATCGGGCCGGGGAAGGTGACGAACTGGATACGCCCGACAAGCGGCAACAGGCATTCCAGGGCGAGACGCGTGCGCGCAGCGGATCGAGGCTCGGCGCCTCTGGCGAGGGCGTCTGCGGCGACTCCGTCGCTGCCCTTGAGCGCTGCCGGGCCGCCCAGGCCGGCGAGGGGATTGATGATCAGACCCATGTGGAACAGAGACATGCTTACCTCGTACTGAACTCTCGCCCCACGCAGGGGGTCCATCCACCAGGACCAGGACGCTCGCAGTTGGCATATTCGCTGCTAGTGTTTCCTGGTCTTTCGTTTTTCCGGCGCACCCGTCGCGCCAACTGTCACTGCGCGTTCATATGCCCTACCTAGACTGCGCGCACCACCTGAATGAGGAGACAGGCCATGAGCTTGCACGACAGCACTACCGATAGCCGCGTGATCCCGCTGCAACCGCGTCGTCCCGTCGGCGGCGCGATCATCGACGCCGAAGGCCGTGAGATTCCGATCACCGAAATCATGATCCAGCGCGCCTGCCAGGAACTGCACAAGCAGCTGGCATCCGAGCGGAGACAGGCCTGAAGCGCCTGGGCCCGGGGCAATCCCGGGCCCATTATCTATACCAGCTCGGCCCCGAGCGCCCGAACCATCTCCGCCAATCTCGGCGCCTCTCCCGTCAAACCTACCCGCAGCCCGTCGATTTCCCGTCGCACCGGATAGTGCTTGCGCAGGGCATCGAAGGCGGCACGGCGTTGCAGCTCATCGCCCACGAGGCTACGGCGGAAATCCGCATCATCACGGCGCGGGTCGTACACCGCCCGGCACAGGGTCGCCAGGGCCCAATCGAGGTCGCTGCTGGCATCGAGGGTCAGTTCCCCCAGCCAGGGCGTCGGCAGCAACTCGTCCAGTAGCACGCTTTCCGCCTGGCCACTGAAGCGGCACCACGCCTGATAGATCTGCGCGGTGCCGCGCAGCTTGCCATCAAGGCTGTAGCCGGCGATGTGTGGCGTGGCGATACGGCACAGGCGCGCCAGTTCGACATCCGCCACGGGCTCGCCTTCCCAGACGTCCAACACCGCGCGCAGATCCTTGCGACGCTCCAGCAGCTCGCGCAAGGCACGGTTGTCGACCACCGCGCCGCGGCTGGCATTGACCAGCCAGGCGCCAGGCCGCAGGCGCTCCAGCCGCTCGGCGTTCAGCAAATGGTGGGTCGGGTGGTCTCCTGCGTTATCCAGCGGCGTGTGCAGGCTGATGGCATCGCACTCACTAAGGATGGTTTCCAGGTCGACGAAATCACCGTCCTCCGCCGCCTGGCGCGGCGGATCGCAGACCAACACCCGCCAGCCGAGGCCACGCAATACATCCACCAGACGCCCGCCAACCTGGCCGGCGCCCACCACGCCAAAGGTACGCGAGGCGAGCCGGACGCCTTCGTCTTCTGCCAGTAGCAACAAGCTGCCCAGCACATAGTCGACCACGCCCCGGGCGTTGCAGCCGGGCGCACTGGACCAGGCGATGCCCGCTTCAGCGAAATACTCGAGGTCGAGATGGTCGGTGCCAATGGTGCACGTGCCGACGAATCGCACCGGACTACCCGCCAGGAGCGCACGATCGACGCGGGTCACCGAGCGCACCAGCAGCAGGTCGGTGTCTGCCAGGGCTGCCGCATCGATGGCGCGGCCCGGCAGGCGGCGGATTTCACCCAGGGCGCCGAAGAAGGCGTCGACCAGGGGGATGTTTTCGTCGGCAACTATTCGCATGACAGGCTCCTGCAGAGAGACCGATATTCTACGCAATCACCCGATCCTACGCCCACGCGGCAACCCGCTGTCCCTCTTTTCTGACCGTTATGTCAGGGCGTAGACTACGAGCCCCTCAGCCTCCACGTCCCGTTCCGCCGGCAGTCTCTTCTGCAAAGGCTGGGATAGTGAACCGTCGCGAGCCCGTCGCGACCAGGCAATGTCCAGACCCCTTTCAGCCACTCTCAGCATGGACACCACCGGCACGCCCGGAGGACGCCTAATCGATATGGAACTTTCAGTGAATCACGCAGAAACCCGTCTCAGTCGCGCCAGCACGGAACTGCGCGCGCTGCTCAAGCTGGCGGCACCCATCATGATCGCCCAGCTCTCCAACACCGCAATGGGCTTCGTCGACGCCGTCATGGCTGGCCGCGTCAGCCCTCGCGACCTCGCCGCCGTGGCGCTCGGCAACTCCATCTGGATTCCGGTCTTCCTGTTGATGACCGGCATTCTCCTCGCCACCACTGCCAAGGTTGCCGAGCGCTTCGGCGCCGGCAAGCAGGAAGACATCGGCCCACTGGTGCGCCAGGGCCTCTGGCTGGCGCTGGCGGTCGGCCTCAGCGGTGCCCTGCTGCTGGTTAACGCGCGCCCGATTCTCGAGCTGATGGGCGTGGACCAGGAGCTGATCGATCCGGCTATGGGGTACCTGCACGGCATCGCCTTCGGCTTCCCCGCCGTGGCGCTCTACTACGTACTGCGCTGCTTCAGCGATGGCCTGGGCCGCACGCGTCCGAGCATGGTGCTGGGCATCTGCGGCCTGCTGCTGAACATTCCGTTGAACTACATCCTGATCTACGGCCACTTCGGCATGCCCGCCCTGGGCGGCGTGGGCTGCGGTTGGGCCAGCGGCACGGTGATGTGGTTCATGCTGCTGGGGATGCTGACCTGGGTGACCCGCGCGCCGGCATACAAGTCGAGCAAGCTGTTCGAGCGTTTCGACCGGCCGCAACTGCCGCTGATCAAACGCCTGCTCTCGGTGGGCGTCCCCATCGGCGTCGCGGTGTTCGCCGAGTCGAGCATCTTCGCCGTAATCGCCCTACTGATCGGCGGCCTGGGCGCCACCGTGGTCGCCGGCCACCAGATCGCCCTGAACTTCAGCGCGCTGATCTTCATGATCCCCTACGCCCTGGCGATGGCCGTCACCGTGCGCGTGGGCCAGGCCCTGGGCCGCGGCGATCCACGGGCGGCACGCTTCGCTGCGGGCATTGGTATCGGTACCGCGCTGGCCTACGCCTGCATCTCAGCAAGCCTGATGCTGCTGTGCCGTGAGCTGATCGCGAAGATGTACTCACCCGATCCGCAGGTGATCGCCGTGGCCGCGATGCTGATCGTCTACTCCGCGCTGTTCCAGTTCTCCGATGCCATCCAGGTCGCCGCCGCCGGCGCCTTGCGCGGCTATCAGGACACCCGCGCAACCATGATCATCACGCTGTTCGCCTACTGGGGCATCGGTCTGCCCGTGGGTTATGCCCTCGGGCTTTCCGACTGGCTGGGCGAACCCAGCGGTCCCAAGGGACTCTGGCAGGGCCTGGTCGTCGGCCTGACCTGCGCGGCGCTGTTGCTCAGCCTGCGGCTGGCGCGCAGTGCGCGAGCGAGGATTCGCAGCTAACGAAAAGGGCCGCTTCAAGCGGCCCTTTTTCTTGCGCGGGACGTATCACTCGTCGGCATGGGCCGGAACGGCAGCCAGGTTCTCCCAGTACGTAGGAGTCAGGAACTCACGGCCGGCCAGCAGGTGTTCCAGGTAGCTGCGGGTCGGCCACAGGCCATCCTCGCGCATGGCCGGATTGGCCACATAGACCCAGGCAGATTGCACACCCCGGGCGGTGACTACCGGCATACGCTCCCGGCTGTAGAAGATCGGCGTACCTTCGAAGGGGTCCATCTTCCAGATCTCATCCTCGTGCTCCAGGCGGTAGAGCACACCTTCTACTACCCCGTCCCGCTGGTAGCGGATGTTGGCGTAGGATCGACCGGGACGGTCATGGGCGCGCTTGTTGAAGCACAGGGCATAACCTTCCAGGCGCCCGGCGAGGGCTTCGCTGAAAGCCAGGCCACGACTGCGCATGCGCGCCGGATTCATGTTCGAACCGTAGGCGAAGTAGAAGGGCATCAGTCGGACTTCTTGCGAATCCAGTAGAAGTAGGTACCGGCCTCTTCCGACTGATCCAGCAGTTCATGGCCGAGGAAGACGCAGAACTTGGGGATGTCGCGGCGCGTGGACGGATCGGTGGCGATAACCTTGAGCAGGCCGCCGGCCGGCAGGTCGCGCACCTTGTTGTGCAGCATCATCACCGGTTCTGGGCAGTTCAGGCCGGTGGCGTCGAGAATGGCATCAGGCTGTTGGGACATGGGGCACTCCGAAAACTGGCGGCTATTGTGGCGCAAAGCCGGTTGTCCGCCCAGCCTTGAGGCCCGTGCTGCGACGTCTGGCCACAACGCCGCACAACCTTGGATGGGCTCTTTCCCGCCGTCCGCTCGGGCAAGCTGGGGCGGTCATTCCTGCCAGCGGTCCTCCGATGCGCCTTACCAGCCTGTTACTCACCCTCATCTTGCTCAACGGCTGCGCCGCCCGTGAGCAGTTGCCCGACTTCAGCACCCTCGCCGACCGTGAGCTACCCGCTAGCCATTTCGAAACCGTCATCACCGCGCGCGACGGCACGCGGCTTTCCGCCACCGTCTTCCAACCCGCCCTCAAACAGGGTGAGCAGGCCCCGGTCGTGGTGCACACCCACGGCTGGGGTGGATGGCGGGTGACCGGGCCGGAGGGCTTCTATGGCCAGCAGATGATGTCCGGGCGCGCAGCGCTCAAGGCCTGGCGTGCGGGATTCTGGGTGATCAGCTACGACCAGCGCGGCTGGGGCGGCAGTGACGGGAACATCGAGATGATGGACCCGCGCTACGAGGTACAGGACGCACTCGCAGTCATCGATTGGGCCGCCAGCCACCTGCCCCGCCTGAGCATGGACGGCCCAGGCGACCCACGTGTCGGCATGCTTGGCGAAAGCTACGGCGGGGCCGTGCAGCTGCTGGCATCGGCGGCGGATCCGCGCATCGACGCCATCGTCCCCATCGCCACCTGGTACGACCTGTCGGAAGCCCTGGCACCGGGCGGACACATGAAGGTGGGCTGGACCGGCGTATTGCTGAGCCTGGGCCTCGCCACGGGCTACGACCTGGGTAAATTCACCCAGGCGCCCTACCTGAAAAGCGCCGGCGGTGAGATGACACCCCAGGTGCAGGCCGAACTCAAGGCGCACAGCCTCGCCAGCTATTGCCAGCGCGGCCAGCGCCCCCACGCCGATGCACTGCTGATCCAGGGTCTGCGGGATACGCTTTTCCCGCTCGACCAGGGTCTGGCCATCCGCGAATGCCTGGGCCAAGGCGATGCCGACGTACGCCTGCTGGGGATGCAGGGGGGGCATATCCTGCCGCCGCCCCTGCAGCGCTGGAGTGGTCTGCCACCCTTCAACAATGAGCCGGTCCTGCATTGTGGCGACCGTGCCATCAACCTTTACCAAGCGGTGGTCGCCTGGTACGAGGACAAGCTGCGAGGTCGGCCGGGCGCGGCCGACAGCGTGCCGAATCTCTGTCTCAGTCTCGACCTGGACCACGGGCTGGCGCTGCAAGGACTTCCGCCGGCGGATGCGCCCCAGCCCCTGCCGGAAACCCGTGTCCGCCCACTGACCAGCGGCTGGCTCAGTCCGTCCAGCTTCATTCCCCTGCGCAAGGTCGAGGCAACGAGCGGACTGGTGGGCGGCGTGCGCCTTGAGTTGGATCGCGACGCCGATGCGCCACTGCTGTTCGCCTCCCTGGCGGTGCGACGTGTCGGTGGCACGGTCGAAGTACTCAGCGAACAGAGCACTCCGCTCAAGGCTGGCCGGATCGATCTCGCCGCCTCCAGCGCCCTGCTCCAGCCCGGCGATGAACTGGGACTACAGGTCAGTGGTTTCAGCGGCCAGTACCTGTTCAACAGTTCCTGGAGTCCCCGCGTGACGACGCTGAAGGGGCGCGTCAGCCTGCCGCCGCTCCTGCCCCTGGAAGCACCGCTCGCCAGCCAGTGAAAGACGGCGCAGCATGGAGCTTTGCAGGAGCTCGCCATGCCCGAATCCCCTGAGCGCAACTGGTGCGTCAAGCGGCTGGACGACAACGGCAACGTGTTCGTCCTGCGTGCCGGACTGAGCCGCGGCGATGCCGAAGAATTGATGGCGGAGTACCAGGCGCGGGGACACAAGCAGAGTTACTGGGTGGAGCGGATGGAACTGTAGGGGCGAATTCATTCGCCAAGGGCAGCGTAGCTGCCCTATCAGGCCTTGAAGGGCAGACCTGCGGCCTGCTTGGCGAATGAATTCGCCCCTACAAGAAAACGATCCGCAGCTCCCGCGATTACAACCTGCGCAGGTGGCAGGTCACTTCCTCGCGATCGTGATAGAGCTGCTTGCAGGCGATGGACACTTTCAGCCCCCTGCCCTTCATCCCGGCCTCGATGCGTGCCAGCAACTTCTGCACTTCGGCATAGCGCTGCTTCATCGGCAGCTTGAGGTTGACCACCGCCTCCTGGCACCAGCCCTCGCCGAGCCAGGTCTCGATCATCGCGGCGGTGCGGGCGGGCTTCTCGACGATGTCGCACACCATCCAGTTGACCGGCCGTCGCGGCTTGAAGGTGAAACCATCGGCGCGTTGATGCTCGACAAAGCCGGAATACATCAGGCTCTCCGCCATCGGACCATTGTCGACGGCGGTGACCTTGATCTCCCGCTGCACCAGTTGCCAGGTCCAGCCGCCCGGCGCGGCACCCAGGTCGACAGCCGTCATACCGGGTGCAAGGCGCGCATCCCACTGGTTGCGTGGAATGAACTGATGCCAGGCTTCCTCCAGCTTGAGGGTGGAGCGGCTCGGAGCCTCGCGGGGAAACTTCAGGCGCGGGATACCCATGGGCCAGAGTGCCGAATTGTTCGATTCGGCCAGACCAACGAAGGCCTGGCGGCCGCTGCGGAACGTCAGCAGCAGGCGCGGCAGCTGCGGATCGTCCTTGAGCTTGCCGGCCTTGGTCAGGGCGGCGCGCAAGGGCTTCTCGAACTTGCGGCAGAAGGTCGACAGCTCCTTGCCCTCGTTGGTATCCAGCACCTCCAGCCAGAGACTGCCGCACACCGGGTAATCGCCCAGCGCTTCCAGCAGCACGCCGATGCGGTCGGTTTCCGGCAGGTCGACGTATTCGCCACGGGCCCACTGGCGCGGGAAGATCAACTGGCTGAAACGCACTTTGCGCATCAGCCGTTCGGCGCCACCGGGCTCGGTGCAGACGAATTCGGCGCAGGCGCTCTGCGGCTTGGTCCTGGGGTAACCGGCCACATCGAGGCGGGCGGCGTGCTCGGTCATTTCGGCGCAGACCTCGCCCTCGAAACCGGGGCGGCAGTGCAACAGCAAGGTGTTCATCGGGGTTCCTCCTGGGCGCGCACTATAGTTGCGCGACGCCCGTTTTCACACAGGCCAGGAAGGAATTTCCTACAGCCGGATATGACCGCGAGGGGAACCCCACTCCCACCTGACGGTCGGCTGAAATGGCAAGACCCGCCAAGCAGAGCTAGGGTTTTAGCTTCCGTACGAGCAGCCGGCCCATGCCGTGTGGGCCTCAAGGAGAAATCCGATGCCTTCCCTGGATAGCCTGAACTGCCGCCGCAGCCTGGAAATCGCCGGCAAGACCTACCACTACTTCAGCCTGCCCGAGGCGGCCAAACGCCTGGGCGCCATCGGCAGACTGCCCATGTCGATGAAGGTGTTGCTGGAGAACCTGTTGCGCTGGGAGGACGACGAAACGGTCACTGCCGCCGACCTCAAGGCCCTCGCCGAATGGCTTGGCCCACGCAGTTCCGATCGCGAAATCCAGTACCGTCCTGCCCGCGTGCTAATGCAGGACTTCACCGGGGTACCTGCCGTCGTCGACCTGGCGGCCATGCGCGCCGCTGTGGCCGCGGCGGGTGGCGACCCGCAGCGGATCAACCCGCTGTCGCCAGTGGACCTGGTGATCGACCACTCGGTGATGGTGGACCGCTTCGCCTCCCAGGCCGCCTTCGAACAGAACGTCGAAATCGAAATGCAGCGCAATGGCGAGCGCTACGCCTTCCTGCGCTGGGGTCAGCGGGCTTTCGACAACTTCAGCGTGGTGCCGCCCGGCACCGGCATCTGCCACCAGGTCAACCTCGAGTACCTCGCCCGCACCGTCTGGACCCGCGAAGAAGACGGGCTCACCTATGCCTTCCCCGACACGCTGGTGGGCACCGATTCCCACACCACCATGATCAATGGACTGGGCGTGCTCGGCTGGGGTGTTGGCGGCATCGAGGCCGAAGCGGCCATGCTTGGCCAGCCGGTGTCGATGCTGATTCCCGAGGTGATCGGCTTCAAGCTCACCGGCAAGCTGCGTGAAGGCATTACCGCCACCGACCTGGTGCTCACCGTTACCCAGATGCTGCGCAAGAAAGGCGTGGTGGGAAAATTCGTCGAATTCCATGGTGACGGACTGGCCGACCTGCCCCTGGCCGATCGTGCCACCATCGCCAACATGGCCCCGGAATACGGTGCCACCTGCGGCTTCTTCCCGGTGGACGACATCACTCTGGGCTACCTGCGCCTGTCCGGTCGGCCGGAGGAAACAGTGCAACTGGTGGAGGCCTACAGCAAGGCCCAGGGCCTGTGGCGCGAACCGGGCCATGAGCCGGTGTTCACCGATGCGCTTTCGCTGGACCTCGGCAGTGTCGAAGCCAGCCTGGCCGGCCCCCGGCGCCCGCAGGATCGCGTGCCACTGCCCCAGGTACCGGAGGCGTTCAGTGATCTGCTGAAGCTTCAGGTCAGGCCCGCAGGCACCACCGCAGCAGAAAGCGTCAGCGTGACGCTGGATGACGGCGAGCGGTTCAGCCTCGACGACGGCGCGGTGGTCATCGCCGCCATCACCTCCTGCACCAACACCTCCAACCCCAGCGTGATGATGGCCGCCGGCCTGGTCGCGAAGAAAGCCGTGGAAAAGGGCCTGCGGCGAAAACCCTGGGTCAAGTCCTCACTTGCCCCCGGCTCCAAGGTGGTGACTGAGTACTTCCGCGCCGCCGGCCTCACCCCCTACCTGGACCAGCTCGGCTTCAACCTGGTCGGTTACGGCTGCACGACCTGCATCGGCAACTCCGGCCCCCTGCTGGACCCCATCGAGCAAGCCATCCAGCAAGCTGACCTCACCGTCGCCTCGGTGCTGTCCGGCAACCGCAACTTCGAAGGTCGGGTGCACCCGCTGGTGAAAGCCAACTGGCTGGCTTCCCCGCCCCTGGTGGTCGCCTATGCCCTGGCCGGCAGCGTGCGCCTGGACCTCGGCAGCCAGCCGCTCGGCGTAGGTAGCGATGGTCAACCGGTCTACCTCAAGGACATCTGGCCGAGCCAGCAGGAAATCGCCGAAGCCATCCGGAAAGTGGATACCGCAATGTTTCGCAAGGAATACGCCGAGGTCTTCGCCGGCGACGAGAAGTGGCGGTCGATCGCGGTACCTGAGTCCGACACTTATGCCTGGCAGGCCGACTCGACCTATATCCAGCACCCGCCCTTCTTCGCCGAAATCACCGGCGCCCCGCCGAAGGTGGAGGATGTGCGCCAGGCACGCATCCTCGCCCTGTTGGGCGACTCGGTGACCACCGACCACATCTCGCCTGCCGGCAATATCAAGGCCGACAGCCCAGCCGGACGCTACCTGCGTGAGCACGGCGTGGCCCCGACGGACTTCAACTCCTACGGATCGAGGCGCGGCAACCATGAAGTGATGATGCGCGGCACCTTCGCCAATATCCGCATTCGCAACGAAATGCTCGGCGGCGAGGAAGGCGGCAATACCCTGCACATCCCCAGCGGCGAGAAGCTGGCCATCTACGACGCCGCCATGCGCTATCAGTCGGAAGGCACGCCGCTGGTGATAATCGCCGGCAAGGAATACGGCACCGGTTCCTCCCGCGACTGGGCCGCCAAGGGCACCAACCTGCTGGGTATCAAGGCGGTCATCGCCGAAAGCTTCGAGCGCATCCACCGCTCCAACCTGGTGGGCATGGGCGTATTGCCGCTGCAATTCAAGAATGGTCAGGATCGCAAGACGCTCAACCTGACCGGCAAGGAAACCCTGGCCATCAGCGGCCTGGATAGCGCCACCCTGCGTCCGCACATGGACCTCAGCCTGGTAATCACCCGTGAGGACGGTTCGAAGGACCGCACCGAACTGCTCTGCCGTATCGATACCCTGAATGAGGTGGAGTACTTCAAGGCCGGGGGCATTCTTCACTACGTGCTGCGGCAGTTGCTCGCCGGCTGACGCGTCCTCCCAAGCGCAAGGCCCCGGAAGCTGAGCACCTTGCTCTTCCGGGGCCTTCTCCCTACCCCTCTCCAAGGGCGAGGGCGGTAATCGAACCGCTCCAGCGAGGCAATCGGACAGCCTGCTCCGGAATCCGGGTAGACTTTGCGCCCAAAAGAAAAGGTTCTTCACGGATTACCGGGGAAGGCGGCTTTGATTTTCATGAAAAAGAAGTCGCTGTCCCGATAGCCGTAGGCCATGC
>NZ_BDMA01000079.1:0-6260 GCF_002003485.1 Metapseudomonas resinovorans
ATCAAGCGCATGGCCTACGGCTATCGGGACAGCGACTTCTTTTTCATGAAAATCAAAGCCGCCTTCCCCGGTAATCCGTGAAGAACCAAAAGAAAGGGCCGCGTTGGCGGCCCTTTCTGGTCAACCTGGGACCTCACACCTGCGATTGCAAGTAATTCTCCAGGCCGATGCGGTCGATCATGCCGAGCTGCTGTTCCAGCCAGTAGGCGTGGTCTTCCTCGGTGTCCTTGAGCTGGGCGGCGAGGATGTCGCGGCTCATGTAGTCCTTGTGCTTCTCGCACAGGGTGATGCCCTTGCTCAGCGCGGCACGGACTTCGTACTCCAGCTTGAGGTCGGCGCGCAGCATGTCCGGCACAGTGCTACCGGGATGGATGGTACGCGGGCGCATGTCCGGGGTGGCTTCGAGGAAGAGGATGCGCTGCAGCAGGGCGTCGGCGTGCTGGGTCTCTTCTTCCATCTCATGGTTGATGCGCTCGAAAAGCTTGTTGAAGCCCCAGTCCTGGTACATCCGCGAATGCAGGAAGTACTGATCGCGGGCAGCCAGCTCGCCGCGCAACAGGTCCTTGAGGTAATCAACCACTTCGGCTTGGCCTTGCATCTGCACATCTCCTGAAAAAACCAATGAGCAAGGATCGTGCTCCGGCCCTGTCAGGTCAAGTGATGCTCAGCCGCGCATCCACGGCGGCTCAGGCTCTTCGCGTACTTGCGGCGCGTCCTGCTCGGCAAGCGCCGCCTGGCGCCGGGCTTCATCGGCCAGGGCCGCCTTGATCTCGCGCATCACGGCATCCAGATCGGCGGCGTCTTCGGGCTCGTCGAACTGACCGGTGAGCGGGGATTCCGGGGTCAGCTTGCCTTCCTCGAAGAGCGCCCACATTTCCTTGGCATAGCGGGTGAACTTCAACTCGGGGGCGAACTGGCCGAAATACTCGGACATGTTGCCGACATCACGCTCCAACATACGGAAGGCGTGGTTGTTGCCGGCGGCATCCACGGCCTGGGGCAGGTCGATAATCACCGGACCGTAGGGGTCGAGCAGCACGTTGAACTCGGACAGGTCGCCATGGACCAGTCCGGCGCAGAGCATCTTGACGATCTCGCCAATCATGAAGCCGTGGAACTCGCGCGCGTCTTCAGGCGTCAGGTCGACATCGTTCAGGCGCGGCGCGGCATCGCCTTCACCGTCACTGACCAGCTCCATGAGCAGTACGCCATCGAGGAAGTCGTAGGGCTTGGGCACCCGCACGCCGGCGTTGGCCAGGCGGAACAGCGCGGCCACCTCGGCGTTCTGCCAGGTTTCCTCGCGTTCGCGGCGGCCGTATTTCGAGCCCTTGGCCATGGCCCGGGCATCGCGGCTGTTACGCACCTTGCGGCCTTCCTGGTACTCGGCGGCCTGGCGGAAACCGCGCTTGTTGGCCTCCTTGTAGACCTTGGCGCAACGCAGCTCGCTGCCGCAGCGCACCACGTACACGGAGGCTTCCTTGCCGCTCATGAGCGGGCGCAGGACTTCATCGATCAGGCCATCTTCCAGCAATGGCTCAAGGCGTTTCGGGGTCTTCATGCAGGTGCAGCGCGTGCCTTCAAGGGGACGGAGAGGATGGGCCGACGTTATACGGCATGCGGGCAGCGGCGGCTATCCACGACGCAAAAGACCGCGACGAAGGGCTTCGATGGCATAGCGCACCTTGGCCGGCAGCGCATCGCGGCGCGGGGTGACGATGTACAGGCCGACGGGCCTCGGCTGCCACTCGGTCAGCAAGGCCAGCAGTCGCCCGCTGGCCAGTTCCTCGCGGACTTCCGGCTCGGGTTGCAGCGAAATACCCAGCCCCGCCAGGGTGAAGCTGCGCACTGCGAGGATGTTGTTGCATGCGACGCGCGGTTCCAGGCGCAGCCGCTGCTGCTCGCCAGCGGGCCCGGTGAAGGTCACCTGGTGCTGCTGGCGCTCGCCATTGAGGCTGATCCAGTCCAGCTCCAGCAGCCGCTCAGGCCGCTGGATCGGACCGCTCCGGGCCAGGTAGGCCGGGGCGCAACAGAGCACCGCCGGCCAGTCGGCGAGATGCCGGGCCACCAGGCTGGAATCTTCCTGAGGACCGACGCGGATGGCGAGATCGATGCGCTGTTCCACCAGGTCGATCTGCTCGTCATGGAAGAACAATTGCAGGCTGATACCCGGATGGGCTTCCAGCAGTGGCGCCAGCGCCTCGGTCAACATGCCGGTGGAGAAACCCACCGGCGCGGCGATGCGCAGCTCGCCCACCGGCGCATCGCGCAGCTCCGCCAGGCGCTGCTCGGCCTGCTGCGCCAGCTCCAACACCTGGGCGCAGCTCTTGTAGAACACCGCGCCGGCCTCGGTCAGGGTCAGCTTGCGCGTGGTGCGATGCAGCAGGCTGACCTGGGTTTCCTCTTCCAGCTTGCGAATCTGTTGGCTGACCGCCGAGGCCGTCATGCCCAGCACTTCGGCCGCACCCACCATGCTGCCGCGTTCGACCACGGTGGCGAACACCGCCATGCGCTTGAGCTGCTCCATTCGTAAGCCCTGCTTAATTGTGAAAGCACCTTTCGGTACTTTTTCCATCGATTATCCAGCAGCGATTATGCGCCACCTCGCAACCCTGCATGGAGATGCACATGAAAATCGCCCTGATCGGTGCCACCGGTTTCGTCGGCTCCGCCGTCCTCAGCGAAGCCCTGCAGCGCGGCCATGAAGTGACCGCCATCGTCCGCCACCCGGAAAAGCTCCCACAGCACGCCCACCTCGACGCGGTGAAAGGCGACGCCTATGACGCGGCCAACATTGCGCAGGCCGTCGCTCACCACGACGCAGTGGTGCACGCCTTCAACCCCGGCTGGGGCGAGGTGAAGATTCGCGAGCTGTTCATCGAAGGCACCCAGTCCATATTCGCCGGTGTCCGCCAGGCCGGCCTGAAGCGCCTGTTGGTAGTCGGCGGTGCCGGCAGCCTCTATGTCGCGCCCAACCTCCAACTGATCGATACCCCGGAATTCCCCGCCGAGTACAAGGAAGGCGCGGAAGGCGCGCGCCAGGCACTCAACCTGATCCGCGAAGCTCACGATCTGGACTGGACCTTCATTTCCCCGCCTGCCCTGCTGGAGCCGGGCGAGCGCACCGGTCGCTTCCGTGTCGGCGGCGACCAGTTGCTGATGAGCGGCGACCATCCGGCGCGCATCTCGGTGGCTGACCTCGCCGTCGCCATCGTCGACGAACTGGAGCAACCCCAACACATCCGCCAACGTTTCACCGTTGGCTACTGAGGAACCTGCCCATGACCCTGACCGCATCCGCCCACGTCGCCACCGCCACCCCGGCGCGCTACATCACCCGCCTGTGCAAGCACTTCGCCCACCGCGTGCCGGTGAGCCATGACGACCAGCAGGGCCGCATCGAATTTGACCTGGGCCTCGGCTTGCTGCGCGCCGAAGGCGATGGTCTGACCCTGGCCGTGGAAAGCGAATCCAGCGAAGGCCTGGAGCGTCTGAAGGACATCGTCGGCAGCCATTTCGTGCGCGTGGCCTGGCAGGAGGAGCTGACGCTGGAGTGGAGCTGATCTCGGGGGCACGATCTGTAGGGGCGAATTCATTCGCCAAGCAGGCCGAAGGGCTGCCCATCGGTTTCCATGGGGGCAGCTGCGCTGCCCTTGGCGAATGAATTCGCCCCTACAAAATCCAATTCCTCACCTGCATTTACCGAAACAACTCACCCGGGGTCACGCCGAACAACCCCTTGAATGCAGCAATGAAGGCCGACGGTGATTCGTAACCGCTGGCCAGGGCCACCTCGGTGACGCTGGCGCCGCCCTCCAGGGGCTGCAAGGCGGCCAACAGACGCAGGCGCTGGCGCCACTGCCGGAAACTCAGCCCGGTCTCGCGCTGGAAGGCGCGGGTCAGGGTCTTTTCTGATGTATTCAGCCGCAGCGCCCAATCCCCCAGGCTGTGGGCAAGATCGGGCTGGGCGACCAGTTCGCTGCACAGCCGCAAGAGGCGCGCCTCGGCCGGCATCGGCAGGGAAAACCCCGCCTCGGGCAGCGCCTGGAGCTGGTCCAGCAGCACCGCCACCAACCGCGCCTCCGCACTCTCGCCCTCGGGATACTCCACCGGCAGTTCACAGAAGGACTTGATCAGCTCCCGCGCCAGCGGCGTCACTTCCAGCACCCGACAGCGCTCCGGTGCCCAGGCACTGGCGTCGCGGCGCACATAAAGGCTGCGCATTTCGGCGTTCATCGAGCTCACCACCTCATGCTCCAGCCCAGCCGGCACCCAGATTGCCCAGTGCGGCGGTGCGTAGAAACTGCCAGCCGCGGTGTGCACGCCCAGCACGCCGCTGATGGCGTAGGAGAGCTGCACCCAGTCGTGGCTGTGACGGGCCGTCCAGGAGCCCGCGCGCAGGCTTTCCGCGCGGGCGTACAGCGGCCGCGGCAAGTGTTCGAGCCGAGGAATCTGGCGTTGCAGGTCATGTTGTCCGTTTGGCGACATCTGTTGATCTCATGTCGTTAGACGGCCGGATTCTGCGCCCGCTAGTCTCCGGCCTCAAGTTCGCGCGAATCTGGAGGCTCCATGTCGGCACTCAAACCCCTGAAACGCCTGGTCACCGACTGGTTCCTCGGCGGCATGCTGCTGGCGGTCGCCCTGGCCTGGCTGTTCCCCAACGTCGGCAAGCATGGCGGCACCCTGCATGCCGGTAGCCTGATCAATGCTGGGGTCTTCCTGGTGTTCTTCCTCCATGGCATCAACCTCTCCACCGAGCAGATCAGGAAGGGCCTGGGCAACTGGCGCCTGCATGTGATGGTGCAGGTCTTCACCTTCGCCATCTTCCCGCTGTTCTGGCTCGCCGCGAACAAGCTGTTGGGGGGCCAGGTACCGCCTGCGCTGATGCTTGGATTCTTCTACCTCTGCGCCCTGCCCTCGACCATTTCCTCGTCCGTGGCACTCACCGGCAGCGCAGGGGGGAATGTCCCGGCGGCCATCCTCAATGCCAGCCTGTCGAGCCTGCTGGGAGTGTTCCTGACGCCCTGGCTGATCAGCCTGGTGGCCGACGCCAACGGCGGCATCGACCTGGGCAAGACCCTGCTGGATCTCAGCCTGCTCCTGCTCCTGCCGCTGCTACTGGGACAGATACTGCGCCCGCTGTGGGGCAAGTTCTTCGCCCGCTACAAACGCTACACCGGCATCTTCGACAAGCTGGTGATCCTGCTGTTGGTGTTCGCGTCCTTCAGCGATTCGGTGGCCGGTGGCGTGTGGCAGCAGCAAGGCCCGGAAACCCTGGTCGTAGCATTTGTCGGCTGCGTCCTGCTGTTGGCCCTGATGCTTTGGCTCACCACCCGCTCGGCGCGCAGCCTGGGTTTCAGCCATGAAGACGAGATTGCCGCCGTGTTCTGCGCCACCAAGAAATCCCTCGCGGCGGGCGCGCCCATGGCCGCCATCATCTTCGGCGCCAGCCCTGCCCTCGGTCTGATCCTGCTGCCGATCATGCTCTACCACCAGATGCAGCTGATCGTCTGCGCCGTCATGGCCGAGCGTTATTCGCTGCGTGGACAGGCCATGGCCGCCGCCGCAGCCTGATCGGCCGCCCCTCACCCCGCCGGGGGTGAGGGTTGCCCCACTCCTGAGTCCCAATCCCCAGTCCCGGCGCGGCAAAGCGCCTCGCCTCCCCTGCAAGCGCCCGCCCAGAGCGGTGCAGCGCTTGTGGCACAGCCATTGCTCTGCACCTGTTGCAACGGTGATACACCCAGCTCCAGGCCCGGACGGCAACAAGCGTCCAAACGCAATCGTGCAATAGGGAGGTTGTTTGGAAATGACTGACCCCAGGCTGCTGTGCGAACACGAACCAAGCGTTACCGAGTTGCTGTACCCCGAAGAGGCCATCTTCAAGAGCAGTCTGCCGGCCGCGGCCGACCGTAGGGAGATACCCGAGACTCCCTGGATCGAGTACGTCGCCGGTCAGTGGGTGGTGCTCAAGCGCCGCCGCGATGTGCCGCAGGAAAGACGCGGCTTTCACGTCATGCGCAAGCACATCGAAAAGCTACTCGACCAGGGCTGGAGCATCACCGGCCGCGATCCGGTGCGCCTTGAGCGCCATCAGCAGGTGAAGATCGTCAAGGACGGCGTATTGATCGATGGCTGAAAACCGTCCCACCCGCCCGACAAAAAAAAGGTTCTCCACGGATTACCGGGGAAGGCGGCTTTGATTTTCATGAAAAAGAAGTCGCTGTCCCGATAGCCGTAGGCCATGCGCTTGATCACCTTGATGC
>NZ_BDMA01000080.1:0-12934 GCF_002003485.1 Metapseudomonas resinovorans
CCCGACAGGCGTTACCCATGTATCCCGGCTGAACACACAGCGCACCCTACGGTCCAGACCGAACTAAATCACCCCCCACATCAGGTCATTGTTTCAATTGTTTCAATAGCGCCGGGCGCTTCCCGGACTGGGGCGGGCTGTCTCTATACTCAGGCAGTCCGCTACCCCCGGAGGGCCCGCCGGTGAGCCAGCCATTGACCCGCCACTTCACTATCAGTGCCGAAGAGCATCGTCTGCGGCAGATCGTCGATAACAGCAGTGCGGTGATCTACGTGAAGGACCTGGACGGCCGCCTGGCGCTGGTCAACCGCGCTTTCGAGCGCCTGTTCAAGGTACGTGCCGAGCGGGTGCTGGGGCATACCGATCACGAGTTCTTCCCCCGCGAAATCGCCGACGTGCTGCGGGCCAACGACCTGCGGGTGATCCAGCTCGGACATGAACTGGAGTTCGAGGAGCAGGTGCCCATGGGCGGTGGCATCCGCACCTACCTGTCGAACAAGTTCCCGCTGTTCGATAGCGAAGGGCGTGTCAGCGCCGTCTGCGGCATCTCCACCGACATCAGTTCGCGCAAGAGCCTGGAAGAAGTCCTGCGCTTCGTCGCCCTGGGCGTGTCCGCCGCGACCGGCAACGAGGTGTTCGAAGCCATCGCGCGCTACATGGTGCGCTCGCTGAATGCCGATTTCGCCTTCGTCAGCCGCATCAGCGACGAGGGCCCGCAACGCCTCACCACCCTCGCGCTCTACTACGAGGGCAAGCTGCACCAGAACGCCACCTACGACCTGAAAGGCACACCTTGCTCCGAGGTGTTCGGCCGCAGTTTCCATTTCGTGCCCCGCGACCTGCGCAGTTCCTACCCCGGTGATGAGGTCCTGGCGTCCTTTGGTGTCGACAGTTACGCCGGCTTCCCGCTTTTTGCCAGCGATGGTCGGCCCTTGGGGTTGATCGCCGCCGGCCGGTTGGGGCCGATGAGTGACCGCGACAAGGTGGAGTCCGTGCTGCGCATCTTCTCGGTCCGGGCTGCGGCGGAGATAGAGCGGCTGGAAGCCGAGGCCAGTTACCGGGCGATCTTCAATACCTCGGAAGATGCCATCTTCGTCCACGACATCGAAAGTGGGGCCCTGGTCGACGTCAATCCCAAGGCCTGCCTTGCCTATGGCTATAGCTACGAGGAAATGCTCAAGCTGGAGATCGACGCGTTCAGTGCCGGCTACTCGCCCTATACCGGCAAGGAGGCGGCTGGCTTCCTGTCGCGCGCCGCTGCCGGCCAGGTGCAGCGTTTCGAATGGCACCGGCGCAATCGCGACGGCAGCCTGCACTGGGATGAAGTGCTGCTCAAGCGCGTGGCGATTGGTGGTATCGACCGCATTCTCGGTATCACCCGCGAGATCACCCAGCGCAAGGAGGCCGAACAGGCGCTACGTGCCAGTGAAACGCAGTACCGCGCTATTACCAATACGGCCCTGGACTGCTTCATCAGCATGGACGAATCCGGCCGAGTACTGGCCTTCAACCCGGCGGCCGAGCAGTGCTTCGGTATCAGTCGCGAACAGGCGTTGGGCCACTCGCTGCTGAAACTGATCATCCCGCCACGCTTTCGTGACGCCTACGAACACGCGCTGGAGCACTACGCACAGACCGGGCACGGTGCGTTCCTCGGCAAGCGTATGGAAGTGGTGGCCCAGCGAGCCGATGGTCGTGAATTCGCCGCGGAACTGGCCCTGACCCAGGTGCCGGGAGACGAGGGGCCGCGCTTCATCTGCTACCTGCGCGACATCACCGAGCGCACTCAGGCCGAAGAAGAGCGCGCCCGGCTGGAACAGCAGCTGCGCCAGGCCCAGCGCATGGAGGCTATCGGGCACCTTACGGGCGGCATTGCCCACGACTTCAATAATTTGCTGACCAGCATGCTCGGCTACACCGTGATGGCCCAGGAACTGGCGGAGCAGGGCGGTGACGAGCGACTCGGCAAGTACCTGTCGCGGGTGCAGCGCTCGGCGGAAAAGGCCCGCGACCTGATCCAGCAGATGCTCACCTTCAGTCGCGGCAGCCGTGGCAAGCCGCAGGTGGTGGCGCTGGACCTGCTGCTGGGGGATTTCATCCGTCTGGTGGAGTCGACCTTGCCGGCGACCGTCGAACTGGAGGTGAAGCTGGACCACGACCTGCCGCAGGTGCTGGCAGACCCGGTGCAACTGGAGCAGGTGCTGATGAACCTCTGCATCAACGCCCGCGATGCCATGGGCAGCGTCGGCCAGTTGCGGGTGAGCCTTTGCCAGCAGGAGCTGGAGGGCGTATGCGCGTCCTGCCAGCAGCGAATCAAGGGCTCCTATGTTGCGTTGACCGTGAGTGACAGCGGCCCGGGCATCGACCCGACCTTGCGCGCGCAGATTTTCGAACCGTTCTTCTCGACCAAGGCGAGTGGGCAGGGCAGCGGCATGGGCTTGTCCATGGTGCATGGCATCGTCCATGAGTACGGCGGCCATATCCACCTGGACAGTGCGCCGGGGCAGGGCGCCACCTTCCGCGTACTGATGCCGGCCCACGGCCCGGCGGCTGCTGCGGAAGCGACCAGTGCGCCGACGGCCGAGCGACCGCTGCTGCGCTCGGCCCTGAGTGGACGCGTGGCGGTGGTGGATGATGACGCCACCGTGGCCGAGTTCATGGGCGAGCTGCTGGAGGGATGGGGGCTGGAGACCGGCATCTTCTGTGACGCCGAGCAGGCCAGCCAGCTGCTCTGCGCTGATCCCTACGCCTGGGATTTCGTCATCCTCGACCAGAGCATGCCGCGCCTTTCCGGTCTTCAGGTCGCCAGGCGTCTGCTGGCCTCCCGCGCGGACCTGCCCATCGTGCTCTACACGGGTTTCAGCGACTCGCTGCTGGAGAGTGAAGTGCAGCAGCAGGGCGTCAAGGCGCTGCTGACCAAACCCCTGAACCAGCAACGCCTGCATCAACTGTTGCAGGCCTGGCTGGAGGGCCCGCGGAGCGGATACAAAGCGGAAACAAACTGAGCGCTGCCAGCCATAGGGCTGATACAGGCCGGGGCCAATCTGGTGTCCAAGGCGGAGAGATGCCGCCAACCAGAACCCCAGGCAGGAGCGCATCATGTTCACCTACTTCAAACGCGTTTCGATCTTCTTCTACGGCCTGATCAGTTACCTGATCTTCTTCGCCACCTTCGTCTACTCCATCGGCTTCGTCGCCAACCTGCCATTTGCGCCGCGTACCCTGGATGGTGAACCGCGCCTGCCGTTCTGGGCCGCCCTCGGAGTCGACGTGTTGCTGCTGGCGATCTTCGCCGTCCAGCACAGCCTGATGGCCCGTCCAGCCTTCAAGGCGTGGTGGACCCAGTGGATCCCGCCTGCAGCCGAGCGCAGCACCTACGTGCTGTTTTCCAGCCTGGCGCTGATCCTGCTGTACAGCTACTGGCAGCCCCTGGGTGGTGAAATCTGGAACATCGAGAACCGCTCCGGCCGCCTGGTGCTGGGTGCCACTTTCGGTTTCGGCTGGGCGCTGGTGTTCTACGCCACGCTGCTGATTAACCACTTCGACCTGTTCGGGCTGCGCCAGGTGTGGCTGAACCTGCTGGGCAAACCCTACACGGCACTGGAGTTCAAGATGCCGGGTGCCTACAAGCTGGTGCGGCATCCCCTGTACCTGGGCTGGTTCCTGTGCTTCTGGGCGACGCCGACCATGACCGCCACCCACCTGCTGTTCGCCGTGCTGACCAGTATCTACATCCTGGCCGCAATCCAGCTGGAAGAACGCGACCTGCTGCGCGAGCATCCCGAGTACGCAGACTACCGGCAGAAGGTGCCCATGTTGCTGCCACGCGTTGGTAGCCGAGACAAAACGAGCGACGGTCGCGAAGCGGCCTGATCACCAACGAGAGAGAGAAGGGCGCCTTGGGGCGCCCTTTTTAATTGAGCGTGGGAAAGCTGTTCGCGAGCAAGCTCGCTCCTACCCGTCACTCGCCCGCAGGGTCGCGCAAGGAAGACTTTCGACAGGCAGAAACGACAAGGCCCGTATCCATGGATGCGGGCCTTGTCGTTACCACAGGAACCGTCAGCCGTTGAAGCGGCGCAGTACCAGGGTGGCGTTGGTGCCGCCGAAGCCGAAGCTGTTGGACATGACGGTGTCGATCTGGGCGTTCTCGCGGGTCTCGCGCAGGATCGGCAGGTCGGCCACTTCAGGGTCGAGCTCGTCGATGTTGGCGGAGCCGGCCATGAACTTGCCTTCCATCATCAGCAGGCAGTAGATGGCTTCCTGCACACCGGCTGCACCCAGCGAGTGGCCGGAGAGGCTCTTGGTGGAGCTGATGGCCGGAGCCTTGTCGCCGAACACAGCGCGTACGCCACGGATTTCCGCCACGTCACCCACCGGGGTGGAAGTGCCGTGGGTGTTCAGGTAGTCGATCGGGGTGTCGACGGTGGACAGTGCCAGCTGCATGCAGCGGATGGCGCCTTCGCCGCTCGGGGCAACCATGTCGTAGCCGTCGGAGGTTGCGCCGTAGCCGACGATTTCCGCGTAGATCTTGGCGCCACGCTTGAGGGCGTGTTCCAGCTCTTCGACAACCACCATGCCACCGCCGCCGGCGATGACGAAACCGTCACGCTTGGCGTCGTACGCGCGGGAGGCGCGCTCAGGGGTTTCGTTGTACTGGGTGGACAGGGCGCCCATGGCGTCGAACAGGCAGCTCTGGCTCCAATGCTCTTCTTCACCACCGCCGGCGAAGACCATGTCCTGCTTGCCCAGCTGGATCTGCTCCATGGCCTGGCCGATGCAGTGCGCGCTGGTGGCGCAGGCCGAGGAGATGGAGAAGTTCACACCCTTGATCTGGAAGGGGGTGGCCAGGCAGGCGGAAACGGTGCTGCCCATGGTGCGGGTCACGCGGTATGGGCCGATGCGCTTGACGCCCTTCTCGCGCAGGGTGTCGATGGCTTCCATCTGGTTGACGGTGGAAGCACCGCCGGAACCGGCGATCAGGCCCACGCGCGGGTTGGAGATCTGTTCGGCGGTCAAGCCGGCGTCTTCGATGGCCTGCTGCATCGCCAGGTAGGCGTAGGCAGCGGCATCGCCCATGAAGCGGAAGAGCTTGCGATCGATCAGCTCTTCCAGGTTCAGGTTGACCGAACCGGACACCTGGCTGCGCAGACCCATCTCCGCATAGGAGGGGTTGTGGCGGATACCGGCGTTGCCGGCGCGCAGGTTGGCGGAAACGGTGGCTTTGTCATTGCCCAGGCAGGAGACGATGCCCAGGCCAGTGATCACGACGCGACGCATGCGGATGTCCTTCAGAAGCTGTCGGTAGAGGTGAACAGGCCTACGCGCAGGCCTTCGGCGCTGTAGATCTCGCGGCCGTCGACGGCCACGGTGCCATCGGCGATGCCGAGGATCAGCGAACGATTAATAGTGCGCTTGATATGGATGTTGTAGGTGATCTTTTTCGCGGTCGGCAGGACCTGGCCGAAGAACTTGACTTCGCCGGAGCCCAGGGCGCGGCCACGGCCGGGATTGCCTTGCCAGCCGAGGTAGAAGCCGACCAGCTGCCACATGGCGTCGAGGCCGAGGCAGCCGGGCATGACCGGGTCGCCTTCGAAGTGGCAGGCGAAGAACCACAGGTCAGGATTGATATCGAGCTCGGCGACGATCTCGCCTTTGCCGTACTTCCCGCCGGTTTCGCTGATATGCACGATGCGATCGATCATCAGCATGTTGGGGGCGGGCAGTTGCGCATTACCAGGGCCGAACAGCTCGCCGCGACTGCAGCGCAGCAGGTCTTCCCGGGTATAGGCGTTTTGTTTGGTCATGCGAGCTCCTCAATGGTCCCCGTCTGGCACAGGGCTTTGCATTCATCCGTCTGCCGTGGCCGTTTTTCGGGGCCTCAGTCGGCAGACTAGTCATAGACTGTTGCGTTGCGGTGAAAGTCACAGAGTGGCGAGCACAGTCGTGCACCTGAGTGACAAAGGCTCGCCGCAGGGGCGTGCCAGGGACATCCCGCTCGCAAATCGTGGAGCACTTTAACATCCCGGAACACTCGACGAATGTCTGGAAACGGCACCATTCGTTTCAGTCCGACGGCCTGCTCAGCCAGCGCTGCATCACGCGCAGCAGATCGGCGCGCTTGAAGGGCTTGGCCAGGTAGTCGTTCATGCCGGCCGCCAGGCAGGCTTCACGGTCGCCCTGCAGGGCGTTGGCGGTGAGGGCGATAATCGGCAGCGTTGCGCCGCCATTCATCTGGCGAATCTGGCGTGTAGCTTCGTAGCCGTCGAGCACCGGCAGGCGGCAGTCCATGAGAATCGCCGAATAGTGATGACGCGAAGCCTGGTGCACTGCCTGGGCGCCATCGCCAACCAGGCTGACCTGAAAGCCGAGGCTGCGCAGCATGGCCTCGATCACCGTCTGGTTCACCGGGTTGTCCTCCACCAGCAGAACGTGCTGGCCAGTGCCTTCGCCCTGCGCCTGTGTCTGGTTGACCAGTGCTTCCGCGCCCTGGGGCCGGAAGGGCAGGGGTATTTCCAGGGTGAAGGTCGACCCCGAACCCTCGTGGCTCTCGGCCCGCAGGGTTCCGCCCATACGTTCGGCAAGGGTGCGGGCGATGGGCAGGCCGAGCCCGGTGCCGCCATAGCGGCGGGAGATCGAGTGATCGGCTTGCTGGAAGGCGTCGAACATGTGTTCCAGGCGATCCGGCGGGATCCCGATACCGCTGTCATGGACCGCGCAGGTGAGCCAGAGCACCTCGCTGTCCAGTGCCTGCCAGCGGGTTTCCACCTTGATGCCGCCTTCTTCCGTGAACTTGAGGGCATTGCCCACCAGATTGACGAGAATCTGCCGCAGTCGCGTCGGGTCGCCGTGGGCTTCGACCCGCTCCAGGCCGTCCTGGGTGTCGAGCGTAAGGGACAGCCCGCGTTGCTGCGCGCTGTGCTGGAACACCTGCACCGATCCCAGGACCAGGTCCAGCAGGTTGAACGGGATGCGCTCCAGTTCCAGGGCGCCGCGCTCGATGCGGGAGAAATCGAGGATGTCGTTGATCACCTTCAGCAGGTGCTCCGTGGACTCCGTGGCCAAGGCCGCGTACTCGGTCTGTTCCTCGGTCATCTCGGTGGTTTCCAGCAACTGCAGCATGCCCAGCACACCATTCATGGGCGTGCGCAGTTCGTGGCTCATCATCGCCAGGAAGTCGGACTTGGCGCGGTTCGCCATTTCCGCTTCTTCATGCGCCTTGATCAGTTGCCCCATCGCTTGTTGCTGTTCCTGGCTGGCCTTTTCGAGGCCGCTGGCCAGGTTGTTGATATGGCGGCTGAGGTCGCCCAACTCGCTGTCATCCACCACCGGCAGGCTGGCGGCGTAGTTGCCTTCCTGAATGGCCTTCACCGCTTCACCCATGGCGCTGATGGGTTGCGACAGGCGCGTGGCCAGGCGACGGGCGAGTAGGAAGGTGAGCAGGAGGGCGATCAGGGCCAGCACCGTCGCTTTGAGGAGGATTTCCTGCTGACGGCTGCTGAAGGCGTCGTTGGACATGCCGACGACGACACGGCCCAGGTAGTTGCTGTCGTTGCTGCGGCCGTCGGCGCTGGCCAGGGTGCGCCGGGCCTGAAGATGCATCTGTTGCTGGAGGATGGGCGCGTGGAACACTTCCACCTGGGCACCGGTCTTTTCCAGGCTGTCTTGCTGTTCCAGGTAGACCAGGATGTTGTCGGCGCGGTCGCGCACTTCGAGGAAACGCACGTGAGGCGTGCTCAGACTGGCCTGGAGCAGGCCTTCCAGCACCTCGAGGTTGCCGGTGACCACACCGTACTCCGCCGCCGGGGCGAGCTGGCTCGCGATCAGTTGGCCGGTGTGGTTCAGCTCCTGGCGCAGGTCCTGCAAGCGGGCGAAGGTGAAGAAGCCGGTGAGCAGCAGGGTCAGCAGCAGTGCCGGCCCGAGGCTGATCAACTGGGTGCGGGTATGGATGTCCCAGCGTCGCCGCAAGGTCATGGGCACGACGCTCCTTTGGCGGCAGGAGAGTTCGGGAGTCTGGGAGAGGGTCGGCACATCTTCCTATTGCCTCGGTGCGGGGTCGTCCGTGAAGCGGAACTATGCTGGAACTCTAGTCCCGATATGCCCCAATGCTGGGGGAAATTTCGATATCCGAAGATTGCCAGGGAACGAATCGAGCACTCTTGACGCCAAAAAACTGCGGCATCTTAACCGAGGAAGGTCGCTTTGCCAGCGCAATGGCTCTGGATAGAGGCTGGCTGGGCGGCGGCGCCACCGTATAATGCGCAAATTCGCCATTCCAATGGCCTACATGGATCCGTTATGACTGAACAGCAACCCGTCGCGGTGCTAGGCGGCGGCAGCTTCGGCACCGCCATCGCCAATCTGCTGGCCGAGAATGGCCAGCGCGTGCGCCACTGGATGCGCGACCCGGAGCAGGCTGAAGCGATCCGCACCCTGCGCGAAAATCCGCGCTATCTCAAGGGTGTGAAGATCCTGCCCGGCGTCGAGCCGGATACCGACCTGGCCGCTGTCCTCGCCGACTGCGAACTGGTCTTCGTTGCGCTTCCCTCCAGCGCCTTGCGCAAGGTGCTGGAGCCGGTGGCGGGACAGCTCGCGGGCAAGCTTCTGGTGAGCACCACCAAGGGCATCGAAGCGCAGAGCTTCAAGCTGATGAGCCAGATTCTCGAGGAAGTGGCCCCGGACGCGCGCATCGGTGTGATTTCCGGCCCCAACCTGGCCAAGGAAATCGCCGACCATGCCCTCACCGCCACCGTGGTAGCCAGTGAAGACGCCGAACTCTGCAAGCGCGTGCAGTCCGCGCTGCATGGCCGCACCTTCCGCGTCTACGCCAGCCAGGATCGCTTCGGCGTCGAGCTGGGCGGCGCCCTGAAGAACGTCTACGCCATCATTGCCGGCATGGCCGCCGCCCTGGACATGGGCGAGAACACCAAGAGCATGCTGATCACCCGCGCCCTGGCGGAGATGACCCGCTTCGCCGTCAAGCTCGGCGCCAATCCCATGACCTTCCTCGGCCTTGCCGGCGTCGGCGACCTGATCGTCACCTGCTCCTCGCCCAAGAGCCGCAACTACCAGGTGGGCTATGCCCTGGGCGAGGGCCTGTCCCTGGAAGACGCGGTCGCGCGCCTGGGTGAGGTCGCCGAGGGCGTCAACACGATCAAGGTGCTCAAGACCCGTGCCGAAGAGCTGCAGGTCTACATGCCGCTGGTCGCTGGCCTGCATGCCATTCTTTTCGAGGGGCGTACGCTGGCTCAGGTGATCGAGTTGCTGATGCGCGGCGAGCCCAAGACGGACGTAGATTTCATCCCAACCACCGGCTTCTAGCCTGGACCCATCACCCTTTCGGACAAGGAGATTCCCCCATGAGTGAAGACCGCGAAGACCTGCAGCGCGAGCACATCCTGCTGCGCGTCCTGTGGATGCTGATCTTCGTTATCGTCTGGCAACTGGCCGAGATCGTGCTGGGCGCCGTGGTCCTGCTGCAACTCGGTTACCGCGCCTTCTACGGTGCGCCCAATGCGGGGCTGCTGTCCTTCGGCGACAGCCTGAGCCAGTATCTGGCGCAGATCGGCCGCTTCGGCACCTTCAATACCGAAGAGAAACCCTGGCCCTTCGGCGACTGGCCCGAAGCCCGTGCCTCCGAGGGCGAGGCGCCGCACGCGGTGCCGCCTGCAGCCCATCCGGTGCGTGACGAAGAGCCCAAGCTATGAGGCTCTGGCTCCTGCGTCACGGCGAGGCCGAGCCCCGTGCCCGGACCGATGCGGAGCGCGAACTCACCCGCCACGGCCGCAAGGACGTGCTGCACAGCGCCGCCCAGCTTGCCGGGCGGCCGCTGGGCGCGATTCTCGCCAGCCCCTACGTGCGGGCCCAGCAGACCGCAGAGCTGGTTCGTGATGCGTTGGGCTTCAGCGGTGCCATTGGCACCGCCCCCTGGATCACCCCCGAGAGCGATCCACGGGAGGCGTTGAATTTCCTTGCCGAACGCAGCGAGCAGGATCTCCTGCTGGTCACCCATAATCCCTTCGTCAGCGACCTGGCGGGTCTCCTGATCCACGGCCATCGCCAGGAACCCTTGCCCATGGGAACCGCCACCCTGGCCGAGCTGGAAGGTGACCTCCTCATCCCCGGGCTGATGTCCCTGCGCAGCATCCATCACGTTCGCCGTCACTGACGATTCGCAACATTTCTTAACTTGCGCCTCCTCCGGGTGCGTGGAATATTCGCCCAAGCAAGTGCTTGGTTGTCCCCCACAAAAAGAACAAAGGAGGAGGCCCTGTGGCTGATGCAGTCCGTTTGCCGCTTGAAGTGTTTTTCGAACGCGAAGCTCGTCACCCGAACAAACGCTACCTGGTCCAACCGCTTGGCGGCGGCAGGATCGAGGAGCTGACCTGGGCCGAAGTGGGCGAACAAGCCCGTCGGGCCGCCAGTTGGCTCCGCGGACGCGATCTGCCCCAGGGCAGTCGAATCGCGATCATCTCCAAGAATTGCGCCCACTGGATCGTCGCCGACTACGCCATCTGGATGGCTGGCCACGTCTCCGTTCCCCTCTATCCCAACCTCACCGCCGAATCGGTCCACCAGGTTCTGGAGCATTCCGAATCGGCGCTGGCCTTCATCGGCAAACTCGACGATTGGCCGGCCATGGCTGGCGGTGTGCCCGAGGGTGTCCCGACCATCGCCCTGCCGATCCATCCTGAAGGCACCTTCGATTTCAGCTGGGCCGACCTGCAGGCCGTCAACCCTATCCAGGACAGCCCCAAGGGTGCGCCGGACCAGCTCGCCACCATCATCTACACCTCCGGTACCACGGGTACGCCCAAGGGGGTGATGCACAACTTCAGCAACTTCGCCTTCGCCGCCAACCACGGGATGAACATGTTCCAGACTGGCGAGGAAGACCGCTTGCTGTCCTACCTGCCGCTCTGTCATGTGGCGGAGCGCATGTTCGTCGAGATGGGCTCGCTCTACGCCGGGCAGACGGTGTTCTTCGCCGAAAGCCTGGAAACCTTCCTCGAGGACCTGCGCCGTGCCCGGCCCACCGCCATTTTCGGCGTGCCGCGGATCTGGACCAAGTTCCAGATGGGCGTTTACTCGAAGATGCCGGCGCAGAAACTCGATCGCTTGCTCAGGCTGCCCGTCATCGGCCGCATGGTCGGCCGCAAGGTGCTTGCCGGCCTTGGCCTGGATGCCGTGCGAAATGCCTTGTGCGGCGCTGCACCGGTGCCTGGTGCGCTGCTGAACTGGTACAAGCGCCTCGGCCTGGAAGTGCTGGAGGTCTACGGCATGACCGAGAACTGCGGCTACTCCCACCTGTGCCGCAAGGGCGAGGTGATGCCTGGCTGGATCGGCCGCAACAGCCCCGGCGTGGAAGTCCGCATCAGTGAAGAGGGCGAAGTGCAGGTACGCAGTGGCGCCACCATGCAGGGCTATTACAAGGACCCGGCCAAGACCGCTGAAACCATTACTGAAGACGGCTACCTGCGTACGGGAGACAAGGGCCAACAGGATGCCAACGGCAACCTGCGCCTGACGGGTCGCATCAAGGAAATCTTCAAGACCAGCAAGGGCAAGTACGTCGCGCCGGCCCCCATCGAAAATCGGCTGGCGGTGCATCCGCGTATCGAGCAGGTCTGCGTGGTGGGTGACGGTCTGCCCCAACCCATGGCGCTCTGCGTGCTCTCCGAGGTCGGGCGGCAGGAGGCGGCCAACAGCGCCCGTTCCGAGCTGGAACTCAGCCTGCGCAGCCTGCTGGAAGAGGTCAACGGCGACCTCGACAAGCATGAGCGTCTGCAGGGGCTGGTGCTGGTCAAGGACGTGTGGGCAGTGGACAACGGTTTCCTCACCCCGACGCTGAAGATCAAGCGCAACATCGTTGAAGATGCCTATGGCAAGCGCTTCCCGGAATGGCTGGAACGCCAGGAAGCGGTGGTCTGGCACGAATGATCAAACCTGGCCGGAATTCCCCTCCCGGCCTTCCACAAGGAGCGACCCGATGGGCCTGTGGCGACAAATCCCCGATCTTGCACACCTCAACGAATCCCTGGCGAACACTATTGGCGAAGGCCTGGACATCCGTTTCGAGTCCTTCGACGACGAATCCCTGACCGCCAGCATGGTGGTCGATCAGCGCACCCACCAGCCGTACGGCCTGCTGCATGGCGGCGCTTCAGTGGTGCTCGCGGAAACTCTTGGCTCCACCGCCAGCTTCCTGTGCATCGACAACAGCCGCTTCTACTGCGTCGGCCTGGAGGTCAACGCCAACCACCTGCGTGGCCTGCGCAAGGGCCGCGTCACCGCAGTCGCTCGGCCGGTGCACCTCGGCCGCACGACCCATGTCTGGGATATCCGCTTGACCGGCGAAGATGGCAAGCCCAGCTGCATTTCCCGCCTCACCACGGCCATCGTGCCTCTCGGCGCCGAGCCGCCAAGCCGATAAGTAGGAGCGAGCTCTGCTCGCGAACTTCCCCGCACAAAAGGCCCTGTCCCCGCGTAGGGTGGATCACGCTCCATCGATCCACCATCGGTGGCCGGGGCGGGCATCGAACGGTGCAAATAAAAAGCGATTTCCACCTTACGTCCCGGCTCCGTAGGAGCGAGCTCTGCTCGCGAACTTCCCGCGTAAAGGGCCCTGTCTCCGCGTAGGGTGGATCACGCTTCACCGATCCACCATCGGAGCCGGGGCGGGCATCGAACGGTGGAAATAAAAAGCGATTTCCACCCTACGTCCCGGCTCCGTAGGATCGAGCTCTGCTCGCGAACTGCCCCGCACAAAGGGCCCTGTCTCCGCGTAGGGTGGATCACGCTCCATCGATCCGCCATCGGTGGCCGCGGCGAGCATCGAATGGTGGAAATAAAAAGGTTCTTCACGGATTACCGGGGAAGGCGGCTTTGATTTTCATGAAAAAGAAGTCGCTGTCCCGATAGCCGTAGGCCATGCGCT
>NZ_BDMA01000081.1:0-98660 GCF_002003485.1 Metapseudomonas resinovorans
CCCGACAGGCGTTACCCATGTATCCCGGCTGAACACACAGCGCACCCTACGGTCCAGCGCAGTGAGGCTTTTCGTGCCTTCACCGTACGTCGCCAAGACCTTGGCACGCCGACGCATGGCAGCCCGAAGTCAGGTTTACAACTGATCAAAAACTATACTGATCGTGCGGTGGTAAAGGCCGGGGGGACCATGCAGGAGGGCTCGCCATGCGTATCCTCAAACCGTTCGTCTTCTTCCTGGCCTGCGCGGCCAGCGGGCTGGCCCTCGCGCAGCAACCTTGGCCAACCTCCAGCAGTTCTGGCGAAACCCTGCTTGCCTGGAATGGCGGCGGTCACGGCGGTGGCAAGCACTTCAAGGGCAATCGCCACGGCTATGGCCACAAGCACTACTACCGCCACCGCGGCTACTACAACCACGGCCCGCGCGTGATCTACGCACCACGCTACTACGGCGGTTACTACCTCGGTGAACGCCCCTATTACTACCAACGCTACGGCAGCCCCCGGATCGTGATCCAGTACTACGACCCGAGGCTGGGGATATTCATCGGGTCGGATATCGGGGGGTATTGAGCAGGTACCTGAATGGCTGGCCGGCACTTGCCGGCCAGCAACCGAGCGAGCGCTCCTGACGTAGCCGTACGTTACTTCGCAGCAGCCAGGTAATGCGCCACCAGCGCATTGGCATGTCCGTGGCCCAAGCCATGTTCGGCCTTGAGCCAGGCCACCATTTCCATGTGCTTCTTGCCGCTCAGGGTTCCCAGCAGATTCAGCCAATGGCTGATCGGTTGTCCGTATTTCTTTTCGATGGAGGGGAAGTAGGAGGCCGGTCCTTTTACCTTGGTGTCTTCCGACATGATGAAACTCCTTTGGATGCATTTGGGCGTATCTACGTTAGTTCAGGACTGAACGTGTCGCCTATCGGCCGTGTGCTGATTGCTCCTACAAGTGTCTTGCGTTCGATGCCGCTTGCCGTTCGGGCGCGCTTGAGCGTCAGCTGGAGACATGCCGACAGCTGGCAGGGAAGTGTGAGATTGGAGATTGTTGGAAAAGGGGTAGAGCGGGGAGAAAGCAGGCGCCGCCAAGCGGCGGCGCCCTGGAACCATCAGTCTTGACGGCTGGTGACTTCCAGCAGGTGGTAACCGAACTGGGTTTTCACCGGGCCTTGCACGACGTTCAGCGGGGCGCTGAATACGACGGTGTCGAATTCCTTGACCATCTGGCCACGGCCGAAGGAGCCGAGGTTGCCGCCGTCGCGGCTGGAGGGGCAGGTGGAGTGTTGTTTGGCGATTTCAGCGAAATCAGCGCCGCCTTCGATAGCGGCTTTCAGTTCGTTGCACTTCTCTTCGCTGGAAACCAGGATGTGGCGGGCGGTGGCGCGTGCCATGGTGGGTACTCCTCGTCTATTGAGGGGGCAGAGCCTAGCGGATTTGGCTGCTGATTCAAGATGCCTGGTTGGTCGGAGTGCGGTCGGGGCGGGTATTGGCCGGTCCTGCGGACCGGTTAGCGAATGAACTCGCCCCCACAAGGCAGTGATGGGCTCCGAGCGGTGATTGTTTCCCTCACCCCCGGCCCCTCTCCCGGAGGGAGAGGGGAGAAAAGCGAAGGGGGAGGGGACCTGGGCGCGCATCAGGCGAAGACGAAGTCGTCAGCGGTGATGTTCGCGGCGGGGACCCCGGTCAGGGTGATGCTGCCGATCTCGCCATTTACGTCGGCGGTCACCGTGATCTGGGTGCTGCCGAAGAAGTCCGCGATGGTGAGGTCGGCGAAGGTCTGACCGCTGGCGCTGAGGTCGACTTTCTCGACGCCGTCTTCGAAGTCGAATATCTCGTCCTGCCCCCAGATCGCGCCGAACTTGAACTGGTCCGTCCCTGCTGGTGGCTCGAAGAAGACGTCACCCACCATGAAGTCGTTGGCGCTGCTGCTCACCAGCACGTCGTCGCCCGTACCCCCCTGCATGACCGCACCAGCTTCGCCTGAAGTCAGGGTGTCGTTGCCGGCGTCACCGTTGAGGTTGGTCTGGAAGCCGAAGGGGTCGGCCCCGCCGAACAACTGGTCGTCACCGTCGCCGCCGTTGGCATTGGCGAATTCCTGGACGATGAGGGTGTCGTTGCCGGTGCCACCGAACAGCTCGTCGAAGCCCGGCCCGCTGTCGATGACGTCGTCACCACTGCCGCCGTCGAGGAAGTCGGCGCCTTCCAGGCCGAAGATCTGGTCATTGCCGCCCAGGCCGAAGATGCGGTCATCGCCGGGGGTGCCGATGAGCACGTCGTTGCCGTCGGTGCCGGCGACGATGAAATCGGTGTTTCTACCGAAGTCGTCCTGCGTCAGGTTGTGTGTGCCTTGCAGGCGCAGGGTGAAGTCGAGGCTGTCGAGCAGGCCATCGTCATTCTCGTCGGCGATCAGCCAGGTGTTGCCTTGGCGCAGGGTATAGAACAGGTCGGTCACGCCGTTGCCACCGCCGACCAGCACGGCACCCAGTTGCGGATTGATGTTGACCTGGCCGCGGAAGAAGAACTCGTTGTTGAGTTCCAGGGTGTCGCCGCCCACTGCGCCGGCGCCCTGGAAGTCGGTCAGGGTGTCGAAGGTGGCGAATGGCGAGCTGGGGTTGAAGCCGGTGAAGAATTCGAACTCGTCGTCGCCAGTGCCACCGGTGAGGGTGTCCCGGCCCGCTTCACCCATGATCAGGTCATTGCCGGCGCCGCCATTGAGTACGTCGTTGCCGGGGCCGGCGAAGATCTCGTCGTTGCCGTCTTCGCCGAAGATCTGGTCATTGCCGTCTCCGCCGAAGAAGTCGTCATTGCCCACGCCGCCGTTGAGGACGTCGTTGCCATCGTCGCCGTCGAGGGTGTCGTTGCCTTCGCCACCATTGACGATGTCATTGCCATCGCCACCGGACATTGTGGTGTCGTTGCCGGCGCCGCCGTTGAGGATGTCGTTGCCAGCGTTGCCGATCAGGAGGTCGCGGTCGGCTTCGCCATTGAGTATGTCGTTGCCGGCTCCGCCGGTGAGGCGGTCGATACCCGCGCCGCCGTTGAGGGTGTCGTTGCCGGCGCCGCCATCGACGATGTCGTTGCCGCCGAGGCCGTTGATCACGTCGCCGCCGCCGAGGCCGAAGATGGTGTCGGGGTCGTTGGTGCCATTGATCACTTCGCCGCCTTCGGTGCCGGCAATGACGAAGGCGGTGGCGCCGAAGTCGCTCCTGACGAGGCTGTGGATGCCATCCAGTTGCACGGCGAAGTCGGTGGCGTCGAAGATGCCGTTGTCGTTGGAGTCGGCGAACAGCAGGGTGCTGGCGGCGCCGATGGCGTAGAAGACATCGGTGAAGCCGTTATTGCCGAAGCCGAGATTGCTTCCCACCGTGGGTACCCCGTTGCGGGCGCCCTGGAAGACCAGGCGGCTGGGGAAGCTGGAGATCCGCAGGATGTCGCCGCCGGGCGCGCCCGAGCCTTCGAAGTCGGTAACGCGGTCCAGGCTCACGGAGCTGGATTCGTTACCGGTTTCGACGGTCCAGAAGTAGCTGTCGACGCCGGCACCGCCGGTGAGAATGTCGGCGCCACCAAAGCCGAACAGGTTGTCGTTGCCGGCCAGGCCGGATATTTCGTCGTCTTCCTCGGTGCCGAACAGGTCGTCGTCACCAGGGGTGCCAGGGATAGTAGCCATGGATCATTCCTCCCACAGGGGAAAGAGCGAACCGTTACGGCGGGTTCGAGGTTAGGTATAGACAGGCCAGTCCGGGTGGTCTGAGCGGCTGGACGCCCGGTGTGGCGACCGACGGGCAAGCCATGTGACACCTCATATCAACGCGCCCGATGGGCTCGGGTGTTGCCGGCCGGCATGTGCACTTTTGCGGTGCACCGATCATGAAGTGCTCTGTTACATCTGCTCGTCGTGGGCTTCGACCACCAGCCATTCAGCCAGTTCAAGCAATTGTGGGCTGGCGCCTGGACGCTCCGGATAGACCAGGAAATAGGCGCCGCCAGTGGGCACCTTGAGGTCGAAGGGGGCCACCAGCCGGCCGGTAGCGATGTCCTCGCCGATCAGCGCCCAATCGCCCAGGGACACGCCATTGCCCTGGGCCGCGACGGACAGGGCCAGGTCGAGGGTGTCGAAGTGGTGCCCGCTACCGAGTTTGTCGAGGGTGGCGCCAGCGGCCAGCAGCCAGGTTTTCCAGTCCTGGTCATCGCGGGTGGGGTGGAGCAAGGTGTGCAGGGCCAGGTCGGCGATGCTGGTGAGCGGCACGGGGCCGTTCATCAGTTGCGGGGAGCACACGGGCGTGAGCTGTTCATCGAACAGGTGGTGGGCGACCTGGGCGCTGCCGGGCTGTGTGCCGTAGATGACCGCGGCGTCGAACTCTTCGCGGCGAAAATCCACGCCGTATTGCACGGTGGTGGTCAGCTCCACCGGTACGTCCGGGCGTTCCGCCTGCCAACGCATCAGGCGCGGCAAAAGCCAGCGCATTACGCAGGTAGGGGCTTTGAGTTGCAGGGCTTCGCGCTTTGCGCCCACTTGTTCGACGGCCTCATCGATCAGGTTGAACACCTGCTGAATGCGCGGCAGGAGTTCTCGACCCTGGGTGGTAAGGCTGAGCCCCCGCGCCTGACGCTGGAAGAGTGGGTACCCCAGGTGGCTTTCCAGCCCGGAAATCTGCCGACTCACGGCGCCCTGGGTGAGGTGCAGCAGTTCAGCGGCACGGGTGAAGTTGCAGCACTGGGCGGTGATCAGAAAGGTATGCAGGGCGGGCAGGGGAGGCAGGCGTTTCATTGTATGAGCCATGACGTTAGGGCATGGCTAGTATGACGATTTTTGCCTTGTCAGGCACACCGCTCGACGGCTCAATAGGCGCTAGTTGTGGTCCTCCAGCCGTTTTTTGTTCCTTGCGCAGGGAGTGGCCGCCATCAGTCTCTCTCATGGAGCCCATACAATGTCGAATACCTTCCCGACCTTCCCCGAGACCCTGGCCGGCGTTTATATCAACGGCCAATGGCTGCCCGGTGGCACCGTGCTGGATGTGGTGAATCCGTCTACCGAAGAGCGCCTGGCGAGCATCGGCACCGGTGATGCCAATGACGTCGACCAGGCCGTGCAGGCTGCCAGCCAGGCGTTCCCGGCCTGGGCACGTAGCAGCGGTGCCGAGCGTGGCGCGCTGCTGCGCCGCATCGCCGAAGGCGTACGCCAGCGTCGTGAAACCCTGGTCCAGCTGCAGTCGCTGAACAACGGCAAGCCGCTGTTCGAAGCGGCCATCGACGTCGATGACGTGATCGGCACCTTCGAGTACTACGCCGGTCTGGCCGAAGGCCTGGACGCCCAGCAGGACCGTCCGGTGGAATTGCCGACCGAAGACTTCGCCGCTCGCCTGCGCCGCGAACCCGTTGGTGTCGTGGGCCTGATCGTGCCGTGGAACTTCCCCATGGTGACCACCGCCTGGAAACTCGCCCCCGCCCTGGCCGCCGGTTGCGCGGTGGTGCTGAAACCTTCCGAAGTGACGCCGCTGCCGGAGCTGGAACTGGCACGCATCATCGCTGAGGCCGGCCTGCCGGCAGGTGTGCTCAACGTCGTATGCGGCACCGGCCTGGCGGTGGGTGCGCCGTTGTCGTCCCATCCCAAGGTGGCCAAGGTGTCCTTCACCGGCAGCAACGCGGTGGGGCTACAGGTGATGCAGCGCGCGGCGGAAACCGTCAAGGGCATCAGCCTGGAACTGGGCGGCAAGTCTTCGCTGCTGGTGCTGGAGGAGGCCGAGCTGGACCTGGCCGTCGAACTGGCCTGCGGTGGTGCCTTCTTCAACGCCGGGCAGATGTGCTCGGCCACTAGCCGCGTGCTGGTGGCAGAACCCCTGGCGGCCGATTTCCTCGCCCTTGTGCAGGCTCGCGCTGAAGCGACCCAGGTGGGTGAGCCCTTCAGCGAAGGCGTGGAGATGGGCGCCTTGGTGAACCAGGCGCAGTATCAGCGCGTGCGCGGCCACATCGAGCGCGGCATCGCTTCCGGTGCGCGCCTGGTGTGTGGCGGTGGGCGTCCGGCCGAGCTGGAGCGCGGTTTCTTCCTCAAGCCCACCGTGTTCACCGATGTGCCCAAGGACAGCGCCTTGTGGAACGAGGAAATCTTCGGACCGGTGCTCTGCGTGCGCAGCTTCTCCACCGAGGAAGAGGCCATCGAACTGGCGAACGACAGCGAGTTCGGCCTGGTAGCCAGCGTGGTGAGTCGCAACCTCGAAGCGGCTGAGCGCGTCGCCAATGCCCTGCAGGCCGGTATGGTGTGGATCAACTCGCCGCAGGTGATCTTCCCGCAGACCGCCTGGGGTGGTTACAAGCAGAGCAGCATCGGCCGCGAACTCGGTCCGTGGGGCCTCTCCTCCTTCCAGGAAATCAAGCACGTGGTAAGGGCTGTCTGATGCCTGCGCTGGTTGTGGGAGCGAACTTATCGCGAATGAATTCGTTGCGCCTTCTCCTGTAGGGGCGATTTCAATCGCCAAGCAGAGCGAAGGCCTGCCTCTCGATGCGTGAAGGGGCCCTGCGCGGCCCTTCGCGAATGAATTCGGCCCCACAAACAACTGCATCAAGCCCAACAGAGCCGCCTTCGGGCGGCTTTGTCATGTCTGGGTCCCAGCCATGCATTCAGGACATGGCTCCGATGACGAATTTTCGATTGTTGCGCCCTGCGGTGCGACGCAGGATGACCGCGCCGGCCACTTCGCTGCCGTAGCTCCATACAAGAACAAGAGGAGTCCTCAATGGGCGAGCATGATCTGAGCAGAAGAAATTTCATCAAGACGGTAGGTGTCGCTTCGGTGGCCGCTGCCACCCTGTCGATGCCCTTCATCCGGGCCAGTGCCAGCGATACCCGTTTCCAGGGCAAGACCTTGCGTCTGCTGACCTGGTCGGACGACACCGGGCTCGCGGCATTGCGCAATATCGCAGCCACCTTCGAGGCCAAGACTGGTGCCAAGGTGATTGCCGACCGCACCGGCAGTACCTCGGAAATGGTCGCCAAGCTGAAGGCCGGTGGTGATCGCCCGCAGTACGACATCATCACCCTCGCCGGGGTGGGCGCCGAAGGCCTGGCCAGCGCCGGGCTGCTGGAAAAACCCGACCTCAACCGCATTCCCAACCTCAAGGACGTGCCCGCCCAGTACCAGACTGGCGCCAACGGTCACGGTATCGGCTACCTGTTGTGGTGCAACAGCCTGGTGTACAACACGCGCACCGTGAAAGACGTACCGGACAGCTACGCCGCGCTCTGGGACCCGGCCTACGAAGGTCGCCTGTTCCTGCCGCCGCCGAACTGGACCGAGGCCATGGACCTGATCATCATCGCGGCGAAGCTGGCCGGTGGTGATGTGCATAACATCGAGCCGGGCTTCAAGAAGCTGGAAGAGCTGAAGGACCGCGTGATGACCCTGGGGGAAAACCCCAATCAGATCGCCGAGTTGTTCCGCACCAACTCGCTGGATATGGGCGGCCTCTACGCCCCGGCGTTCTTCCCCAAGCAGATCCGCGACCCCGCCTACAGCCTGGGTGCCACCTTCGGCATGAAGGAAGGCTTCTACACCGACCTGATGCTCTCGGTAATGCCCAAGCATCGTCCGGGCGATACGGACCTGGCCTACGCCTTCCTCGACCATTCGCTGGACCCGCTGGTGCAGGGCAAGATGGCCGAAGACATCTTTAACGGTCCGGTCAACTCCAAGGCGATCATCTCCGCTGAGGCGCGCAAGAGCCCCTTCATCCTCACGCCGGAGCAGATCGCAGAGAAGGCGATCATGCACGACAACGCCTTCCTCGCCACGGTCCACGACCAGTGGATTCGCCGCTACACGGAAATCTTCTCTTCCTGATGCAGCCACGGCGCCTGCCGTGAGTCGCGCTGGGCGGCTGGCCTTCGGCCGTCCGCCCGGACGCGTGGTTTCCCTGTTCTGACGAGACGAGCGATATGGAACACATTGATCTGACCGATCCGGTCGGCGCGGCACCCCTGCGCCCGACAAAGGCGGTTTCCCCTACTGTGCGGGCCTGGCTCTTCCTGACTCCTTCGATGCTGTTCCTGGCCGTGCTGGTGGCTGCCAGCCTCCTGGTGCTGCGCATGAGCATCGGGGAGAAAGGCGCTGAGTGGAGCGGGTTCAGCCTGGCCAGCTATGCCCAGCTGGCCGAGCCCTACTACCTGAAGTCCCTGTTGCTGACCTTGCGCCTGGCGCTCTTCAGCGCGCTGATCGCGGTGGCCCTGGCGATTCCGGTGGGCTACTGCATGTCGCGCCTGCAGTCGCCGTTCCTGCGCCGGATATTCCTGGCCGCGGTGCTCCTGCCATTGCTGGTGAACCTGCTGCTGCAAAGCTACGGCTGGCTGGTGATCCTCGGTCCGGCGGGCATGCTCAACCAGGCCCTGATGGGGCTGGGGCTGGTCGACCGGCCGATGATGCTGCTCTACAACCAGACCGGCGTGCTGATGGGCCTGGTGCAGACGGCCTTCCCTCTGGCGGTGCTGCCGATTGCCAGCGCCATGCGCGGCGTGTCGCGTACCTACGAAGAGGCCGCCGCGACCCTGGGCGCCAGCCGTGTGCGGGTGTTTTGCCAGGTGGTGTTGCCGATGAGCCTGCCGGGCGTCTTCACCGGCGCCACCCTGGTGTTCGCCTACAACGCCAGCAGCTTCGTGGTACCGCTGCTGCTCGGTGGGCGGCGCGTGCCGATGCTGGCGGTGATGGTGCATGACCAGATCGCCCCGCTGATGAACTGGCCCGCGGCCTCCGCCGCTGGCGTAGTGCTGATCGTTACCACCCTGGCGATCATGACCTTCTCCGAGTACGTCACTGGCCGTCGCCGCCGCATGCTGGAGGCTTCGCAATGAGCAATCCGTTCCGTTCCCACGCGGCGCTACCGGGGGAAACCGGCCGCTTCGCGATGATTCTTTCCGGCATCATCCTGCTGCTGGCGGTGCTGCCGATCCTGACCATGATCGTGATGTCCTTCAGCGGCGCGTCGAACCTCGACTTCCCGCCGTCGAGCTACAGCCTGCAATGGTACGAGGCGGCCTGGCGCACCTTCGTATCGCCTGACGCCAGCGATGTGCTGAGCCTGGGCCAGGCGCTGACCACCAGCCTGCTGGTGTCCTGCCTGACCATGGTGTTGGCCACCCTGGTCGCGGTGCCGGCGTCCTACGCGCTGACCCGCTGCGAATTCCGTGGCAAGGCCGTGGCGCTGCAACTGATGTCGCTGCCCCTGGTGTTCCCCATGGTGGTGCTGGGGCTGGCGTTGTTACTGGTGTTCGACAGCCTGCCGTTCCACATGGATACCTCGCGGCTGGTGATCGCCCACGTGATCCTCGCGCTGCCCTTTGTGGTGAAGAACTGCACGGCCGCCATGGTTTCCATCGGCACCGAAGTGGAGGAGGCCGCGCAGATGCTCGGCGCGTCGCCACTACGGGCAATCCGCGATGTGGTGGTGCCGCTGATGCGCTCGGGCATCCTGGCCGGGATGCTGCTGGCCTTCATCGTGTCGTTCAACGAGTTCACCGTTACCTACTTCCTCTACAACATCGATGTGATGACCGTGCCGATCTGGATGTACAGCCGCACGGTGTCGTCTCTCGATCCCACCGTATTTTCCTTTGCCGTGCTGATCGTGCTGATCGACTTCGCCCTGATCTGGGCGTTGGAGAAGCTGGTTGGCGATGGCGGCGTGTCGTTCTGAGTCGAGGTGAAGCATGTCTGGACTGATTCTGCAAAATGTCGAAAAACGCTATGGCTCCATCTGTGCCGTGACGGACGTCAACCTGCACCTGCCAGAGGGAAAGCTGGTGTGTTTCCTCGGCCCCTCGGGCTGCGGCAAGACCACCCTGCTGCGGATGATCGCCGGCCTCGAGAGCCTGAGCTCCGGGCAGATCCTCCTGGATGGCAAGAACATCGGCTACACCCCGGCGCACGAGCGCAACTTCGGCATGGTGTTCCAGTCACTGGCGCTGTTCCCGCACATGACGGTCGGCGAAAACATTGCCTATCCGCTGCGCCTGCGCAATGTGCCCAAGGCCGAGCAGCAGGCGAGGGTGGCCGAGCTGCTGCAGATGATCCAGTTGCAGCAAATGGTCGACCGGCCGGTGTCGCGGCTTTCCGGCGGGCAGCGCCAACGCGTGGCCATTGCGCGTGCTATCGCCTCGCACCCCAAGCTGTTGCTACTGGATGAGCCTTTGTCGGCGCTGGACGCCAAGTTGCGCGAGTCGATGCAGATCGAGATCCGCCAGCTGCAGCAGCGCCTGAACATCACCACCATCATGGTCACCCACGACCAGCGTGAGGCCATGACCATGGCCGACATCGTTGTCGTACTGGGCGAGCACCGAGTGCAGCAGGTGGGTACGCCGATCGAGATCTACCGCAACCCGGCCAACGAGTTCGTTGCCGACTTCATTGGCACTGGCAACATTTTCCCGGCCACTGCCCTGGGCAGCGGGCGCGCGGGCCTGCCCGGTGGCGCGGCGATCCAGGCACCGATCTGCAGCAGCATCCAGGCCGGCGCACCGATCAAGCTGCTGGTGCGCCCGGAAGACCTGCAACTGTCGGCGCCCCAGGCCGGCGGGGCCAACAGCGTGCCGGGTACGGTGACCTTCGTCCGGGACATCGGCGCCACCATCGAGACCACGGTGGAGTGCTCCGGCGTTTCCCTCACCGCGCTGACCACGCCTTGCCAGGATATTGGCCTGGCCATCGGCAACCCGGTGTCGGTGACCATTCCGGAGCATGCCTGCCGGGTGCTTTCGGCATGAGTGAGGCAGCGTCGATTGCGCATTGGCCTGCGCCACTGCTGGGTGCACACTGGCGGGTGAATCTGGAAATGGAGTGCTGATCATGGACCTTCAACTTGAGAACCGCAGTGCCCTCGTATGTGGCGGAAGCTCCGGGTTGGGATTCGGTGTGGCCGAGGCCCTGGCCAGGGAGGGGGTGCGGGTCTGCCTGCTGGCGCGCAACCTGTCCAAGCTTGACCTGGCCGTGGAGCGCATCCGCCGGAACGGTGGCGAGGCGCAGGCGGTTGCGGTGGACTTGAACGACCTGGGTGCCGTGGATATGGCCATCGAGCAGGTGGTCGCGGCCATCGGCGCGCCGGACATTCTGATCGCCAACAACGGTGGGCCGCCGCCGATCAATGCCGTGGAGTTCGATCCGCAGCTTTGGCACGGCCAACTGGACGCCATGCTGCTGAGCACCATGGCGCTGGTGAACGCATTCCTCCCCGGCATGCGCCAGCGTCGTTACGGTCGCATCCTGATGATTTCGTCCACCAGTGTGGTGGAGCCGATTCCCGGCCTGGTGCTCTCCAGCGCCTTGCGCAGCGCCCTGGCCAACTGGGCCAAGACGCTCTCCGCCGAAGTGGCCGCCGATGGTGTGACGGTGAATACCCTGATGCCCGGTTCGTTCTGGACCGAGCGCACCGAAACCCTGTTGCTGCGTGCAGCCGAACGCAGTGGTGCGTCGGTTTCCAGCCTGATGGCCAAGGAGCAGGCGGCGATTCCGGTGGGGCGCTATGGCGCGGCGGAGGAGTTCGGTGCGATGGCGACTTTCCTGGCCAGCCCGCTTGCCAGCTATGTCACCGGGACGCTGATTCCGGTGGATGGTGGGGTGCTCAAGGGGTGACTCTGTTTCGCGATGAGGCCGCGCGCGGCCCTTATGGACTCACCACGCGCACGACGGCTCGAAGCTGTCCGCGCGGGCCATGGCCCACATCCGTTCGTAGAAGTCCGCCTCGATCTTTTCCTTGAGCAGGTCCCCCGGCTGCAGGAACACGTGAATCTGCGAGAACAGGCGGATTTCCTTGTCCGAAACGCGCCGTACCAGGTGGCGGGGTTCCAGTTGGTTGGGATGATCCAGGCCGGCGGCGGCGAGCATCTCGGCCAGTGCTTTCAACGTGTTGCGGTGGAACATCTGCACCCGCTGTGCCTTGTCCGGCACCACCAGGGCACGCTGGCGCAGTTTGTCCTGGGTAGCGACGCCGGTGGGGCATTTGTTGGTGTGGCACGACTGCGACTGGATGCAGCCAATGGCGAACATGAAGCCGCGTGCCGAGTTGGCCCAGTCGGCGCCAATGGCCAGCACACTGGCGATGTCGAAGGCGCTGATGATCTTGCCGCTGGCGCCCAGCTTGATCTTGTCCCGCAGGTTCAGCCCCACCAGGGTGTTGTGCACGAAGAGCAGACCTTCACGCAGGGGCACGCCGATGTGGTCGGTGAATTCCAGCGGCGCCGCGCCAGTACCGCCTTCCTTGCCGTCGACGACGATGAAGTCGGGGAGGATGCCGGTTTCCAGCATGGCCTTGGCGATCCCCATGAACTCCCAGGGATGACCCAGGCAGAACTTGAATCCCACCGGCTTGCCGCCCGACAGCTCTCGCAGTTTCGCGATGAACTGCATCATTTCGATGGGGGTGGAGAAGGCGCTGTGGCGCGAGGGGGAGATGCAGTCTTCGCCCATGGGCACGCCACGGGTGAGGGATATTTCCTCGGTGACCTTGTGCTTGGGCAGGATGCCGCCGTGCCCGGGTTTGGCGCCCTGGCTGAGCTTGATTTCTATCATCCTTACCTGCGGGCTGCGCGCCTGGGTGGCGAAGCGCTCGGGGTCGAAGTGGCCGTCGCTGGTGCGGCAGCCGAAGTAGCCACTGCCCAGTTCCCAGACGAGGTCGCCGCCGTTTTCGCGGTGGTAGGGGCTGATGCTGCCTTCGCCGGTGTCGTGGTAGAAGTTGCCGAGCTTGGCGCCACGGTTGAGCGCGCGAATGGCGTTGGCGCTGAGCGAGCCGAAGCTCATGGCCGAGACGTTGAAGACCGAGGCCGAATACGGTTGGGTGCATTGTGGCCCGCCGACCACCACGCGGAAGCTGGACGGGTCGCTGAGTGGCGCCGGGCGCATGGAGTGGCCGATGAATTCGTAGCCGGCGCGGTAGACGTCGATCAGGGTGCCGAAGGGTTTGTCGCCACCTTCATTCTTGGCCCGCGCATAGACCAGCGAGCGCTGGGCGCGGGAGAAGGGGAGGCGGTCGTCATCGGCTTCCAGCAGGTACTGGCGGATCTCCGGGCGGATGCCCTCCACCAGGTAGCGGATGTTGCCGAGGATCGGGTAGTTGCGCCGCACCGCATGGCGCGACTGCAGCAGGTCGAACACGCCCAGGGCGCTGAGTACCGCGCCGAGCAGGGTGAAGGGCCAGACCCAGTCGTGGCCGATGAAGGGCAGGCTGAAGAGAGTGAACAGCACGCAGAAGGCGAAGAAGGCGTAACGGCTCAGCAGCGAAAGGCTCATGCGGACTCCTTGTTTGCAGGTACCGGCACAGCGTAGTGCGAATGCGCGGGAATTGCCTTGCCGGGGCTCAAGATCGGGATTCCTGGGCGCTTCCTGTAGGTTGGTCTGAGGAACGAAGCCCAACACAGCAAGGCTGGACTACGCATCGTTGGGCCTCGCTGCGCTCGGACCAACCTACGGTTTGCAGTCGTGAATGAACGCGTTCCCTTAAACAAGAAAAGCCCGGCATTTGCCGGGCTTCGAGGTTTTGTAGCGAGTTGCGATCAGCTGACGCGTTGGGCTTGCGGCAGGCGGTCGGAGCCCCCTTCAGCAACGCGGAAGGCATTGGTGCGATCGGAGCCGCTTTCGGCGATGCGGTTGGCACCGGTGCGGTCGGAACCACCTTCAGCGATACGGTTGGCACCGGTGCGGTCGGAGCCACCTTCAGCGATGCGGTTGGCACCGTTGCGGTCAGAACCACCTTCGGCGAAACGGTTGGCACCAGTGCGGTCGGAACCGCCTTCGGCAACGCGATCCAGCACCATGTAGCCTTCAGCAACAACCGGGTTGGTGGTCTGGGAGGAGGACGGCAGAGCGAAAACAGAGCTGCTCAGGGTGGCGATGAACAGTGCGGCGATGGCTTGAGTTTTCATGGTCTGGGCTCCTCGAAGGGGGGCTGGAAACTGAGTACGGAGCCAATCTTACGGATGGGTGGATGATTAAAAAGTGATCACGCCCGATAGAGACCATCAACGCCGTTGATGGTTGGTTTAATCCTTTGGCATCAATGGCTTGTGTTGTTTTATCCACCGGAGGGTGGCCGAACCAGACTCCGCTGGTGGACCGGAAAGGCGTGGTCCACCGTACGAAAGCAGCCCAATGTTGGGAGTCGGAAGGAAAAAGCCTTGTAGGGTGGAAATCGCTTTTCATTTCCACCGCTCGTGCCTGAGTCGGGCTCCGATGGTGGACCGGTGGAGCGTGGTCCACCCTACGAAATCGCCCGTGCGCAGAAAAAGAAAACGGCCCCGAAGGGCCGTTTCTTGTGCAGCGAGGTCGTTAGCCGCCGAGGTAGGCGTCGCGGACCTTGGGGTCGTTGAGCAGGTCGTCGCCGCTGCCCTGCATGACGATGCGTCCGTTCTCCAGCACGTAGCCACGGTCGGCCAGCTTGAGCGCCTGGTTGGCGTTCTGCTCCACCAGGAAGACGGTCACGCCGTCCTTACGGAGCTGTTCGATGATGTCGAAGATCTGCTGGATGATGATGGGCGCCAGACCCAGGGACGGCTCGTCGAGCAGCAGCAGCTTGGGCTTGCTCATCAGCGCACGGCCGATGGCGAGCATCTGCTGTTCGCCGCCTGACATGGTGCCGGCGCGCTGCTCGAAACGTTCCTTCAGGCGCGGGAACAGGTGCAGCACCTTGTCCATTTGCTCCTGGTAGTCGCCCTTTTCGGTGAAGAAGCCGCCCATGGCCAGGTTTTCTTCGACCGTCAGGCGGGCGAACACGCGGCGGCCTTCCGGCACGACGGCGATGCTCTTGCGCATGATGTCGTAGGACTCCTGGCCCACCAGCTCTTCGCCTTCATAGCGAATGCTGCCGCTGGCCGCGCGCGGCGAGCCGCAGAGGGTCATCAGCAGGGTCGACTTGCCGGCGCCGTTGGCGCCGATCAGGGTGACGATCTCGCCCTTTTTCACATCCATGCTGACGCCGTGCAGCGCCTGGATCTTGCCGTAGAAGGTGGAAACCTTGTCGAAAGTAAGCATGGTTCAGGCCTCCCCCAGATAGGCTTTGATCACGTCGGGGTTATTGCGGATCTGCTCCGGCGTGCCGTCGGCCAGGGGGGTGCCCTGGTTGATCACATAGATGTGGTCGGAAATGCTCATCACCAGCTTCATGTCGTGCTCGATCAGCAGCACGGTCACGTTGTGCTCGTTACGCAGCATGGCGATCAGTGCCTTGAGGTCGTCGGTCTCACGCGGGTTGAGGCCGGCGGCCGGCTCGTCGAGCATCAGGATGCGCGGACGGGTCATCATGCAGCGGGCGATTTCCAGGCGGCGTTGCTGACCGTAGGCCAGGGTACCGGCCGGACGGTTGGCGACGTCGGTCAGGTTGACCTTCTCCAGCCAATGCGCGGCGTAGTCCATGGCCTCGCGTTCGCTCTTGCGGAAGCCCGGAGTCTTCAGCAGGCCGGCGAGGAAGTTGGTGTTGAGGTGGCGGTGCTGGGCGACCAGCAGGTTCTCCACCGCAGTCATTTCCTTGAACAGGCGGACGTTCTGGAAGGTCCGCACCACGCCCTTGCGAGCGATCTTGTGGCCCGGCAGGGCTTCGATCTGCTCGCCATCCAGGCGGATGCTGCCCGAGGTCGGCTGGTAGAAGCCGGTCAGGCAGTTGAACACGGTGGTCTTGCCGGCGCCGTTCGGGCCGATCATGGAGACAACCTGCTTTTCCTGTACGGTCAGACCCACCCCGTTGACGGCCAGCAGGCCGCCGAAGCGCATGGTGAGACCGCTTACTTCGAGAATCGCGCGGCTCATTGTTTCAGCTCCAGGTGGGGGCGTTGCATCGGCAGGAGACCCTGCGGACGCCAGATCATCATCAGCACCATGAGGGCGCCGAACATCAGCATGCGGTACTCGCTGAACTCACGCATGAGTTCGGGCAGCAGGATCATCACGACGGCCGCGAGGATCACACCCAACTGGGAACCCAGGCCACCGAGCACCACGATGGCGAGGATGGTCGCCGACTCGATGAAGGTGAAGGACTCGGGCGTCACCAGACCCTGGCGTGCGGCGAAGAAGCTGCCGGCAAAGCCCGCGAAGCAGGCGCCCAGGGTGAAGGCGGAGAGTTTGATGAGGGTGGGGTTCAGACCCAGTGCGCGGCAGGCGATCTCGTCTTCGCGCAGGGCTTCCCACGCACGGCCGAGCGGCATGCGCAGCAGCCGGTTGATCACGAACAGGGCCAGCAAGGCCAGCAGCAGGGCGACCAGGTAGAGGAAGACCACCTTGTTCACCGAGTTGTAGGCAATGCCGAAGTACTCGTGGAAGGTCTGCAGGCCTTCTTCGGCGCGGCGCTCGAAAGACAGGCCGAACAAGGTCGGCTTGTCGATGTTGCTGATGCCGTTCGGGCCGCCGGTGAGCCAGGTCAGGTTACGCAGCAGGATACGGATGATCTCGCCGAAACCCAGGGTCACGATGGCCAGGTAGTCACCGCGCAGGCGCAGCACCGGGAAGCCGAGGATGAAGCCGAAGAAGGCGGCCATCAGGCCGGCGATCGGTAGGCACACCCAGAAGCCCAGGCCGTAGTAGTGCGAGAGCAGCGCGTAGCTGTACGCGCCGACGGCGTAGAAGCCGACGTAACCCAGGTCCAGCAGGCCCGCCAGGCCGACCACGATGTTCAGGCCAAGGCCGAGCAGTACGTAGATCAGGATCAGGGTGGCGATGTCCACTGCGCCGCGGGAGCCGAAGAACGGCCAGACCAGGGCGACCACGATCAGGCCGAGGATGACCCAGCGCTGGGTGGAGGGCAGGGTGAGGAAGTGCGCGGTGCCCTTCGACATGCCCGGCAGCTTGGGCGCGGCGGCCCAGGCGCCCTGCACCTTGTCGCGCATCATCTGCCAGATGAACATGGCCACGGCGCACGCCGCGATGGCCAGCAGGGTCGGGGTATTGGCGCCGGTGACCACCAGGCCCACGCCGACGACGCTGAGTTTCAGGCCGAGGACAGGGTAGGCGACGGCCAGCACCAGGAGGGCGCTGAAGAACGCCGTTTTGAGTCGAGTGTTCATACCTTCTCCACCTCCGGACGGCCAAGGATGCCGGTCGGCCGGAACAACAGGACCAGAACCAGCAGGCTGAAGGCCACGACGTCCTTGTACTGGTCGCCGAAGATGTCGGCGCCGAAGGCTTCGGCCACGCCCAGCACCAGGCCACCGAGCATGGCGCCCGGAATGCTGCCGATGCCACCGAGCACGGCTGCGGTGAAGGCTTTGATACCGGCGAGGAAGCCGATGTGCGGGTTGATCACGCCGTACTGCATGCCCAGCAACACCGCGGCCACGGCGGCCAGGGTGGCGCCGATGACGAAGGTCAGGGCGATGATGTTGTTGGTGTTGATGCCCAGCAGGTTGGCCATGCGGATGTCTTCCGCGCAGGCGCGGCAGGCGCGGCCGAGGCGCGAGCGGGAGATGAACATCGTGAGGCCGTACATCACCAGGAAGGTGACGACGAAGATCAGGATCTGCATGTAGGAGATCACCACGCCATTCATGGTGCTCTCGCCAAACACGAAGTTGCCCGGAATCAGGTTGGGAATCGCCTTGTCCTTGGAGTCCTGAGTCAGCAGTACTTCGTTCTGGAGGAAGATCGACATGCCGATCGCGGAGATCAGCGGGATCAGGCGGTTGCTGCCGCGAAGGGGACGGTAGGCGACCCGTTCGATGCTGTAACCGTAAGCGCTTGCAACGATGATGCTCGCGGCGAAGGCCGCGACAATGACGATCGGAAGGCTTTCCAGACCGAGCATGGTGAGCCCGGCAATCACGATGAAGGCTACGTACGAGCCAATCATGTAGACCTCGCCATGGGCGAAGTTGATCATGCCGATGATGCCGTAGACCATGGTGTAGCCGATGGCGATCAGGGCATAGGTGCTGCCAACGGTGAGCCCGTTAACCAGCTGTTGCAGATAGTGGTAGAGATCAGGCATTCCCTAACTCCTCGGGCATCACGAAAAGCGGCGCTTGTGGCGCAGCGGAGCCCGTAAAACACGGATAAACAAAGCCCACTGCCTAAGCAGTGGGCTTTGCGTTCAGGCGGGAAGCTTATTTAGCTTCGGTTTTGGTGCCGTCCTTGTGCCACTCGTACACCACGAAGCTGAAGTCCTTCAGATCGCCCTTCTCGTCGAAGGCCAGGTTGCCGGTCGGGGTAGCGAAGGAGTTGGCGCGCAGGGCGGCAGCTACCTTGGCGGTGTCGTCTTCGCCGGCTTTCTTGATGCCTTCGGCGATGACTTGTACGGCAGCGTAGGCCGGGAACACGAACGGACCGCTCGGGTCTTCGTTCTTGGCCTTGAAGGCATCTACCAGGGCCTGGTTCTTCGGATCCTGGTCGAAGGACTTCGGCAGGGTTACCAGCAGACCTTCGGAAGCCGGGCCAGCGATGGCGGAGAGCTCTTTGTTGCCCACGCCTTCCGGACCCATGAAGCGTACTTTCAGGCCTTTTTCAGCCGACTGGCGCAGCAGCAGGCCGAGTTCCGGGTGGTAGCCGCCGTAGTAGACGAAGTCCACACCGGCTTGCTTCAGCTTGGAAACGATGGTGGAGAAGTCCTTGTCGCCGGCGTTGATGCCTTCGAACAGGGCGACTTTCACGCCTTTGCTTTCCAGGGTCTGCTTGACGGCAGTGGCGATGCCTTCGCCGTACTGTTGCTTGTCGTGGATGACGGCAACGGTCTTCGGCTTGATGTGGTCGGCAATGAAGTTGCCGGCGGTCGGACCCTGCAGGCTGTCCAGGCCGATGGTGCGGAACACCAGCTGGTAGCCACGGGAGGTGATGTCCGGGCTGGTGGAAGCCGCGGTGATCATCAGGATGCCTTCGTCTTCGTAGATGTCGGACGCGGGCTGGGTGGAGCTGGAGCAGAGGTGGCCAACTACGTAGTGGATACCGTCGTTGACGATCTTGTTGGCTACGGCAACAGCCTGTTTCGGATCGCAAGCGTCGTCATAGACCACGCCTTCGAGCTGAGCGCCGTTCACCCCGCCGGCCTTGTTGATCTGCTCGATCGCCATCTTGGCGCCGATGAACTGCATCTCGCCGTACTGGGCAACCGCACCGGTCACCGGGCCAGCCAGGGCGATCTTGATGGTGTCAGCTGCTACGGAGTAGCTGGCGACACCGGCGAGAGCCATGGCGGCGAACAGTTTGGAAATCTGCTTGGTAGCCTTAATCATAGTGCTCCACTCTTGTGTTTTTCGTTGTTGTTGTCCTGTTTGCCGAAGCTACGGGACAAGGTATTGCACCCCGCCGACACGCCCCGACAACTGTACCGGAACAGTGTAGATTGCTGATTTACGGCTTGAAAAGTCGGGTATTGATGGCGGAATGATCTTGTGTCGCTTAATTGAAACAAACGTATAGAAATACGGCGTGTCTTGTGCGTGGTTGGCATCGTCAAGCAGGGCTTGTCTGAAAGTTGACCGGCGCTATCATTGCGCGCCCCCAAATCCTTTCGTTACCAACCAACTCAATACAAGCCATGAACGATAACGCTAGCACCCTCTATGCCAAGCTGCTCGGCGAAACCGCCGCCATCACCTGGGAAGAACTGCAACCGTTCTTCGCCCGGGGCGCCCTGCTCTGGGTGGACGGTGCCGCGGACCTGGTCGGCGTTGCACTGGCCGTAGCCGAAGACGACAAGGCACAGGTCGCGGCACTTCTGGCGGCCGGCAAACTCAGCAAGGTGGAGGAGTCGCGCGCCCAGGATCTGCTGGCTCGCGATCCGAAGCTCTGGGCCGTGGTGGTAGCGCCCTGGGTCCTGATCCAGGAGCGGGACGAGGCGCCGAGCCTTCACTGAGCCGGCGTCTGAGGGAGGCCAGGGAAGGCCTCCAGGAGTGTGCCGCCCGCCTGATCGTGCACCGGTCAGGGGCGGCCAGCGAAACTGGTGGAGCGGGCTAGACTCAATCCACCTTCTTCTCTTTGATAACCACAGGGAGCGTAACCATGTTCGAACCAGGCCATGTACATCGGGCCAGCGTGCCCGGTTTTCCGGGGCAGCAGTTCTCCATCGACCTCTACTACGAAGCGCGTCCGAATGCGAAGGAAGGCACCATGCTGCACTTCCGCATGGTGGGCGAAATCGAAGGCAAGTCATTCTCCGAAGAGTTCGAGATGCATCGCGATACCGCGTTCAACTTCGCCAGCGTGGTTTCCAAGGTGGCGGTGAAGAACGGACTGCACCCGAACACCACGCTGATCATGCGTAATCACAAGGAGTACGACTTGATCTTCGAAGACATCCGCCGCGTGCTGGGTGCCGAGCCCGGTGAGGCGGTGAACTTCGACCATCTCGATAAAGACGGTTTCTGACCGTTCCCCGGTGGAAACCGCCGTGCGGTTTCCACCTGTCCACAAAGGGGGCCTTCGGCCTCCTTTGTTTTTTCTGTGGGGCGATTTCCAGGCTGTAGGGTAGGTTGGGTAGAGGAACGAAACCCAACAAGCGGGGCCGAGGCCAATTACTGATCTTGTGCTTCGCGCTATCTACGCGCTGACCCAGCGCTGGCGCATCCAGCCGCTCAGGGCATCCACCGCCAATACCAGGATCAGCATCGCCAGGATCACGCTGGCAGCCTGGGCTTCCTGGAACAGTGACAGGCTCACGTAGAGCATCTGCCCCAGGCCTCCGGCGCCGACGAAGCCGAGCACGCTGGCCATGCGGATGTTGTTCTCCCAGCGATAGAGCATGTAGGCCACCAGTTGCGGCCAGACGCCCGGCAGCGTGCCGTAGCAGAAGGCGGCGACGCGTCCGCCGCCATTCAACCGGATGGCTTCGGCGGGTTCGGGCGGGGTGTTTTCCAGGGCTTCGGCGAACAGGCGGCCCAGGACCCCGGCGGTATGCAGGGCCAGGGCCAGGGTGCCGGCGTTGGGACCCAGGCCGGCGGCCAGCACCATCAGCGCCGCCCAGACCAGTTCTGGCACCGCGCGCAGTGCGTTGAGCAGCAGACGCGCGGCACCTTGGGCCAGGCTGCCGAAGCGCCCGGCGGCCGGCAGGGCGATGAGCAGGCCAAGCAGTGCTGCCAGCAGCGTGCCGAGTGCTGACATGGCGAGGGTTTCCAGGGCGCCCCAGCCGATGGCCTTGAGGTGCGCCCCGGAGAAATCCGGGCTGAGGAAGCGCATGGCGTAGCTGCCCATCTGCTGCAGGGCGTCGCCGCTGACGAGGGCGCCGAGGTCGATGCCCAACCAGACGAAGGACGCGATTGCCGCTGCCAGCAGGGCGAGGATCACCAGGATGTTGCCCGTCCTCACGCGAACCTCCCGCGCAGGAAGCGGCTGAGCTGGTCGGCCAGCAGCACCAGGACGAGGAAGGTCAGCAGCATGCTGGCGACTTCACCGCCGGCGAACATGCGCATCGACAGGTCCATCTGCTGGCCCAGGCCACCGGCGCCGACGAAGCCCATCACCACCGAGGCGCGCACCGCGCATTCCCAGCGGTAGACGGTGTAGGAAATCACTTCCGCCGCAGCGTTGGGCAGCACGCCATAGGCGAATGCGGCCAGGCGCGGGCTGCCTGCGGCAAGCAGCGCGCGACTGGGGCGCGGGTCGACGGACTCGAAGATTTCCGCGTAGACCTTGCCGAGCATGCCGCTGTAGGTGATGGCAATGGCCAGGACCCCGGCGGTGGGGCCGAGGCCAACGGCGCGGACGAACAGCAGGGCCCAGACGATTTCCGGCACGCTGCGCAGGAAGATCAGCAGTCCACGCACTGGCCAGCGCAGCGCTTGCGCCCACCAGGCCGGACGTCCGCTACGGTGCAGGGCTGACAGCGATAGCGCACGACTGGCCCAGAGCGAGGCGGGCAGGGCGATCAGCAACGCCAGGCTCATGCCGGCGGTGGCGATTGCCAGGGTTTCCAGCGTGGCGCGACCCAATAGCTGAAGGAATTCCTCGCCGTGTTCGGGTGGCCAGAAGGCGGACAGGAACTGTCCCATGGTGCGGGCGTTGCCCTCATCCAGCAGCACGACCGGGTTCAGCTCGCTCAGTTCGAATCCGGGCCAGAGCAGCGCCACGGCCAGCAGGGTGAGTAGCAGCCGAGGCAGCGCCGCGGGGTCGCGAGGGGCGGTTGTCAGCATCGCGGAATGTGCAGCGCGGGGGCCGCCACGGGCGGTGAGGATGGCGCATCGCCGCGCAGTTGCTCGTTGGCGTAGAGGGCATCCAGATCAGCCTGGCTGACGGCTTCTCGCGGGAGGTCGAACGCGACGCGACCGTCGCGGATGCCGACGATGCGTGGGAAATGCTCCAGTGCCAGCTCGACGGCGTGCAGGCTGGCCAGCAGCGTGACGCCACGGCGGCTGGCATCGGCGCAGAGTACGCCGAGGGTATGGTCGGCCAGCACCGGGTCCATCGCGGAAACCGGCTCGTCGGCGAGGATCAGGTCCGGCGCCTGGTAGAGCACGCGGGCGATGCCCACGCGCTGCAGCTGTCCACCGGAGAGCTGGTCGCAGCGTTCGAAGAGCTTGTCGGCCAGGTCCAGCCGGGCCAGGGCAGCTTGGGCGCCGGCGCTGTCCAGGGGGTGCAGCAGACTGAGCAATCCCTTGGCCAGGGGCCATTGGCCGAGCTTGCCGGCCAGCACGGCGGTGACCACCCGCTGGCGCGGCGGCAAGGGCGGCGCCTGATGCACCAGGCCGATCCGTGCCCGCAGACGCTGGCGCTCGCGCGCGGAGAGCGACCAGGGTGTTGCGCCGAGCAACTGGAGTTGCCCGGCGGCGGGTACGAGGTTGGTGGAGAGCAGGCGCAGCAGGCTGGTCTTGCCGGCGCCGGACGGGCCGATGATGGCGACCCGTTCGCCGTTGCCGATGGTGAGATCGATACCCAGGAGCGCAGGCTGGCCATTGGCGTGGACCAGGTCCACGCCGTGTAGCGAAAGACTCACTTCAACAAGCCGGCCGAGCGTGCGGCTTCCTCGATGCCCGCGTAGTTCTCGGGCTTGGTCGGAATGAAACGGCTGGCGGCCTGCAGGTCGAGGATCGCCTTGTGCTCCGGGTTGGCCGGGTCGAGTGCGAGGAAGGCCTGCTTGATCTTCTCGGCCAGGGCCGGGTCGAGGGTACCGCGCACGGTCCAGTTGTAGTCGTAGTAGGTCGGGGTGGTGGCGAAGACCTTCACCTTATTGGTGTCGACCTTGCCGGCGTCCACCAGCTTCTGCCAGACGCTGGCATTGAGCACGCCGCCGTCGACCTTGCCGGCCTGGACCCAGGCCACGGTGGCATCGTGGGCGCCGGAATAGGCGACGCGGGAGAAAAACTGCTCGGGCACGATGCCGTCCTTCTGCATGAAGTAGCGCGGCATCAGGCTGCCGGACGTGGAGGACACCGAGCCGAAGGCGAAGGTCTTGCCCTTGAGGTCCTGCAGGGACTTCACTGCTGGGTCGGCGCTGATGAACTTGCTGGTGAACTTCTCGTCCTGCTCACGTTGTACCAGGGGGATGGCATTGCCGGTCTTCAGGCGGGTCTGGACGAAAGTGAAGCCACCGAGCCACGCCATGTCCAAACGGTCGGCCGCCAGGGATTCGACCACTGCGGCGTAGTCGGCCACGGGGACGAACTCCACTTTCATGCCCAGCTGCTTCTCGAGGTAAGCACCGAGCGGCTTGAACTTGCGCAGCAGTTCAGTGGGAGCTTCGTCGGGAATGGCTGAGACCTTGAGGACTTCGGCGGCCTGGGAAACAGCAGCGGATACAGTCAGCGCGATACCTGCCACGAGGGCGAGAGAGCGTTTGAGCATGGGATTCTCCGGTTCAATAGCGGAAAAGGCAGGCGGATTATAGTGAGCGTCCGGAGGCTTGGAAGCTTCACGTTGCTGACCATGTGTTTAAGATGTGCGTTTCGCCAACTGCCTGGAGCTCCGGCATGACCGATTCGCTGCCTTCCATTGCCTTCGCTGGCATCGGCCTGATGGGCCTGCCCATGACCCGTCGCCTGCTGGCCGCCGGTTACCCACTGACCGTGTGGAACCGCTCGCCGGAGAAGTGCGCGCCCCTGGTGGAGTTGGGCGCGCGCCGCGTGAAGACCCCGGTCGAGCTGTGCGCCGAGGCGGACATCGTGATGCTCTGCCTGGCCGACACGCGCGTCGTACGCAAGGTGGTGTTCGGTGAGGGCGGCATTGCCGAAGGCGCCAAGCCGGGACAGGTGCTGGTGGACTTCTCCAGCCTCGAACCCGCCGCCACCCGCGAGATGGCCGCCGAACTGGAAGCCAGTACCGGCATGCGTTGGATGGATGCCCCGGTATCCGGCGGCACGTCCGGTGCCGAGGCCGGCACCCTGGCGATCATGGCCGGCGGTCATGAGGACGATGTGGAGCGCGTGCGGCCGATCCTCGGGCACCTGGGGCAGCGCCTGACCCGCATGGGTTCGGTAGGGGCCGGCCAGGTGACCAAGGTCTGCAACCAGATGATCGTGGCGTGCAATGCGCTGGTGATCGCCGAAGTGATTGCCTTGGCGGAAAAGGCTGGCGTGGATGCCAGCCTGATCGCCCCGGCGCTGGCGGGTGGCTTCGCGGATTCCAAGCCGCTGCAGATTCTCGCGCCGCAAATGGCCGCCAGCCATTTCGAACCCATCAAATGGCATGTGCGCACCCTGTTGAAGGATCTGGATACCGCCGTCCGCCTATCCCGTGAGCACGACTCGGCAACACCGCTCAGCGCTCTGGCGGCGCAACTGATGCGCTTGCACGGCAGTCAGGGCAATCTGGAACGTGATCCGGCTACGCTGGTGGAAATGTATCGGGAGAATGATTGATGAGAATCGCCGCCAACCTGTCTCTGCTGTTCACCGACCGCCCATTGATCGAGCGCGTCATTGCCGCCCGCGTCTGTGGGTTCGACGGCGTCGAGGTGCAGTTCCCCTACGAGTTGCCGGCGATCCGCATGAAGGAAGTGCTGGAAGCCGCTGGCCTGCCGCTGATCCTCTTCAACCTGCCGGCTGGCGACCTGATGGAAGGTGGCCCCGGTCTGGCCGCCGTGCCGGAGCGCCAGGAGCAGTTCGACGATGCCCTGGCCCAGGCGCTGAGTTATGCCGCGATGACCCGTCCGCGCTTCGTCAACGTGCTGGCCGGCCGTCAGGCCGAGGGCGTCAGCCGTGATCGCGCGCTGGCCTGCCTTGCGGCCAACCTGCGCAAGACCGCCGAAGCCTTCGCCGTGCTGCACATCGGCGTGGTCTGCGAGGCGGTCAACCCGCTGGATATGCCCGGCTTCCTGATCAACACGCCGGAGCAACTGGACCTGTTGCTGCGCGATGTCGATCACCCCAATCTCTCGGCCCAGTACGACCTCTACCACATGGCCCGACAGGGCGTGGATGCGGCGGCGGGCATCCGCCTGCTGGCGGGCCGAATTGGCCACGTGCAATTTGCCGATTGCCCCGGTCGCGGTGAACCGGGCACGGGCAATACTGACTTCGGGCCGGCCCTGCGCGCCCTGCAGGATGACGATTACCCCGGCTGGCTGGGCGCCGAGTACAAGCCCACCGGCGTCACCGCTGATACCCTCGGCTGGTTGCCGGACTGGAAGGCCAGGCTGGCTTGAACCAACGAATACGACGTTTGTAGGGGCGAATTCATTCGCCAAGGGCAGCGTAGCTGCCCCATTGCATTGCAGGGCAAGCCGTTGGCCTGCTTGGCGAATGAATTCGCTCCTACAGGAAACCCAATTGCTTTTCGTAGAGACGACCATGACCGACCCCATCCGCCTCACGCAGTACAGCCATGGCGCTGGTTGCGGCTGCAAGATTTCTCCCAAGGTGCTGGAAGTGATCCTCGCCGGCAGCGGCGCGCAGAACCTCGACCCGAAACTCTGGGTAGGCAATGCCTCCAGGGACGATGCCGCGGTCTACGCGCTGGACGACGAGCGCGGCGTGGTTTCCACCACCGACTTCTTCATGCCGATCGTGGATGACCCCTTCGACTTCGGCCGAATCGCCGCCACCAACGCCATCAGCGACATCTACGCCATGGGCGGCGACCCGCTGATGGCCATCGCCATCCTCGGCTGGCCGGTGAACGTGCTGCCGCCGGAAGTGGCCCGCGAAGTGATTCGAGGCGGCCGTTCGGTGTGCGACGAGGCGGGCATTCCGCTGGCCGGCGGGCACTCCATCGATGCCCCCGAGCCGATCTTCGGTCTGGCCGTCACCGGCGTAGTGGACAAGTGCAACATGAAACGCAACGACACCGCCACCGCTGGCTGCAAGCTCTACCTGACCAAGCCCCTCGGCATCGGCATCCTCACCACGGCCGAGAAGAAGGGCAGGTTGCGCGAGGCCGACGTGGGCCTGGCCCGCGACTGGATGTGCACGCTGAACAAGCCCGGCAGCCGCTTCGGCAAGCTCGCCGGGGTCAAGGCGATGACCGATGTCACCGGCTTCGGCCTGCTTGGCCACCTAGTGGAAATGGCCGACGGCAGTGGCCTGACCGCCCGTATCGACTACGCCAAGGTGCCCAGCCTGCCGGGCGTGGAGTACTACCTGGAACAGGGCTGCGTACCCGGGGGCACCCTGCGCAACTTCGATAGCTATGGCGACCGCCTGGCGCCTCTCGCCGAAGTGCAGAAACTGCTGCTTTGCGACCCGCAGACCAGTGGTGGCCTGCTGGTCGCGGTGGCGCCCGAGGGCGAGGCCGAGTTCCTGGCCGTGGCCGAGGAGCTTGGGCTGCAACTCGCGCCCATCGGCCAACTGCACGAGCGACAGAGTCTCGCGGTCGAGGTGTTCTGATGCGCCCGGATACCTCGAATTACCGCGAAATTTTCCTCAATGACCTGCCGATGATGGACGCCCGTGCGCCCGTGGAATTCTCCAAGGGCGCTTTTCCCCATACGGTCAACCTGCCACTGATGACCGACATCGAGCGGCAGAAGGTGGGGACCTGCTACAAGCAACATGGCCAGCAGGCAGCCATCGCCCTGGGCCACCAACTGGTCAATGGCGCCACCAAGACCGAGCGTATCGAGGGATGGGCTGCCTTCGCCCGCGCCAACCCCCACGGATACCTTTACTGCTTCAGGGGCGGCCTGCGCTCGCAGCTGGTGCAGGAGTGGCTGAAGACGGAAGCCGGCATCGAGTACCCCAGGGTGAAAGGCGGCTACAAGGCGATGCGGACCTTTCTCCTGGAAACCACCCAGGACGCGGTGGCCCGGTGCGATTTCGTCCTGGTGGGCGGCCTGACCGGCACAGGCAAGACCGATGTGATCTCCCGACTCTCGAACAGCCTGGATCTGGAAGGCCATGCCAACCACCGGGGTTCGAGCTTCGGCAAGCGCGCTACCCCACAACCGCCGCAGATCGATTTCGAGAATGCCCTGGCCATCGACATCCTCAAGAAGCGCGCGGCGGGCCACGAGCAGTTCGTGCTGGAGGACGAGGGGCGCATCGTTGGCAGTTGTTCAGTGCCGCTGGAGCTGTACCAGGGCATGCAGGCGTATCCGCTGGTCTGGCTCGACGACAGTTTCGAGGATCGGGTGGAGCGCATTCTGCGGGATTACGTGGTGAATCTGTGCGCCGAATTCATCGCCACCCATGGTGAAGAACAGGGATTCACCCGCTTCGCCGATCGCTTGCGCCAGAGCCTGGACAACATCGTCAAGCGCCTGGGCGGCGAGCGCCACCAGCGCATGGCGGACTTGATGGATCAGGCGCTGGTCGAACAGCAGTCCACCGGCAATGTGGAGCTGCATCGCGGCTGGATCGAGGGTTTGTTGCGCGAGTACTACGACCCGATGTACGCCTTCCAGCGCGAAAGCAAGGCGTCACGCATCGAGTTCGCCGGCGAGCAGGCGGCAGTACTCGAATACCTGCGCCAGCGCCAGCCGGTGCGGCGCTGACCTCGGCTTCAGGCCGGATTGGAATCCTTGGGTCGCAGCGGCAGTACGTTACTGCTGGTCAGTCCGTGGGAACGGCGGAGGAAGTCTTCGATGGCCTCCAGCGACTGCGGACGACTGAGCAGGTAGCCCTGGACGTAGTCGCAGCCATGGCCACGGAGGAATTCCAGCTGTTCGCGGGTCTCCACCCCTTCGGCCACCACGTGCAGATGCAGCGTATGGGCCATGCCGATGATGGCCTGGACGATCTCCATGTCGGCATGGCTGCCGGGGATGTCCATGACGAAGGAACGGTCGATCTTGAGCGTATCCAGGGGCAGGCGCTTCAGGTACGCCAGGGATGAATAGCCGGTGCCGAAGTCATCGATGGAAATGCTCACGCCCAGGCCGCGAATGCGCTCCAGCAGGTGCAGTGCCTGATTGACGCTGCACATCAGGGCGTTCTCGGTGACTTCCAGCTCCAGGCGTTGCGGCCGTATCCCGCTTTCCTCCAGGGCACGTTGCACCTCGTCCGCCAGTTCATGGCGGTTGAGGTTGAGCGCCGAACAGTTCACCGCCATCCGCAAATCATGGAAGCCCTTGGCGGCCAGGCTGGCCAGGTCACGGCAGGCACGGCGCAGCACCCAGCCATCCAGGTCGGCGATGAAGCCATTGGCTTCGGCCACGCCGATGAAGCGGTCGGGGGAGAGCAGGCCAAGTTGCGGATGCTGCCAGCGGACCAGCGCTTCCAGTTTGGTCACCTGGCCGCTGCTGAGGTCGAGGATGGGCTGGTAGTTGAGGAACAGGCCCTGGTCCTTGGCCAGTGCCAGGTGCAGCTCCTCTTCCAGTTGCAGTTCGAAGGTCGCCTTGTGCTTCAGGTGATGACTGAAGAAATGGAGGTTGTTGCGGCCGCTGCTCTTGGCCTGGTAGAGCGCGAGGTCGGCGTGTTTGAGCAGTTCCTCGCAGGTTTCGCCATCGTCCGGGAAGAGGCTGATGCCGATGCTGGTGGTCATGGTGACGTTGCGCCCGGCGAGGGTGATGGGCTCTTTCATGCGTTGCATGATGCGCTGGGACAGTGCCTTGGCTTCGGTCAGGCTACCGAGGCTGGCCAGCACGCAGAACTCATCACCGCCCAGTCGCGCGATGACATCCTCTCGGCGCAGCACGCTGCGTACCCGTTCGGCCACGACCTTGAGCAGCTCATCCCCGGCGTCGTGCCCGAGGCTGTCGTTGACACGCTTGAAGTGGTCCACGTCCAGGAACATGACGGCCAGCGGTTGCTTGAACTGGGCGTGCTGCTGGAGTTTCTCGACGAAGAATTCGTTGAAGGCACGGCGGTTGGGCAGGTTGGTAAGGGCGTCGTAGTGGGCGACGTTCTGCAGTTTGACCTTCACCTGCTCCAATTCATGCAACAGGTTGCTGACATGTTGCAGGTCGCGTTCCTTGCGTTGCAGCTTCTTGTCGGCCCAGGCCACGCACAGCGCGAACAGCAGCACCATGCCGGCGATCACCGCGAGGCTGAGACCGAGTTGTACGGCGTTGTCGGCTCGCTTGAGGTGAAGTTCGGTCCCCGCGGGAACCGCCAGTTGCAAGGCCAGCATGCCGGTGAAGTGCATGCTGCAGATTGCGCCGCCCATGGCCAGGCTGGCGGGGATCTTCAGCAACTGGTGGCCTTCGCTGCGCTCGCGGAAGAACGCTGAAAGCAGCATGGCAGCCAGGCTGGCGGCGACGGCTACACCCCCCGAAACGGCGACCATGACGGGGTGATAGTACTGGGTTGCCACCGAGCGGATCGCGGCCATGCCGCTGTAGTGCATGAGCGTGATGCCAAGGCCGATGGCCAGGGCCGCTGCCATGTAGTGGCGGGGTTCGACGTTGGGCCGACCGAGGGTGTACATGCCCACCAGTGAAGCGGAAACCACCATGACCAGGGAGAGCGTGGTGGTGGGGATGTCGTAGTCGATGGTGATAGGCGCTTCGAAGGCCAGCATGGCGATGAAGTGCATCGCCCAGATGCCGCCCCCCAGGCACCAGGCTCCCAGCCAGCACCAGCGTCGTCGGGTTTCCGGTTGCTGCGCATGGGCTACGCGTTCGGCCATGTCGAACGCGCAGTAGCCGGCGCCGGAGGCGACCAGGAAGGCCAGCAGCACCAGCCAGCTGTTATGGGTGCAAGCCAGGAGGATCTGGCCGTCCGCAGGAAGATCGGTACCGAAGCGCAGACCCAGCCAGTCCATATAAGGAATCCCATGCAGGCTATTGAATTTCGGGGGGAGGGAGTGCTTGCTGGCACCGTGCCTTCAGTATAGTCAGCACGCGGCCGCTTCCTGAGACGGACGTACCTGGGCGCTGAACGGTCGTCCGCGGCGGATGGCCGGCCGGCGTGGCAATTCGCCCCGGCAGCATCGGGTTACATAAATCACACGAATTTTCGCAGACAGTGGCTGGCCGCACGCTCTAGATTGCCGGATAGACCCCGGCTAGCGGTTGTCCGGGCGCACAACAAGAACGAGACCGACTCATGCAGCAATCTCCCCAAGTGGCCAATGCCTGGCGCGTGCTTTTCCTGCTCTTCCTGGCCAACCTCTTCAATTTCTTCGACCGGACCATCCCGGCCATCATCATCGAGCCGGTGCGCCACGAGTGGAGCCTGAGCGATTTCCAGCTGGGCCTGATCGGCACCGCCTTCACCCTGGTCTATGCAATCGCGGGTGTGCCGCTGGGGCGCATGGCCGATACCGGCGCGCGGAGGAAGATCATGGGCTGGGGCCTGGCCGTGTGGAGCGGCCTGACCGCCGTGAACGGACTGGCCTGGAACTTCTGGAGCTTCCTGCTGGTGCGCATGGGGGTGGGCATTGGCGAGGCGAGTTACGCGCCGGCGGCCAACTCATTGATCGGTGATCTCTTCCCTGCCCACAAGCGCGCCCGTGCAATGGGTATCTTCATGCTGGGCCTGCCGCTGGGGCTGGTGCTGGCGTTCTTCACCATCGGTGCGATGGTGAAGGCTTTCGATAGCTGGCGTGCGCCGTTCTTCATCGCCGCCGTGCCGGGGATCATCCTGGCGATCTTCATGTTCTTCATCAAGGAACCGGCCCGTGGCGCCGCCGAGGCCGTGCAGGTCTCCACCGCCACCCCGGTGGATAAACCGCTGCGCCGGGTGCTGGCGATCCGTACGTTCTGGTGGCTGACCGTTGCGGGCCTGACCTACAACTTCGCCACGTACGCGACCAACTCCTTCATGGTGCCGATGCTGCAGCGTTACTTCCTGATGCCGCTGGAGCAGGCGGCCATCGCCACCGGCATCATCACCGGCCTGACCGGGCTGGTTGGCCTGACCCTGGGTGGCTGGGTGGCGGACAAGGTGCACCAGAAATCCGAACGTGGCCGCCTGCTGCTGGCGGCATTCAGCATGGCGGTGGCGGCCATCTGCACCGGCTACGCATTGTTCGCCGGCCGCATCGAGATCGGCCTGTTCGTGGGTGTGTTCAGCCTGGGCTGGCTGTTCGCGTACAACTTCTATACCTGCGTCTATACCTCCATTCAGGATGTGGTCGAGCCGCGTCTGCGGGCTACCGCGATGGCGCTGTTCTTCGCCGGCCTCTACCTGCTGGGTGGCGGCCTTGGTCCGGTGGTCGTGGGGCTGCTGTCTGACCACTACTCCCAGGCGGCGATGCTGGCGGCCGGTGCCAGCGAAATGAACGAAACCTTCAAGGCCGTGGGGCTGCACAACGCCATGTTCCTTGTGCCGGTGGCGCTCACCCTCACCATGCTGGCGCTGTTCCAGGCGGCGCGCTGCTTCGTGCGCGATGCGGCGAACATGCGTCAGGGACTGCTGGCCGCGGCGGCCTGACGATTCGCTAGATGCAAGAAGGCCCGCATTGCTGCGGGCCTTCTTGTTGGTGGAGCTTTTTCCTGCGGACCCGCTGATTATCCCGCTACCAGCACCCGGATCGACTCCAGTCGCAGCGCAGCCTTGTCCAGCAGTTGCTGGCCTTCGTCACGCTGGTGACGGACAGCTTCCAGTTCGCTGTCGCGCACGCTCGGGTTGACCGCCTGGAGGGCGGTGAGGCGGGCCAGTTCTTCGTCCAGTTCGGCCTTCAGGCGGCGCTTGGCCTCGGCCACGCGCTCGGCATGGCGCGGGGCGATCTTGGCTTCGCTGGCGTTGATCTGTGCCGCGAGCACATCGCGCTGGGCCTGGACGAATTTGTTGGCGCTGCCGCGCGGCACGCTTTCCAACTGGTCGTTGAGGGTGTCGAAAGCCACCTTGGACGCCAGGTCGTTGCCATTGCCATCCACCAGGCAGCGCAGGGCCTTGGGCGGCAGGAAGCGGTTCAGTTGCAGGGCGCGCGGGGCCACGGCTTCGCTGACGTAGAGCAGCTCCAGCAGCACGGTGCCGGGCTTGAGCGCCTTGTTCTTGATCAGCGCCACGGCGGTGTTGCCCATGGAGCCGGAGACCACCAGGTCCATGCCGCCCTGCACCATGGGGTGTTCCCAGGTGAGGAACTGCATGTCTTCGCGGGACAGGGCCTGGTTACGGTCGTAGGTGACGGTCACGCCCTCGTCGTCGCCGAGGGGGAAGCCGGCGTCGAGCATCTTTTCGCCGGGCTTGAGCACCAGGGCGTTTTCGGAGTGATCCTCACTGTCGACCCCGAAGGCTTCGAACAGGGACTCCATATAGATAGGCAGGGCGAACTGGTCGTCCTGGTCGAGAATGTCCTCGACCAGGCGTTCGCCTTCGCCAGCGCCGCCGGAGTTGAGTTCCAGCAGGCGGTCGCGGCCATTGTGCATTTCGCCTTCCAGGCGCTTGCGCTCGGCTTCGGCTTCGTTCACCAGGGCATCCCAGGCGCTGTCATCGCCGCCGTCGAGCATCGGCAGCAGGCGCGGGCCGAACTTGTGCTGGATCGCGCTGCCGGTGGGGCAGGTGGCGAGGAAGGCGTTCAACGCCTGGTTGTACCACTGGAACAGGCGCTCCTGCGGACTGGTTTCCAGGTAGGGCACATGCAGCTGGATGGTGTGCTTCTGACCGATACGGTCGAGGCGACCGATGCGTTGTTCCAGCAGGTCCGGATGGGCCGGCAGGTCGAACAGCACCAGATGATGGGCGAACTGGAAGTTGCGGCCCTCGGAGCCGATTTCAGAGCAGATCAGCACCTGCGCGCCGAATTCCTCATCCGCGAAGTAGGCGGCGGCGCGGTCGCGCTCGAGGATGCTCATGCCTTCGTGGAACACGGTGGCGGGGATGCCGGAGCGCACGCGCAGGGCATCTTCCAGGTCCAGGGCCGTTTCCGCGTGGGCGCAGATCACCAGCACCTTGAACTTCTTCAGCATCTTCAGGGTGTCGATCAGCCATTCGACGCGCGGGTCGAAGCGCCACCAGCGCTCGGACTCGTCGCCGAAGTCCTGCTGGGACTGGAAGCTGACTTCCGGGTAGAGGTCCGGGTGCTCGCCGATGGGCAGCTCCATGTACTCGACCGGGTTGGGCAGCGGATAGGGGTGCAGCTGGCGCTCGGGGAAGCCCTGCACGGCAGCGCGGGTGTTGCGGAACAGCACGCGGCCGGTGCCGTGACGGTCCAGCAGCTCGCGCACCAGGCGCGGCGCGGCTTCCTCGTCGCCGCCGGCAAGGGCCTGCAACAGACCTTCGCCCTCTTCGCCGAGGAAACCCTTGATGGTCCCTTCGGCCTTGGCGCTCAGGCGGCCCTGGTCCAGCAGTTCCTGGACGGCTTCGGCGACCGGACGGTAATTGGCGCTTTCGGCGCGGAAGGCCTCCAGGTCGTGGAAGCGACTTGGGTCCAGCAGGCGCAGACGCGCGAAGTGGCTTTCCAGGCCCAGTTGTTCCGGGGTGGCGGTGAGCAGCAGAACGCCGGGGATGACCTCGGCCAGTTGCTCCACCAGCCGGTACTCGGGGCTGGCCTGTTCCGGGTGCCAGACCAGGTGGTGGGCTTCGTCGACGACCAGCAGGTCCCAGCCGGCGGCGAAGGCGGCATCCTGGGCGCGCTCGCTGCCCTTCAGCCATTCCAGGGACACCAGAGCCAGCTGGGTGTCTTCAAACGGGTTGCTGGCGTCGCTTTCAGCGAAGCGCTCGGCATCGAACAGGGCGACCTGCAGGTTGAAGCGACGGCGCATTTCCACCAGCCATTGGTGCTGGAGGTTTTCCGGAACCACGATCAGCACCCGGCTGGCGCGGCCGGAAATGAGCTGGCGGTGGATGACGAGGCCGGCCTCGATGGTTTTGCCCAGGCCCACTTCGTCGGCCAGCAGTACGCGCGGCGCAACGCGGTCGGCCACTTCACGGGCGATGTGCAGCTGGTGGGCGATCGGCTGGGCGCGCGCGCCTGAAAGGCCCCAGAGGGACGACTGCAGGAGGCGCGAGCGGTGTTCCAGCGTGTGATAGCGCAGGGCGAACCATTTGTGCGGGTCGATCTGACCGGCGAACAAGCGATCATTGGCCAGGCGGAACTGGATGAAGTTGTTCAGCTGGGTTTCCGGGAGGATGCGCGGCTCGTTCTGGGCAGTGATGCCGTGGTAGATCAGCAGCCCATCGATATCCTCGACTTCCTGGACGTTGAGCTTCCAGCCGTCGAAGTGGGTGATCTCGTCGCCTGGAGCGAAGCGCACGCGGGTCAGCGGTGCGTTGCGCAGCGCATACTGGCGGGTCTCGCCAGTGGCCGGGTAGAGCACGGTGAGCAGCCGGCCATCCGATGTCAGGATGGTTCCGAGCCCCAGCTCCGCTTCGCTGTCACTGATCCAGCGTTGCCCCGGTTGATACTGCTGCGCCATGCGTGTCTCCCTGAATTGAAAAAAGCCGCGTATGTTAACGGAACCGAGGGCGCAGGGCGACGCCGGATACGGGCCGACTATCCGCAAAAGTGTAGCGAGCGCCGGTAAAGAAACGCCCCAAGTGGCCGACAGACTGACCAAAGGAGGGCGTCATCATGCTGCCACCGATTCCGCAAGGCCTGGTCCCTGTCACGGCCCAGCAGGACGTGGTCAAACCGCGCCCCGACATCCCGCCCGTCACCCCCATGCAGGAGAGTGCACAGGAAAGCGCCGTGGGCCTGGAAAAGCGCCATCCCCAGGAAGCCGAGGAGTTGCTGCGTGAAGAGCAGCGACGTCGTCAGCGGCGAGGCTATACGCCCCAGGAACTCGCGGCCGGGGAGGTTGCAGAGGAGGACCAGGCGGTTCTCGAAGAACTGCCGCGCCAGGGGCTGTGGGTGGATGTGGAGGTCTGAGGCGCGCAGAATGAGTCGTCTCATTTACTGAAGCCGATAGCGGTGGACCTGTTCGACGATATTCCTCTCCAGCTGCCAAACGCCGAACTGCGCTACGAGCCGCATTTCCTTTCCCGGGATGAGGCCAGCGACTGGTTGACACGTCTGGTGGCCGAGACCGACTGGGAGCAGCCGCAGGTTTATCTGCATGGCCGTTTTTACCCTGTGCCTCGACTGGTGGCCTGGTACGGCGATGCCGAGGCCCGCTACCGCTATTCCGGACTGACCCACGAACCCTTGCCCTGGACGCCTTTGCTGGCGGAGATTCGCGCGCGGATCGTGGCGGCGGTGGGGCAGCCCCTGAATGGCGTGCTGCTCAATTATTACCGCGACGGCCAGGACTCCATGGGCTGGCACAGCGACGACGAGCCTGAGCTTGGGCGCAATCCGTTGGTCGCCTCGCTCAACCTGGGCGGCACCCGTCGCTTCGACCTGCGGCGCAAGGGTGGTAACCGCATTGAACACTCCCTGGAACTGGGCCATGGCGCACTACTGGTCATGAGTGGGCCGACGCAGCATCATTGGCAACACCAGGTGGCGAAGACCCGTACCCCTTGCGCCCCCCGGCTCAATCTCACTTTCCGTTGGATTCGCTGATGAGCAACGACGACAACCTGATCGATTTCGGCGCCGAGCGCGACAAGCGCATCCATGATGTCCATGACAAGCGCCTGGACGACATGCGCAAGGCCTTCGAGCAAGCCATGCCGCTGTCCAAGGGCAAGAAGGGCGGCAAGAAGCCGAAGAAGCGCTGAGTTTCTCGAATCCCTGTAAAGCCGATCCGGTAGGGTGCGCCGTGCGCACCGGCGGTTTGACGTGGCGCCGAAGCTGATCCTCATGCCGGCGCGCGCAGCGCACCCTACGATTTAGACCGAGCTAAAGAACTCGGCTTCGCTCCCATAAGTCCGTCATTCCGCGACTTCGACCCCCTCGAAAATTGACCTGGATCAGTCTCCCGCAAGCCTGCTCACGGGTGCTCGTCGCCTATTGATCCAAGTCAATTTCCCCTCCCTGCCGTGCGAGTAACTTGAACCCATCGAAGCAACAACGCCACAACGCAGGAGGCAGATCATGTTCGTCGATACAGTCGTTCTCGCCGGTATAGGCACCGTCGGACTCATGGTCGCTTTCTTCGCCGGTGTTGGTTACTTCATCTGGAAGGACTCGCACAAACGCAAGCCGCGTTGAGTTTTCTGGGTTTACAGGCACGCAAGGCACCTCGGGCGACTTCGGTCGCCCATTTTTTTGTCCCCACTTTTCTTCCTCCGCGGCCCGCGCCAGACTGGCGCCATGCCGATCCAGACCCTTTCCCGCCTCAATGAACTCGACCCGCAGCAATGGGATGCCCTGCTGCCGGACGATCAGCCTTTCCTGCGTCATGCCTTTTTATCCACCCTGGAAGAAAGCGGCAGCGTGGGCGGACGCAGCGGGTGGCATCCTGCCCACCACGTGCTGCGTGGACCGAAAGGCAAGTTGCGCGCCGCGCTACCGGCTTATCTGAAGAGCCATTCCTATGGCGAGTACGTGTTCGACTGGGCCTGGGCCGATGCCTGCCAGCGCGCGGGCATTCCTTATTACCCCAAGCTGCTTGCGGCCGTGCCCTTTACCCCGGTGGGGGGCGCGCGCGTGCTGGCGGTGGACGACGCCGCAGCCAGCGAGCTACTGGATGCGGTAGTCGCCGATGTGGCCGCCGACGACCTGTCCGGCTTGCACATCAATTTCACCGATGCCTTTGCCGACCACCATCTGCGCGGGCGTGAAGGCTGGCTGGAACGGCTGGGCTGCCAATTCCATTGGCGTAACCACGGGTATCGGGATTTCCAGGACTTCCTCGACGCCTTGAGTTCGCGCAAGCGCAAGCAGATCCGCAAGGAACGTGAACAGGTGGCGGGGCAGGGGATCGAGTTTGAGTGGCGTCAAGGCCGGGAACTGGGTGAAGCAGACTGGGATTTCGTCTACGCCTGCTACGCCAACACCTATCGGGTTCGGGGCCAGTCGCCGTACCTGACGCGTAAGTTCTTCAGCCTGCTGGCGGAGCGGATGCCGGAAGCCATTCGTGTGGTGCTGGCACTGCAGGCAGGTCGGCCGGTGGCGATGGCATTCTCGCTACAGGGTGGCGACACCCTGTACGGGCGATATTGGGGTTGCCTGGCGGAGTTCGACAGGCTGCATTTCGAAACCTGCTTTTACCAAGGCATCGACCAGGCGATTGCCACGGGACTTCAGTGCTTCGATGCAGGCGCTCAGGGTGAGCACAAGTTGATTCGGGGATTCGAGCCAGTGATCACCCGCTCCTGGCACTGGCTCGCCCATCCCGGCTTGCGGGCTGCGGTGGACGATTTCCTGGTGCAGGAGCGGGGTGGCGTGCTGGCCTACGCCGAGGAGGCGCGTGGCCTGCTGCCGTATCGGCGGGACTGATCAGCCGACTTGGGGGAGCTCGGGGGTGGCGGTGCTGCCGCCCCACTCGAGGAAGCGGAGTTTGTGGACTTCGCCGTCGCTGTCTTCGTAGACGAGGGTGACGGGGACGACGCCTGTCTTCTGGGAGGTGTCGGTGCGGTGAAGCACTTTCTGGATATCGACTTCCATCCCGTAGTGGTAATCCACCGGCGCAATGCCGGAGCCTTGATTCGGGGTGCCATCCTGGGCGAATACGCTGGGCGCGAGGCTAGTGAGCAGGGCGCTTACAACCGAGGCCATTTTCATAAGGCTTGTATTCCTCTGTTGGGTTTCGCTTACAAGGGACTTTATCTGACCGACTGAGAACGGTTAGTTCAAGTGCCCCCTCGGAGTGGTTCTGGTCTGAGCGTTTTTTGATCGCTCGCAATCGCCCATGCTTGAGGCGCTGCGACCGTTTGTCGCAGATTCTGAAATTTCTTCGTTCGTGGTCTAGCTGGTACGCCGGTGCAACACATCGGGAACCCTCTGGAGAGTTCCCGTTGCTTGCGGATCAGCTGTTGCTGGTGTGGCTGCCCCATTCGAGGAAGCGAACCTTGTGCAGGTCGCCCTGGCTGTCTTCGTAGACCATGGTGACCGGCACCACGCCTGCGCGCTGGGTTGCGTCGGTGCGATACAGGACGCGCTGGACGTCCAGCTCCATGCCGTAGTGATAGTCGACTGCGGGAATGCCGGCGCCTACGTCGCGCTGGTGGTCCTGGGCGAACACACTTGGAGCGAGGCTGGCAAGAACGGCGCTGACGGCGGATGCGATCTTCATGGGCTGATCCTCTTGGGGGGCCGTGGCGGGTTTCAGGTGAAACCGGATACGGGGCCCATATGACCAGCCGGATGCGCCCGAATGAAATCAAAGCGCCTTGTATTGGAGATCAGCCGCGTCGATGCAAGACGCGGCCAGAACTCATTCCACGCCGACGAATCCGCCTGTCTGGTGTTGCCAGAGGCGCGCATAGAGACCACCGTGCTCCAGCAATTGCGCATGGCTGCCACTTTCCACGATCCGCCCCTTGTCGAGCACCACCAGGCGATCCATGCGCGCGATCGTGGACAGCCGGTGGGCGATGGCGATGACGGTCTTGCCGCGCATGAGGGTTTCGAGGCTTTCCTGAATGGCCGCTTCCACTTCGGAGTCCAGCGCTGAAGTGGCTTCGTCGAGGATCAGGATGGGGGCGTCCTTGAGCAGAACGCGGGCAATGGCGATGCGCTGACGCTGGCCGCCGGAGAGTTTCACGCCGCGTTCGCCGACATGGGCGTCGAATCCGCGTCGGCCGTTGGCGTCCGAAAGCTGGGGAACGAACTCACCCGCACGGGCCTTGTACACCGCGTCCAGCAGTTCTGCATCACTGGCGCCGGGGCGGCCGTAGAGCAAGTTGTCACGGATCGAACGGTGCAGCAGTGAGGTGTCCTGGGTGACCATGCCGATCTGCGCCCGCAGGCTCTCCTGGGTTACCCGGGCGATGTCCTGGCCATCGATGAGGATGCGCCCGCTTTCCAGGTCGTAGAGGCGTAGGAGCAGGTTGACCAGGGTCGACTTGCCGGCGCCGGAGGGGCCGACCAGTCCGATCTTCTCGCCAGGTCGTACTACCAGGTCGAGGCCCTCGATCACGCCGCTGCCTTTGCCGTAGTGGAACGCGATGCGCTCGAAGCGCACCTCGCCCCGGTCGACCTTCAGCGGTTGAGCGTCCGGTTGGTCGGTCACCTGACGCGGCACGGCGATGGTCTGCATACCGTCCTGCACCTGGCCGATGTTGTCGAAGATGCCGGTGACCACCCACATGATCCAGCCGGACATGCTGATGATCCGGATCACCAGCCCGGTGGCCAGGGCGATGGCGCCGACGCTGATCAGCCCCTGGTTGCACAGCCACAGGGCGAGGCCACAAGTGCTGACGATCAGCAGGCCACCCATGATGGTCACGGTGGCGTCCATGGCGGTGATCACCCGCGCCATCGCTTGGGATTTGCGGGTCTGGTCGCCGATGGCCTCGCGGGCGTAATCCTCTTCTTTTCGGGTGTGGGCAAAGAGCTTGAGGGTGGTGATGTTGGTGTAGCCGTCGACGATGCGCCCCATCAGCCGCGAACGGGAGTCGGAGGACTCAACGGAACGCTGCTTCACCCGTGGCACGAAGTAGTGGAGGGCGTAGAGGTAACCGGCTATCCACAACACCAGCGGAACCATCAGGCGCCAGTCGGCTTCGGCGAACAGCACCAGCGAACTGATCGCGTAGATCAGTACGTGCCAGAGGGCGTCCACCGCTTGCACTGCCGAGTCCCGGAGGGAGTTGCCGGTCTGCATGATGCGCTGGGCGATGCGCCCGGCGAAATCGTTCTGGAAGAAGCCCAGGCTCTGTTTCAGCACATAGCGATGATTCTGCCAGCGGATCAGGTTGGTCAGTCCGGGCGTGATGCTCTGGTGCACCAGCAGATCGTGCAGGCTGTTGAACAGTGGTCGCAGGATCAGCGTCACCACGGCCATCCAGGCCAGTTCTGCGCCATGCAGCTGGAAGAGCTCGCCCGTGGGAGTGGCCTGGACCAGGTCGACGATGCGGCCGAGGAAGCTGAACAGTGCCACTTCGATCAGGGCAACGATCAGCCCCACCAACAGCAAGGCGCTGAAGATCGGCCAGACCTGGCGCAGGTAATAGGCGTAGAAGCGCAGTACGCTGCGCGGGGGCATTTCGTCTGGCGCCTGGCGAAACACATCGATCAGGCGCTCGAAGCGTTGGAAAAGCATGGCGAATCCATCCGAAGGTGGAGCGATCGACCCGGGCTTCCTGCCCGGGCCGAGGGCGTCAGAGCCGTTTGGCGGAGAGAATCACCACCGGTTGCAGCGGAACGTTCTGGAACATCCCGCGATTGCCGGTGGGGACGTTGGCGATCTGGTCCACGACATCCATGCCGCGTACCACCTTGCCGAACACTGCATAGCCGAAGTCGCGGCTGCCGTTGTCGAGGAAGGCGTTGTCGTTGTGGTTGATGAAGAACTGGCTGGTGGCCGAGTTAACCGCCTGGGTGCGGGCCATGGCCAGGGTGCCGCGCAGGTTGCGCAGGCCGTTGTCGGCTTCGTTCTTGATCGGATCACGGGTGTCTTTCTGGCTCATGTCGGTATCGAAACCGCCGCCCTGGATCATGAAACCGGGGATGACGCGATGGAACACCGTGCCGTTGTAGAAACCGGCATCCACGTAGTCGAGGAAGTTCTTCACGCTGACCGGGGCCTTGTCGGCTTCCAGTTCCACCTCGATTTCCCCGGCGCTGGTGGTCAGCAGCACGTGGGGCTTGTCGGCAGCCATCAGGTTCAGGGAGACGAACAGGGCGCAAGCGCCCAGGACAAGTTTCTTCAGCATGGGATTTGTTCCTTGTTGCGCTCCACTTCATCAATGAAGTTGAGCAGGGTGGCGTTGAAACGTTCGGGTTGATCCAGGGGAGTGGCGTGACGGGAGTTCTCGATGACCACCAGGCGCGCGTTCGGAAGTTCCTTCACGTAGGTCTCTTTCTGGTCGACCGGGGTGTAGTCGCTATCGGCAGTGATCACCAGGGTCGGGCACTGGATGCGCTGCAGACGATCGCGCACGCCCCAGCCAATGATGGCGTCCAGCGCGGAGAGATAAGCGCGCTTGTCGTTCTGCGGCCAGCGCTCTTCGATCTTGCGGCGCAGGTCGGCCTGCTCGGGCAGCGGGAACAGAAGGCCGCCGAGCGCCTTGGCGATGCTTTCGAGGCTGAGCAGGCGCGAGAGTGTCCAGCGTTTGGCGATCTCCAGGAAATCCTTCGGCGTGCGGGGTTTCACCTCGGGGCCGCTGTTGACGATGGTGAGGCTGCGCAGCAGTTCCGGGTGATCGACGCCGAGCTGGAAGCCGATCATTCCGCCCATGCTGATGCCGACCAGATGCACGTCGATCAGCTTGAGGTGCTCGATCAGCGCCGCCACGTCATCGGCGAAGGCGGCGATGCTGTAGCGCTCATGGGGCTTGTCGGAGCGGCCGTGGCCGCGCACATCGATGGCGATCACCCGGTAATGGGCGGCAAGGGCGGGGACCTGGTACTCCCAGTCGCGGGTGCTGGAACCGAGGCCGTGCACGAGCAGCACGGGCATGCCGCGGCCGTAGTCCTCGTAGTGAAGCTGGCAACCGTCGTTCTCGAAATAGGACATGTGACCTCCTGTCAGGCGCTGGGAAGCGGAGCGGCGAAGGGGGCATCCAGGGGGGCGGAGTCGAAGGTCTTGATCAGTTCGACCAGGATCTGCGACGCCGGGCCGAGGGCCTTGTCCTTGTTGGCATATAGATAGAAGGAAGGATGGCGACTACCACCTTGCTCCATGGGCAGCGGCTTGAGCTGGCCTTCCTTGAGTTCCCGCTCGATGAGGTGGCGCGGCAGCCAGGCGAAACCGAGGCCGCTGCTGACGAAGTTGGCGGCTGTGGACAGGCTGCCAACGGTCCAGCGTTGTTCCGCACCCAGCCAGCCGACGTTGCGCGGCTGGGTCCGGCCGGTATCGCGAATCACCACCTGCAACTGGCTTTCCAGGTCCTGGAAGCTGATCTCCCGTTGCAAGCGATGCAGGGGGTGGTCGGGGTGAGCGACGGCGACGAATTCCACCGAGCAGAGTCCGGCACCCAGGTGGCCTTGGATATCCAGCGTGGTGATGGCGAGGTCGGCCGAACCTTCCAGCAGCACTTCCTCCACGCCGGACAGCACTTCTTCCCGCAGGCGCACGCGGCAACCGCGGCTCTGCGGCATGAAGGCGGTGAGGGCGCGCACCAGGCGGGCATTGGGATAGGCCGCGTCCACCACCAGGCGTACTTCGGCTTCCCAGCCTTGTTCCATATGGTGGGCGAGCTCTTCCAATTGGCTGGCCTGCTTGACCAGTTGCCGCGAGCGTCGCAGCAGCACTTCACCGGCTTCGGTCAGTACTGCCTTGCGGCCTTCGATGCGCAACAGCGGAACGCCCAGCTGCTCCTGCATCCGCGCAACCGTATAGCTGACCGAGGATTGCGAACGATGGGTCGCTTCGGCGGCTTGGGCGAAGCCGCCGTGGTCCACGACCGCTTGCAGGGTTCGCCACTGGTCCAGTGTCACGCGCGGGGCTTTCATGCGGAGCTGCTCCTCTAGCTGCTTATGCCGGCAAATTGCGCGCGCTCATGGCGCTGATTCCGCTTGCGGCGCTCTGTTAAGCTGGCGATCTCTGCACTGGAGATCGCCCATGAAAAAGCTGTGCTGTGCCTTGTTCGCCCTGCTGCCAACCCTGGCCTTCGCTTACCCCATCGAAGTGGAGAAGCAGTACAACGGCGCCGAACTCGTCTACGACACCACTGACATCGACAACAACCTGGCCGCCATCAACATTCAGAACGTCGGTGGAACCCCGGCAGAGTGCAAGGTGGTATTCGTGAACGGCCCGGAGACCCCCAAGGTGCGCAAGGCCATCATCGAGAACGGCAAGAGCGCTTACCTGACCGCCAATTTCAGCCGCGCGATCATCAAGCTGCGGATCAAGCTGACTTGCAATCCCAAGTAGTCAAAACGCGAATTCGGGCACAGCAAGCAGCCTAGTGCCCCTCCTACTACAAATCAACTTTCTTGATATTTCGAAGCGGATATTTACGCTTTTTCATCGATTAGTGACGATCTAATCTGCGCCCCATCGACGCAATCAACCCCCGGTGGAGGTAGCCCAAATGTCCCGTGTACTCGTCATCGAAAGCAGCGCCCGTCAGCAAGGTTCCGTTTCCCGCCAGCTCACCCATGACTTCATTGCCAAGTGGCAAGCCGCCCACCCGGCAGATGAAATCACCGTTCGCGACCTCGCCATCGAGCAGGTCCCGCATCTGGACGGCGACCTGCTGGGCGGCTGGATGAAGCCCGCGGACCAGCAGAGCGCCAGCGAGAAAACCGCCCTGCAGCGTTCCAACCTGCTGACCGAGGAACTGCTGGCTGCCGATGTACTGGTCATGGCTGCCCCCATGTACAACTTCGCCATCCCCAGCACCCTGAAGTCCTGGCTGGACCACGTGCTGCGCGCCGGCGTCACCTTCAAGTACACCGAAACCGGCCCGAAAGGTCTGCTCACCGACAAGCGTGCCTTCGTCCTGACCGCCCGCGGCGGCATCTACTCCGGCAGCGCGATGGACCATCAGGAACCCTACCTGCGCCAGGCCATGAGCTTCATCGGTATCCATGACGTGACCTTCATCCACGCCGAAGGCCTGAACATGGGCAACGAGTTCCAGGAGAAAGGCCTGGCTTCGGCCAAGGCTCAACTGGCTCAGGTTGCCTGACGCACCGCTTCGCTCTCCGCTCCTCCAGGTGCGCGGACGCTCCGCGAGCGCACCTTGCCTGCCCGGCCTGATTCAGGTCGGGCTTTTTTATGCCTGGGAGGAGGGGAGGCCGGCGGCCTCCATGGCGAATGAATTCGCCCCTACAGGTAACGCAAGAGAGGGCGCTTCGCTAATCCGCCATGCCGTTTTCAACAATGCGGGCGACGGCCTTGCCCGGCTGGTCAGTTTTCGGCCTTGATAAGCTTTCGCTCGCGGCAAGGAAGGCGTATGTTCGCCGGCTGCTTTGCGAGGCCCCTGATGATTTCGCTCCATTCCTTTTCCTGCCTGCCGAGGCGGCCATGAAGCTGTCCGGTCGCGGTGTCGCGCTGTCGCTGACGGCGTCCGTCCTGTTTGCCCTGATGCCCGGATACGTGCGTGAGCTCGCGCCGCTGGATGGCGTGCAGATTTTCGCCCAGCGCGTCCTCTGGTCGATTCCGGTGGTGCTCCTGTTGCTGGCCCTGACTCGCCAGTGGTCCACCTTTATCAGCGTGCTGGGGCGTCTACGGCGCGAACCCTTGCTATTGGCCTCCTTGCCGCTCGCGGCGGTGTTGATCGGCCTGCAGTGGGGGCTTTTCCTCTGGGCGCCGCTGCAGGGGCGGATGCTGGAGGTTTCCCTTGGGTACTTCCTGCTGCCTCTGGCGATGGTCGTGGCGGGGCGGGTGTTCTACGCCGAGTACTTGCGGCCGCTGCAGTTGTTGGCAGTGCTTTGTGCGTTGGGTGGGGTGCTCCACGAGCTCTGGCTGACGCGGGCGTTTTCCTGGCTGACCCTGGTCACCGCCCTGGGTTATCCACCCTATTTCATGCTGCGTCGCTGGATGCGGCTGGACGCATTGTCCGGTTTCATCCTGGAAATGGCGGTGCTGGCGCCGCTGGCCATCTGGCTGATCCTGAACTTCTCGCCACCGGGGGCCTTCAGTCAGGCGCCGCAACTCTGGTGGCTGATTCCGGGCCTCGGGTTGTTGGGTACTCTGGCCTTCGCCGCGATGATGGCGTCCAGCCGACTGCTACCGCTCGGGCTGTTCGGGATTCTCAGCTATGTGGAGCCGGTGCTGCTGTTCGCGGTGGCTGTGGCCTTCCTCGGCGAGCCGTTCAATCCCGCACAGCTGTGGACCTACCTGCCGATCTGGCTGGCGGTGCTGCTGATTGGCTGGGATAGCGCCAAGCTGCTACGCAAGCAGGCCCGACAGGGCCTCTAGCACGTGGTCCCGCAGCAGCGGGGCGAGGTTCTCCGGATGGGGCTCGCCGGGCTCCAGCCAGGCCAGTTCCTCCAGTTCGGCCGCGGCTTCCACGCCGTGGGGCAGGCGGGCGACGAAGATCTCCGCGTCTACCCAGGTATCCGCCTCGTTGGCGGCCGGCGCGTTGAACCGACCCAACGGACTCAGGGCTGACGCTTCCAGGCGTAACTGCAGCTCCTCCCAGAGCTCACGCTGCAACGCTTGCAGCGCACTTTCGCCTGCCTCGCGCTTGCCTCCCGGCAACATGAACGCACGGGTGCCGCGCTTGCGCACCAGCAACAGTCGATCTTCGTGGTCCAGCAGGCAGGCGGCGGCGATGTTCAGGGTCGTCACGGTGTCTCGGCTTCCGGGAGGAGTTGGTAGTGCAGCTGCACCACGCCGGTGGGGAAGCTGCGCTGCTCGCGAAGCTGGAGGCGGCGCCCGAGTCCGGTGGCGAACATCGGGATACCTGCGCCCAGAAGCAGCGGTATGAAGCTGACGACCAGTTCGTCGAGCAGCCCGGCAGAGTAGCAGGTCCCTGCCAGCGAGCCACCCCCAACCAGCCAGATGCGTTTGCAGCCGGCGGCCGTCAGCTGATCGATGGCCTGGGCCGGTGTGTCGTGACTGATCTGCACTTCTGGCGCCACGGCCGGCAGGTCGCTCCGGCTCAGCACAATGCAGGGCTTGGCCGGGTAGGGCCAGTCGCCCCTGAAGGCCTGGATGGTTTCGTAGGTCGCACGTCCCATCAGCAGGCCGTCGATGCTGTCGTAGAAGGCCTGGTAGCCGTGATCCTCGCCGGATGCCTCGATGGGATCCAGCCAGTCGATGCTGCCGTCGGGACGAGCGATGTAGCCGTCGAGGCTCGCGGCTATGTAGTAAATCAACGCTGCGCGCATGACGAGGCTCCGGAAATGGGTGAGAAAAGGGTATACCCGCTGGGTGATTCCGTCGCTGTATCGCTCGGAAATCGGGCGTTTGCTCGCAACTCCGGGTAACCTATGCAGCTGTTTACGCTTTCGATCGAGGTAGTCCTGTGTTTTCCCAATTCGCCCTGCACGAACGTCTGCTCAAGGCCGTTGCCGAACTCAAATTCGTCGAGCCGACTCCGGTGCAGGTGGCGGCCATTCCGCCTGCCCTGGAAGGGCGCGACCTGCGGGTGACTGCCCAGACTGGCAGCGGCAAGACCGCCGCCTTCGTCCTGCCGCTGCTCAACCGCCTGATCGGCGAGGCCAAGCCGCGCGAACGCATTCGCTCACTGATCCTGCTGCCGACCCGCGAGCTGGCCCAGCAGACCCTGAAGGAGGTAGAGCGCTTCTCCCAGTTCACCTTCATCAAGTCCTGCCTGGTTACCGGTGGCGAAGACTTCAAGGTGCAGGCCGCGATGCTGCGCAAGCTGCCGGACATCCTGATTTCTACTCCTGGACGTCTGATCGAGCACCTCAACGCCGGCAACCTCGACCTGCGTGAAGTGGAAGTGCTGGTGCTGGATGAGGCCGACCGCATGCTCGACATGGGCTTCGCCGAAGACATGCAGCGCATCACCGAACTGTGCAACAACCGCGCACAGACCCTGCTGTTCTCCGCCACCACCGGCGGCAACGCCCTGCGCGAAGTGGCCAACAACGTGCTGCGCGATCCGCTGCACCTGCGCCTGAACAGCATCGACCAACTCAGCGAAGGCACCCGCCATCAGATCATCACGGCCGACCATCCTGAGCACAAGGAACAGCTGGCGCGCTGGCTGCTGGCGAACGAGACCTACCAGAAGGCGATTATCTTCACCAACACCCGCGTCCAGGCCGATCGCCTTTACGGCCATCTGGTAGCCGGCGGCTACAAGGCCTTCGTGCTCCACGGCGAGAAGGACCAGAAGGACCGCAAGCTAGCCATCGACCGCGTGAAGCAGGGTGGCACCAAGGTGCTGGTGGCGACCGATGTCGCTGCCCGCGGCCTGGATATCGAAGGCCTGGACCTGGTGATCAACTTCGACATGCCGCGTTCCGGCGACGAGTATGTACACCGCGTTGGGCGTACCGGCCGCGCCGGTGGCGAAGGCCTGGCGATCTCGCTGATCTGCCACAACGACTGGAACCTGATGTCCAGCGTCGAGCGCTACCTCAAGCAGAGCTTCGAGCGCCGCGTCATCAAGGAGCTGAAGGGCACCTACACCGGTCCGAAGAAGGTCAAGGCATCCGGCAAGGCCGTCGGCGCCAAGAAGAAAAAGACCGATAAGAAGGGTGACAAGAAGGCGCCAGCCAAGGCCGCCGCACCCAAGCGCAAACCGAGCAAGCCTCGCGAAGAGTCCCGTGTGGTCAGCAACGACGGCCTGGCGCCACTCAAGCGCAAGAAGCCGGCGGCGGAGTAACCATGCGCAGGGTCGCCGCCTTGGCTTCGCTGTCCGTGGCGGCCCCGGCATCGGCTGAGGTTTATCGCTGCGTGCAGCCTGATGGGGTTGTGCAGTACACCGATCGTGGCTGCGCTTCCCTGGATGCTTCGCAACCCTTGGCGAGCAATGACCCCAGCGCATTGGCGGGGCTGCTGCAGCATGCCGAGTCCGGTGTTCACCAGCTCCTGCCATGGCTGGGCGGGCTCAGCCTGTGGCAGCTGGTGCTGCTGGTCTACGCGCTTATGAGCCTGGTCTGCTTCGTAGCCTATTGGCGCGACAAGCGTTTCGCCGTGGCCGGGGCGCAACGCACTCCTGAATCCCGCCTCCACCTGTATGAACTTCTTGGCGGCTGGCCCGGCGGATTCCTGGCCCAGAGACTCATCCGCCACAAGAACCGCAAGGTGGCTTACCAGGTGAAGTTCTGGCTGATTGTGGCCGTGCATCTGGGGTTGCTGGGGTACTGGGCGCTACATTGAGGCGAACCCGGCGGACCTGCGGCCCGCTTGGCGAATGAATTCGCCCCTACAGGTGAAGCGTCGAGGTTCGGATTGCGGCCGCTCCCACTTGCAGGGGAGCGGCCTTTGATCGCGAATGAATTCGCTCCTACAGGGCAGGACTGCGTCCTGCTTCGCGATTGAAATCGCCCCCACAGGAAAAGCGTCGAGGCCCAGGTAAGGCACGTACTGCTCCCTCTCCCGCCTGCGGGAGAGGGCTGGGGTGAGGGCGCTTCTTACGGCACCAGCACGATCTTTCCGTCGCGCTCGCCAGCGGCTGCGGCGGCAACGGCTTCCTTGATCCGGCTGATGTCGTAGGTCGCGGCGATGCGTGCCTTGAGCTTTCCGGTAGCGATCAGCTGGATCAGTTCGCCGAACAACTGCATCTGCTGCTGCGGGGTTGCCTGGCGGAACCAGCGCGCCAGCCAGAAGCCCTTCAGGGTGACGTCGCGGAACACGAAGGAGCCAGGGTTCACCTGGCACGGCTCGCCACTCATGCGGCCGTAGTTCACCAGCACTCCACCTTCGGCGAGGCTGGCTGCGAGGTGATCCGTGGAAGCGCCTCCCACGGCATCGATACCCAGTTTCACCGGTGCACCGCCAGTGGCTTCACGGACGCGCTTGGGCAAGTCGGGGCCGTCCACCAGCACCACGTCGCCGCCTTCGGCTTGTACGCCGGCCACTGCCGATTCGCGACGCACCACGTTGATGGTTTTCAGTCCGCGAATCTTTGCCAGCTGGACCAGATAGCTGCCCACCCCCGAGTTGGCGGCGTTCTGGATCACCCAATCGCCCGGTTGCAGGTCGACGAAGTCGCGCAGCATCAGGTAGGCGGTGGGCGGATTGACGGTGAGCATTGCCAGTTGTTGCGGATCGGCGCTGGGCAACGGGATCAGTTGCTTGGCATCGGCGACCAGATGGGTGCGCCAGGTACCGCAGCCCACCGGCAGCAGCACGGTCTGGCCGGGCTTGAGACTGGTGACGTCAGCGGCCACTTCGAGCACTTCGCCAACGCCTTCATTGCCGCCGATGGCGGGCAGCGGCGGCAGCATGCCGTATTCCCCGGTCAGGGTGAGCACGTCGGACGGGTTGATGGGCGCCGCCAGCACCTTCACCAGCGCCTGGCCGGCGGCCACGGGCGGGAGTTCCAGTTCCACGGCTTCGATCACGTCCTGGGGCACCGGGCCACGGGTCTTGTATTCGGCTTTGAGCATGACGCTTCTCCTGGCGGCTTGAGGGGAGGTTGAGTCTAGCCGCAGGCGGGCGAGGGCGACTGAATCCAGCATTATTCCCACGGCTGATCGGATGGCGCGATGAGGACGCTGGAGGTCGTTCTGATGCGGGTCGCGTCCAGGGCCTTTGCTAGGTTCGGCGGCGAAGCAGGGTTCGGGGCTTCCTCACGCTCACGCAAATCATCAAGGGAACAAGAAGATGAAGATCGCCAAGACACTGATGTCCGTCGTGCTGTCCATCGGCCTGGCCAGTACCGCCCAGGCCGCTACCGAGTTGAAACACTGGCCGGAACCGGCCGCCAGGCAGTTGGATGCGCTGATCGCCAAGCATGCCAACCAGGGCAACTTCGCCGTGTTCGACATGGATAACACGAGCTATCGCTATGACCTGGAGGAGTCCCTGCTGCCGTTCCTGGAGATGAAGGGCGTGCTCACCCGCGAGAAGCTCGACCCTTCGCTCAAGCTGATCCCGTTCAAGGACGTCAATGGGCACAAGGAAAGCCTGAACAGCTATTACTACCGCCTCTGCGAAGTCGACGACCTGGTCTGCTATCCGTGGGTCGCCCAGGTGTTCTCCGGTTTCACCCTGCGTGAGCTGAAAGGCTACGTCGACGAACTGATGGCCTATGGCAAGCCGATCCCCGCGACCTATTACGAAGGGGATGCGGTGAAGACCATCGAGATCAACCCGCCGAAGATCTTCACCGGGCAGAAGGAGCTGATGAACAAGCTCAGCGAGAACGGTATCGAGGTGTACATCATCACCGCCGCGCTCGAAGAGCTGGTGCGCATGGTCGCCTCGGACCCGAAGTACGGCTACAACGTCAAACCGCAGAACGTCATCGGCGTCACTACCCTGTTGAAGGACCGCAAGAGCGGTGCCGTGACCACTAGCCGCAAGCAGATCACCGATGGCAAGTATGACGAGAAGGCCAACCTCGATCTGGAGCTGACGCCCTATCTGTGGACCCCCGCGACCTGGATGTCGGGCAAGTACGCGGCGATCCTCACCTACATCGATGAGTGGAAGAAGCCCATCCTGGCTGCCGGCGATACCCCCATCAGCGACGGCTACATGATGTTCCACGGCACCGACGTGGCCAAAGGCGGCATCAACGTGTGGGTCAACCGCAAGGCCAAGTACATGGACCAGATCACCGCCATGCAGAAGCGCAATGCCGAAGCCCAGGCCAAGCAGGGACTGCCGGTGACGGCGGACAAGAACTGGGTGGTGGTGGTGCCTGAAGAGATCCAGTAGTAGACGGCCCCGCGAAACGGCCGCCTTCAGGCGGCCGTTTCGTTTCATGCACTAGAGTCATTCCTGTCGGCTTGATTGGTGAGTCCCGCTGTCCCGGCTGGACAGTGAAGCCGTGTGGCATGGCTGCTACGCTGCCGGGCCTTGCTCGAAATCCAGTCACGGAGTGATCGATGAAGTACCTGGCGCTCGCCCTCAGCCTGAGCCTCGTCGGCTTGCCATCCGCCGCCATGGCCTGGTCCAACCATGCCTTGGGCACCGCCCTGGCGCTGGCAGGCCTGCCACAGATCAAGGATGCGCCGCCCGTGCCGGTGGAGAGCCTGGAATCCTTCCTGGAAGAGGAGGGTGTGGCCCTCGAGCAATTGCTGGACGAGCAGGAGGAGTTCTTCCAGGAAACCCTCGCGAATTACCCGGCTCGCCCTGACGACCTGCGTTGGATCCCGACCCATGGTGGCGACCATCGCAAGGCCTTCCTCATGGCGCTGCGGGTAAACCCGGAGATCAAGCTGGCGTACTTCGTCCAGGCGCTGCCTGGCATGGACTGGAGCGGACGAACGCCGCTCGATGCGTCCGACGTGCTGGTGTTCCGCAAGCTCAGCCTGTGGCGCGAATGGCGTTTCTACCAGGTGCAGCCCGGCGAATCCTTGCCGGCCCTGGCGGTGGTCGCCAGCGCTGCGGATGAGCCGGACTACGGCCATGACATCAATCTGTTCAGCGACAACCCCGGCGAAGTCGGCGCCCGCTACAACTTCGGCAAGCAGCCCTTCGGCGATGCCCGATTCGAATTCTCGTCCCAGGCGCCGTTCCACATCGGCTACTACCACGAAGACGAACTCATCTACCGGGCCGCACCGTACCTGGCACGCACCTATCCCGAGGTACGGGTCTACCAGTACCTCGGGCTGGCGCGCTTCGCCTTCGAGAGCGGCCACCCGTACTGGGGCTATCGCTTCCTCGGCTGGGGTCTGCATTACATCCAGGACCTCACCCAGCCCTATCACGCCAAGGCCTTGCCGGGGCACGGCACGCTCCGGTTGTTCTGGGTCGCCCTGAAGGCCGCGGTTGGACTGGACAGCGACAAGCTCGCGGCCATCGAGCAGGTGGCCAACCGGCATACCGAGGTGGAGCAGTACCAGGCCGACTGGCTACGCAAGCTGCTGCGCGAAGGCAGCAACGACAACCCGTTGCTGCGCGCTTATGCCGACACCCGTACCGACGCTGATTACCCGAGCTTCGATGGGGAATCCCTGCGGTTGGTGGTGTCCCAGGAGTCCTACGATGTCGCCGATGATTTCGACGAGCGCATCGCCCACTGGCTGGCGAGTGGTCAGTCGCAGGTTGGGTTCAGCCAGGGCAACCAGCTCGCACCGCTGCCAGAGGACGTCCAGCTCAACCAGATACTGGTGCGACTGATCCGCCACTTTGGCGCACACAGCCGCAACGCCACCCGCGCGACCTTGCCCTGATCCGCCTCAGAGGCGGATCACATGGCCCTCGTCTGCGGCTACGCGGCCATGGAAAAGGTTGGCGATCAGCTCCTGCGCCGCTTCGTAACCCTGGCCTTCCACCACCCGTAGCCAGGGGCGGGGCGGGCGGCTGACCTGCTGGTAGAAATCCACCAGCCCCTCGCCGATGTGCCGGCTGACCTGTTCCGGTCCCCACTCAGCGTTGCGCTTGCGGATCTGCACCGGCGCGAAGAAGAACTCGGGTTGCGGACCCACGGGGCAGCTCAGCGCGTTGGCTTCCGGGGTTTGCGCGGAGCCGGCGAAGCAGCTGTACACCAGGTTCGGACCAAAGTGCTGGTGTACGCGGGTACGCAGTGCGAGGTCGCCGGAAAAGTCGACGTAGAGGGTTGGCAGGTCGGTCGCCAGGCTTTCCAGCCGGTCGTAGGTGCAGCTCTGCTGGTAGCAGCCGAGGCCTTCGACAAAGTCGCTGTTGCGGGAAGATGTCATGGCGACCAGATGACGCCCTGCCTGGCGTCCGAGGCAGGCGGCGGTGCCATAGGCGGTTTTGCTGGAGGCGCTGGAAAACACTACCTGGCGAGCGCCGAACAGGTCGTTGTCGTCGAGGAAGTCCGCCAGCATGGACGAGGTCAGGAACAGCGGCTTGAGCAGGATCTGCAGCGCCTCGGTGTCGGGGCTGTAGTAGCTGTCCCAACTGCAGCGCGTGTACTGGTTGTAGGCCGAGGTGAGGGATCGGCGGTGTTCGGCGCCATCGTAGAAGCCCCGTGGCGTGACTCGCTCCGGTTGCATGCGGACATGGCTGGCGATGGGGAAGTAGCCGTAGAAACGCTCGCCGATCTCGATGCCCGCTACTTTCGAATCGAGCACGTCAGCAAAACCCCACACCGGCATATGACCCCAGCCTTCTTCGTGCGTGGGGAAGAAATGCCAGTACTGCATGGAGTCGCCGAAGGCGGCATAGGTGATGTTGTTGGTGGTGAGGGAGAACAGGTCCAGGCGCAGGACGATCTCCCCGTCGGCGGCTTCCAGGCTTTCTTCCTGTTGCACCAGGCGGGTCTGATCAAGGGCGCCCTTGCGGGTGAACAGGCGTGATACTGTGCTGCGATTCGACATTTCCGGCTCCAGGTTCGGTGGGGTTGGAACAGGCTAGCAAGAGCCCCTTCAGCTCGGGTTCGGAAACCGCAAGAGAGATCCATGGAGTCCGCAAAGCCCCGCAACAAGCCGCTCAAGCGGCCCTCACAGGCCCGCGCCCGATTCACGGTGGAGGCCATCTACGAAGCCTTCGTTCGGATTCTTCGCCAGCGCGGCTGGAACGGCGTGACTACCCGCGCCGTCGCCCTGGAAACCGGCGTTGCCGTGGGCACGCTCTACGACTACTTCCCCAGTAAGGAAGCCCTGCTGTCAGGCTATATCCGCCATCAGCTCGACCTGCTCCTGCAGCGTCTGGAGCGCGAAGTGGTGCTGGCGACGGGCGTCGATTGGCAGACCCGTGTACGCCGTCTGGTGCGGCTCTCCTGCGGCCATTCGCAGGAGCAGGCGAGGCCCTTCTTCGATACCGAGTTGATGGAGCTGGAGCGCCTCATCGCTGAACCCTGGCACCACCAGCGGGTGTATCAGGAGGTGGCGGGCAAGTGGCGCGAAGCGGTGGCCGCCTGTTCCGATATGCCGCGCCAGCCGCGTCCGGAAAGTATTGATGCACTGTTCGTAGCCGTATGGGGCGGGCGCCGTTACGGACTCACCGCGCAGCTGACGGCACAGCAGGTAGAGGCCTGGCTGCTGGAGATGGAAGAGCTTTGCTGCGCGCGCATCCTGATGGAAACGGCGCGCGCCGAGTCGGAAGCGGCGCCACAGGCTCCGACCTGAACCCAAAGGGGCCAGACGAAAGAAGGGCGGCCAAGCCGCCCTTTTTGTGTGAGCTCAAATCCGCCGCTCAGTGATACTGCTGCAACCGCAGTTCGGTGCTTTCCGGCAGCACAGCGCGCTCTTCGCCCGGATTCTCCAGTTCACTCTCCATTGCATCCTGTTGACGCGCCAGCAGGCCAAAGAGGGTGGTAATGGGGTGCAGCGGGCGCTTCTGAGCGACCTGGCCATTGCTGTCGACGGCCTGGGTGGGCGGCGGCAGCGGTTCGGTGCTGACCCGGAAGTCGCTGATCTCGATTACCCCTCGGCCTTCGGCCAGGAGGTGGAAGGAGAAGGCCTTGCGCGCTTCGGGGTTGTCGAAGGCGAATTTGACCTTGAGCGGCTTGCCCTGTTTCAGCAGCGGCATCTCCGGAATCGGCAGTGTCACATCACGCTCGAACTCCTTGGCTTTCAGGCGCAACTGGGCGCCTTGCTTGTCCATGCGCACGACCTTGATGGTCATTTGCACACTGGTCCGGCTGTCCTTCGGCAGTTCCATGTATTGGGCGCCGATCAGGTTGTCGGCCCAGTCGTCCTTGGCCTTCTCTTTCAGGCGAATGCGCTCGCGGGTGGCGAACTGGTATTCCTGGCCGAGGTTGCCGCCTTGTAGCGACTGGTCGAGCAACGCTGCGCGCTGGGACACCAGGCGGGCCTTCTTGCCGCTGAAGCTGCCCTGGTAGCGGGCCTCGTCGGCGATAAAACCCTCGCTCTGGTAGCGCCGGCAGACCTGGCGGAAGTCGCACTCGGTGAAGGTCTGCTTGCCGTCGTGGTAGCGCAGCTTGCCGTTGGTATAGGACATGATCTCGCGGCCCGTTTCGTAGTCGCGGAACAGCGAGCGGCCGGACAGGTTCTGTGGCAACCGATAGCCGAAGTAATCGAGTATCGAGGCGGTCAGGTCGACATGCCCGTACACACCGCTCTTGATCGGAGGCAGCGAGGCCTGCTCGGGAGCCAGCACCAGGTTGAAGCCCCACGCCGAGGCGAGGCGAACGTTCTCGATGCCGTGGGATTCATCGGAGGTGACGATCACCAGGGTGTTCTTAAGGACGCCCTGTTTCTCCAGACCGGTGAGGAACGCATCCACCGCGTCGTCCAGGTAGGCGATAGCCGCCTTCTTGGAGTCCGGATAGCGCATCAGGTATTCGACCGGAGCGGAGTAGGGCTGGTGGGTGCCGACGGTGAGCAGCGTGAGCATCCACGGCTTCTTCTGCTGGCGCAGTTGCTTCACGTAGGTCTGCGCGCCTTCGAAGAAGGACTTGTCATCCATGCCCCAGGGGAATTCCAGATAGGCCTTGTTGCGGAACCAGTCGCGTCCAAGGGTCTTGTCGAAGCCCATCTGCGGCATGATCTTGTCTTTGGCCATGAAGCGCAGCCCGGCACCCTGGAGGAAGTGGGTGCTGAAGCCGTGCTGGCGCATTTGCGCGGGCAGGCAGGCCTTGGCCCGGGCGGGATTGTTCAGCAGTTCCAGGCCCTTGGGCGTGCCCGAGTCCAGCTTGCTGTAGTCACCGCAGAGCATGGCGTACAGGCCGCGGATGGTCTGGTGACTGTGCAGCACGTAGTCGGGCGTGGTCATGGCGCGCTCGGCCCAGGCACTGAGCTTGGGCATCAGCGAATCCTGGTAGCTGCTGTTGATCGCGGCGCGGTTGGCAGCGATGTAGGCACCGGGGATGCCTTCCAGGGTGATCACCAGGACGTTGCGCGCACGGCCGGGGCCCGAGAGCAGCGGCGTGCCGTCGAGGTCCAGGCGCGCCAGTCCGGCAATGTCCGGCGGAACGTCGGGCTTGTCGCCGTCGAGCCAGTCCTCGACGGCCAACTGGCCGACATTCACTGCGCTGGCCATCAGCTTGTGCGGCAGGTTGAATTGTTTCCACTGGTCGGCGTCGCTGGGCTGCACGGACTGCAGGGTGACGTGCCCCATCAGCAAGGCGGCCGGCGTGGCGAACCACTTCCAGTTCAGCGGACGGTGCCGGCGCCGCCAGCACAGCAAGCAGGCCAGCAGGCTGGCACCCAGCGCCAGGCCCAGGTACGGGTGGGTGATGCCGCCACCCTGGGTCGAGTGGCTGACGAACTGCGGGTCGAGCAGGTATTTGAGGTCACTGGTTTCCGGCATGCGCCCCACGGCGCCGATCAGCTCGGCATTGCCGAGGATCATCGCGCTCCAGAGCAGCATCAGCGGGAGTGCCAGCAACAGCGAGCGACCGTAAAGCAGCACGATCAGGAAACTGCCGAATGCGAGGTCGGAGAGGTAGCCGAAGGGATTGGACCAGCCCAGCCAGTAGCGGCTGGTGAGGGGAATCACCAGGAAAAGCACGCCAAGTGTTGCGAGCGAAAGGGACTGCGACAGCCAACGGCTGAATGGGCGCACAGGAACTCCTGAGATGTGACAGTGAGAATCCATCGATTGATGCCGGAATACATGGATCGCGCTTGCGAAGACATGATTCTGAAACATCGTTGTGCTAGCGACCAGTAGACAGTTTTGCAGAATGAAAATTCAGGACGCCCTCTACAATGCATCGGGCGATGAAAGGCTGTGTTCCCGAGCTTCGTGGTATCTGCTCCAGGCTGCGGCACTCGTGGTCCGCAGGTCAGCCAGCAGGTAGAATGCCGCCTCGACTTACAGAGGTTGCGAAGATGGCACTTATCGGGCGTTTCAATTCACTTCAGGTGGCCAAGCACACCGACTTCGGTTTGTACCTGGACGGCGGCCCGGACGGCGAAATCCTCCTGCCCAAACGCTACGTGCCCAAGGACGAACCCACCGAGGTGGGCGACTGGCTGAATGTCTTCCTCTATCTGGACAGCGAAGACCGCCCGGTGGCGACCACCCTCAAACCCAAGGTGCAGGTCGGCGGTTTCGCCAGCCTCAAGGTGGTGGAGATCAATCGCGTCGGCCTGTTCCTCGACTGGGGCCTGCCCAAGGACCTGCTGCTGCCCCACTCGGAAGAGAAGCGCCCGCTGCAAGTCGGCGACTACGCGGTGGTGCACGTCTACCTCGATAAACGTACCCGCCGCGTCACTGCCACCGCGCGCCTGGATCGCTACCTGGACACCACGCCACCCCACTACAAGCCGGGCCAGGAAGTGGACCTGCTGGTGGTTGAGAAGACCGATCTGGGCTTCAAGGCCATCATCGATGGCAAGCACTGGGGTCTGCTGCACAAGAACGAGGTCTTCAAGTTCGTGCGCAACGGCATGCGTGAAAAGGGCTACATCCGGGAGATTCGCCCGGATGGCAAGATCAGCCTGAGCTTGCAACCGGTGGGGGTGGAGGCTGTCAGCGGCCTTGGTGAGCAGATCATCGCGGCATTGCGCGCCGAAGGCGGGGTCCTGAAGCTTTCCGACAAGAGCCCGCCGGAACTGATCAGCCAGCGCTTCGGCGCCAGCAAGGGCAATTTCAAGAAGGCTATCGGTGGCCTCTTCAAGCAGGGTCTGATCCGCATCGAAGACGATCGCATCGAGCTGCTCTGAATACCCTGGAGGCCGCGTCTGCCGCGGCCTTGAATACAAAACCCCCGGTTCGGAGTTCGCTCCCGCCGGGGGTTTTGCATTTCAAAGTTCTTGCAAGTTGCACGCTGCAATTCCCCCAGATCGTGCGCAATGCATGGAAAAATCTGTTCAAAAATATTGCAACCGACTGATTTATTTGGCGTTTCCGTTGTCATAGCGCTGGCATGCACGCTGCAAACTGGGGTGCAGGAGCAATCATTTTTCTGGGAGAGAAGACATGGATCTGGATTTTGACAAGCTGATCGGCGCCTTTCCGGAATACGAATTGAGCACCAAGCCTCGACCCGATGGGGGCTTCGTGTTGACGCTCGAGCGCGAGGGGAAATTCTTCCAGCGCGTGGTGGCGGCGACGGCGCAACTGGATTGGCTGGTCAGCACGCTCCAGCGCGACCTGGCACTGGAGCACGGCGAAGTTCCGCCGGTGGAGTCATTGAAGGTGCTTCACAGAAAGCCCTTGCCGCGCTATCTGCGCGCCTGAGGCCGGTAGGCCGCGACAGGGAAATCGCGGCCGAACTCGCCAGGGATCAGGTCTCGACGCCGGAGGGTGGCAGCATGGCGTCTTCTTCCTGGCCCTCATTCCTGTTCGATGGCGCGCGCGGTTGCTCGTCGCGGGCTTCGTCCTTTTTCGGTTCTCCCAGCAGCTCCTTCGCCGAGGCCTGGGCCTGGTCCACTTGCTTGTTCAATTCGTTTACCGCTTCGCCGATGGCTTCCCGGGCGATTTCCTGGGCGGCCGCCTCGGCTTTCTCCGCCAGCTTGTTGGCGGATTCCTCGGCCAGGTCGCAGCCGGCGAGGCTGGCCAGCAGGCCGGCGCCAAGCAGCAGGGCGGTGAGGCGGGGGGCAGGTTTCATGCGATGTTTCTCCAGTTACGACACGCGGCCGCCATCATTGCCTACGGCAGGCTCTGAGGAAACCAGCCAATCAGGCAAATCTGTATACGGACGTTTCTGACCTTTCGCGCAGGTGAAAGCCCCGGGGTCCACAGCGGCGACTGAACAGAGCCCGGGGCTTGGGGTCGGCACACGCCGGCCTCGAATAGACTGACCGGCGGATTGGGGCGGGGTTCCCCGCGACAGCGTAATGAACGTTGTTTCACTAGGCTTAGCGAGGCAAGCCATGCTGATGCGAGGTCGAAATGGGCAAGGTCCTGGGGCTGGTCAAACTCTGCTCGCTGATGCTGGCGCCGGCCTTGGTCCTGGCGCAGGATGTGAGCTTCGACGATATCCAGCCCATCCTCCAGGCGCGCTGCGTGATGTGCCATGCCGGCGATGCGGCGCCACTCGGCCTGCGCCTGACAAGCCTGGACGAGCTTCTCAAGGGCAGCAGCATCCGTCAGGTGGTGGTCAGTGGTGATCCCGCCAACAGCGAGCTGATCCGGCGTCTCAAGGGACAGAGCCAGCCGCGCATGCCGATGACCGGGCCGCCTTTTCTGAGCGATGCCGAGATCACTCTGGTCGAGGACTGGATAGCCGGTGGATTGCAAGCCGGCAGCCGGCCGGCGGATGCCACCGCCAGGCCTGCGCCATTACTGCGCCCATCAGAGGGGCAGCCGGTGACCTACGAGCATGTGGCGCCGATCTTCGCCAGCCGCTGCGTCAAATGTCATTCCGCCTACGGCCTGATGGGCTCGGCTCCGGAAGGCCTGCTGCTGAACTCCTACGCCGCCATCCTCGATCGCCATGAACGCGTGCGCGTGGTGCCCGGCGCTTCGGGCGCCAGTGAGCTGGTGCGGCGTATCCGTGGCCAGTCGCAGCCGCAGATGCCCTATGACGGGCCGCCCTTTCTCAGCGATGAGGAAGTCCAGTTGATCGTCGACTGGATCGATCAAGGTGCCCGCGATGACACCGGCCAGCCGGCGCCCAGCCCGGTGGGGTCGCGGGTTCGGCTGCAGGGTGTGCTGGGGGAAGGTTGGACCTTGGATTCGCTACAGCTGGTGGTCGGCCCCGGCACCCGGATCGACAAGTCGCCGGGCGTCGGGGACGTCGTGGAAGTGCGCGGGCGCTGGGGACAGGATGGACGGGTGCTGGTCGATCGTATCCGTCGGCGCTGATCACCGTCTCGCAGTTGCGTTACCCCTCGATCGATCAGGCCTCGGAAGGCGTCGATAACTTGCGCTGCCGGCGACCGCGCAGCAGCTCCGCTCCGCTGACCAGCACGATGCCGCCCAGCACCAGGGTGGCACCGATGGCAAATGACAGGTCGATCGTCTCTCCCAGTACCAGCACGCCGAAGGTCACGCCGAACAATGGGGTCATGAAGGACAGCACCGACAGACGGGTGGCCAGGTAGCGGCGCAGCAGCCAGAACCAGGCGAGGTAGCTGATGAGCGCGATCACCACCACCTGGAAGGCAAGGCTGATGACTGCCTTCTGGGTCAGCTGCATGTCGGTCTTGCCGGTGCTGAAGGCCACGACGGTCAGCAGCAGGACTGCGCCGAACAACTGGTAGAAGAGGGTTTTCACCGGGTTGGCCTCGGACAGCGACGAACCACGGATCACCAGGGTCGTGGCACCCCAGGCTGCGGCGCCGCACAGGGCATATGCATCACCCAGCAGTACGTTGCCGGGTGCGTCGGAGGGCTGGCCGAGGAAGGCGGTGGCAATGCCGCCGAAGGCCACCATGACGCCGAGCCATTGCACGGGGGAGAGGCGTTCCTCCGGCAGCATCAGGTGTAGGCCAAGGGCCGCGAACATGGGCGCGGTATAGAGGAACACCGACAGGTGCGAGGCGCTGGTGTGGTTGAGGCCTTCGCCGATGAACAGGAATTCCAGCGCGAACAACGTGCCGACGGCGATGCCGGGCAGCAGGGTTCCGTCGGTGAAGGCGCCGCGACCTTCTTTCCACAGCACCAGCGCGCCCAGCACCAGGGCCGCTCCGCCGGAGCGGACGGCCAGCTGCAGGATGGAAGGCACGTCGTCGATCGTCAGCTTGATCGCCACCTGCTGGAAACCCCAGCAGATGCAGAGGACGAACATCAGTCCGCAGGCGAACCAGTCCAGGGGAAGGCGGGAGGGTTTCATCGTTCGACTCGCAAGGCAGAGGGGCGCGGCAGAGGCCGCCAATGGGCGCAGGATCGGTCCTTCGGCGCCTTGCATTCAAACGATGATTTGTCATCATGCTTTGACTAGAACTCAAAGCGAACTCGCCATGCGTCTTCCTTCGCTCATCGCCTTGCGCACCTTCGAGGTCGCCGCCCGCAGCCGCAATTTCACCGAGGCCGCCCAGGAGCTTTCCGTGACCCCGGGAGCGGTGAGCCGCCAGATCCGCCTGCTGGAGAGCGAGCTGGGCGTGACTCTCTTCGACCGCACGCGCAACACCGTCACGCTCAATGACAATGGTCATCGCCTGGCCGCCACCGTTACCCAGGCCTTCGAGTTGCTCACCCGCGGTGCCGACGAACTGCGTGGCCAGGACGAGGGCCCTATCCACATCACCTGTGCGCCGTCGATTGCCAGCCATTGGCTGATGCGTCGGCTCAACCAGTTCGCCGCCAGCAACCCGGACATCACCCTCAGCCTCGAGGCCACCGAGCAACTGGTGGACCTCGAGCGGGGCGAGGCCACCCTCGCCATCCGCTTCACCACTACCGAAACACCCATGCCCGCCAGCGAGTTGCTGTTTCTCGAGGAGTTTTTCCCCGTCTGCAGTCCGACGTACCTGGAACAGTTCGGCCCTATACGCGAGCCACGGGACATGCTGGGCGCACGACTTATCCACACCCACTGGAAAAACACCGCCAACCTGCATCTGCCGAGCTGGGAAGACTGGTTCGCCACCTTTGTCGGCGAGCCGGGGCCGGTCAGGGGAGGGATGCGTTTTGGCCTGATCGGCCATGCCATCCAGGGGGCGGTGAGCGGGCAGGGGTTTGCCCTGGGATCAACGGCCCTGGCCTGCGACGACATTGCCAACGGGCGGCTGGTGCTGCCCTTCGGCGAGGGGTGTCGCCTGCCGACGCCCTGGGCCTATCGGCTGGCATGGAGCCGCCGGTCGCCACCGCCGGAAAAGGTGCGTCGCCTGATCGACTGGTTATTGGCTGAGGCGCGAGCCAGCACCGTGCCGGATCAGGGCTGAAGGGAAGTGGTGTGAAGCGGCGGATGACGCTGGGCGTTGCATCCGCCGCCGCGAGGTGCTGCTACATCATCTTGCGCAATTGATGAAGGCGGTGTTGCAGGTTCTCGGCCCAGTCTGGCGTGGCCTGGCCCATGCCGGCGGTCCTGAGCATCGGATGGTGGCTGACGACGCGGGCGAGAATCGGTTCCTGGGTAGGCTTCACGTCGACGAAGAACACATGCTTGCCTTCCTCCAGCGTGCGCTGGAAGCGTTTCACGACGGCATTGGGTGTCTGTATCCCGAACAGGCTGCCTTCCCAGACGCTGAAGCCGAACAGGGCGATCGCGAGGAAAATGAAGGGAATCCAGCCGGCGGCGGTACCGGTCCAGCCGCTGAACCAGGCCACCAGCATCACCATGGCCGCCAGGGCCACGCCGATGCCGACGCCGATCATTCCGGAATGCACCATGTCGCGCTTCATCACGGAGGAGACGTCGTGGAGCTGGTAATGCTCGACGTCGGCATCGCGATCACTGAGCACATGGATCTGCTCGTGGTCGATGCCTTGGGCTTCGAGCTCGTCTTCGACCCTTTCCAGGTCTTTGAGATTGTCGCTTATGTAGTAGTGCCGCTGCATGGGACACCTCCCAGCTGGCTGACGCCGGCCCCCATCCGACCGTTACCCCCGGTTTCCGGCCGCATTCGGCCTGTGGGGAAGTTTAGTCGGGCGAGATTCATTGCAAGCGGCATCCGCCCATCGGCAGGACGGAGCGGTGACGCCGGGCGGCAGGTCTGGCACCTGTCCGCCCCAGGGCGCCCAGAGGGACTTACTTGTTGCCGATGCGGATATGGCGGCTCGGCGCGACCTGGGCGCTGACGCCCTTGGCGATTTCCTGGATCTCGCCACCCTTGTTCAGGAAGGCGGCAATCTGCGCTTCCAGGGCTTCGCTGCTGGTGGTGGCTGCCGGCGGCTTGGGGGTGCTGCTGTGGGAGGTCTTGATGCGCATATCACTTCTCTGTACGTGATGGCCGAAGGTCGGCCATTTGGAACGACTGAAAAAAAAACCGGCCCGAAGGCCGGTTCTTTTATCGGCTTGTGCTTACAGCACTTGCACTTCGTCGGCTTGCAGGCCTTTCTGGCCCTGCACAGCGATGAAGGAGACCTTCTGGCCTTCCTTCAGGCTTTTGAAGCCGGCGCTTTGGATAGAACGGTAGTGAACGAACAGATCGGGACCGTTATCGGTGGTAATGAAGCCGAAGCCCTTTTCATCGTTGAACCACTTGACGGTGCCGGTTTGGCGCTCGGACATTGGAATGTCTCCTAGAAACTGAGTTATTGCTGGGCTGGAACGTTCCAGCCTGTCACTGAGTGCAGAGAATCGGCAACCGATGAAAAAGGGACCGCTAAAGTACAGACCGTTTTCCGGTGACACATGCATCACAGCGCTCGACACAATACCTGTGCTTTCGAGGAATGCCTAACCTTTTATTCGCCAGCCGTCCGATCAGGACGTCCGGGCAACCCATCCGTAATGACGCAAGGATCGGCCGACGAATGGTGCGGCGCCGCCGCACACCCATCACTCCACGCCGGGAAACTCCGCATAGGGCTTCTGCGGCGTCTGGCCCGGCGGCACATAGGCCGGCGCCATGCGGCGCATGGTTGAACTAGGACATGGCCGGGCGCGAGCCCTCTCGTGCCATGGGCTGCCACCCGGACGCGGTCTTCTTCTTCCGTTACCGTCCCTGGGGCAAACCTTGCTCACGCCTTGAAAGGCGATACCGCAACCCATCTGTAGGAGCGAGCTTGCTCGCGAACAGCCCGGTGCAAGGCTTTTCGCGAGCAAGCTCGCTCCTACCATTCGGGCTCCCGAGAGGAGGTCGATTTCCGCGCTATCGCCTTTCCACGGCTGAACTAGGCTGCTTAAGTCGCCATCGGAGGGCCCCATGTTCCGCGCCGTCGAATCCCAGTTATCGCATCTGGCCGTTACGGCCGAACTCAAGGCCGAGTTCCAGCAGTACGACTTCGAGCGACTGCGCACGTTCTGCGTGCTGGTACTGGGCGTCAGCATCGTGCTCTGGTTTCTGTTCGACCTGGTGGTGAGCTTCGAGGGCGGGCAGGGCTTCACGTTCAGGTCCATTGCGCTGCTTGTCGTGCTCATCGGCCTGACCGCGTGTGTCCCGCTGATTCGCAAGGCCTGGCATTTCTACGTGCTCAATCTGGTCTACGTGACCCTCTACTGCGTCAGCGCACAGCTGGTGATCGAGGGCATTCCTGATGACCAGCAGCCGCTCTGGCTGACCCTGACCGCCTCCAGCGTGGTCTTCTTCGCCGCGGTGCTGCCGCACAACAATTACAGCTTCTTCTTCGTGCAGGCGCTGACCTGGGTACTGCTCAATCCTTTCGCCGGTGGCATTCCGGTGCTCGAACTGAAGGGCACGTTGATCCTGTTCTACGTACTCTTTTTTGCCTCGATCACCTCGTACACATACGTGCGTCTGCGTCAGGGCAAGCTCCACAACTACCTGATGGCCAAGCTGTTGATGGAGCAGGCCTATATCGACGCGTTGACGCAGATCCCCAATCGACGCGCCTTCATGACCCGTACCGCCTCCCGCCTGGAGGCGAGCGCCGCCGACCAGATGCGCTACCTGGCCATGGTGGATATCGACTACTTCAAGAAGGTCAACGACAGCTACGGGCACGACATAGGCGACGAAGTGCTGCAACGGGTGGCCGGCAATATTCGCGAGGTGCTGGGTGAGTTCGAATTCGCCCGGCTGGGTGGCGAAGAATTTGGTGTCTACCTCTGGGACATCACGCCCGACGAGGTCCAGCGGCGCATGCAGGTACTCCTGGCAACAGTGCGGGAAGCCCCGACGGCCCACCCGGTGACGATCAGCATCGGTCTGGGCAGGTTGGATGCCGGCGACAGTCTCAACCAGGCCCTCATCAAGGCCGACCAGGCCCTCTACGACTCCAAGCACAACGGCCGCAACCGCTGTACCTACTCTCCCTGAGAGACGGGCGCGGTCTGGCCCTCAACCACCTGTTCCAGCCAGTCCATGAAGGCGCGTACGCGTCGGGGTAGCCGGCGGTGAGCATAGAGCAGGGTCACTTCCAGTGGCGGCGCCTGGAACTGGGGCAGGAGCGCCACCAGTTCGCCGCTTTCGAGGAGTTCGCGCACGCCATGCAAAGGCACCTGGATCAGCCCCAGCCCGCCCAGGCAGGCGGCGCTGTAAGCCTCGGCATTGTTTACCGTCACACTGCCGGCCATGGGCAGGTAATGCAGCCTGCCGCTGGCCAGGTACTCGAAGCCCGCTGGCCGGCTGCCCAATACCGACACGTAGTGCACCAGCCGATGGTGCGCCAGATCCTCCAGCGAGCGCGGTACACCGTGGGCGGCGAGGTAGGCGCGGCTGGCGACATTGACCATCGGGAATGCTCCAAGGGGGCGCGCCACTAGCGACGTGTCCAGCAACGGTCCAACGCGCAGCACCAGGTCGAAGCCCTCGCGCACCAGGTCCACTCGTCGGTCCGTGCTGCTGACTTCCAGTTCAACGCCCGGGTGCAGGCCGGTGAATTCTGTCAGGCGTGGCATCACCACCTTGCGCGCCAGGACGGTGGGCATGTCCACCCGGATGCGGCCGGACAACGCTGTGACGTCCTGGCGGAACAAGCCCTCCAGTTCATCCATCTGCGCCAGCAACTCGCGGCTACGCTCATACAACAACAAGCCGTCCTGGGTCGCCCGCACCTTGCGCGTGGTGCGTTGCAGCAGGCGCGTACCGATGAGTTCCTCCAGCGCCTGAATCTGGTCGGACACGGTAGAGCGGGGCAGGCCGAGGCTGTCGGCGGCCTGGGTGAAACTTGACAGCTCGCTGACCCGTACGAAGGTTTTCAGTAGCTCCAGCTTGTTCATCCGTGTGGCGCCTCCCTCCGGATTGTTCGTTATGGGCGATCAGTAATTCCGATTACAGATTATTTATCGGTATTTGTCCGGACAATAAGCTCCTCACCACATCCACTACCTGCAACCAGGAGCACTGCAATGACCCGCAAGATCGCACTCATCACCGGCGCCAGCCGCGGCCTCGGCAAAAGCATGGCGCAGCACCTGGCGGCCCAGGGCATCGACATCATCGGCACGTACCACAGCAAGCTGGAGGACGCCGAATCCCTCAGCCGCGAAATCATGGACCTCGGCGGACATGCCGCCATGCTCCAGCTGGACGTGAGCAAGAGCGCCACCTTCGACGCCTTCGTCGCCAGCCTGGGACGCCTGCTGAAGGCCGAGTTCGGCCGCGACGATTTCGACTTCCTGGTGAACAACGCGGGCATCGGCATCCATGCCAGCTTTGCCGAAACCACCGAGGAGCAGTTCGACCAGCTGGTGAACGTCCAGCTCAAGGGGCCGTTCTTCCTCACCCAGAAACTCCTGCCGCTGATCGCCGACGGCGGACGCATCCTGAATATCTCCACGGGACTGGCGCGCTTCGCACTGCCGGGCTATGCCGCCTACGCGGCAATGAAAGGCGGCATCGAAGTGCTGACCCGCTACCAGGCCAAGGAGTTGGGTGCACGCGGCATTTCCGTGAATGTGCTGGCACCGGGTGCCATCGAGACCGATTTCGGCGGCGGAGTGGTGCGTGACAACTCCCAGGTCAACGCCTTCATCGCCGGCAATACCGCCCTGGGCCGCGTAGGTCTCCCGGAAGATATTGGCGCAGCCGTGGCCATGCTGCTCTCCGACGCGGGTCGCTGGATCAACGGGCAACGGGTGGAAGCTTCGGGCGGGATGTTCCTTTGAGAGTAAGCCGGCCGCGTTTCGACGGCAGTCAGGCATTGAAGGCTTATGCCTTCTCGGACTTGGCCAGGAACCAATCGGACTTTGCTCTGCGATGACCTGCCTTGCCGGGTGAGGGAGGGCGGTCATACTCCTAAGCCGTGGCGGCTACGGCGGCTGGGCTGCCACACGTTCGTCCCATGTCCCGGCTGTTAGAGATCAGTCCGCACTGGCGTTTCAGCAACAGGAGGACGATTGCCATGCGTTCGGTAAAGAAGATCCTCGTTGTCATCCCCCTGGACTCCGAGTCCGAGGCCCTTGAGCGGGGACTGCAACTCGCCCAGAAGCTCGGCGCCGCGCTCCACCTGCTGCTGTGCGATCCCAGCGACAGCTCCTCCGGGGTGCTCGACCAGTACCTGGTCGGGCTCCTGCGCTCGGGTGTGCATGCTCGGGGGGCGGTGGCTCGGGTGGAATTCTCGCGCGCGAGCAATGCCATCCTGGAAACCTGCCGTGCCCAGTTGTGCGACCTGGTGATCAAGCAACACCGCCCCGCTGGACGCCTGAGCCAACTGTTGATGACCCCCGACGACTGGCACCTGTTACGACAGGTTCCGACGCCGCTGCTGCTGATTCGGGGTGGTCGGGTCTGGGAAGGCGGCACCGTGCTCGCCGGCATGGATGTCGAGCACCAGGACACGGCACACGTCGCGTTGCAGGGCAATGTCATGGAGCACGCCAACTTCCTCAGTGGACTGTTCGGCGCCAGCCTGCATGTGGTGAGCGCCTATTCACCGACCCTGCTGCCCCAGGCCGATCCGCAGCAGACCCTCGATCAGGTCATCGCCGGCCATTGCCATGAGCAATGCCGCTGGTTCATGGAGGAATACGAGCTGCCCGAGCACTGCCTGCATCTTGGCGAAGGCCCTGCCCGCAGCTTGATACCGCGGATTGCCAATGAACTCGGGGCCGGACTGACCGTGCTGGGGACTGTCGCCCGCCAGGGCTTGGCTGGGGCGCTGGTGGGTAACACCGCCGAAGCCGTGCTGGATCGGCTGGAGGGTGATCTGCTGGTCATCAAAGCGAATGCCGCTCTACAGGAAGAAACGGCGCCCGACGGCCATCGTGCCGCTTGATCGAACCCGAAAAGACGACGCCCTCCATTGAGGAGGGCGTCTTCGTTGCGCTGGGTGACTCAAGGATTCGGTGCATGGGCGCCGAGCAGGCCACCGCCGGTTTTCTTGCTGCGCTTGGCAGATCGTTTTTCCAATAGGGTCTTTTGCGGCTTTTTCTTTGCCGCGCGTTTTGCATCGAGACCTTTGCTCATGATGGTTACTCCGCTAGAGGGTGAATGGATCAGCGCATCCCTGCCTTGAAGCGCTCAATGGCCATTACCACCTCCTGGGCTGCACGAGCCTGTTGGTTTACGGAACCGATGAAGTCAGCATAGCCGCCTGGCGGGCCATTGCATGGCCGGACAAATGCTCGACTGCTTAACACTTCATCCACCGGGCGGTGACAGCGACCGGCCGCCGCCGCATCATGCGGGACCAACGCTGGCCGGCAACCGAGAGCCCAATGCCCGAACGACTGGGATACGCCGCGCAGTCCATCACCGGCTGCGTGCGTGAACACAACGAAGACGCACTGCTCTGCGCCCCGCAACTGGGGCTCTGGGCCGTGGCCGACGGCATGGGCGGCCACCAGCGCGGCGAAGTGGCCAGCGCGGTGGCGGTTTCCACGCTGCGGGACGCGACTGCCGCCGGGCAGGACCTCGAGGCTGCGGTGCAGCTCGCCCACGCGGCCGTCGTCGCGGCGGCAGGTGGCTCCGGTATGGGCACCACCCTGGTCGCGGTGAAGTTCGACGGCCCCGCGTTCGACCTGGTCTGGGCTGGCGACAGCCGCGCTTATCAGGTGAGTGCCGCTGGTATCGTGCGCCTCAGCCATGACCACAGTCTGGTGCAGGCCCTGGTGGACGCCGGCGAACTGACCCCGCTACAGGCTCGCCAGCATCCCCGGCGTAATGTCGTGACCCAGTGCCTCGGCCAGGTCCACCAGGACCTTGAAGTTGGTCGCGTGCATGGCACCCTGGCGCCGGGCGAATTGCTGCTGCTGTGCAGCGACGGCTTGAGTGGCGAACTGGACGACGAACAGATCCAGGCCCAGTGCGCCCGCGCGGAAACCCTCGACGACCTGGTGGCGCAATTGCTGGAACAGGCTTGTGATGCCGGCGGTCGGGACAATATCTCTTGCATCGTGATCGGCCTGATGCAGCCGGAAACCTCTTTGCCGGCAAGCAGGTCCAATTCGTTCCTGAGCCGGTTGCTCAAATCCCGAAGACCCTGAACATGAACGACAACCTTCTCGATATCCCCGGCTATCTCGTGCACGGACGCCTGGGCAAAGGCGGGATGGCCGAGGTCTACCTCGCCACCCAGGAGTCCCTCAATCGCAAGGTCGCGGTGAAGGTGCTGGACCGGCTGGACGACGAAACGCTGGTAGACCGTTTCGTCAGGGAGGCGCGCACGCTGGCGTCCTTGCACCATCCGTCCATCGTCACCATCCACGCGATCGACCGCCTGCCCGACGGACGGCCCTATCTCGCCATGGAGTTCCTTTCCGGTGGCGATCTCGGCCGCCACAAGGGCCACGTGCTTGAGCCCCTCGAAGCCCTGCGCATCGTCCGGCAGATCGCCAGCGCCCTGGCAGTGGTCCACGACAAGGGGCTGATCCACCGCGACATCAAACCGGCCAACATCCTCTTCCGCGACGATGGCACGGCGGTGCTCACCGATTTCGGCATCGCCAAGGACCTCGAACTCGACACCGAACTGACCCAGTTCAACGTCGCCGTCGGCAGCCCGGCCTACAGCAGCCCGGAGCAGGCCCAGTGCCAGCCGCTGGATGCCCGCAGCGATATCTACAGCCTGGGGGTGATCCTGCTGGAGCTGCTGACCGGCGAGAACCCTTATCGCGGCGCCAGCTACGCCGATACCGTGCTCAATCACGTGCAGATGGACCCGCCCTTGCTGCGCCGTGGGTTGTCCGACTACCAGCACCTGATCGATCGCATGCTCGCCAAGGAGCCGGAAGAGCGCTTCGCCGATTGCCGGGTGCTGCTGGAAAGCCTGACGGAGCTGTGCGACCTCGACCTCGATTTCACCCGCATCGCACCCGCGGTGCAGCTTGACGCGTCGGCGAAACGTTCAGCGGCGGGCCGTAGCTACCGTGGCCTGCTTTGGGGCCTGGCCGGCCTGATGCTACTGGCAGTTTCCAGCGGCGGCGGCTACTACGTGGTGCTGCGCATGAAGATCGCGGACCTGCTGGAACTGGGGGAACAGCGCCTGGCCGAAGGCAGGCTGATGGAGCCGGCAGCCGACAATGCCGACTTCTATTTCCATGAAGTGCTGCGCCTGGACAACGACAATGCCAAGGCCGGTGATGGCTTGCAGCGTGTGCTTGCCGCGCGGGTCGCGCACATCCTGGCCCTGGCCGAACAGCGCCTGGCCGAGGACCAGTTGATCCAGCCCGAGCAGGACAGCGCGGTGTTCCACTACCAGCAGGCGCTGATCCTGGAGCCGGGCAACGAACAGGCGCTGGCCGGACTGGAGAAGGTGGCACAGCGCTTCGTCGAGCACAGCGAGGAGGCTTATGGCCGCCGCGAATTTTCCCTCGCGCTGGAATACATCGATGCCGGCCTGCAGGTTTCGCCGTCGAACCCGACCTTGCTCGAACTTCGTGCGGTCCACGAACAGCGCGTACGCAAGGCCAAGGCCGCGCGGGTCGCGGCGACCCGCCAGACTCGACCGCAACAGCAGGCACGGCAGCAGGAAGAGAGCAACCCCATCAAGAAATTCTGGAACCGCCTCTTCAATTAACTGCCAACTCCAGCAAGGTCAGGGTTGCAGGCACATAGCTATCATTGCCGTGTGCCCTGCCTCCAAGGACCCCAAATGCTACGGATTCACTTCGCGGATAACCGCCAGGCGCCCATCTGGCTGGTGGAAGAGCGCTTCACCATCGGCCAGGACAGCCGTAATAGTCTGGTCCTGACCGAACCGGAGATCAGCCTGTTCCACGCGGAAATCCGCCAGGACCACGGCCAGTACTATCTGAGCGATTGCGGTACGCCCGGCGGCACCTTCGTCAATGGCGAGCGCATCGGTGCACGCTTCCAGCTGCGCTCCGATGACGTCGTGCGCATTGGCTCGCTCGAGCTCCTGCTGGTGGACCCGGCCAAGGCCCGCCCCAAGGCGCAAGCGTCGGCACGCTGGTTCCTGCAGGTGATAAAGGGCGAGAACGAAGGGCAGAAATACCACGTCACCGGCTCCCTGACCTTCGGGCGCTCGGTGAAGTGCGAGCTGTGCTTCAGTGACCAGGAGCTGTCGCGCCGGCACTGCGAGTTCTTCCTCAAGGACGATGTGCTGGAGGTCAAGGACCTGGCCTCCGCCAACGGTGTTTTCGTCAACCAGCAGAAGGTCAGCACCGCCGTGTTGCAGCCGGGTGACCAGATTCGCATGGGTTCGGTAACCCTGCTGGTGATCGGTCCCAAAGTGGCGGCACCCCAGGCGGTGGACGAGGACGCCACGCTGTTCATGCCCGTCGCGCAGATTCCCAAGGCCGCGGTGCCTCGCCCGGCGGCGCGCCAGCCTGTGGCCAATCCGCTCCGCGCAGCAGCACAGCAACATGCCGCGCCCACGGAAACCGCTCGGCAATCGCCGAACAAGGTGCTGATCGGCCTGCTGGTGCTGGCGGTCGCTGCAGCGGCGGCCTATGCCCGAAAAGCCCTTCTGTAGGGGCGAATTCATTCGAGCTTGTGACGATTCGAATGCTCGGGCTAGCAGGATGAGGCCGATGGCGTAGGGTGCGCCGTGCGCACCGGCGGTTTGACCGGGTGCCGAAGAAGTCGGTGCGCACAGCGCACCCTACGGTCAGCCCGGGCTAAAGAGGTCGGCGTTGTGCTCGGCCCCGACCGATCTACTTCTGAGTTCCAAACACCTCAGCCAGGTGCGCTTCATAGCGCTTCACATCCGCCTCGATGTTCGGCTGCTTTATCACGTCCACGCAGAGGAAGGTGGGCAGGGCGCTCATGCCGAGGAACTGATTGGCCTTGTGGAAGGGGAAGTACACGGCGTCCACGCCCTTGGCCTCGAAGAAGTCGGTAGGGTCGTCGAAGGCCTGCTGCGGCGCGTTCCAGGTCAGCGACAGCATGTATTGCTTGCCGTGGATGAGGCCACCGCTACCGTATTTCTGCGAGGCATCCGAGCGGGTGCGGCCGTCGTTGGCGTAGAGGCTGCCGTGACCTTCGGTGAAGACTTCGTCCAGATAGCGCTTCACGGTCCAGGGGGCGCCCATCCACCAGCCGGGCATCTGATAGATCACCACGTCGGCCCAGAGAATTTTCTGCACCTCTTCGGCAATGTCGTAACCGGCGTCGATCTGGGTTTCCTTGACGTCGAAGCCGGCGCGGTCGAAGAAGGCCAGCGCGGCATCGTGCAGGGTGGCGTTGTAGCGGCCGTCCGAGTGGGCGAATTTCTTGCCGCCGTTGAGCAGAAGGACCTTTTTCATGGCAGTAGCCTCCGTAAGTCGATGTGGGGGCAGACTACCGGTCGCACCCTCGCGGAAATACCGGTCGGGGAGCAATTGATACTTGCGGGAAAGTCATGAATTGATAGCCATACTTTGCGATAGGGTTGATAAAACTCACATCACTTGCGAGGCAATACCGTGACCCAGCCCTACGGCTTCATCCTGCATGCCCACACCCGTCCCGAGAAAGCCAACGAGTTCGAAGCGCTGTTCCGCGCCTATGTCGAACCCAGCCGGGCAGAGGAGGGCTGCGTCGAGTACCACATGCTGCGCGACGCTCAGGACACGGGCCTGTTCATCTTCTATGAGGTCTGGCAGAGCCGCGCCGCCTTCGAGAGCCACTGCGCGCTGCCGCACATGCGTCGCTTCCACGAGAACCGCATGGATTACCTGCAGCGGGACTTCGATGTCCGCGAAATCCACATGCTCAGCCCCTCATCCGCCAGAGCGTAGGATTTGTACGAAAAGTCGTCGAGCGAAGGTCAGGCAAGGCGAAATCGGCCGAAGAAGCGCAGTTTACGTATTGTAAATGAGCATTCTGAGGGCGATTTCAACGCAGCATCACCGAGCGCAGGCACTTTTCGTGCAGATCCTAGATTCCGCTTCGTAGCAAATTCAGATACTCCGGCCGGCCGCCAATGTCGTTGTGGCCGGTCCCGGGGATCACCTCTCGCCGCGCCACTCCCGCACGGAATTGGGCGAAGAGCTTCTCGCTGCTCCAGCGTGGGATCACCTCGTCATGCTCCGCGACGATCAGCAGGGTGGGCACGGCAATGGCCGGTGCGTAGCGCCAGGACTCGTACTTGTCCTGGAGCATCCAGCGCACCGGGAACATGGGGAATTGCCGTTGGGCCAACTCCAGGATGCTGTTGTAGGGGGTGACCAGCACCAGCCGCGCGACCTGGCGCTGGTTGGCGAGGTGTATGGCCACGCCGCTCCCGAGGCTGCGGCCGACCACGGCCACTTCGCTGTGCAGGGCGCTGACCTTGTCGAACAGCTCCAGGGCGTCCTGCAGGATCGCGGCTTCGGTGGGTTGGCCGGTGCTGTCGCCGAACCCCCTGTAATGCAGCAGGTAAAGCGCGTGATCGGGAAAGGCCTTGGCGAAGTCCGGCAGGCTGCGTGACACATCCTCGGCATTGCCACCGAAGTAGATCAGCGCCTTGGGGCTGGCCAGCGGTCGCACCGTGACGGCGATCTGCTGGTCCGTCACCGGCAACATCAGGAGCCGGTCGGGGCCGCCGATGGCGCGGGGCTGCGGAAAATAGAGCAACGAGCGCTGGAATGCGAAAAGCAGTGCGCCCGCTCCCAGGTAGAGCGCAATGGCCAGCAGCACGACGCCGATCAGGCTACGCGTCATGCTGGGGCCGGACAGCGGTCGGTGAGGCGGCTTTCGAACAAGGTGGATGTCCTCGTTGCGGGGGAGCGGGTTCATTCACCTTAGTCGAGGCAAGCTTGCCTAAGCTGAAAGGGCATGCCCACGCGAGGTATCCCCATGGAACGCAAACACGCTCTCGAAACCTACAAGCACCTGAAGAAGCAGCACCCGGCGTATTTCCAGGCGGTGGAGACCCTCGGCGCCGTGGTACGCCAGGCCGGCCCCCTGGATGAACTCAGCCTGCAATTGATCCAGCTCGCCGCGGCGGCGGCGAGCCATTCCGAAGGGGCTGTCCACAGCCATACGCGACGGGCGCTGGAGGCCGGTGCCAGTCCTGCGCATATCCACCATGCGTTGCTCGCGCTGACCAGCACCATCGGCTTTCCCACGGTGGTCGCCGCCCTGAGCTGGGCGGGCGATGTGCTGGAGAGTGAGGAGTAGGGGCTTCTCGGGCGCCGGCTGGCGGGTAGGGTGCGCCGTGCGCACCGGTGTTTGGACGGTGCCCGGTATCGATCCCGCGGTCGGTGCGCATAGCGCACCCTACGGTCAAGTTCTGCACGGGGTGGGTGGATTCGTAGTATCGATGCGTTCCATCGCGCTCTACGGCGAGCCCGCCACCTCCGGCTCCTGCTGCTGCAGCATCCACATCTGCGCATAGGTGCCGCCGGCTTCCAGCAGCTCGCGGTGTGTGCCTTTCTCGAGCACGCGGCCAGCATCGATGACGAGGATCTGGTCGGCATCCATTACGGTGGACAGGCGGTGGGCGATGACCAGCGTGGTGCGGCCGACCTGGATGCGGTCCAGGGCAGTCTGAATGGCCTTTTCCGATTTGGAGTCCAGCGCCGAGGTGGCTTCGTCGAAGATCAGGATGGCCGGGTTCTTCAGCAGGGCGCGGGCGATGGCCACGCGCTGCTTTTCGCCGCCGGACAGCTTGAGGCCGCGCTCGCCCACCGGAGTCTCGTAGCCGTCGGGCAGGCGCAGGATGAAGTCGTGGATGTGCGCTGCGCGGGCGGCGGCTTCCACCTCCTCGCGGCTGGCGCCGGGGCGGCCGTAGCTGATGTTGTAGTAGATGCTGTCGTTGAACAGCACGGTGTCCTGCGGAACGATGCCGATGGCGCTGCGCACCGAGCCCTGGGTCAGCTCGCGCAGGTCCTTGCCATCGATGCGGATGTGTCCGGAGTCGATGTCGTAGAAGCGATAGAGCAGGCGGGCGAGGGTGGACTTGCCCGAGCCGGAATGGCCGACCACTGCCACCGTCCCGCCCGGCGGAATCTCGAAGTCCACGCCGTGGAGGATTTCCCGGCGTGGGTCGTAGCCGAAATGCACGTTCTCGAAGCGCACGCGAGGTTGGGTGGTCTGCAAGGGAACGGCATCCGCTGCGTCGCGCACGTCCTGGCGTTCGTCCAGCAGGCCGAACAGCCGTTCCATGTTGGTCAGCGCCTGCTTCACCTCGCGGTACATCATGCCGAGCATGAACAGGGGAGCGGAAAGCTGCAGCAGGTAGGTGTTCACCAGCACCAGGTCGCCGATGGTGAGCTCGCCCGCGACCACCCCGGCGGCAGCGCGCCACATCATGGCGGTGACGCCGATGGCGACGATGGCGGTCTGGCCCAGGTTGAGCAGCGCCAGGGACTTGGTGGCCTTGACCCGTGCGTTCTCCAGGAAGCGCAGGTTCTCGTCGTAGCGCGCCGACTCGTGGGCCTCGTTGTTGAAGTACTTCACCGTCTCGTAGTTGAGCAGCGAATCCACCGCGCGCTCGTTGGCGCGGGTGTCCGCTTCCACCGATGCGCGGTAGAAGCGGGTGCGCCATTCGGTGACGGCGAAGGTCCACAGACCGTAGGCCACCAGGGTGCCGAGGGTGATGAAGGCGAAGCCCCAGTCATAGGCCCAGACCAGCACCGCCGTCACCAGCAGCACCTCCAGCAGGGTCGGGACGATGGTGTAGAGGGTCCAGTCCAGCAGGTCGGAAATGGCGCTGCCGCCACGCTCCACATCGCGGGCGACGCCGCCGGTGCGACGGCTGAGGTGGAACTTCAAGCTCAGCCCATGCAGGTGCTGGAACACCTTCAGGGTGATCTGCCGCGAGGCCCGGGCCATTACCCGGGCGAACACTACCTGGCGCAGTTCGGTGAACAGGGTGACGCCGATACGCGAGGCGCCGTAGGCCACCAGCAGGGCTACCGGCAGTACCACCAGGCTCGGTTTGACGTTGAGCTGGTCGACGATCTGCTTGAGGGCGATGGGAATGTAGAGGTTCGCCAGCTTGGCCGCGACGATCAGCCCCAGGGCCAGGGCGATGCGGCCCACATACGGCCGCAGGTAGGGCAGCAGCGTCGTGATCACGGCGACATCGCCACGAGAGCCGGTCTTTCGCGCGATGGGGGCCGCGCCGTCTTGTTTGTCGTCGGCCGCATCCTGCGGGGCCGGGTTGTTATCCAGGGCTGCCATCGCCCACCTGCCTTCTGTTATCGAGATGTGGCGACCTTACTCCAGAGGCGTACGCATCGCGACGTTTCCTGGGCGATACAACTCATCGGCGTAGTCGATATCGAGGGCTGCCCAGCCGGGCGCCTCAGGCCATCGGCGGCAGCCGGCGTTTCACCGGAGTCTTCTTGACGATGGCGGTGTTGGTTTCGGCGTAGACGTTGATTCGGTCCAGCAGGGTGTCGAGTTGCTCCATCGAGCGCACGCACAGCCGGGCGATGAAGCAGTCTTCGCCGGTCACCTTGTCGCACTCGGTGAATTCCGGAATGTCCTGGATGCGGCGTTCCACCTCCTGCAATTGGCCGGGCAGGGGGCGGACGCGCACGATGGCCTGGAACTGGTAGCCGAAGGCCTTCGGGTCCACGTCCACCGTGTAGCCCTTGAGCACGCCGCGCTCTTCCAGCTTGCGCAGGCGTTCGGCGACGCTGGGGGAGGAGAGGCCGCTGATTTGCGCCAGGGCCTTGAGGGAGCGGCGGGAGTCTTCCATCAGTGCGGCAAGCAGCAACTGGTCGATGTCGTCGGTCATGGATGCCTCGTTAGGTGAGCGGACGAAAGTGCCTTGATAGTAAAGGTAGATCGTTATCCGGGCCTTCGCTTTCGCATGGAATCGTCCCGATGTGGCTCGGCATACTGTGCTCCATGCAGAGGAGCCACATCATGGACAATCGATTCAACGCGGTTCGCTGGAAATGGTCGCCGCCATGCTCATCTCCGGCACCATTGGCTGGTTGGTGATGCTGTCGGGGCAGTCGGTGCTGGATGTGGTGTTCTGGCGCTGCCTGTTCGGCGCACTGACCTTGCTGGTCATCTGCGCGGCGATGGGCTTCCTGCGTCCCGGCTTCCTGACCCGTGCCACCTTCCTTCTGGCCGTACTCAGCGGCGTGGCCATCGTCGGCAACTGGGTACTGCTGTTCGCCTCTTATTCGCGGGCGTCCATCTCAATCGGCACGGCGATCTACAACGTCCAGCCGTTCATGCTGGTGGGGCTGGCAGCACTGTTCCTCGGCGAGAAGATCACCGCGCAGAAGCTGGCGTGGCTGGCGGTGTCATTTGTGGGGATGTTGGCCATCGTGAGCGCCCACGGCGGGCAGGGCGAAAGCGGCAGCGATTACCTGGCGGGCATTGCCCTGGCCCTGGGCGCAGCGCTGCTTTATGCGATTGCAGCGCTGATCATCAAGCGGCTGAGCGGGGTGCCTCCGCACCTGATCGCGCTGATCCAGGTCACCACCGGGGTTTTGTTGCTGGCGCCCATGGCGAACCTGTCCAGCCTGCCGCAGGGCACCGATACCTGGTCCATCCTGCTGACCCTTGGGGTGATCCACACCGGCGTGATGTACGTGCTGCTCTATGGCGCCATCCAGAAACTGCCGACCGCACTGACTGGCGCGCTGTCGTTCATTTACCCGATCGCGGCGATCTTCGTCGACTGGATCGCCTTTGGCCGACACCTCGAACTGCTGCAATGGGCGGGCGTGGCGGCGATCCTGATTGCGGCGTTGGGCATGCAGCAGGGGTGGGGATTCAACCTGCGCCGGGCGGCACAGGTCCAATCGTAGGTTGGTGCCAAGCGAAGCGCGGCCCAACGCATCGGCCCGATTTCCGCATCGTTGGGCTTCGCTGTGCTTAGCCGCAACCTACGGGCGCGGTGCGCTCAATGCACTTCTTTCGATGCCTGGCTGAACTGGAGGTCCGCCGTATTCAGGCGTTCCAGTTCACGGCGCACCATGTTGGCGAAGGCCGACGGCTTGAGGTGGTACAGCTCGGTGGCTACCCAGGCGAGCCAGCGCGGGCCCATGGCTTCGCGCTGCGCCAACAGGCGCAGCGCTTCGTCACGTGCCTGTCCGGCATGCTCCTCGTGGAACTGCCGGCGGCTTGCCGGATCAGTTGGCTTGCAGGCCGACATAGACGTTCTGCACGTCGTCGTGGTTGTCCAGGGCTTCGAGGAAGGCTTCCACTTCTTCCAGTTCGGCACCGGACAGGCTGACCGGGTTCTTCGCCTTGTAGCCCAGGTTGGCCGACTGCACGGTGAAGCCGAAGTCCGGCAGCGCCTTGCACACGGCGTCCAGGTCGGTCGGTTCGGTGTAGAACAGCGCGGTGCCTTCGTCGTCGGCTTCGAAGTCCTGGGCACCGGCCTCGATGGCGGCCAGTTCCACGTCGGCATCGGCGTTGGCGGGTTCCGCCTCGATCATGCCCAGGTGGTCGAAGTCCCAGGAAACCGAGCCGGAGGTGCCCAGCTGGCCCTTGCGGAACAGCACGCGGACTTCAGCCACGGTGCGGTTCAGGTTATCGGTCAGGCACTCGACGATCACCGGCACGCGGTGCGGAGCGAAACCTTCATAGAGGGTGCGCTCGTAGTTGACCACTTCACCGGAAAGGCCAGCGCCTTTCTTGATGGCGCGCTCCAGCGTGTCTTTCGGCATGGAGGCCTTCTTGGCCTGGTGCACGGCGAGACGCAGCTTGGGGTTCATGTCCGGATCGGCGCCGTTACGCGCGGCGATCATGATCTCTTTCACCAGTTTGCCGAAGATCTTTCCTCGGGCATTGGCGGCGGCTTCTTTGGGTTTGGCTTTCCACTGGGCGCCCATGGCGGCTCTCTCGCTGGTTCATCGGGGAAACGGGTGGCGATTCTACTGGGGCGGCGGGGGAGGCTGCCAGCCAACTCGTCAGCCCGCCAAGCCTTGCGGAGAATCTGGCACCAACTGGCCATTATGGTTAGATTGCATCTCACCAGGCCAACAGGCGCCAGGCGGCGTAATCGCCCCTGCGAGGTGGAGTCCGAATGCAGTTGCCCAGCAGTTCCAACGCGCCGGAAGGTGTCAGAGATGAGCGATTCAACGGCCTGGTCCGCATGGCCAGACGGCACTTCGATGTCAGGGCCGCCCTCCTGATCACCGGCGACAGCGACCTCCAGCGGGTCCGCGCCTGTGACGGCTGGACACTGGCAGCCCCATTGCCGAATGGCCTCCTTCCCCCTTTCTTCGCCGCCCACGGTGATGCCCTGCTCGTGTTGCCTGATATCAGCACGGACGAGGAACTGTGCAATCACGAACTGGTGAGGGCCCTGCCCGATCTGCGCTTTTTCGCCGCCTGCCCCTTGCCCGGGGTGGATAGTGCCCCATTCGGCACGCTCTACCTGCTGCACGACCAGCCCCGGGATCTGGATATCGATCAGCAGCAGGGGCTGCGTGACTTCGCCGAACTGGCGGCCGGCGTGCTGGCGCGGGAGGAGTCGGATCGGCGGGAACTTGAGCGCCTGCGGGAAAGCGAGCGCCGCCTGGCACCTGCCATCGCCGGAAGCGGAACTGGCATCTGGGACCGCAACACGGTCACGGGCGAAATCCATTACTCCACGGGCTGGAAAGCGCTGCTGGGGTACGCCGACCACGAGGTCGGCAATCGCATCGAGGAGAGTTACACCCGCGTCCACCCGGATGACCTGGCGTACGTGCAGGCGACTATCCAGGCCCATTTCGAGCGGCGCACCGAAGCCTACGAAGTGGAACACCGGTTGCGTTGCCGGGACGGCAGCTACAAGTGGGTGTGCAGTCGCGGCAAGGTGGTTGAGCGCGACGAGAACGGGAAACCGCTGCGCATGGTGGGCACCACCACCGACATCACTGCCATGCGCGCCCTGTCGGAAAAGATGCAGCAGACCGCCGCGCTGATGACCGACCTCACCAACGAGATTCCGGGCATGGTCTTCCAGTACCGGCGACGGCTGGATGGGCATTCGTACTTTTCCTATGTCAGCGCCGGGGTCCGCGAAATCTACGGACTGACGCCGGAACGGCTTGAGCAGAGCGCCGACGCGTTGCACGCGATCATCCACCCGGACGATCTCGCGCTGTACCTCGGTTCCCTCGAAACCTCCGCGCGTGACCTCAAACCCTGGCATCTGGAGTACCGGGTGCTGTTGCCGGATTGCGGCGCGTCCTGGCGACAGGGCGATGCGCGGCCCAGGCCACTGGCGGACGGCAGCGTGCTCTGGCACGGCTTCATCACGGATATCACCGAGCGCAAGCTGATCGAGGCGGAACTGCAGGTGTTCGCCACCACCGACTCGCTGACCCAGCTGTCCAACCGCCGGCATTTCATGCAGCAGCTCGAGGGTGAACTGGCGCGTGTGCAACGCTCGGCCGGCTACTGCGTGGCAATCCTGATGTTCGACCTTGACCACTTCAAGGCCATCAACGATCGCTGGGGCCATTCCGTGGGGGACCTCGCACTGCGACACTTCTCGTCGATCCTCTGCGCTCAGCTGCGTCGGACCGACGCCGCCGGGCGCATGGGCGGCGAAGAGTTCGCGGTGGCGCTGAGCAATGCTTCAGTCGAGGAGGCCACGATCTTCGCCCAGCGTGTGCAGCAGGAACTGAGCAGCACACCACTGCCACATGGCGACGAGCACCTGGCGCTGGCCGTCAGCGTCGGTATCGCCACCATCCATCCCACCGACTCCAGCGCCGAGGTCACCCTGTCACGCAGCGACATGGCGCTGTATCGCGCCAAGCGCGGCGGTCGCAATCGCATCGAATGCCATTGAGTGAGCCAGGTTGACGCGGCGGCCATGATCCTGGCTGACCGCTGAAACCGGCCTCCTGAATTCGTCTACCTGGATGGGTGCGGCCAGGCTTCACGTTCTGAAACTGACGCGCGACTGGGTGGAAACGGGGGAACCGGACGGCGGTAGCTGATAACAAAACCTAATCCAGGGTGTTGCAGGGCGAAGCCGCGCGGCGGATTTTCTTTCACCTGCGCGCCGCAAATTGCCACGGAGAGTGCACAGGATGGGGTGGAATCGCGCATCATTGAGCGCAGTCAGCTTGAGGGAGGTTTCCATGGAGGTCATGTCATCCGTTCTACGCCTTGGCGCACTGTCGGTGGGACTGGCGGTGGCCAGCGTCGTGGTGGCGAGCGAGGAGACGCAACTGGTCGAATCCATCAACGCCTATCGCGGCCAGGTGCAGCCTTGTGCCGGCCAGGCGTCGATGGAGCTGCCCCCGCTCAAGGCTGATCCGCGTCTGATCCTGCCGGCCGGCAGTATTGGCGACCTTCAGCAAGCGCTTTCCCGAACGGCTTATCCGCTGGTGAATGTGCAGGCCATCAACCTCTCCGGCCCGCGTGACGCCCAGGCGGCCATGAAGGCCCTGCAGGAAAGCTTCTGCCAGGTGGTGCTCGACCCGCAGTTCGTCGATGTCGGCGTGAGCCGCGAGGGCCAGGACTGGCGCATCGTGCTGGCCCGGCCGCTGCTGGCTGGCGGCCTGGGCGACTGGCAGGCGGAAGGGCAGAAACTGTTGGCGCAGATCAACAGCGCTCGCAACCAGGCCCGTCAATGCGGTACCCAGTCGTTCCCCGCTGCAGCGCCGCTGACCTGGAATGCCACCCTGGCCGGCGCCGCCCTGGAGCATACCCGCGCCATGGCGAACCAGAATTTCTTCGACCACAAGGATCGCGACGGCCGCACCCCCGGTGACCGTGCCGAGCTGGCCGGTTACTCCGCGCAGCTGATCGGTGAGAACATCGCCGCCGGCCTGGATACCTCCAGCAAGGTGGTGGATGGTTGGCTGGCCAGTCCCGGCCACTGCGCCAATCTCATGAACCCGCAATTCCGTGAACTGGGCGCCGCCTACGCGGTGGACCCGAAGAGCGATGCGGGCATCTACTGGACGACGATGTTCGGGGCGCAGTAAGCGCGGGGAAATCAGTCCAGCCCGTTCTTGACTCGCTCACCAAGAATGAAGGCCTTGCCCAGATCGGGGGCGACCACGACCGGGAGCAGTGAATAACTGCCTTCCGGATAGTTGCCACCGCCACCGGCGCCGTACTGAATGACCAGCATCACCTGGTAACGGCCGTTCACGCCGTCCTCTTTCAGATCCGAGCCATCGGGCGCCTTGGCTATCCAGGCGGTGATGGGAATTTCCGGGTCGCCGTGGGGCTGGAACCTACTCGCCCTGTCGCCGTCATGGATGCGGATCACCGGCTCTCCGTCACCCTCGTACTCGTAGGTACCCTTGATTGGCGCCGGAAGGCTGGGGCTCACGCTGTAATCCACACCGTTGACCGTTTTGGTGAGCAGGCCATTGGCTGCCGGGGCCGAGGCTTCCGTGCTCGCAGGCGCGGGTTGGCTGGCAGCGTTCTCTCGCTCGATCTGGGCCAATATCTCGGCCGCCTGAGCGTTCACTTCCTCCTCGATGCCCGCCTCCTGGATCATGGCTTTGTGCTGGGCCATCAAGGCCTCTACCTGGGCGTCTTGTGCTGCGCTGTCCGGGCTGGCGACGGGAGGATTGTCCTGGGGCCCGGCGGATACCGACGGAGCGGATTCGACGACGGCAGTCTTGGCGGTCAGCGCCGAATGGACGTGCTCAGCGGAAGGTGCCGATTGGCCTGTGGCGGTCACGGCCGGTGACGGGGCAGCTTGCTCAGCGGTGGGTTGCTGCGTGGCAGGTGTCGGCGGAGCGGTTTCGGCAATCGTCTGCGTGGGGGCGTTCTCTTGCGGATAGGGCGTGGAGAACAGGACTTTCGTCACCTTGCCATCAGCGCTCGCTTCGACAATCTCGTGCACATAGGCGCCATCGGGGGACTGGCGGATGCGGTAGGGCGCGATGCCGAGAAAGAGCACGGAACCATCGGCTTCGAGCGTGCCCACCCATTCGACGCCGTTCAGGTTGCTGATCAGTTGGCCCGGACGAGCGCCGCGGCGAATGGTGCGGCTGAAGAGCACGTCGCCGCCTTGGCTTCGAGCCGTTTCACGGATTTCCTGGCCCGGTGTGCTCCAGGAAATGTCGTAGCCTGGCACGTCCTGCTGTTGGGGCGTGAAGCGATGACCCACGAGTGAGGCGTAAGCCCCCCATACGGCCGGCTCTGCGTTGAAGCGGATACTGAAGTCCGCTGGCGGCACCGCTTGCGTGTAGCCGGACTGGGGCGGCACGGGCACACAGCCGGCCAGCAGGCTGACCATGAGGGCAAGGCTGGACGCAGCATGGGGCCGGCGGCCGGTCCATGGCGATATCGTGGTCTTCATTGTTGTTATTCGCTCCTGTCCTTTGTCGGTCGTGCTCCACGCAATCCGAATGTTTTTACCGGAAGCACCGATGGTTTGACAGGGGCCGTTCGGGGCGCAGTAAGCGCCCCTTGCCGCGCTTCAGTCCTGGACGAGATGCGCTGCGAAACCGCTGTCGCTCGGGGCGAGATCAGGGCGCAGGGTGAGGGCGGGAATTTCGTAGTCGCCGGCGTTCTGCTTGCGGTAGGGGACGGGCGGCGTCTGCCAGAACCTGTCCAGGCGCTGGCCAAGCTCTTCTCGCACGGCGGCGAAGCGGGATTCGTCCATACGGCTGGTGCGATAGACCAGGAAGGGCGGCAGCACGTCAAAACCGGGGTAGTGCAGGATGCCGTGCTGGATGGGGAACAGCAGGTCGTCGATGGGGCCGTTGATGCCGCGCGAACTGTAGTGAGAGTCCCAGCCGCCGGTGGTGACGATCAACATGGCGCGCTTGCCGGCCAGGTTGCCCTCGCCATAGCGATTGCCCCAGCGGCTGTCGGAGTGCTCGCCCACGCCGTAGGCGAAACCATAGGCGTAGACGCGCTCGACCCAACCCTTGAGGATCGCCGGCATGGTGAACCACCACATCGGGAACTGCAGGATCAGCGCATCGGCCCAGCGCAGCTTTTCCTGCTCGCGGGCAATGTCCTCGCTCTGCCGGCCATTGGCGAAGGCCTGCTTCGAATCCCCGGACGGGGAAAAGGGCGCGCCCGGCTGGTAGTCGAGGTGGTCATCGGCATCCAGCGTGGCCTTCCAGCCCATCGCATAGAGGTCGCTGACCTGAACCTGATGGCCGGCGGCTTCCAGGCGTTGCACGGCGAAATCCCGAAGGGCGCCGTTTAGGGAGCGGGGTTCGGGGTGGGCGAATACGATCAGGACATTCATGGGGAAAACCTCCAGTGCGGGATGGGCGCAGGATGGAATTCCGCCAGGTATATTGGAAATGAATATCCAATATTCCAGGTATTGCAATGAATAATCTCAGGCGGCTGGACCTCAACCTGCTGGTGACCCTGGACGTGCTGCTGGCCGAGCACAACGTGACGCGCGCGGCGGAGCGGCTGAACTTCTCTCAGCCTTCGGTGAGCGTGCATCTCGCGAAGTTGCGCGAAGTCTTCGACGACCCGCTGCTGTTGCCGGGGCCACGCGGCATGCGCCCAACCGCGCGCGCCGAGGAGTTGCGCGAGCCCCTCCGCCAGGCGTTGGAGGCGTTGGAGCGGGCGGTGGCGCCGGCCAATGCCTTCGACCCGGCCGAGGCGCAACAGACCTGGCGGGTGGCCGCCACCGACTACGGCGAGTCATCCATTCTGTTGCCGGCCCTGGCTGGACTGCGGGCGCGGGCTCCGGGCACCCGACTGGCCGTGGTGGAGATGGCGCCGGCGCGCATCGCCCGGCAGGCGGAGCAGGGAGAAATCGACCTGGCCTTCCACACGGTCGAAGGCTCCCCCCACAACCTGCGGCGACGCACCCTGTTTGCCGAGCGCTACGTGCTGGCAGGCCGCGTCGGCCATCCGGGGCTGAAGCGGCGACCGACCTTGAAGCAGTTCTGCGCGCTGGAGCAGGTGATCGTCTCGCCCGATGGAGGCGGCTTCCACGGCATTACCGACGAGACCTTGGCGGAGCATGGGCTGGAGCGGCGGGTGGTGCTGTCCGTGCCGCATTTCCTCTTCCTGCGCTCGGTGCTGGAGAGCACCGACCTGGTGGCCATGCTGCCCGAGCGACTGGTACGCGGCAGCGCCTCCCTGCAAGTGGTGGAGGCCCCGCTGGAGATACCGGGCTACGAGATGGCCATGCTCTGGCACGAACGCTCCCACCGCGACCCGGCGCACCAATGGTTGCGGGAGCAGATCGTTCAGGCGGTTTGAGGGTAGCGTCGGTGCACGGACAGCCCCCTCTCCCTCTGGGGTGAAGAGGCACGCTTTCGGAAGCACGGCTTCCGGTGCCGATGAACGCCTGAGCGCGAAGCGATCAGGCTGGGGCGCAAAGCGGGGGTGGGGTGAGGGGAGCAGGCCGGCTCGGTGCCTGCCTATTTCGCGAATGAATTCGCTCCCACAAGGGAACGTGGTGTAGGAATGTCAGAAACGACGACGGGAGCCCTTGGGCTCCCGTCGAGGTGAATCATCAGTGCGGCTGGTTCAGGGTCAGGCGCATCTGGCGGTTCACATCCTTGTACAGCAGGTAGCGGAAGCGACCAGGGCCACCGGAGTAGCAGGCCTGCGGGCAGAAGGCGCGCAGCCACATGAAGTCGCCGGCTTCCACTTCGACCCAGTCCTGGTTCAGGCGATAAACCGCCTTGCCTTCCAGCACGTACAGGCCGTGTTCCATCACGTGGGTTTCAGCGAAGGGAATCACGCCGCCCGGCTCGAAGTTGACGATGTTGACGTGCATGTCATGACGCATGTCGGCCATGTCGACGAAGCGGGTGGTGCTCCAGCGGCCTTCGGTGTCCGGCATCACCCTCGGCTCGATGTCCTGCTCGTTGGTAACGAAGGCTTCCGGCAGCGGTACGCCGTCGACTTTCTGGTAGTGCTTGCGAATCCAGTGGAAGCGGGTGTGCTGACCGGAGGTGTTGCGCACCTTGTAGTCGGCACCCGGCGGGATGAAGGCGTAGCCGCCCGGCTGCATGGTGTGGACCTGGCCTTGCAGGGTCAGGCTCAGCTCGCCTTCCACGATGAACAGCACAGCTTCGGCGTTGACGTCCTGCTCGGGCTTGTCGCTGCCGCCGTTAGGGGCGAGTTCGACGATGTACTGGGAGAATGTTTCGGCGAAACCGGACAGCGGGCGGGCGATGACCCACATACGCATGTTGTCCCAGAAGGGCAGGTGGCTGGTGACGATGTCACGCATCACGCCCTTGGGGATAACGGCATAGGCTTCGGTGAACATGGCGCGGTCGGTGAGCAGCTCGGTCTGTGCCGGGTGCCCGCCGTGCGGCGCGTAATAGGTGGATTTGGACATGGGGCATTTCCTCATTGTTGTCATGCTGCCTGGCGCTCATGGCGCCGAGGCGACAAACCGTGCAGATCGGTGCGCCAGGGGGAGGGCGCGGCCGTCGCTGAAAGCCACGATATCCAGCGGCGATTTCATGCACAAATTAAATGTTGGAATCCGCCGTATTCATTTTTCGAATGTGAGTGCGGCTGACGCTCAGCCCCGAGTGTCCTGGGCCAGGACCCGTGTCAGCACGCGCGCGAGCTCTTGCACCATCGGATCCGCCGCAGGGCGATGGAGCAGGGCCACTTCGAACATATCCACAGCGGGCAGACCGGTGTTCTTCGGCACTACCGCGTGGCCTGCCGTGACCGCGCGCAGCGGCAGCAGGCCGATGCCCATGCCGTCGGCGATGGCCGACTGAATGCCGGAGAGGCTCGAACTGGTGAAGCTGATGTGCCAGCGGCGTCCCACGGATTCCAGGGCGCTGATCATCTCGTCGCGGTACACCCCGCGCGGCGGGAAGGTGACGATCGGTAGCGGGTCGAGGTCGATGCAGGGGTTGTTGGCGCTGTCCACCCAGCGCGTCTTCTCCGGCCAGCAGGCCACCGCCTCTCGGCTGTTCTGGCGTTGTTTGAGCAGCACCAGATCCAGTTCGCCCCGGTCGTAGCTGGCACTGAGGTCACGGCTGAGGCCGCTGGTGACCTCCAGCTTCACTTGCGGGTAGCGCCGGTTGAAGGCGGCCAGTTGCTCGGTGGTGCGCCCGGTAGCGAAGTCGTCCGGCACACCGATGCGTACGGTCAGTGCCACGGTGGCACCGGAGAGCGCCTCGGCCATTTCGTCATTGAGGGCCAGCAGGCGCCGTGCATAACCCAACAGGGTTTCGCCGGCATCGGTGGGCAGCACATCGCGATTGCCGCGTTCCAGCAGGCGATGCCCGGCCATTTCTTCCAGGCGGCGAATCTTCTGGCTGATGGTGGATTGGGTTGAATGCAGGCGGGTGGCGGCGGTGGTGAAGCTGCCGCAGTCGGCCACCGTGACGATGGCTCTCAGCAGGTCGAGGTCGAACAGCCGGCTATTCGATTTTTCACTTTCGCTCATGGCGGTATCGGTTTCATGAATGACCCTTCAGCTTTTAGCAGCTCACCTTCGCCCCGGCAATCCGGCCGTGTCGAGTGCCCGGAAACGAGTAGGCCTGGGACACCGCGGTGCCCCAGGCCCTGGTTTCGGCAATCTCAGCGGGATTCGATCCTGCTCAGCGAGTGGCCGGCGACGAAGATGGAAGCGGCGAGCAACCCCAGGTCCTTGAGGAGGAACTGGCCCGGCGCAACGCTGATGCCGGGGAATCCGACGCTGGGCTCGATCACGCCAGGGGTCGAGAACATGAAGCTCAGCGTGGTGAAGAACAGCCCAGCAGAAAGGGCACCTCCCACCAGCGAAAGCTTCGGCGACAGCACGCGTCCCGCAATCAGAAGGCCGATGGACACCTCGAGGAACCCGAGCAGGGTGGAGAAGGTCCGCACGCTGAACAGGTCATAGAGCCAGCCTAGCAGTGGGCTGTTGCTCACGAGCGGGACTAATCCCTCTGCTTCGTACTGGGTGAACTTCATGCCGCCGAACCAGAAGTAGATGACGGCGAGGGCGAAGTAGGCGCCGTAGGTTCCGACAGCGGTGGTGTAGGCCCCGAGCGACAGTCTGTTCGTTTGGGTGGGGTTGGCTTGGCTGGTGATATCGAGCGTTTTCATGGTTCTGGCTTCCCGTAACTTGGCTAAAGGCGTCCCGGCACTCTGGTTGAGTGGCCATGGGACGAAGGTTCAACGTGCAACCTGCGTGGGAAAGACCGAGTGGTCGTTCCGTGCCCCTCACGCCTGGGGCCATCAGTTTCCGATGAGTCATCTCTCCTGATCCCCCCGCGGACTGCGTGGGGTGTGGAGATAGTGTTGCCGGGTAAGCCAAGCGTTTGGGCGCATAACGTATGAGGTTTGGTGCAGATCGTCTAAGACGAGCGGGAATCCCTGCCGGCCGCGACGCTGGCGCAGTGCCCAGCCCTGGGCTTCGCTTTCCAGTAATGGGACCGGCATATCGGTCCGGCCTTGAGAGGAGCATTGCCATGAGCGGGCACGGCAGCGAACTGCTGGAGCGGGTACTGGTGGCGCATGGTGGAAGCGAGCGTTGGAACGCGTTCACCCGGGTGGATGCCAGCATCGTCACGGGTGGTTCGCTCTGGGGCATGAAGGGGCTGACGCAGGACAGCGAACCGCGCAGCATGACCGTCTGGTTGCATGAGCAGAGGGCGTCGGTGATGCCGTTTGGCGCGCCGAACCAGCGCACGGCGTACACGCCCGGCCGGATCGCGATCGAAACCACCGATGGGCACTTGCGGGCGGAACGGCTCGATCCACGGGCGTCGTTCCAGGGCCACGGGGAAACGACGCCCTGGGACCCGCTTCACCGCGCCTACTTCAACGGCTATGCGCTGTGGTCATACCTGACCATGCCGTTCCTCTTCACGCTGCCGGGCGTGAAGGTTGAAGAGGTCGCGCCGTGGGATGAGAACGGTCAGCCATGGCGGCGTTTGCGGGTTCACTTCCCGGAGTATGTCGCGACGCATAGCCCGCTACAGGACTTCTATTTCGACGAGGGCTTTCTACTGCGTCGCCATGACTACAGCGTCGACGTGAGTGGCAGATTGCCCGCCGCCCAGTACGTCCACGATTACATCGAGGCCCAGGGGCTGCGCATGCCGGGCAAGCGACGGGCGTACCGCCGCGATGCGAATAACCACGCCATCGAAGCGCAGCTGCTGGTCGCTATCGATATCAGCGAGTTGCGCTACTCATGAGAAATCGATGCTCTGGTCCCAGGGGTCGCTGCTCTTGCCGCGTCTGTTGACTTGCCGGCGGTCCTCCTCGAAGCGGATGGTCTCGCGGCGATCCCCCATCTTGCGCCGATCACCGCCTTGACGTGTTTCGATCTGGAACTTCGCCTTGCCCCGGGCGGAGGGTTCCGAGGGATCGATGGGCTTCATGCTGAGCTTGTCGAGGTTCGGTTTGTCGTTCGTATTCATCGCTTCACTCCGGTGGGACGCCAACTACCAGAGGGTAGATCGGGGATCGGCCCCACACTTGGGGGATGGAATGAACGGCCGATTGGGGCGCCTATTCGTCGCCTATTCGGTCCAGTCGACATCGTGCTCGGCGAGGTACGCATCGACTGCCGACCCTACGGTTGGGTGGAACACCTCGGTCCCGATCTCATCCAGTACGCCCAGGCGGTGCATCTTGTCCTTGACCGGGTCCTTCATCTCGGCAAAGCGCAGCTCGATCCCCCCTTTGCGTAGCCTCCGCTCCAGCTCCACCAGCATGTCCGCCGAGGTGACGTCGACGCTGGTGACCGGTTCGGCAGCCACCACCACGCGGCGAACCGGAGTGGGGGACTGGGCGATAGCTTCTTCTATGCAGCGCTGGAACTGCTCGGCGTTGGCAAAGAACAGCGGCGCATCCCAACGGAACAGCAATAATCCCGGCACCTGCCGCGCGTCTGGATAGCGCGAGATGTCGTGGTAGCCACGGATGCCGTCCACGCGTCCAAGGATGGCGTGATGAGGGCGCCAGCCGTCCCAGAGAAATTCGATCACCGCAATCAGCACAGCCAGGCCGATGCCGGGGACCGCACCGAGCACGACCACGCCTATCAGGCAAACGATGGACAGCCAAAACTCCCAACGCTGGATGCGGTGGATACGGCGCAGATCCTTGAATTCGAACAGCCCGATGGCGGAAGCAATGACCACGGCCGCGAGCGCGCTTTCCGGCAGGTGCTGCAACAAGTTGGGGCCGAGAAGCAACAGCAGCGACACGCCCAGGGCGCCAAATACGCCCGTCAGTTGGGATTTGGCACCTGCAGACTCGGCTACGGGCGTGCGTGAGGAACTGCTGCTGATGGGAATTCCCTGGAACAGTCCGGTCGCCAGGTTCGCCACGCCCAGGCCGATCATTTCCTGGTTCGGGTTCACGCGGGTCTTGGTTTTTGCCGCGTAGGTACGAGAAAGCACGCTGGTATCGGCGAAGGCTACCAGGGCCACGGCGAAGCCGCCGATCAGCACGGCGGTCAGGTCTTTCATCTCGATGAGCGGCAGGGCGAAGCTCGGTAATCCCTGGGGTACCTCACCGACCACCTTCACGCCGTGGCTGGCTTCCAGGCCGAATGCACCCACTACCAGGGTGGCCGCCACGACCGCAATGAGAATGCCGGGTACGCGCTCGAAGCGCTTGAGCAACAGGATGACGACCAGGCTGCCGGCGCCCACCGCAAAGGCGTACCAATTGGCCTTGCCGTCGAACAGCGCCTGGAACAGCCTCACCACATCACGCAGCGGACCGGCACTTTCAATGGAGATACCGAACAGCTTCGGCGTCTGGCTGATCAACACCGTCAGTGCGATGCCGTTCATGTAGCCGTAGCGAATCGGCTTGGACAGCAATTCCGTCACGAACCCGAGCCGCAACAGGCCCGCACCGATGCAGACCACGCCTGACACCAGCGCCATGGCACTGGCCAGGACGATGGCGCGCTGCGGGTCGCCTCCAGAGAGCGGCAGCACGACCGCAAGAATGATGGCGACCAGTGCCGAGTCCGGCCCGAGCACCATGTAGCGGCTGGGGCCGAACAGCGCATAGGCGAGCAGGGGAACGATGGTGGCGTACAGGCCGTAGATACCGGGAACGCCCGAGGCCTCGGCATAGGCAATGCCGACGGGAATCAGCATGGCCGTGAGGACCAGGCCGGCCAGCAGGTCCCGCGGAAGCCAGCCAGGTTGGTAGTCGTGCAGGAGCTGCAATCCCGGCACCCATCGCCGCCATCCAGTGGGCGCAGGAGCCGGGGTGCCCGGCGGTGGCTCTGGCGCAGCAGTCTTGCTGGATGGGGGCTGGTTCATGAACCGTTCCTGCCTCGTGTTGGTCTGCTGACGGAAAGCGATATGTCACGCATGCAAAGGTAGACCCCGGGGAGCAGTCTCACCTGACGGCGCGATGGGCAGTGCCTAGACTCATCAGGCACACGCCTCGTCGTATCCCCTCGGCGGGCAGTCTGGCGTGCCGTCGTCACTACAACCGGGTCATACCGGGAGGAGGCGGGCGTGAACAAGCATCCGATGGCAGGCATCTCGCGGCGGCATTTCCTCGGCGGCGGCGTGGTGCTGCTGGGTGGCGGGTTGCTGGCAAGGTCCGTCTTCGCCCAGCAAGCCTGCTCGGTGACCCAAGGCGATATTCTCGGCCCGTACTACCGCTTCGGTGCGCCGTTCCAGTCGCGGCTGGCCGGACCCGAGGAGCCGGGCGAGCGCCTGGTGGTGACGGGTACCGTGTTCAGCGCCGATTGCCGCACGCCCGTCGCGAACGCGCTGGTGGAAGTCTGGCAGGCCAACGGCGCTGGCCTGTACGACACCGAAACGCCGGGCAACTACACCGATAAGGGCAACTTCAAGTTGCGCGGCATGCTCTACACCGACGCACAGGGCAAGTACCGCATCGAGACCGTCATGCCTGGCCGCTACCCCGTTCCGCCGAATCTGCCGGGGCTGGAAAAGTACGGCGGGATCATGCGCCCCGCACATATCCACTTCCGGATCATGGAATCGCTCCACGTGCCGGTCACGCTACAGCTCTACTTCAAGGGCGACCCCTTCATCGCCGGCGATCCCTGGGCCCATGATCGCTTCACCAACACCATCGAGCTGGAGCAGGACGGCGAACTGCGCCGGGGCCTGTTCGACATCGTGCTCGCCCGCGGCTTCGGCTGAGTCATGCCCCAATTGCAGGCGGTATTGCTCGATATCAGCGGTGTGCTGTGCGATGGCGACCAGCCCATTCCTGGCGCCGTGCAGGCCGTGCGCCAGTTGCAGGACAGAGGCTACCCCCTGCGGCTGATCACCAATACCTCGCGCCAGGGCCTGACCACCATCCAAAGGCAACTCAAGGCCATGGGCTTCGAGGTGCAGCCGGAGCAACTCTTCACTGCGCCCAGGGCCGTGCGTCGCTACCTGCAGGACCACGGGCTGCGCCCGTTCTGCCTGATCCATCCGGGGCTGGAAGAGGAATTCGCCCAATGGCTCGATCAGACAGACCCGGATGCCGTGGTCGTGGGCGATGCAGAAATGCGCTTCGACTATGAACACCTGAACCACGCCTTCCAGTTGCTGATTGGCGGGGCGCCACTGATCTGCATGGGCGACAACCGCTACTTCCGTGCCCTGGGCGCCTTGCACCTGGATGCCGGGCCTTTCGTGCGGGCCCTCGAATACGCCGCAGGCACCACGGCATTGGTGCTGGGCAAGCCATCTGCGGACTTCTTCGCCAGCGCGCTGGACGATATGGGCGTGAGTGCCGATCAGGCGTTGATGATTGGTGACGATGTGGTGGCCGACATCATCGGCGCCCAGGCTGCCGGCCTGCACGCTTGTCTGGTGCGAACTGGCAAGTATCGGCAAGGGGATGAGTCCCAAGCTCCGAAGGCCCTGGTGGCCGCCGACCTGGCGGAGGCGGTGGTGCGGTATTGCTGAGCGGCAGGTTGCTATCGCGGAGCTACCGGTTGGAATTCCTGTTCATTCGTTCTGGGGAATCGGTAAGAGAATTCATGAAGTAAGGTGAGAATTCTGGGCTGGGTTGTATGAAGTTGAAGATTTTTATGTGGAATGGTCCGATTTTATTTTTTCTGTAGTCATTTGTTGAATGTGGCTGTCAGGGGATTCCGATATCTGTTGTGTTGATGGTGGTAGGTGCGTAGACCTTTGGAAATTGTCTGAGTGTGGGTTCTTGTTCGGCCTATTTCGGGTGCTCATATTCATTCGCTCTTGGAATGGAGCCAGAGCGATGAATGGTCGAGAGAAACTTCTGAAACGATTTCGGCCCGTGCGGCAAGACACAAAATCTATACGGTCTTCTCGAATTTCCGCCCACAAAGAGGAGACTGCCTGATGAAAGTCGAGAAAATTGACCTCTATGGCAATGGCAACTTTTTCGTCCGCCAGTTTCTCCCTGCTGATGAGCCCGTGAGGAACGTGGTCGTCATTTGTGGTGGCCTTGGGATTAACGCCGTTTTCTATCAATCATTCGCACGCTGGCTTGCTGAGCGAGGTTCTTGCGTAGTGACGTTCGACCATCGTGGTCTGGGTCTCAATGCGGTTCCCGAGGCGGAGATGGATCGAATAGATGTGGAAACCTGGTTCAGCCAGGATCTGAGCACCATCCTGTACCGGTTGCGCCTGAAGTATCCCGATCTATCGCTTTGCTGTATCGGACATAGCTTCGGTGGCGCGACCTTGGGAGCATGTCCTGCCATCGGCGTCGTAGATCGCATTGTGCTGGTTTCGGCACAAAGCGGTTACATGGGCAACTTCGGGCTTCGTATCAGGGCACTGCTTGGGATGTATGTCTATGTCCTGATCCCGTTGCTCGTTCCATTGCGTGGCTACTTTCCTGCCAAGAAAATTGGAGCCGGTGAGAACATTCCACGCAGGGTAATTCACCGTTGGCGGCAATGGGTGCGGGCGCCTGGGTATGTTCAGGATGATCTAAGTCTGAATCGCGAGGGTTACAGGAAGTTCAAGGGTAGCTTGGCAGCGCTGGCATTCAGCGACGATCAGATGGCGCCCTTGAGTACCGTTGTCGAGGTCGTTGACTACTACAGCCACGCCTCCCACTCAACGTTGCAAAGCATCTCCCCTGAAGAGACGGGTATGAGTGAGATAGGGTACTTCAAGATGTTTTCCCGCGCCGCTGCGGAGACCATCTGGCCACTAATACACAAGAGCCTCACCTCCGCACCTGAATGGCTTGGTGGTATCCGGCACTGATCTCTCGTGGCCATCAATCGCCGTTGGGGCACTCCTTCCTATGTGTCCTGAATGCGCACTTTGCTCCACCCAGCCTTTGGTCGAAACGCAGACTGGGTGGAGTATTTCATTGAGAAATCCGAGTCGTTGCTTGGGCTGGGGCGACGCTTGGCATCGTTTCGCTCGGACCAACATTACGGGGTGTGCTGGTCAATCCATAGCCAGGGGAGGGCGCCGTAACCTGGTGGACCCCGTCACCCTCGACGCGATGGGTTTCGTGCCTCAACCCATCCTATGTGAAGCGTGATCAGGCGTTGGACGTAGGTTGGCGCGGGCGGCGTTCCGCTAGAGCGAAGCGAAACCCAACGTGAAGTAGCTGATGCGGACGGATACCCAACCCATGTGTTGGATCGATGAAACCGTCGCGGGCTGTCACACAATTACGTAAACGTGGCGCTCGAACTCGAGTAGCTTTACGCCGTTTATGTAATCGAGAGTTGAACAATGGATATCTTCGACCGTTTGAAGGCCGCCGCGCCTGCCGACTGGAACAGCTATGTAGATCATGCATTCGTGCGCCAGATGGCAGCTGGGACGCTGCCGCAAGCTGCTTTTCAGACGTATCTGGTACAGGACTATCTGTTCCTGATCCAGTTCGCCCGGGCCTGGGCACTGGCTGCCTACAAGAGCCGCACTCCGGCGGATATTCGGGCGGCACAAGCGGGGCTGGCGGCCATCCTCGACGAGACCGACCTGCATGTGCGTTTGTGCGCGCGGTGGGGGCTTTCGCAGGAAGACATCGAGTCGGCGCCGGAGCACCAGGCGACCGTGGCGTATACCCGCTTCGTACTGGATTGCGGCGCAGCAGGGGACCTGCTGGAACTCCATGTGGCCCTGGCACCCTGCGTGATCGGCTATGCCGAGATTGGCCGCAACCTGACGCCCGATGGAGTGGCAGCACTGGGTGACCATCCCTATCGCGAGTGGATTGGCGAGTACGCAGGCGAGGCGTATCAGGGCGTGGCCTCAGCGGCACGCAAACACCTCGATGACCTGGCGGCGCGCAGCATGACGGAGCGTCGTTTCGAGGAACTGGTAGACGTGTTCGCGAAGGCGTCGCGCCTGGAAGCGGACTTCTGGCAAATGGGCTTGGCGAGCGTACAAGCCTGATCAGAAAAACGGCAGCCGCTGATACGGCTGCCGTCCGGGCAGCTTCATTCGTCTCTGACGAACCTCTCTCCTAGACACCTGTCGCGAAATGAAAAGTGCCTGACAGCTGAAGCGAAGTCGGGACGAACCGTCATTCCTAGGATCTTGAGCACCAGGCCGGGGCTGCATCACGCCGCAACCTCGCCTCTGCACACCAGTATCCCTTGGCGCCTGTCGAGGCCGGGATTCCCTGGTTCCCATAATCCGCAGCGTTGCTCGAATCAGGAATACAGATGCGCCAGAACATGCCGATCACCCAACGGGAGCGCAGCGTTCCCGATCACCAGCATCTGACTTCGGCCACCGATTGCCGCGGCATCATCACCTACTGCAATGACGAGTTCTGCGCTGTCAGCGGCTTCAGCCGCGAGCAACTGATTGGCAGCCCACACAACCTGATACGCCACCCGGACATGCCCGAACAGGTATTCGGGCAAATGTGGGACTACCTCAAGGCTGGCAAAAGCTGGATGGGCATCGTCAAGAACCGCTGCAGCAATGGCGATTTCTATTGGGTCAACGCCTATGTCACGCCGATTCTCGAGGCGGGGCAGGTGGTGGGTTACGAGTCGGTGCGGACCCGTCCTGACGCCAGGCAGGTGCGCCGCGCCGAGCGGCTTTATGCGCGACTCAATCGCGGGCAGGCGGCAAATTCCGCGGGGGAGCGGCTGGGCGTGGCGGCGCGCTTCCTGCTGCTGCCGGTGCTCGGCGCGCTGCTGGGCATGACCCTGTACGCCAACGGGCATGCAGGGCTTGGTATTGCCAGCGTGCTGTTGCTTACCTTCGCACAAACCCTGGCCACCCTGGGGTTCGTGAAGCGTGCCTTGTCGCGGGTGGCACAGGCTGCGCCCAAGGCATTCGCCAGTGACTTGGTGGCGCGCACCTATACCGATGACACCGGTGCTGTGGCCAGCCTGCAGCTGGCGTTGATCAGCGAGGGGGCGCGGATTCGTTCCGCCCTTTGCCGGCTGGGCGATTTTGCTGACCTGACCGCCAGCCAGGCCTCGCAGAACGGCCAGTTGGTGCAACAGGCCGAGCAGGCGCTGCAAGCGCAACGGGTCGAGGCAGAAATGGCGGCCACTGCCATGCACGAGATGGCGACGTCGATCGCCCAGGTCTCCAGCCATGTGCAGCAGACTGCTCAGGAAGCCCAGCAGGTCAGCCAGCTTTCGCTGGAGGGCTCGCGACAGGCGCAGCAGAGCCGAATGGTGGTCGAGAAACTGGCACAAACCGTGGACCAGATCAGCACATCGGTAACTGGGCTGGCCACCGAAGCCGAGTCGATCCAGCAGGCGGCGGACATGATTCGCGCCATCGCCGAGCAGACCAACCTGCTGGCCTTGAATGCGGCCATCGAAGCCGCTCGTGCTGGCGAGCAGGGACGTGGCTTCGCCGTGGTCGCCGATGAAGTGCGCGCCCTGGCGTCCAAGACCCAGGAGTCCACCGAGGCCATCCAGCGCATTATCGTTAACTTGCAGAATGTGGCCGGTAAGGCCGTGACGGTCGCACGGCAGGGCAGCAGTGAAGCGCGTAGCGGGGTAGAGCGGGTAGTCGAGACGGAAGCCGCCCTCGATGGCATCACCATTGCGGTCGAGCGCATCCACCTGATGGCCGAGCAGATGGCCAGCGCAGCCGGGGAGCAGAGCCAGGTGGCCGAGGATATCTCGCGGCAGATCGGCACTATCTCCCAGGCCGCCGAGCACAATGCTGTCATCACCTCGCGCTCCTCCCAGCTGGGTAGCGAGCTGGCAACCACCGCGCATTCCCTGCACGCGTTGGTTGCGCGTTTCAACACCTGACGAGGCATGGAACATGCGCGCGTGCCGACCTGTGCAACGGGGTCTGCACGCGCGTGTCGTAGGTTGGGTAGAGGCACGAAACCCAACGATGCCGGAGCCCCGACCAGGCTCCGGCATTCAGCGTTACCTGCACCAACCTACAGATGCGTAATCGATCACCTGCGGCGGGCGCTGTAGTCAAGTAGGGTGGATGACGCTCTTTTCATCCACCAAACTGAGCCAATCCCTCGCTCACTCGCCCCAATTCCCCGCCTCGTTCTCCAACGCATTCCCCGCCCAAACCACCGGATAAATCCCATTCCTCACCGCCCGGTGAAAGCTCGAGTACGGCCAATCCCGCACGCTTTGCACGTGACCATGTTTGACCGGATTGAAGTGGATGTAATCGAAGTGCCGCTGGTAATCGAGGTCGTCGCGAATCAGGTGTTCCCAATAGCGGCGTTGCCAGATTCCCCGTTCCCCTCGGGCGTGTTGGGGATAAGTGCGTGATTCCGAATTCGCCAGCCGTTTCGAGAAGGCGAATTTGATCGCCTTCCAACGATCCGCAAATGCCATGTCGCCGGGAGGCAGCGTCCACAGGCAGTGCATATGTTCGGGTAGCACAACCCAGGCATCGATATGGAACGGGTGACGTTGTTTGACCGAGCGAACCACGGTGCGCAGCAGGTCGATTTCACGTACCAGCAGATTGTCACGACGGTCACGCAGGTTGACGGTAAAGAAGTACGTGCCGCCCGGCATCCGTGCACGGCGGTAGTTGGACATGGCTCTTCCTTGAGTCGTCTTGTAAAGCGGTGGATGAAAAGAGCGTCATCCACCCTACACAAGCCGGAGTATATGGGACACCCAGGCTACCTTGCTGAATTTACAGGCTACCTCGCTGAGAGAATAAAATGTATTGGGATTAGATTCGTTCATGGCGTTATCCGAGCAGTCGGAACCAATCTTTTACGCTGAGTTCTAGTCGAAATTTTTCATCCTCTGCTAGCATGCTGCAATGTGCTATAGGGTTCCTTAGAGTGTTTAAGTTGAACATTATTTTTTCAACGGCTTTTATGTTGTTGAATATGCTTGAAAATATCGACCAGTTGCTTTTTATTATTTCTCCGAGCTCTCCAAAGTTTGTGTAGTCTAGCTCGTTGCTAGATCGGGGGGTTATTCCAGATTCGCGCTCTCTTAGAATTCTTTTTTTGACTTCTTGGTGGATTATTTGTGGAATTACTTTGTCATTCCACCAGTCAGGGCCATTAGTAGACTCCAGTAGGTCGGAGATCTGCTTTCTTATGGTTTTCTCTAGGCAGTAGAATAGCTCATAGCTTCTGGACATCTGCTCGGCTTCTGCTCGGAGAACTTCCTCGAATTGAGGAAAGTAAGATCTTTTAATTTCCTCTTCCGTGTTATTTTCCGCTCTTTCAATGCTGCGAAGCTTAAAGTTGTGAATGGCTTCTATTTTATCGAGATCGGATTCGATCAGCATGTTGGTCATGCCAAATGATTTTATCTGGTCGTCAAATTTCATTCATGACTCCAGTAAGTGATCTTTGAGGCTTTTGAATATGGCGTTGAATACTTCGATGTCTTTGGTGGCAGGCAAATTAAGGTTGATTGTGTAGGACAGGTTTATGCTCTTTCCATTGTTGACGTGGTTTTGGGGTTGCTGGGGGATGTCATAAGGAAGTTGAACTATAGGGGGCGATGGGTTTTGAGTTTCCTCGGTCTCATTGCTTTCTTGGGTGTCAAAGTCTGAAATTCGGCGAAGCATATTAAAGGTGGCAAGGGTGTATTTGGTAGAGGCGGAGTTGCGCTCGCCACCTGTGCACTCAACGATTAGGCCAAGTACGTCTTGGTCGCTTGCGTCGTGTACATATTCGTTCATTTCATAAAGTCGTTGATAAAGTAATCTGAAAGATTTTCCTACCGCGACTCTAGATTTCTTAGGGTTCCTAAATTCTTTGTACAGATCAGTGGGCGTGCCGTCAGTTCCTACGAATCCCATTTTCTTAATGAAGGGTATGCAGGACGCCGCAGTGCCTCCTTTCATTGCTAGCTTGGTCGAAACAAAGTCCCGAGTGAATCGCTCTGGAACAGATGCTGTCTTGATTTTCTCAAGCATGTTCTCAAGCGTGCCTACAGCTGTACTGTATGGAAGGTTTTCAGCCATTTCGTAAACTCCTCGCAAAAAAAAGCCCCGCACAATGACGGGGCTTTTATCTTTCTATTGTCCCGTCCTGAATAAGGTTTACACCTTTGCCCTTATTTTCAGGAGCGCTCCATGGCAGAAGGTGTACGACGTAGCCAGCGCGATTAC
>NZ_BDMA01000082.1:0-9852 GCF_002003485.1 Metapseudomonas resinovorans
CGCGCGGACGCATGCGGCTCCAGGCGGAATCGTCGAAGGCCTGGCGCGCGGCCTGAACGGCACGGTCGACATCTTCGGCGGCGGCGGAAGGCACGTTGCCGAGGACTTCGCCGCTGGCGGGGTTGCGGAAAGTCATGGTGCTGCCGCTGGCGGCGTCCTGCCATTCGGCGCCGATCAGCATCTTCAGCTTGCGATTGAGGAAGGCGGTGGTCTGGGGAAGGACGGGCAGGTCAGCGAGCATGGGGGAAGCCTCTATTCATTGAAGTTGTACCTGGCTTTCGCAACCCCCATGCCAAGGCCGTAAATTTCGCATAAGGCAATGATTTGAAAGGAATTTAATGGTGTTATTCGGTCATCTCCGAATGTCTCGCTGTTGCACTTTGAGACTCGATGAGACGGGCCTGGAACAGTCGCACTGTCTACCTTTACTGGATGCTCGGTGGTGCAGTCTCAGCGTGGAACAGTCTGTCGCGAAATTAGACGCCAGGCTTCACCGCCAGCATCCCTGCCAAGCCTGAGTTTTACGGCTAAATCGTTGTAATAAAAGGACTTTCACTGGCATGGCACACATTATGTATTTGCCGTGACAACTGCACCCGCTCCGCCGTGGGGTGCAAATCATAAGAACAACACCGTGGAGGTCTGACCTTGAAGACGACTCGACTCCGGCAGCACGCGGGCACCCTGGCACTGGCCATGGCGTCCCTCATGTTCGCCCAGGCCCATGCAGCCGAGGAGGGTCCAGCCCTCCTCAAGTCCAAGTGCATGGGTTGCCACATCCCCGAGGGCAACGATACCTACAGCCGCATCAGCCACCAGCGCAAGACCCCTGAGGGCTGGCTGATGAGCATCGCCCGCATGCAGGTGATGCATGGGCTGCAGATCAGCGACGACGACCGTCGCACGCTGGTCAAGTACCTGGCCGACAAGCAGGGCCTGGCACCCAGCGAGACCGAGGGTGTGCGTTACGCCATGGAGCGTCGCCTGAACACGGTGGAGAAATTCGACGATCAACTGAGTCAGACCTGTGGCCGCTGCCACTCGGGGGCACGTGTCGCCCTGCAACGCCGTCCGGCCAAGGAGTGGGAACACCTGGTCAACTTCCACCTCGGCCAGTGGCCGTCCCTCGAATACCAGGCTCAGTCCCGCGACCGCGACTGGTTCGACCTCGCCATCAAGGAAATGGTGCCGGAACTGGCCAAGCGCTTCCCGCTGGAAAACCAGGCCTGGGCCGACTGGCAGAAGGCCAAGCCCAAGGCCGATGCGCTGCCTGGGCAGTGGAGCTTCAGCGGCCACATGCTGACCAAGGGTGACGTGCGCGGTGTGATGACCGTGACCGCCGATGCTGGCGACACCTTCAAGGTCGAGGTGAAAGGCCAGTATGCCGACGGCACGCCGTTCAACGGCAGCGGCTCGGCCATCCTCTACAACGGCTACGAATGGCGCGGTAACGTGAAGGTCGGCGAGACCAACCTGCGCCAGGTGTTCGCCGCCATCAACGGCGAAATGAAAGGCCGCATGTTCGAGGCCGAGCATGACGAGCGCGGCCTGGACTTCAGCGCCGCGAAGGATGGCAATGCCAAGCTGCTGGCCGTGCAACCCGCCTTCATCAAGGCTGGTAGCGAAGCCGAGCTGACCCTGGTGGGCAGTGGCCTGAAGGGCACGCCTGACCTCGGTGCCGGCGTCGAAGTGGTGAAAGTGCTGGAAGTCACGCCGAAGCTGGTACGCGTCAAAGTCAAAGCCGCCGCCGATGCCGCGCCGGGCGTGCGCAGCGTGGCCCTCGGCGATCTCAAAGGCGTCGACCTCGCGGTCTACAAGGACATCGCGGAAGTGAAGGTGGTGCCCGAGTTCTCCATCGCCCGTGTTGGCGAGAACGGCGGCTCCACGCCCAAGGTGCAGGGCCGCTTCGAGGCCGAGGCCTGGGGCAAGGGCGCTGACGGCCAGCCGTACCGCATTGGCTACCTGCCTGCGAAATGGTCGGTCGAGGCCTTCGACGAGCGCGCCAAGGAAGACGAGGACGTGAAGTTCGCAGGTGTGATGCAGGCCGATGGCGTGTTCATCCCCGGCGGCGCCGGTCCGAACCCGGAACGCAAGATGATGACAAACAACGCCGGCAACCTGAAGGTGATCGCCCAGCTTGAAGAGGGCGGCCAGAAGGGTGAAGGCCACTTGATCGTCACCGTGCAACGCTGGAACAACCCGCCGATCCCGTAAGCGGTATCGGCTCGGGCGGGGCTGCCCCGCCTGGATTCGCAACGACGATTGGGAAGAATTCCGGGAGGTCGCCATGGGCGCAATCTTGAATCTGGTCGAACGCAACCTGCACGAAGTGCGGGTGGATGCCGACCGCATGCTGTTCCATATCCCGAGCAGTTCGCTGTTCGCCACCGATGAGGTTACCGGTGGCATCATCGACGCCCTGCGTCAGCAGAGCTGCTCGTCCGAAGACCTGGTGCAACGCCTGTCCGGGCGCTTCGCCGGCCAGGATATCGATGAAACCCTGCGCGAGCTGATCGCGCTGGAAGTGGTGAGCGATGGCTCGCCGCTGACGCCGGAAATCGGCATCAGCAAGGTCGAGCGTACGGCGCTCAATACCGTGGTGCTGAACGTCAACACCGGCTGCAACCTGAGCTGCACCTACTGCTACAAGGAAGACCTGGACAAGCCTTCCGCCGGCAAGAAGATGGGCGCGGAAACCGCCGAGGCCTCGGTGGAAATGCTGCTCCGCGAGTCACCCGACGAAGAGCGCTACAGCGTGGTCTTCTTCGGCGGCGAGCCGCTGTCCAACCGTCCTCTGATCGAGCACATGGTGGACTACTGCGAGCGTCGCTTCGCCGAGGCCGGCAAGCAGGTGGAGTTCATCATGACCACCAACGCCACGCTGCTCACTGAAGAGATCATCGACTACCTGAACAAGCATCGCTTCGGGCTGTCGGTGAGCATCGACGGTCCGAAGACGGTGCACGACCGCAACCGCATTACCGTGGGCGGGCAGGGCACCTATGACGTGGTGCGGCGCAAGGTGGATCTGCTGCTGTCGCGCTACCGCAGCCGTCCGGTCGGCGCGCGGGTGACCCTGACCCGCGGCATCACCGACGTCGAGACCATCTGGAACCACCTGTTCAACGAGCTGGGTTTCGCCGAAGTCGGCTTCGCCCCGGTCACCTCGGGCGACATGGCGAACTACAACCTGACCAGCGAAGAGCTGGTGGAAGTCTTCGCCAACATGAAGGCCCTCGGCCGTCGCTACCTGGAAGCCGCGCTGGAGCACCGCAACATCGGCTTCTCCAACCTGCACCAGCTGATCACCGACATCCATGAAGGCCACAAGAAGGCGCTGCCCTGCGGTGCCGGCCTGAAGATGCTGGCGGTGGATCACAAGGGCGAGCTGAACCTCTGCCACCGTTTCACCGGTTCCAGCATGCCGACCTTCGGCAACGTGCACAGCGGGGTGAAGCAGGTCGAGCTGAACGACTTCCTCTCCCAGCGCCTGGACCGCAGCGGCACCGGCTGCGACACCTGCCGCATTCGCAACCTGTGCTCCGGCGGCTGCTACCACGAGAGCTACGCCCGCTATGGCGACCCCACTCACCCGACCTATCACTACTGCGAGCTGATGCGCGACTGGGTGGACTTCGGCATCGAAGTCTACAGCCGCATCATGGCCGTCAACCCGGCCTTCATCAGCAGCTACATCTCTCCGCGGAAGGCGCACTGACATGAAACATCTGAAGCCGCTCAACAACAAAGCGCAAATGCTCGAAAAAGCCGCAGCCGAAGATCGCATCGAAGAAGTCGTGGCCATGAGTGCGGTGGCCGGTTGCACGGCCACCACCGACCCGGGCTGGGAAGTGGACGCCTTCGGCGGCGTGAGTTCCCTCTGCCAGCCGATGGAAGCCGACCTTTATGGCTGCTCCGACCCTTGCTGGTGGCCGGCACAGGTGCCCGACATGATGAGCACCTACCAGGACTGGAACGCCCAGGCGACCAACTCCATGGACGACTGGCGCAACCTCGGCACCGTATTCCCGAAAGACAAATGACCGGCGATAAGAACAAGAGGGAAACACTGATGAAACTCAAAGCCATCGCCAGCCTGGCGACCGCTGTTGCCGGCCTCGCACTGGGCACCCATGCCTGGGCTGCGGACGAATCCGGCCCTGCACTGAAGGCCGGTCATGAATACATGATCGCCACCAACTACCCGAACAACCTGCACGTGGTCGATCTGGCCACCGACAGCCTGTACAAGACCTGCCGCCTGCCGGACGCCTTCGGCCCCGGTACGGCGATGATGGCGCCGGACCGCAAGACCGCTTTCATCCTCAATAACCACTTCGGCGACCTCTACGGCGTCGACCTGGACGACTGCAAGACGGTGTTCCACGCCAAGCTGTCGCATAAGCCGGGGGAAAAGGTGCGCTCGATGTTCTCCTTCGCCCTCAGCCCGGATGGCAAGGAGCTCTACACCACCGTCAATCCGACCGAAATGCTCAATGACCATTACGTGGTCAAGCAGCCGCGACTGGAGGTCTATGACACCAGCGCCGGCCTGGACGCCAAGCCGGTGCGCAGCTTCCCGATGCCGCGCCAGATCTACCTCATGCGCGCGGGCGACGACGGCACCCTCTACGTCGCCGGGCCGGACATTTACAAGATGGATGTGAAGACCGGCAAGTACGAAGTCGCTGTGCCGGGCCGTAACTGGAAGCGCCCGCTGTACAGCCCGCCGGATGTCCTCTACTTCTGGCCGCACCAGACGCCCAACCACGAATTCTCGATGCTCTACACCACGGCCAAGTTCAAGGACGAGAAGCAGGACCTGGCCACCGCCGACTTCATCTATGGCTACGTCAGCATCGACCTGAAGACCGGCAAGTCCACCGTCCAGGACTTCGCGCCGCTGACCGAGCTGTACTTTACCGGCCTGCGTTCGCCGAAGGACCCGAACCAGATGTTCGGCGTGCTCAACCGCCTGGCCAAGTACGACATCAAGGAGCAGAAGCTGATCAAGGCCGCCAACCTGGATCACTCCTACTACTGCGTCGCCTTCAATACCGAGGGCTCCAAGCTCTATCTGGCCGGCACCTTCAATGACATCGCGGTGTTCGATCCGGATAGCCTGGAGAAGATCAAGAACATCAAACTGCCGGGTGGCGACATGGCGATTACCACGACACAGGTGTTCGTGAGGTAAGGGCGGAAATCCCTAGGGGTGAATGCTCTTCTGTAGGGGCGACTTCAGTCGCCAAGGGCAGCGCAGCTGCCCCCTGACAAGGCCGCAGGGCAGACCTGCGGCCTGCTTGGCGAATGAATTCGCCCCTACAGTGATTTTCCCCCTGCGGACGATCGAACCCATATCCGACCAATGAGTCACTAGACAGGAAAACCGGCTTTATTTACCTTTACGTTTACGTAAAGGTAAATAAAGCCCCGTACGTACCAGGCCTCTCTGCCGTAGTTGGAGGCCCGCTGATCAGCGTCGATCCCAGCACAAAGACAAGAAGGGAAAGCCATGAATCACCAGAGCTACACCCGGGGGCGGCAGGACAAGGACCTGCTCGCCATGACCATAGGCGCGGCATTCGATGCCACCGTTGCCCAGTTCCCCGAGCGCGAGGCGCTGGTAGTCAGGCATCAGGGCCTGCGCTACAGCTGGAAGGAACTGGCAGAGGCAGTGGATCGCCACGCCCGTGCATTGCTCGCACTGGGCCTGAACAGCGGCGACCGCCTGGGAATCTGGGCGCCCAACTGCGCCGAGTGGTGCATCACCCAGTTCGCCAGCGCCAAGATCGGCGCCATCCTGGTCAACATCAATCCGGCCTACCGCAGCAGCGAGCTGGAGTACGCGCTGAAGCAATCCGGCTGCCGCTGGGTGATCTGCGCCGATGCCTTCAAGACGTCCGATTACCACTCCATGTTCCTCGGCCTGGTGCCGGAGCTGGCCGCGGCGGAGCCGGGCAGCCTGAACTGCGAGCGCCTGCCGGAATTGCGTGGCGTGGTCAGCCTGGCCGCTAACCCGCCGACCGCCTTCCTGCCCTGGGCTACGCTGCAGCAGCGAGCAGGGGAGGTGAGCGTCGAGGCCCTGGCCGAGCGCCAGGCCAGCCTGCAGTTTGATGACCCGATCAACATCCAGTACACCTCCGGCACCACCGGCTTCCCCAAGGGCGCCACCCTCAGTCACTACAACATCCTCAACAACGGCTACATGGTGGGTGAAAGCCTCGGCCTGACCGAGCAGGACCGCCTGGTGATCCCGGTGCCGCTGTACCACTGCTTCGGCATGGTGATGGGCAACCTGGGCTGCGTGACCCACGGCTCCACCATGATCTACCCGGGCGACGCCTTCGACCCGCTGACCACCCTGCGTGCCGTGTCCGAGGAGAAGGCCACCGCCCTGTACGGCGTGCCCACCATGTTCATCGCCGAACTGGATCATCCGCAGCGTGGCGAGTTCGACCTGTCCAGCCTGCGCACCGGCATCATGGCCGGCGCCACCTGCCCGATCGAAGTGATGCGCCGCGTCATCAACGAGATGCACATGAGTGAAGTGCAGATCGCCTACGGCATGACCGAGACCAGCCCGGTATCCCTCCAGACCGGTCCGGATGACGAGCTGGAACTGCGCGTGACCACTGTCGGCCGCACCCAGCCGCACCTGGAAAGCAAGATCGTCGACGCCGAGGGCAGGATCGTTCCGCGCGGCACCATCGGTGAACTCTGCACCCGTGGCTACAGCGTGATGCTGGGCTACTGGAACAACCCGCAGGCCACCACTGACTCCATCGATCCAGGCCGCTGGATGCACACCGGCGACCTCGCCTCCATGGACGAGAACGGCTACGTCTGCATCGTTGGCCGCAGCAAGGACATGATCATTCGCGGTGGCGAGAACGTTTACCCGCGCGAGCTGGAAGAGTTCTTCTTCACCCACCCGGCAGTGGCCGACGTGCAGGTGATCGGCATTCCCTGCAGCAAGTACGGCGAAGAGATCGTCGCCTGGATCAAGTTCCACCCCGGCCACACCGCAACCGAGGACGAGCTGCGTGCCTGGGCCAAGGAGCGCATCGCGCACTTCAAGGTGCCGCGTTTCTTCCGCTTCGTGGATGCCTTCCCGATGACGGTGACCGGCAAGATCCAGAAGTTCCGCATGCGCGAGATCAGCATCGAGGAACTGACTCCGCCGAAGGACGACAAGGTGACCGCGATTCGGTAGGGCCGGAAGACAGGCGATCGATCTCCTGTAGGGGCGAATTCATTCGCCAAGGGCAGCGCAGCTGCCCAATCCGAGCAGGAACGGCAGAACTGCGTTCTGCTTGGCGAATGAATTCGCCCCTACAATGGCCGTTCCGACGGCAATCGCTACCCAAGGGAGCCCATGACAGGCACGTCCGCCGAGAAAGGCACCATCTCCGTCCGCCTCGTCCACGAAGCCCTGCTGGAATTGCGCCAGCGGGGCTTTGACGATTCTGGGTTGCTGAACCAGGCCGGCATTCCCGCCGAGCTGCTGGCCAAGCCCTATGGGCGCGTGTCGTCGCAGCTCTACGGGCAGCTCTGGCTGCTGATCGCACGGACCATGGACGACGAGTTCTTCGGCATGAATCCGCGGCGGATGAAGTCCGGCAGCTTCGCCTACATGACCCGCGCGGCGGTGAAGGAGCCAACGGTCGGAGCGGCCCTGGAGCTGTCCCTGCGCTTCCTCGAACTGGTCTTCGACGGCCTTTCGCCGCGCCTGGAGCGTCGGGGCGGCCTCGCAGAGATCACCCTGGATGAGCCCGAAGGCCAGCAATGCCGTGCCTTCAGCTATTTCACCCTATGGCTGATGATTCACGGCCTGATGTGCTGGCTGGCCGGACGGCGCATTCCCATCCTCGGTGTCGACCTGCGCTGCACGGTGCCGGACTACATCGAGGACTACCGGGTGATGTTCAGCACCAACCTGCGCTTTTCCCGTCCGCAGAGCCGTCTGCTGTTCAACGCCGATTGCCTGGAGCTGCCGGTGCGCCGGAGCACTCGCGACCTCAAGCGCTTCCTCGGTGGCCTGCCGGCGAACATCCTGGTGCGTTATCGCGACCCGCAGAGCCTGGCGGCGCGCATCCGTGCCTACCTGCGCAGCATCAAGCCCGAGCGCTGGCCGGATGTGGAGGCGTTGTCCAGCCACTTCTACATGGCGCCGTCCACACTGCGCCGCAAGCTGTCACTCGAAGGGCAGTCCTATCAGGGGCTGAAGGACCAGGTGCGGCGCGACCTCGCCATCGCCCGGCTGGACCACGGTGAAGGCAACTTCACCGAACTGGCCTTCGAGTTGGGCTTTGCCGACACCAGCGCCTTCTACAAGGCCTTCAAGAAATGGACCGGTTCGACACCGGGTCAATACCGTTCATTGATCCATCCGGACTCAAGTTGAAGCCGTTTTCTGCCGCTATATACGAAGGCGCGCCATGCCCGCGCCCCATCGCCGACCCGTAGTAAACAGGACCCTTGCCCATGCCCCTCAACCGACTTTCCATCCAGTGGAAGATCACCCTGCTGGCCGGCCTCTGCCTGCTGGCCATCGTTGCCGTGCTGATAGGCATATCGCTCTATCGCATGGGGGCGGGCACCGCGCTGGTCAAGGCGAACAGCACGCAGATGCTGGAAGCCTCGGCCCGCGAGCGCATGGAGGGGGAGGGCAAGGTGCAGGCGCTGACTATTCAGCGTTACTTCCTGTCGGCCTATCAGGACGGCCTCAACTTCTCCCGCCAGGTGCTGCAGCAGCGGCGTCAGGCGCAAAAGATGCAACTGGACAGCCAGGCCCTTCGCGAAGACCTGCACCAGCAGGTGAAGGAGGCCTTGCAGGCCAACCCGCAACTGCTCAGCCTCTACCTGGTGTTCGAGCCGAACGCCCTCGACGGCAACGACGCGCTCTACGCCAACCGCGCCGAACTCGGCAGCAACGAGGTGGGTCGCTTCTCCACCTACTGGGCCCAACGCGGCGGCAGCCTGAGCAGCCTCGCGCCGACCGAAGTGATGATCAGCGATGCCACGCCGATGCTCGATGGCAGCCCGTTCAACACCTGGTTCAACTGCCCGAAACAGACCCTGAAACCCTGCCTGCTGGACCCGTACTTCGACGACGCTTCGGGCCAGAAGACGCTGATCACCACGCTGACCTTCCCGGTGATCGAGAACGGCAAGATGCTCGCGGTGGTCGGAATGGACATCAGCCTGAGCAACCTGCAACAGCTGGCCAGCGCCGGTAGCCAGGGCCTGTACGACGGGCAGGGCGCCATCAGCATCCTCAGCCCCGCCGGCCTGCTCGCCGGCTACAGCGCGGATGCCGGCCTGCTTGGCCAGGGCCTGGCCAAGGCCTACCCGAACGAGGCCAATGCGCTGCTCGGCCTGCAACGCGAGGGCAGGGCCCACGAGCAGCAGGCCAATGACCACTTGCAGGTACTCGCGCCGTTGCAGCCGATCCCGGAATCCAAGCCCTGGGCCGTGCTCCTCGACGTGCCCATGCCGACCCTCTTGGCACCGGCCCTCGAGCTGCAAAAGGACCTGGATGCACGCAACGCCCAGGGCACCTGGCTGGAACTGCTGTTCGGCGTAGCCGCCGCCGTCGCCGGCCTGTTGCTGGTGTGGCTCACCGCCCGTGGCGTGACCCGGCCGATCCTTGGCGTGGCCAGCATGCTCAAGGACATCGCAACCGGCGAAGGTGACCTGACCCGCCGCCTGGGCTACGCCCGCCAGGACGAGCTGGGCGAGCTGGCCGGCTGGTTCAACCGCTTCCTCGACAAGCTGCAGCCGATCATCGCCGACGTAAAACGCTCGGTGCAGGACGCCCGCAGCACCGCCGACCAGTCCGCCGCCATC
>NZ_BDMA01000083.1:0-32774 GCF_002003485.1 Metapseudomonas resinovorans
TGTAATCGCGCTGGCTACGTCGTACACCTTCTGCCATGGAGCGCTCCTGAAAATAAGGGCAAAGGTGTAAACCTTATTCAGGACGGGACAGAGGATAAAAAAAGGCCACCCGAAGGTGGCCTTTGAAGTCAGGAAAGAGGGTATTGCTTAAACGGCTGCTACCGGTCGCATATAGGAGATAGGTGCAGTCCTGGCATCCTCGAAGGTCACCACTTCCCAGGCGTCCTTCTGCTCGATGAGCTGGCGCAGCAAGCGGTTGTTCAGCGCGTGGCCCGACTTGAAGCCACGGAATTCGCCGATCAGGCTGTTTCCGAGCAGGTAGAGATCACCGATCGCATCGAGAATCTTGTGCTTGACGAACTCGTCCTCGTAACGCAGGCCGTCTTCGTTGAGCACCTGGTTCTCGTCTACCACGATGGCATTCTCCACGCTGCCGCCGAGTGCCAGGTTCTGAGAACGCAGGAACTCGATGTCGCGCATGAAGCCGAAGGTCCGCGCGCGGCTGACCTCCTTGACGAACGAGGTGCTGGAGAAATCCACGCTCGCACTTTGGGTGCGGTTGCGGAATACCGGGTGATCGAAATCGATCTCGAAGCTCACCTTGAAACCATCGAAGGGCACGAAGGTAGCGCGCTTGTCGCCCTCCTCCACAGTCACTTCGCGCAGGATACGGATGAACTTCTTCGGCGCTTCCTGCTCCTGCAGGCCGGCGGATTGAATCAGGAAGACGAAGGGACCAGCGCTGCCGTCCATGATCGGCACTTCCGACGCGGAGAGTTCGACGTAGGCGTTGTCGATGCCCAGGCCTGCCATGGCCGAAAGCAGGTGCTCCACGGTGTCCACCTTGACCTCACCGTTGATCAGTGTGGTCGACATGGTGGTCTCACCGACATTCTCGGCGCGTGCAGGAATATCCACCACGGGATCGAGGTCGGTACGGCGGAACACTATGCCAGTGTCCACGGGAGCGGGCTTGAGGGTCAGGTAGACCTTTTCCCCGGAATGCAGCCCCACGCCAGTGGCACGGATAATGTTCTTGAGAGTGCGTTGTCTGATCATGGCATTGGCCGCTTGTGCGCAAGTTGCGAACTGTTTTCAACAATGGGCGGCGATAATAGCAGAACCGCCCTTTGCTGAACACCAATCACCCTAATGCTCCTGATACAAATCATCAATCGGCCTGGCGACGCAGGAACGCCGGGATGTCCAGGTAATCCAGGTCATCCTGAGTGTTGAGCTTGGCCGCGGTGGCCGCGCCGGCGTGAGCCTGGTTGCGCATCACGGTCGGGCGATCCAGGTCGCGGTAGTTGACGGACGACTGCTCCGGACGAGCGGCGACGGTGGTGGTGGCCACAGCGGCTGCCTGAACGGTGTTGTCGACGACTTTGACCGGCTTCTCGATGCGCGCACCCAGGCCAGTGGCCACTACGGTTACGTGCAGCTCGTCGCGCATGTCCGGATCGATCACGGTACCCACCTTGACGGTGGCGTGCTCGGAAGCGAACTGCTCGATGATGTTACCCACGTCGGAGTACTCGCCCAGGGACAGGTCCGGACCCGCGGTGATGTTCACCAGGATGCCGCGTGCGCCTTGCAGGTTCACGTCGTCCAGCAGCGGGTTGCGGATGGCCGCCTCGGTGGCTTCGCGAGCGCGATTCGGACCGCTGGCGCAACCGGTGCCCATCATCGCCATGCCCATTTCGCTCATGACAGTCTTAACGTCGGCGAAGTCGACGTTGATCATGCCGGGACGCTTGATGATGTCGGAGATGCCGCGCACCGCGCCGGCGAGTACGTCGTCCGCCTTGGCGAAAGCAGCCAGCAGGCTGGCGTCCTTGCCGAGGATGGTCAGCAGCTTCTCGTTGGGGATGGTGATCAGCGAGTCGACGCTTTCCGCCAGGGAGCGAATGCCCTCGTCGGCGATCTGCATGCGCTTGCGACCTTCGAACGGGAACGGACGGGTCACCACCGCAACGGTGAGGATGCCCATTTCCTTGGCCACTTCGGCAATGATCGGCGCTGCACCGGTACCGGTACCGCCACCCATGCCGGTGGTGATGAAGACCATGTCGGCGCCCTGCAGCACTTCGGCAATGCGCTCACGGTCTTCGATGGCAGCCTGACGGCCGACTTCCGGGTTGGCGCCGGCACCCAAGCCCTTGGTCACGCCTGGGCCGAGTTGCAGCACGGTGCGCGCACCGATGTTTTTCAGCGCCTGGGCATCAGTGTTGGCGCAGATGAACTCGACGCCTTCAATGTTGCTTTTCGACATGTGGTTAACGGCGTTGCCACCGCCGCCACCAACGCCGATAACCTTGATAACCGCTGTTTGCGGAACGTTATCTACGAGTTCGAACATTTTCCCCTCTCCTTCCTTTTTTAGTTTTTTCGCCTACTGCGTACCGCGTTTAAAAATTGCCCTGAACCCAGCGCTTGAGCCGTTCCAGTACAGGAGCCTTGGCCTCTTCGGCATAGCCGTAGCTGCCAGTGGAGGCAGGCATGCCGTCGGATTGCTTGCGCAACCCGTACATCAGCAGGCCCACGCCCGTGGAATAGATGGGGTTGCGCACGACATCCGCGAGCCCCTTCACGCTATGCGGGACGCCGAGGCGTACCGGCATGTGGAAAATCTCTTCGGCCAGTTCAACCGCACCTTCCATCTTGGCGGTGCCACCGGTGAGAACGATGCCCGCCGGAATCAGGTCCTCGTAGCCGCTGCGGCGCAGCTCGGCCTGGATCAGGGTGAAGAGCTCGTCGTAACGCGGCTCGACCACCTCCGCCAGGGCCTGGCGCGACAGTTCGCGCGGCGGGCGGTCGCCGACGCTGGGCACCTTGATGGTTTCTCCGGCGCCGGCCAGCTTGGCCAGGGCGCAGGCGTAGCGAATCTTGATCTCTTCGGCGTACTGGGTCGGCGTACGCAGGGCCATGGCGATGTCGTTGGTCACCTGGTCGCCGGCGATCGGGATCACCGCGGTGTGGCGGATGGCGCCTTCGGTGAAGATGGCGATGTCGGTGGTGCCGCCGCCAATATCCACCAGGCAGACACCCAGTTCCTTCTCGTCATCGGTGATGACCGAGTAAGCCGAGGCCAGTTGCTCCAGGATGATGTCGTCGACTTCGAGACCGCAGCGGCGCACGCACTTCTCGATGTTCTGCGCCGCATTCACCGCGCAAGTCACCACGTGCACCTTGGCTTCCAGACGCACACCGGACATGCCCAGCGGCTCGCGTACGCCTTCCTGGTTATCGATCACGTAATCCTGGGCCAGGGTGTGCAGCACACGCTGATCGGCCGGGATGGCCACCGCCTGCGCCGCGTCCAGAACACGCTCGATGTCGGCACCGCTCACTTCGCGGTCGCGAATCGCCACGATGCCGTGGGAGTTCAGGCTGCGGATGTGGTTGCCGGCGATGCCGACGAATGCCGAGTGGATGCGGCAGCCCGCCATCAGCTGGGCCTCTTCCACCGCACGCTGGATGGATTGCACGGTGGACTCGATGTTTACCACCACGCCCTTTTTCAGGCCGCGCGACGGATGAGTGCCGATACCGACGATTTCCAGTTGGCCGTCAGCTGCGACCTCGCCCACCAGCGCCACCACCTTGGAGGTGCCGATGTCCAGGCCGACGATCATCTTGCCGCTCTGTACGCTTCCCATGGTTCTAACCTTCTCTCTAATTCACTGCACGGCGACCGTGGTCGCCGCGGGGGCCTCGACCTGCGCCCGCCAGGCCACAGCCAGGCCGTTCGGATATCGCAGGTCGACGCGCTCGATGTTCGCAATCTGTTCCTTCAGCGTTTTCTCGTAGATCGAGATGAATCGCCGCATTTTCTCTACCAGGTGGTCCCGCCCCAGTAGCAATTCGACACCCTGTCCAGTGGACAGGAACCAGCTACCGCGTTCACGCAACTCCAGCCGGACTATGGAAAAGCCGAGCGGGCGCAACATCTGGCTGAGCATCTGGTATTGCTGCATCACCTGCTCCTGTGCCCGTTGTGGGCCCCAGAGCTGCGGCAGCTGTTCGTAGTGGGCCAGTTCGCGCGGAGCGAAGGCCTGGCCCTGGTTGTTCAGGAGTGCTTCGTCGCCCCAACGGGCGATAGGCAACTGTTCTTCCAGCCGGACCATTACCTGGTCCGGCCACACACGGCGTACCTCTGCGTGGGCGATCCACGGCATCTGCTCCAGCTCGCGGCGCATGCCGGCCAGGTCGATGCTGAAGAAGCTCGCAGCGATGTAAGGCGCGATCCGTTGCTGCACCGCCTGCTGGCTGATGTAACTCAGATCGCCCTGCACATTGACCTTGGCGATGGGCCGGTCGGCATAAGGAAGCAGGCGCTGGGCCGCTTCGTAGGCGCCGAAACCGAGCACCGCCAGCATCACCGGCCACATCAGCTTGCGCAGGAAACCGAAGCTGGGCTTGGGCAGACGCTGGGTCAGCGGCTCCTTGGCCACCATCCGACTGGCGCCACGCGGCATCGGCTTGCGCGAGGGAGCGGCGCGGCCGATAACGGGTTCCTGGCGGCGGATAGTGGCATTACGCATGGGATCAGCCCCTTGCCTCGACGCTGTCGGTCAGGATTGCCAGCACCAGTTGCTGGAAATCCAGGCCCGCGGCGCGTGCGGCCATGGGCACCAGGCTGTGATCAGTCATGCCCGGTGCGGTGTTGACTTCGAGGAGCCAGAAGCGCCCTTCGGCGTCCTGCATCACGTCGGCGCGAGCCCAACCCTGGATACCGAGAGTCTCGCAAGCGCGCGCGGTGAGCTGCTTCAGCTCCTCTTCCTTTTCCGCATCCAGGCCACAGGGGATCTGGTAGCGGGTGTCACTGGCCAGGTACTTGGCGTCGTAGTCGTAGAAGGTGTGCGGGGTACCAAGGCGGATGGGCGGCAGAACGTCGCCGCGCAGCCAGGCAATGGTGAACTCCGGACCGTGGATCCACTGCTCGACCAGGACCTGCGGGTCATAGGTTCCAGCTGCGCGCCAGGCTTCGATGAGCGCCTCGACGTTCTCGACCTTCGCCATGCCGATGCTGGAGCCTTCGTGGGCCGGTTTGACGATCAGCGGGAAGCCCAGTTCTTCTGCGGCCTGTCGGCAGTCCTGCTCGCTGGCGAGCACGGCATGGCGCGGGGTCGGCAGACCCAGGCTGATCCACAGCTGCTTGGTGCGGAGCTTGTCCATCGCCAGGGCCGAGGCAAGGATGCCGCTGCCGGTATAGGGAATGCCCAGGCACTCCAACAGGCCCTGCATGCTGCCGTCTTCGCCGCCACGGCCGTGCAGGATGATGAAGGCGCGGTCGATCTTCTCGGCCTGCAGGCGTTGCAACAGGTCGTCACCCACGTCGATGCCGAAGGCGTCCACGCCGGCGGCCTGCAGGGCCTGCAACACCATGGCGCCGGATTTCAGCGACACCTCGCGCTCAGCGCTCTTGCCGCCGTAGAGCACGGCGACCCGGCCGAACGCAGCCGGCTCGAGGGTGGATTTCAATTGCGCGCTCATTTCGTCTTCCTCTTGGCGGCGTCGTCAGACTGGCCACCAAACAGCGGGTTCTGGATCAGTTGCGGGGCCAACGCGCCGATGTCGCCGGCACCCTGACAGAGCAGGATGTCGCCGGGACGCAGCAGCGGCTTGACCAGGGGCGCCAGATCGACGCCGCGCTCGATGTAGATCGGGTCCAGTTGGCCGCGCTGACGGATGCTGTGGCAGAGCTGGCGGCTGTCGGCACCAGGGATCGGCTCTTCGCCGGCCGGGTAGACCTCCATCAGCAGCAGTACGTTGGCCTCGCCGAGGACCTGCACGAAATCCTCGTAGAGATCGCGGGTGCGGCTATAACGGTGCGGCTGGTAGACCATCACCAGGCGACGCTCCGGCCAACCACCGCGAACAGCCTTGACCACCGCAGCCACTTCGCGCGGGTGATGGCCGTAGTCATCCACCAGCATCACGCTGCCGCCTTCGATTTCCAGCTCGCCATAAACCTGGAAGCGTCGACCCACACCCTGGAAGCCGGAAAGGCCCTGGACGATGGCTTCGTCGCTGATGCCTTCGTCGGTGGCAATCGCAATGGTCGCGAGGGAGTTCAGGACGTTGTGGTTACCCGGCATGTTCACCGAGACATCCAGCGGCTCGCGGTCCTTGCGCAGGACAGTGAACCAGGTGCGCATGCCTTCCTGGCGAACATTGATGGCGCGTACGTCGGCGTCTTCGGCGAAGCCGTAGGTCACGGTGGGACGTGCGACCTGAGGCAGGATTTCGCGTACTACCGGGTCATCCACGCAAAGCACGGCCAGCCCATAGAACGGCAGGTTGTGGAGGAACTCGACGAAGGTCTTCTTCAGCTTGTTGAAGTCCCCTTCGTAGGTGCTCATGTGGTCCGCGTCGATGTTGGTGACCACGGCCACCATCGGCTGCAGATGCAGGAAGCTGGCGTCGCTTTCATCCGCCTCGGCTACCAGGTAACGGCTGGTGCCAAGCTGGGCGTTGGTGCCGGCAGCGTTCAGTCGACCACCGATGACGAAGGTCGGATCAAGGCCACCGGCAGCGAACACCGAAGCGATCAGGCTGGTTGTGGTGGTCTTGCCGTGGGTACCGGCGACGGCGATGCCGTGACGGTAACGCATCAGTTCAGCCAGCATTTCGGCGCGCGGCACCACCGGGATACGGCGCTCCAGGGCAACCGCAACCTCGGGGTTGGATTTGTTCACGGCGCTGGACACCACCAGAACATCGGCGTGCTCAGCATTCTCGGCGCGGTGGCCGATGAAGATCTGGGCACCAAACTTCTCCAGACGCTCGGTGACCGCCGAGGTCTTGAGGTCGGAACCGGACACGCGGTAGCCCAGGTTAAGCAGCACTTCAGCGATCCCGCACATGCCCACACCGCCGATACCGACGAAATGGATCCGGCGGATGCGGCGCATTTCCGGCTGGGGCATAGCTTTCTGGCTCTCAACCATGGGCCACCTCCAGGCAGATCTCGACCACGGTACGGGTGGCGGCGGGTTTGGCCAGACGGCGGGCAGTAGTGCCCATGGCCTTGAGTTTTTCGGGCTGCATCAGAACCTCGGTCAGCTGAGCGGCGAGCTTGGCCGCGTCAGTGGAATGTTGCGGAAGAAGGACAGCTGCGCCCTCCTTCGCCAGATATTCGGCATTGCGCGACTGGTGGTCGTCGATCGCATGGGGCAGTGGCACCAGGAACGACGGCAGCCCGGCGGCGGCCAGTTCGCTCACGGTCAGGGCACCTGCACGGCAGATGACCAGGTCGGCCCAGGCATAGGCACGTGCCATGTCCTTGATGAAGGGTGCGACCTCCGCTTCGACCGCGGCTTCGCGATAACGCTCCGCGGTGATCTCGTCATGCTTGCGGCCGGCCTGGTGGAAGACTTCCGGGCGCAGGTCCGCAGGGATCTTGGCCAGCGCTTCCGGCAGCAATTTGTTCAGCGGCTCGGCGCCCAGACTGCCGCCCAGCACCAGCAGGCGCGGCTTGCGTCCTGCCAGGGCATCACGCGGCGTTTCCAGGAACAGCTCCTCGCGCACCGGGTTGCCGGTGGTGCGCCGTTTGTCGCTTTGTCCGAAGGTATCGGGGAAGGCCTCGCAAACGCGGCTGGCAAGAGGCGCCAGGCTGCGATTGGCGGTCCCTGCCACAGCGTTCTGCTCGTGGATGATCAGCGGAACACCGGACAGGCGTGCTGCCAGTCCACCGGGACCGGTGACATAACCGCCCATGCCCAGTACGCAGACGGGTTTCAGTTCACGCACGATGCGGCGCGCCTGGAACAGCGACTTGAGCAACTCGAAGGGTGCCTTGAGCAGGGACTTCAGCCCCTTGCCGCGCAGGCCGCTCACCTGAATGAGATGCAGCGGCAGGCCCGCCTGGGGTACCAACTCGTTCTCGATTCCTTTCGGCGTCCCGAGCCAATGCACCTTGAAGCCGCGCGACTGGAACTCACGCGCGCAGGCCAGGGCCGGGAATACGTGGCCGCCGGTGCCGCCGGCCATGATCAGCACGTTGCCGCTCATGGGCGCACCTCCTCGTCGAAGAAATCGCTTTCGACGAATTCCACTTCCTCATTGCCCAACTGGGTACGCCGCTCCCATTCGATACGCAGCAACAAGGCCAGGCTGACGCAGCAGATCACCAGGGAACTGCCGCCATAGCTGAGGAACGGCAGGGTCAGGCCCTTGGTCGGCAGCAGGCCGACGTTCACGCCGACGTTGATCAACACCTGGCCGATCCAGAGGAACGCGAGGCCGTAGGCGACGTAGGCGGAAAAATACTGGCGCGCCTTCTCGGCCCATAGACCGATGTAGAGGGCCCGGACGCTGACGAAGACGAACAGGCCGACGGTTGCCAGTGCGCCCACCATTCCAAGCTCTTCGGCCAGCACGGCGAACACGAAGTCGGTATGGGCCTCAGGCAGGTAGAACTGCTTCTGGATGCTGTTGCCCAGACCTACGCCAAGCCATTCGCCGCGACCGAAAGCGATCAACGCCTGGCTCAACTGATAGCCGGCACCGTACTGGTCGGCCCAGGGATCCACGAAGTTGGTCAGACGCTGCATCCGGTAACTCTGGCTGGTCATGACCAGGACGCCGGCAGCCAGTACCGCGCCTGCCAGGGGGATGAAGCGAACCAGGTTGATACCGCCCAGGAAGAGCATCGCGATGCAGGAGCCAACCAGCACCACGGTGGCTCCGAAGTCAGGCTCGGCCAGCAGCAGTACGGCAATCGGACCGAGCACCAGCATTGGCTTGATGAAGCCGGTCAGCTTCTCGCGAACTTCATCCTGGCGACGCACCATGTAGCCGGCGATGAACATCACGGTGAACAGCTTGGCGAGCTCGGACGGCTGCAGGTTGAACAGACCGAAACCGATCCAGCGCTTGGCGCCGTTGATCTCGCGGCCGATGCCCGGCAGCAGTACCAGCACCAGCAGGATGATGGCCGCGAGCATCAGCCGCGCGCCGTGGCGCTGCCAGAAGGCCATGGGAATCTGCAGGGTGACCAGCGCCGCGCCAAGTCCGATCGTCAGGTAAATCAGGTGGCGGATCATGTGGTACAGCGGGTTGCCGGACTGCGCCGCAGCCACTTCCGACGAGGCCGAAGTGATCATCACCAGGCCCAGGCCAAGTAGCGACAGGCAGCCGGCCAGCAGCGGGAAGTCGATGTCGATTCCGCGGCGACTGCGCAGCGGCGACGGGGCGGCAAGCAGACGGGCGAGCATCAGGAAAGTCCCTCCGCTGCCTGGGCAAAGAGGCGCCCGCGCTCTTCGAAATTCTTGAACATGTCCAGGCTGGCGCATGCCGGCGACAGCAACACCGCGTCACCGGCCTCGGCCAGCTCAGCAGAGCGCTGTACGGCCTCATCCAGGGCCTTGACCCGCACCAGCGGCACGGCGTCGCCCAAGGCATCGGCGATCAACTCGGCGTCACGTCCCAGCAGCACGACGGCTCGGCAGAAGCGCGCTACGGGAGCCTTGAGACCTGAGAAGTCGGCACCCTTGCCATCGCCACCGGCGATCAGCACCAGCTTGCCGCCGATATCGGCACCGAGCCCTTCGATTGCCGCCAGCGCCGCACCGACGTTGGTGGCCTTGGAGTCGTCGTAGTACGACACACCACGCAGCTCACGCACCCATTGGCAACGGTGAGCCAGTCCCGGGAAGGTCCTCAGAGTCTCCAGCATGGGTTCGAGCGGCAATCCCACCGCGTGCCCCAGCGCCAGCGCAGCCAGGGCATTGGACTGGTTGTGGGCGCCACGAACCTTCAGCTCGCGCACCGACATCAGCTTGTCGAACTGATAGGCCAGGTACTTCTCGCCGTCTTCTTCGATGAGGCCGAAGGATTTGAAGTCCGGCTTGTTCAATCCGAAAGTCCAGCAGGGCAGCTGGTCGGCTACCAGCGGCCGCGACAAGGCATCTCCACGATTGACCACGACCTGACGCGCGCCCCGGAAGATGCGGTGCTTGGCCAGGTGATAGGCCTGCATGTCGGCGTAGCGGTCCATATGGTCTTCGCTGACATTGAGCACTGTCGCCACTTCGGCATTCAGGCGATCCGTGGTCTCCAGCTGGAAGCTGGACAGCTCGAGCACGTAAAGCTCAACGTCATCATTCAGCAGGTCCAGCGCCGGCGTGCCCAGGTTGCCGCCGACGGCGACGCGCTTGCCGGCAGCCGCCGCCATGTCACCCACCAAGGTGGTAACGGTGCTCTTCGCGTTCGAACCGGTGATGGCAACGATCGGCGCCTTGGCATTGCGAGTGAACAGTTCAATATCACCGGACAGCTTGGTGCCGCGGCTCGCGGCTTCCTGTAGCGCCGGCGTTGCCAGGGCAAGGCCGGGGCTCACGTAGAGCTCGCTGGCGCGACTCAGGAAGTCCGGGTCGAGCTCGCCACAACGCACTTCCACCTGCGGGAACTGGCTTTGCAGCGTCGCCAGTTCCGGCGGGTTCGCGCGGGTATCAGCCACAGCAAACGGAACGCCCTGACGCGCCAGGAAGCGCACCAGGGACATGCCGCTCTTGCCGAGGCCGACAACGATGCGGAACTGGTCGGAAGCGATCAACGTCACTCTCGGTTACCTCAGTTTCAGGGTGGCAAGGCCCACCAGGACCAGGATCACGGTGATGATCCAGAACCGCACGATGACCCGGGGTTCGGGCCAGCCTTTCAGCTCGAAGTGGTGATGGATAGGGGCCATGCGGAATACACGACGACCGGTCAGCTTGAACGAGGCGACCTGGATCATCACCGACAGCGTCTCCATCACGAACACGCCGCCCATGATGAACAGCACCACTTCCTGGCGCACGATCACGGCGATGGCTCCCAGCGCCGCGCCCAGGGCGAGAGCGCCGACGTCACCCATGAAGACCTGGGCCGGGTAGGTGTTGAACCAGAGGAAGCCGAGACCAGCGCCCACCAGAGCGGCACAGAACACGATCAGCTCGCCCGCGCCCGGCACGTAAGGAATCAGCAGGTAGTCGGCGAATTTGATGTTGCCCGAGAGGTAGCAGAAGATTCCCAGCGCGCCGCCGACCATCACGGTGGGCATGATGGCCAGGCCATCGAGGCCGTCGGTCAGGTTCACGGCGTTGCTGGAGCCTACGATCACGAAGTAGGTCAACACCACGAAACCGATGCCCAGCGGGATTTCGATGTTTTTAACCAGAGGCAGGATCAGGGTGGTCTCTGCCGGCGTGCTCGCGGTCATATAAAGGAAGATCGCAGCGGCAATGCCGAACACGGACTGCCAGAAATACTTCCAGCGGCTCGGCAGGCCGCGAGAGTTCTTCTCGATCACCTTGCGGTAGTCATCCACCCAGCCAATGGCACCGAAGGCCAGGGTCACAGCCAGCACCACCCAGACATAGCGGTTGGACAGGTCTGCCCAGAGCAGGGTGCTGATGGCGATGGCAGTCAGGATCAGCGCGCCACCCATGGTTGGCGTGCCGGATTTCGACAGGTGCGATTGCGGGCCGTCGTTACGTACGGCCTGGCCGATCTGGCGGATCTGCAGGGTGCGGATCATCCAGGGACCGAGCCAAAGCGACAGCGACAGCGCTGTCAGGACGCCGAGAATCCCGCGCAGGGTCAGGTACTGGAATACGCCGAACCCTTTATAGAACTGTTGCAGGTACTCAGCGAGCAGCAGCAGCATGATTAGTGAGCCTCCCCCGTCCCGCAGAATGCCGCGACGACTTTGTCCATCGCCGCACTGCGGGAGCCTTTGATCAGAATTGTGGTGTTTGCGTCCTGCTCGCTGACCAGTGCCTGGATCAGGCTGGACTGGTCGGCGAAGTGGCGTCCCTGGGAACCAAAGGCAGTGACGGCGTGCGCCATCAGCGGGCCAACGGCGTACAGGGCACTGACCTTGCCGCGAGCATATTCGCCAACTTCGCGATGCCCTTGTTCGGCCCAGTCGCCAAGCTCGCCCATATCTCCGAGCACCAGGACGGTGCGACCGGAAAAGCCGGCGAGTATATCAACGGCGGCCAGCATCGACGCGGGGTTGGCGTTGTAGCTGTCGTCGATTACGCGCATGCCGCTGGTGGCGAGCTGCGCTACGGCGCGGCCTTTTACAGGCTGCAGGTTTTCCAGGCCGGCCTTGATCCCGACCAGCGGCACGCCAAGGGCGTGCGCAGCGGCGGCGGCGGCCAGTGCGTTGGCGACGTTGTGCGCCCCCAACAGGTTGAGCTGGATGTCCGCGTCGCCGGCTACGCCACGAAGGCTGAAGGCCATGCATCCACGGGCATCGCGGGTAATGTTTTCGGCTCGCAGGTCTGCGTCGGCATCGGCCAGGGCAAAGCTCAGCACCTTGCGACCGGCTGCACGCTTGTGCCAGATCGCAAAGGCGCGATCATCGCGATTGAGGATCGCCACACCATCAGCGGGCAGGCCCTCGAGAATCTCGCCCTTGGCTTCGACGATCCTTTCCGGACCACCGAACTCGCCCACGTGGGCAGTACCGGCGTTGTTGAGGATCGCCACCTGTGGCCGGGTCAGGCCCACGGTGTAGAGGATTTCGCCGACGCGCGACGCGCCCAGTTCGATCACCGCGCTGTCGTGCTCGGAACCAAGCTCCAGCAGGGTCAGGGGTACGCCGAGATCGTTGTTCAGGTTGCCACGGGTGGCCAGCACGGAACCCTGGGTACGCAGGATGCTGGCAAGCATCTCCTTGACCGTGGTCTTGCCGCTGGAGCCCGTCACCGCTGCCACGCGACCGGTGAAACCGTCGCGATTGTAGGCGCCCAGGCGACCGAGCCCTTCGCGGGTGTCGGCGACCAGGAGTTGCGGGATCGGCGCGTCCGCCACCTTGCGCTGTACAAGGGCTGCGACGGCGCCCTGGGCAGCTACATCGGCGAGATAGTCATGGCCGTCGAAACGCGGGCCGACCAACGCGATGAACAACTGCCCGGCTTCGATCTTGCGGCTATCACTGGAGACACCACTGAACGCTACGTCCGCACCGATCAGTTCTGCCTGCAACGGCCCAAGCAGCTCAGACAGCTGGAAGGGTTTAAGCATGGGGCACCTCCCAGGCATCCAGCGCCTTGGCGGCCTCATCGAGATCGGAGAAGGAGTGACGTACGCCAGCGATCTCCTGGTAATCCTCATGGCCTTTGCCGGCCAGCAGGACGACATCGTCCACACCAGCAGTGCCTATCAATCGGGCGATCGCCAGGCCACGGCCAGCGACGAACTCGACCTTGTCCACGGCAGCGAAGCCGGGACGAATGTCGGAGAAGATCTGAGCGGGGTCTTCCGTGCGCGGGTTGTCGTCGGTTACCAGCACCCGGTCGGCCAGTTGTTCAGCGACGGCCGCCATGATCGGGCGCTTGCCACGATCACGATCACCGCCACAACCGAACAGGCAGAGCAGACTTCCGCGAACATGGGGGCGCAGGGCTTGCAGGACCTTCTCCAGGGCATCCGGAGTATGTGCGTAGTCCACGACTACCAACGGTTTTTCACCGCCACCAAGTCGCTGCATGCGGCCGACGGGCCCCTGCAACGACGGCAGGACACCAAGCACATCCACCAGTGGGTAATCCATGGCAAGCAGTGCGCCAACCACCGCCAGCAGGTTGCTCAGGTTGAATCGACCCAGCAACGGGCTTCGCAGCAGGCCTTCACCCTGGTTGGTAACCAGCTGGGCGCGAACGCCGTGATCGTCGAAGTGGGCTTCGCGGCAATAAATGAATGCGCTGGGGTCTTCCAGGCTATAGCTGAACAGCCGCGATTCATGCTGTTCCGCTGCCAGTTTGCGTCCGAACGCGTCGTCCAGGTTGATCACCCGGGCGCGCAGGTTGGGCCAACTGAACAGCTTGGCCTTGGCGGCCGCGTAGGCCTCCATTGAGCCGTGGTAGTCCAGGTGGTCACGGGACAGGTTGGTGAACGCTGCTACGTCGAAATCCAGAGCGGCTACTCGTCCCTGTTCCAGACCGTGGGACGAAACTTCCATGGCCACGGCGCGCGCGCCGGCCTGCTTCAGATTGGCCAGGGTGGCCTGCACGGCAAGCGGGTCAGGCGTGGTATGGCGGCCGCTTTCCAGCTCGCCGTAGAAACCGGTGCCCAGGGTGCCGACTATGCCGCAGCGCTCGCCCAACTGGTCGAGCGCCTGCGCCAGCAGTTGGCTGACACTGGTCTTGCCGTTGGTCCCGGTGACGCCGACCAGCCGCACGGCGCGGCTCGGCTCGCCATAAAAGCGCCCGGCAATGGCTGAAAGCTGGTTGGCCAAGCCTTTGACAGGAATGAGCTCAGCGCCGGCAACTTCAGACACCTCGGCACCGGCGACCTCATAGGCGACGGCAACGGCACCGCGAGCGACAGCATCAGCGATATGGGCGCGGCCATCGTGCTGAGCACCGGGAATGGCCAGGAACAGATCTCCCGGACGTACCTTGCGGCTATCCAGTGTCAGTTCGCGAATCAACGTGGCGCTTTGCGCCTGGGACAGTAACTGGTTCAGTGGCATGGGCATCAGATCCGCCCTCCTTTGCCGGTGGCCGCATTCGCGGTCTGTTGTTCCTCGGTGGGCAGGTTGTCCGGCGCGATGTTCATCAATCGCAACGCACCAGCCATGACCTTGCCAAAGACCGGGGCCGAAACCAGGCCGCCGAAGTAGCCCGCCTTGCTGGGCTCGTCGATCACCACCACCATCGCGATACGCGGGTTGGTAGAAGGACCGAAGCCCGCGAAGAGCGAGCGATAGGCGTTCTGGGTGTAGCCCTTGGTTCCTACGCTGGCTTTACGCGCCGTACCACTCTTGCCGGACACGTGGTAACCCGGCACCTGGGCGCGGAACACGCCACGCGGTGCTTCGACCACTTGTTGCAGCATGCCCTGCATGGTCTTGGCCACTTCGGCGGGGATTACTTGCGCACCGTCGGGAATGCTGTCCACACGAGTCATGGACAGCGGTACAGCCTGGCCATTGTTGGCCAGCGTCGCGTATGCATGGACCAGTTGGATGGCAGTGATCGACAGGCCGTAGCCGTAAGACAGGGTGGCGGTCTCTGCTTTGCGCCACTCGCGGTGGTTGGGCAGGTTACCTACGCGCTCACCCGGGAAGCCGAGGCCGGTGTCCTGGCCCATGCCCAGCTTGCGCATGGTGTCGTAAATGGCCTCGCCGCCAATGTCGAAGGCGATCTTGCTCATGCCGACGTTACTGGAGTTGATCAGGATGCCGGTCAGGTCGAGGATCGGCCCTTCGGTCTTGGATACGTCCTTGATGGTGTAGCGGCCGATCTGCAGCGAACCGGGATAGACCTCGACCTTGTCCTCGGGCTTCCAGCGGCCGGACTGCAGGGCAGCGGACATGGAAATCGGTTTCACGGTCGAACCGGGCTCGAACACGTCGATCATCGCGCGATTGCGCATCGCGGCCGGTTGCAAGTTGCGGCGGTTGTTCGGGTTGTAAGTGGGCTGGTTGGCCATCGCCAGCACTTCGCCCGTCTTCACATCGACGATCACGAGGCTGCCCGCCTTGGCACCGTTCTCCACCAGGGCATTGCGCAGCTCCCGATGGGCCAGGTACTGCAGGCGCAGGTCGATGGACAGGGCCAGTGTCTTGCCTGGTTTTGCGTTGCGAGCGACCTGGACGTCCTTGATCAGGCGACCACGGCGATCCTTGAGAACCTGGCGCTTGCCCGGCACACCAGCCAGCCACTCATCGAACGACAGCTCGACGCCTTCGCGACCACGGTCGTCGACGTCGGTAAAGCCCACTACATGCGCGGTCACTTCACCGGCCGGATAGAAGCGGCGGAATTCCTCGATGCCATACACGCCAGGAGCCTTGTTGGCCATGATGGCCTGCCCCTGTTCCGGCGTCAGGCCACGCACCAGGTACATGAACTCGCGATTGGCGTTCTGTTCGATGCGCTGGGCAAATGCTTTCGGGTCCTGCCCAAGGGCCTGGGCGATCCGCGGCCACTCGTCGCGCAGCGCCATGAGGTCCTTGGGATTGGTCCAAAGGGTAGAGACCGGCGTACTCACAGCGAGCGGTTCGCCGTTACGGTCGGTGATCAGTCCGCGGTGGGCGGGAATCGGGATGTGCCGCACGCTGCGCGCATCACCATGAGCCTTGAGGAAATCATGGTCGATCACGTGCAGGTCGACGATGCGCCAGGAAATGGCGCCGACCATGATGGCGAGCAGGCCCAGCACCACCCGGAAACGCCAGGGGTAGAGTGCGCCTTCCAGCTTCATCATTGCGCCACCATCCGCACTTCTGCCGGATCAGGGATGCGCATCTTCAGCTGTTCGCTGGCCAGGGATTCGATGCGGTTATGCGCAGTCCAGGTGCTCTGCTCGAGGACCAGGCGCCCCCACTCGGCCTGAGCTTTGTCACGCACACTGAGTTCTGCATACAGCTCGTTGAGCAGCTTGCGATTCCAATGGGCGCTGTAAGACACCGCGATAGCGGAGAACAGCACGCCGACGAACAGCAGCAGCATGATCAGGCTGCCGCCGGGAAGAGGCTTGGCGTAGAGCCGGCTCATCGCAGCTTCTCCGCCACACGCATGACTGCGCTGCGCGAGCGCGGATTCGCCTTGGTTTCTTCGTCGGAGGCGTACTGCGGCTTGCCGAGCAGCTTCAGGCGCGGCTCGAAGGTAGCCAGACGGACGGGCAGGTCGCGGGGAAGCTTGTCTGCCTCGCCCTTGGCGTGCTTGCGCATGAACTGCTTGACGATGCGGTCTTCCAGGGAATGGAAGCTGATCACCACCAGGCGACCACCGACAGCGAGTGCTTCGAGCGCGGCATCCAGCCCCAGCTCCAGGTCGCCCAGCTCATTGTTGACGTGAATACGAATGCCCTGGAATGCGCGGGTAGCAGGATTCTTGCCCTTTTCCCAGGCGGGATTGGCGACCGTCAGCACAGCCGCCAGGTCGGCGGTACGCTCGAAAGGCTTCTCCGCACGGCGCTGCACGACGGCGCGAGCCATACGCTTGGCGAATCGCTCTTCGCCATAGTCCTTGAAGACACGGGCGATTTCGTCCTCGCTGGCACTGGCAATCCACTGCGCAGCGCTTTGGCCGCGATCAGGGTTCATGCGCATATCCAGCGGGCCATCGTTCAGGAAGCTGAAGCCACGCTCCGGATCATCAAGCTGCGGGGAGGACACGCCCAGGTCGAGCAGAACGCCGTCAACCTGCCCGGCAAGCGAGCGCGTGCGCACTTCGTCGCCAAGCTCGGCAAAGCTCCTTTGCACAATGACAAAGCGGCCGTCATCGGCCGCCAGAGCTTGCCCCGTCGCAATCGCTTGCGGGTCTTTGTCGAACCCCAGCAAGCGACCTCCCGGCCCAAGCCGCTCCAGGATGAGCCGACTATGCCCTCCCCGCCCGAACGTGCCATCGAGGTAGCAGCCATCTGCGCGCAGGGCGAGGCCTTCCACTGCCTCTTCGAGCAGTACGGTGATATGGCGGAAGCTGCTGGTTGCGCTCACAGGATTAGGTCACGTAGTTCACCCGGCAGACCGCCGGGTTGTTTGATTGCCATGAGGTCGGCCTCGGAAATCGCAGTCCAGGCATCCTCATCCCACAGTTGAAATTTGTTCAGTTGGCCGACCAGCATGGCCCGCTTGTCCAATCCGGCGTACTCGCGCAGGCGCGGAGGAACCAGAAAGCGCCCGGCGCTATCCAGCTCCAGGTCCACGGCATTACCGATCAACAGGCGTTGCAGGCGGCGAGTTTCCTCGCGCAGGGAAGGCAGCTCTCTCAGCTTGGCTTCGATGAGCTCCCATTCAGGCAGGGGGTAGACAGTCAAACAGGGATCGACGGCGTCGATTGTAACGATGAGCTGCCCACCACAACGCGAAACGAGCTCGTCCCGATACCGACTTGGCATCGCGAGTCGCCCTTTGGCGTCGAGACTGATGGCGTTAGCTCCGCGAAACAAGGCTGCGCTTCCCCTTTTGATTGGCTTTCCGTGCTAGTAAATCCCACTTCCACCCACTTCGCTCCACTTCCGCACACTATAGAAATGCGCCAGCCCCACCGTCAAGGCGCGCAAAAGCGGAAAACTCCTTACAGGACGGCAATTTAGCGAGGGTTTGGAAGGTATTCGGGCGGTTTTGGAGGGGCAAAGGGGAAGTAAAATCCAGCATTTACAAGAAGCTGAACTTCGAACTTAAAGTAATTTGTTAAGAGTAAGATCTTTTCGGTATTTCGAGGACGGGACAAAGAGCGGAGAAGAGCTAACGCGAGGAGAGAAAAAGCAGAGAGTCGATCTGTAAGCCGGGTTCTGTCGAGGACAGTCATTCATCTACGGCTGCCATCACTGACAGCCTTTAGCAACCTACCCGAATCCGACGCGGGCCGCGCCATGGATTCCTATTTGGTCTTGCTCCGAGTGGGGTTTGCCTAGCCACGAACTGTTACCAGTCGTGCGGTGCGCTCTTACCGCACCTTTTCACCCTTACCGGCGCTTGCGCGCTTAGGCGGTTATTTTCTGTGGCACTTTCCGTAGGCTTGCGCCTCCCAGGCGTTACCTGGCACTCCGCCCTATGGAGCCCGGACTTTCCTCCCTCTCAAAATCGTAGAACGAAATGAGACAGCGACTGTCCGATCGACTCTCCGCCGACAAGGTTAACGGCAGGCGCCCTCAAGAACAAGCTCAGACGTCCGACTGACGCTCCAAGGCCGCCTGATACAACAGATTCTTGCGCACACCCGTGATCTCCGCAGCCAACGCTGCAGCCCGTTTGACGGGCAACTCGGCCAGAAGTAGATCCAGCACCCGCAAGGCTTCCGCACTCAAGGCATTCTCGCCTTCCGGCGCTTGCCAGCCGCCGACCAGCACCACGCACTCGCCACGCTGCTGATTCGAGTCCGCCGCCACCCAGGCACACAACTCTTCCAATGGCGCACCCTTCAAGGTCTCGAAGGTCTTGGTCAATTCCCTCGCCAGCACCGCTGGACGATCGCCGCCGAATACTCCACGCATATCCTCCAGAGATTCCAGGAGACGATGAGGCGCTTCATAGAAGATGAGCGTTCTCGGCTCTTCCTTGATGTCCTCCAGCCGGCCACGGCGGCCGCTGGCCTTGGCGGGGAGAAAGCCCTCGAAGATGAATCGATCCGAAGGCAAGCCAGCCGTCGACAACGCCGCGATCAACGCACAGGCGCCCGGTACGGGAACGACAGGAATGCCGGCCGCACGGGCCTGGCGCACCAGATGGAAGCCCGGATCAGAGATCAACGGAGTTCCCGCGTCGGAGATCAGCGCAACATCATCCCCGGCTTGCAAACGCGACAGGAAGCGCCCGCCGTGGTCACGCTCGTTGTGCTCGTGACAGGCCGCCAGCGGCGTTTCTATGCCGAAGTGTTGCAATAGGCGCACCGAGTGGCGCGTATCCTCGGCGGCGATCAGACTTACGTCCCGCAGCACTCGCAGGGCCCGGGCGGTGATGTCGTCGAGGTTGCCGATGGGCGTTGCGACCACATAAAGCGTACCGACCGCACTGCCGCTGGCGGAAGAAAGAGTCACAAGGCACCTCGGAAAAGACTGAAAGCGCGCATTGTATCCCGATTCACCGGCCCGACATCGCGCCTCAACCGGCGCTTGGGTACAATCGCACCTTTCTTTAACGAGTATCGGGACCGATAAATGATCGCTTGCCTGCGTCCGCTCTCCGCCCTCTGCCTCGCTGGCCTGCTGGCTGCCTGCGCCAGCTCGCCCTCGTCCAGCCTTGGCGAACTGCCCCGCACGCCCGACGCCAGCATCGAGCAACTGCTGCAGCAGGCCAGCGAAGCCAAGCCGGAAGAGGCCGTACTGCTCCGTCTGTCTGCCGCCGACCTCGCCTACAAGCAGCAGGACATCGGCCGCTCCGCTCGCATCCTGGAACAGATTCCGCTGGACAGCATGAAACCTGCGCAGCATATCTTCGCCAGCACCCTGGCCGCGGAACTGGCCATGGCCCGCAACCAGCCCAAAAGCGCGCTGAAGGCCCTGAGCCACCCCAGCTTCGACCACCTGGCCGAATTGCCGGTAGAGCAGCAGGTGCGCACTCAACTGGTTCGCGCCCGCGCCCTGGAAGCCGACGGCCAGACCCTCGCGGCCGCTCGCGAACGCGTATTCATCGCCCCGCTGCTGAGTGGTGAAGCGGCCAGCAGCAACCACGAAGCCATCTGGGCACTGGTCTCCAGCCTCCCGCTCGACCAACTGCAAGGTGGGGGCGACAAGGACCTGGCCGGCTGGCTGGAACTGGCACGCCTGACCAAGACCTCCTCGACACTGGAGCAGCAGCAGGCAGCGATCGACAACTGGCGCGCACAGAATCCGGAGCACCCGGCCGCCAAACAGCTACCCCAAGCCCTGACCAAGCTGAAGGAAATTGCCGGCCAGCCCCTCACCAAGATTGCCCTGCTCCTGCCCCAGGAAGGCCAACTGGCATCGGTCTCCCGCGCTCTGCGTGACGGTTTCCTGGCCGCCCACTACCAGGCCCAGCAATCCGGACAGCCGCAACCGACTATCGAGATCTACGACAGCTCCAAGCTGACCTCCATCGATGACTTCTACCGTCAGGCTCAGGCCGATGGCGTGCAACTTGTCGTCGGCCCGCTCGAGAAGCCGCTGGTCAAGCAACTCAGCACCCGCGAGCAACTCCCCATCACCACCCTTGCCCTGAATTACAGCGATTCCGGCCAGGAAGCACCGGCCCAGCTCTTCCAGTTCGGCCTTGCCGCCGAAGACGAAGCCCGCGAAGTAGCCCGCCGCGCCTGGGCGGACGGCATGCGCAGCGCCGTGGCACTGGTTCCCCGAAGCGAATGGGGTGATCGTGTATTGCGCGCCTTCCAGCAGAGCTGGCAAGCCGAAGGTGGTCGCCTGATCGCCGCGGAACACGTCGACCAGCCCGTGGCCCTGGCCCAGCAGATCGCCGACCTGTTCCAACTGCGCCAGAGCGAAGCCCGTGCCAAGCGCCTGCAAGGCACCCTGGGCGTTCCGGTAGCGGCCCAGCCGGCCCGACGCCAGGATGTCGATTTCATCTTCCTCGCCGCAACGCCGCAGCAAGCGCAACAGATCAAGCCGACGCTGGCCTTCCAGTACGCTGGCGATGTCCCGGTCTACGCCACCTCCCACCTTTATTCGGCGAGCAATGATCCGGCCCAGTACCAGGACCTCAACGGCATTCGCTTCTGCGAGACCCCCTGGCTCCTGGAAGGCGACGACCCGCTCCGCCAACAGGTTGGCAGCCAATGGCCTCAGGCCGGCGGTAGCCTGGGCCGCCTCTATGCCATGGGTGCGGACGCCTATCGTCTCGCACCGCGCCTCGCGCAACTGAAAGCCCTGCCGGAAACCCAGGTGGATGGCCTTTCCGGCCGCCTCAGTCTCAATCCCGCCCGTCGCGTCGAGCGTCAGCTTCCCTGGGCCGAGTTCCGCGATGGTCAGGTCCAGCGCCTGAAAGACAGCGACTCTTGATTGACCGGCGTGCCCGCGGGCAAGCGGCGGAAGCCCTTGCCCGCGATCATCTCGAAGCCAACGGACTGCGCTTGCTGTCCCAGAACTGGCTGTGCCGACGCGGCGAGCTCGATCTGGTCATGCTCGACGGCGATACAGTAGTATTCGCCGAAGTCCGCTACCGGCGTCATGCCGGCTGGGGCGGTGCCCTCGAGAGCGTCGATGCCCGCAAGCGCGAAAAACTGGCATACGCCGCCCAACAGTTCCTCCAGCAGGAATCCCGCTGGGCAAAATACCCTTGTCGATTTGATGTGATTGCCGTCCATGCAATGGACGGTGACTCACCCCCGCGACTGACCTGGCTGAAGAATGCCTTCGACACCTGATCGGTCGCCCCACTGAAGGTCTAACCCGATGGACATGCAACCCCGTATTCGCCAACTCTTCCAGGCCAGCATCGACACGAAGCTGCAAGCCATGGAAGTGCTGGCCCCGCACATCGAGCACGGCAGCATGGTGATGGTCCACGCGCTGCTCAATGAGGGCAAGATATTGTCCTGCGGCAACGGCGGCTCGGCCGGCGACGCCCAGCACTTCTCCTCGGAACTGCTCAATCGCTTCGAACGCGAGCGCCCGAGCCTGCCCGCAATTGCGCTGACTACCGACAGTTCGACCATTACCTCCATCGCCAACGACTACAGCTACAACGAAGTCTTCTCCAAGCAGATCCGCGCCCTGGGCCAACCCGGCGACGTGCTGCTGGCCATCTCTACCAGTGGCAACTCCGCCAACGTGATCCAGGCCATCCAGGCCGCCCACGACCGCGAAATGGTGGTGGTTGCCCTTACCGGCCGCGACGGCGGCGGCATGGCATCCCTGCTTCTTCCGGAGGATGTGGAAATTCGTGTGCCATCCAAGATCACCGCACGAATCCAGGAAGTGCACCTGCTGTCCATCCATTGCCTCTGCGACCTGATCGACCGTCAACTGTTTGGGAGTGAAGAATGATCCGTTCCCCGCTGATACTCGCCGGCCTGGCCCTCTGCCTTGCGCTCTCCGGCTGCGGTGGCCGCACCATCGGCAAGACCATCGATGACCAGTCCATGCCATCGAAAGTACGCGCCAAAGTCGAGGCGGCCAGCCCTGATCTGAAGACCAACTCGCACGTCGTCGTCTCCAGCTACAACGGCGTCGTGCTGCTTGCCGGCCAGACGCCGCGCGCCGACCTCAAGGAACTGGCTGGCCAGGCCGCCCAGTCCGCACAAGGCGTGCGTCGTGTGCACAACGAACTGCAAGTGCTGCCGCCCTCTTCCACCCTGGCGCGCATGAACGACAGCACCATCACCACCAAGATCACCACCCAGCTGCTGGCCGACGGCAAGGTCCCCAGCTCGCAGATCAAAGTCATCACCGAGAACGGCATTGTCTATCTGCTGGGCCTGGTTACCCGCCAGGAAGCCCAACTGGCCACCAGCATTGTCCAGAACGTTTCTGGGGTGCAGAAGATCGTGCGGCTCTTCGAATACACCAACTGACCTTACGGCAGGCATGAAAAAGGCGATCCGAGGATCGCCTTTTTTATTACTTGACCACTTTGAGGCTGGGCCGCCCGCTGGGGCGGGAGGGTTCGCCTCCCGAACTCGGCGACTCGCCACCCGACGGACCGTCATCCTCCGGCTCGGGATCGTCACCTGGCAGCGGCGGTTCCAGGTCGAAGACCATGCCCTGGCCATTCTCCCGCGCGTAGATGGCCATGACCGCAGCGGAAGGGATGTAGAGGCTGTGGGCAACACCACCGAAGCGCCCTTCGAAGCTCACCGCCTCGTTGTCCATGTGGAGATGGCGCACCGCACTCGGCGAAACGTTGAGCACGATCTGCCCGTCATTGGCGTAGCCGGGCGGAACCCGCACGTCGGTGTGCTCGGCGTTGACCAGCAGATGCGGCGTGCAATCGTTGTCGACGATCCATTCGTAGAGGGCACGGACGAGGTAGGGACGACTGGAATTCATCTTGGTCTCCTCAGCGCATGTCGCGTTCGACGGCGGATAGGCTGGACTGGAAGGAGTCACGGGAAAACGCGCGCTCCATGTAGTCCAGAAGAGGCTTGGCCGGCCGCGGCAACTCAATGCCCAGCAGGGGAAGGCGCCAGAGAATCGGCAGCAGGCAGCAATCCACCAGACTGAAATCTTCGCTTAGAAAATACGGCTTGTCCGCAAACAGCGGCGACACTCCGGTCAGGCTTTCACGCAGTTCCTTGCGCGCAATGGCCTTGTCGGCGTCCTTGCTACGCGGATCGAGAATGCGATCGACCAGCGAACACCAGTCGCGCTGCACTCGATGAATGAGCAGGCGAGTGTTGGCACGCGCCACGGGATAGACCGGCAACAGAGGAGGATGGGGGTAACGCTCCTCCAGGTACTCCATCACCACGGTGGACTCATAAAGCGCCAAGTCGCGATCAACCAGGGTCGGAACGCTGCCATAGGGATTGACCTCGGCCAGCTTGGGCGGGCAGCGGCCCGGCTCGACATTGATGATCTCGGCGGCAACGCCCTTCTCGGCGAGCACGATACGCACACGATGGGAGTAGTGGTCGGCGGGGTCGGAGTAACAGGCCAGCCTGTTGGTGACGGCCATTGCGTCCTCCTCACATTGGAAAATTCAGGGGCAGAAAGAAGCGCGCGCCCAATAAGGGCGCGCGCTTCTTGCAAGAGTGCAGCAGTGTATCAGTGCACGTCCTTCCAGTACTCGCGCTTGAGCAGGTAGGCGAACACGAAGAAGAACGCCAGGTACAGCAGTACGTAGGTACCGATGCGCTGGCTTTCCAGCTTGACCGGGTTGGCGGAGTAGGCCAGGAAGGTCACCAGGTTCTGGACCTTCTCGTCGAACTCAGCTTCGGTCAGCTTGCCGGTCTTCGGCACTACGGTCAGCTGATCGCAGGCTTCATGGGTCAGCGGAGCACCCGTCAGCGGATCGAACTGCTTCTTGCCGTCCTCAACCGCTTGAACCTGCTTGCAACCAACGACCTGGCGACCTTGCAGGCTGACCAGGACGTTCGGCATGCCGACGTTCGGGAAGACCTTGTTGTTCACGCCCCACGGACGCGCAGGATCTTCATAGAACGAACGCAGGTAGCTGTACAGCCAGTCCGTGCCACGCACGCGGGCAACCAGGGTCAGGTCCGGCGGAGCAGCGCCGAACCAGGTCTTGGCATCTTGCGGCTGCATGCCGATCTTCATGTGGTCGCCGATCTTGGCACCGGTGAGTACCAGGTTCTGCAGCATGAGGTCTTCCGGAATGCCCAGGTCCTTGCCCACACGCTCATAGCGCTGGAACTTGGCACTGTGGCAGCCCATGCAGTAGTTCGCGAAAGTACGCGCGCCGTCCTGCAAGGCAGCCTTGTCGGTCACGTCGATGTCGACCTTGTCCAGATGCACATCATGACCACCGGCAGCGAAGGAAAGAGCCGGCAGCGCAGCGAAAACAAATGCAGCAAATAGCTTTTTCATCAGCCTGTCACCCTTTCCGGTACCGGTTTGGTTTTTTCCATCCTTGTGTAGAACGGCATCAGGATGAAGTACGCGAAGTACAGGATGGTGCAGACCTGGGACAGCAGCGTACGGCCCGGGGTCGGAGCCAGAACGCCCAGTACGCCCAGAATGACGAAGGAGACGCAGAACACCAGCAGCCAGATCTTGCTCAGCCAGCCTTTGTAGCGCATGGACTTCACCGGGCTGCGATCCAGCCACGGCAGCACGAACAGCACGGCGATCGCAGCACCCATGGCGATAACGCCGAGGAGCTTGTCCGGTACCGCACGGAGGATCGCGTAGAACGGAGTGAAGTACCAAACCGGTGCGATGTGCTCAGGCGTCTTGAACGGGTTGGCCTGTTCGAAGTTCGGCTTCTCGAGGAAGTAACCACCCATTTCCGGGAAGAAGAACACCACGAAGCAGAACACGAAGAGGAACACCACTACGCCGACGATATCTTTCACCGAGTAGTAGGGATGGAACGCGATACCGTCCAGCGGAATGCCGTTCTCGTCCTTCTTCTTCTTGATGTCCACGCCGTCCGGGTTGTTCGAACCCACTTCGTGCAGGGCCAGGATGTGCAGCACGACCAGGCCGAGCAGGACGATCGGCAGGGCGATCACGTGCAGTGCGAAGAAGCGGTTCAGGGTGATGCCGGAAATCAGGTAGTCACCACGGATCCACTGGGTCAGGTCATCGCCCACGACAGGGATGGCACCGAACAGCGAGATGATCACCTGGGCACCCCAGTAGGACATCTGGCCCCAGGGCAGCAGGTAGCCCATGAAGGCCTCGGCCATCAGGGCGAGGTAGATCAGCATGCCGAAGATCCACACCAGCTCACGCGGCTTCTGGTAGGAGCCGTAGAGCAGACCGCGGAACATGTGCAGGTAGACAACGATGAAGAACGCCGATGCACCGGTGGAGTGCAGGTAGCGAATGATCCAGCCGTACTCCACGTCGCGCATGATGTACTCGACGGACGCAAAGGCTTCTTCGGCGGACGGAGTGAAGCTCATGGTCAGCCAGATACCGGTGAGGATCTGGTTTACCAGTACCAGCAGTGCCAGCGAACCGAAGAAGTAGAAGAAGTTGAAGTTCTTCGGCGCGTAGTACTTGCTCAGATGGTCTTCCCACATCTTGGTCGCGGGGAAGCGCGCATCGACCCATTCCATGAATTTGCTCATCAGGCCTTCTCCTGGTCCACACCGACGATGATGACGTCATCCGTCTCATACGAGTACGGCGGCACCGGCAGGTTGATCGGCGCGGGTTGCGCCTTGTAGACACGGCCGGCCAGGTCGTAGCGAGAGCCATGGCAGGGGCAGAAGTAGCCACCAACCCACTCGGCGCCCAGGTCAGCCGGGGCAACTTCCGGGCGGAAGGACGGCGAGCAGCCCAAGTGGGTGCAGATACCAACCAGTACCAGGATTTCCGGCTTGATCGAACGGCTGACCGGGTCCACATAGGTCGGCTGAACCGATGCCTTGGACTCGGGGTCTGCCATGCGGTCGTGGATCTTTGGCAGGTTCGCCAGGATCTCTTCGGTACGACGCACGATGAACACCGGCTGACCGCGCCATTCGGCGATGATCTGCTGGCCTGCCTCGACCTTGCTTATATTCACCTTGACCGGTGCACCCGCGGCCTTGGCCTTGGCACTGGGCAGCCATGACCCCACGAACGGGACCGCAGCCCCCACCGCTCCCGCCGCACCAACCACGGACGTGGCCGCTACGAGGAAGCGACGCCGGCCTGCATTCACGCCGTCATTGCTCATTCAGTCGTCTCCCATCAGCTTCTGTGGCCTGTTGTTCAGGCCTCTACTAAGTAAAAAATCGAGCCGCGCAAAAAATTCGCCAAATGGTAAAGAAAAGCCCCTTACCTGACAAGGTAATAGCCGGATACAAATAGCCCGAAAGCCTTGAATGGCGGGGGATTCGCACGTGCGACAAGCTGTCGCACGGACAAATTCTTCACGCATAAAAAAACGCCCAGCTCCGAAGAAACTGGGCGTTTTTCGCAAGCGTTGAATTAACGCTTGGAGTACTGCGGACGCTTACGCGCTTTACGCAGACCGACTTTCTTACGCTCAACTTCGCGAGCATCGCGAGTCACGTAGCCGGCCTTACGCAGCGAGCTGCGCAGGGTCTCGTCGTATTCGATCAGGGCGCGGGTGATGCCGTGGCGGATAGCACCAGCCTGACCGCTTACACCACCGCCAACGACGGTGACGTAGATATCGAACTTCTCGACAGTCTCGGTCAGCTCCAGCGGCTGACGCACGACCATGCGAGCGGTTTCGCGGCCGAAGAAGGTATCCAGGCTGCGGTTGTTGATGGAAATCTTGCCAGTGCCCGGACGCAGGAAGACGCGAGCGGTAGCAGTCTTACGACGGCCGGTGCCGTAATTTTGAGTCGCCGACATAATGAACTTATCCCGTTAAATCTTCAGTTCTTGGGGCTGCTGAGCGGTGTGCGGGTGAACAGCACCCTTGTACACCTTCAGCTTGCGATACATGTCGCGGCCCAGCGGGTTCTTCGGCAGCATGCCTTTGACCGCGGTCTCGATCACGCGCTCAGGGGCCTTGGCAATCAGCTTCTCGAAGTTGATTTCCTTGATGCCACCCGGGAAGCCGGAGTGCGAGTAGTACATCTTGTCGGTGGTCTTGGCACCGGTAACACGAACCTGCTCGGCGTTGATCACGACGATGTAGTCGCCGGTGTCAACGTGAGGGGTGTATTCGGGCTTGTGCTTGCCACGCAGACGGCTGGCAATTTCGGTGGCCAGACGACCCAGGGTCTGACCTGCAGCGTCGACGACGTACCAGTCGCGCTTAACAGTTTCCGGTTTTGCAGTAAAAGTCTTCATTCGCTATAGCCTCAGGGGCCGCCCTGAAAATAAGACGGCGGATCTTACTGAATAGTGCTCGCCCTGACAAGTCAGGGACAGCCGGAATCAGACGCTATCGGGGGCTCGGGTCAGCGCGTCCGCTACGGCAAAAGGTTTTTCGGCGGGCTAGGCATCCCCACCTTCCTTCTTCGCAGGCTAGGCATCCCCGCAAAGAAAGCCGCGGAATTATGCCGATTGCAGGAAAAAATTCAACCTGATTTCATGCATCCTTTACAAAAACGCAGGAGGCAGCGATGGAATACCGCCAACTTGGCCGCACTGATCTCAAGGTCAGCAGCCTTTGCCTGGGCACCATGACCTGGGGCGAGCAGAACACCGAGTCGGAAGCCTTCACCCAGATCGAACGCGCCAAAGGCTACGGCATCAATTTCATGGACACGGCGGAGATGTATCCGGTACCGCCCCGCGCGGAAACCTACAGCGCCACCGAAACCATCATCGGCAACTGGTTCGCCAGGCATCGTGACCGGGCCGACTGGGTGCTCGCAAGCAAGGTGGCCGGGCCGGGAAATGGCATCAGCCATATCCGTGGCGGCAACCTCAAACACAATCGCCAGCACATCACCGCTGCGCTGGATGCCAGCCTCAAACGCCTGCAGACCGACTGGATCGACCTTTATCAGCTGCACTGGCCCGAGCGCAGCACCAACTTCTTCGGTCAGCTCGGCTACCAGCACCAGGACGAAACGTTCACTCCCCTGCAGGAAACCCTCGAAGTACTCGGCGAGCAAGTCAAGGCGGGCAAGATCCGCCACATCGGTCTGTCCAACGAAACGCCCTGGGGCACCATGAAGTTCCTACAGCTCGCCGATCAGCTCGGCCTGCCACGCGCCGTTTCCATCCAGAATCCATACAACCTCCTCAACCGCAGCTTCGAAGTGGGCCTGGCGGAAGTGGCCATGCGTGAGCAATGCGGCTTGCTGGCCTATTCACCCATGGCCTTCGGCATGCTCTCCGGCAAGTACGAGAACGGCGCCCGCCCGGCCAATGCCCGGATCACGCTGTTCAGCCGCTTCACCCGCTACACGAACCCGCAATCCCAGTCCGCCTGTTCGCGTTATGTCCAACTGGCTCGGGAACACGGCCTGGACCCGGCGCAGATGGCTCTGGCCTTCGTCACCGCCCAACCTTTCGTGACCAGCAACATCATCGGCGCGACCTCCCTTGAACAACTCGAAGCGAACCTGCGCAGTGCCGAGCTGAAGCTTCCCGAAGGCGTCCTGGACGGTATCGCGGCGATCCACAAGGACCAGCCGAATCCGGCCCCCTGAAAACGAGAAAGCCCGGCAATTGCCGGGCTTCTTTTATTTCGCAGGGATTCACACCAGGGAGCGGGCGATAATTTCCTTCATGATCTCGTTGGTACCGGCATAGATCCGTTGCACGCGCGCGTCCGCCCAGGCTCGCGCTACCGCGTATTCCCACATGAAGCCGTAACCGCCGTGCAGCTGTACGCATTCGTCCAGCACCTTGCACTGCAAGTCGGTGCCCCAGTACTTGAGCATCGCGGCGGTCGGTACATCCAGCTTGCCCTGCAGATGCAGCTCCAGGCAGCGATCGACGAATACACGGCCAATCTGGATTTCAGTTGCCATCTCCGCCAGCTTGAAACGGGTGTTCTGGAATTCGGCGACCGATTTCCCGAAGGCCTTGCGCTCGCGGGTGTAGTCCAGGGTCCAGTTGAGCGCCGCCTCGGCCGAAGCCAGGGCTCCGATACCAACGGTCAGGCGCTCCTGGGGGAGTTCCTGCATCAGATAGGCGAAGCCCATTCCGGCCTGGCCCAGCAGGTTCTCCTTCGGTACTCGTACATCCTGGAAGAACAACTCGGAGGTGTCCTGGGCCTTCATGCCTACTTTCTCCAGGCGTTTGCCCTTTGCGAAGCCCGGAGTTCCAGCTTCGACCAGGAACAGGCTGGTGCCCTTGGCGCCCGCCTTCGGATCGGTCTTGGCCACAACAATGACCAGGTCGGCGAGGAAACCGTTGGTGATGAAGGTCTTGGAGCCGTTGATGACGTAATCATCGCCATCCAGCACTGCAGTGGTCTTCACACCCTGGAGATCGGAACCGGCACCAGGCTCGGTCATGGCGATGGCCGTCACCAACTCGCCACTGACGAGCTTGGGCAGGTATTTCAGTTTCTGCGCCTCGGAACCGTAGTGAAGGATGTAGGGCGCGACGATGTCGGAATGCAGGGAAAAGCCGATTCCGGTCAGACCCAGGCGGCCGATTTCTTCGATCACCACCGTGCTGTAGAGGAAGTCAGCGGCCATCCCGCCGTACTCCTCGGGGATATGCGAGCAGAGCATTCCGGCCTCGCCCGCCTTGTTCCACAGGGAGCGATCGATGTGGCCATCTTTTTCCCACTGATGGTGGTAAGGCACCGCCTCCTGCTCGAGGAACTTGCGCACGCTATCGCGGAATAGTTCGTGATCGGAGCTGAACAGGGTTCTTGGGATCATGGCATCACCTTGGAATGAACTGCTTGTCGTGTGGGGTTCGGAGGCAACCGACTCTAGGCCAGTCCCCTGCCCCGCCATACTGGACACTTAGGACAAAAAATAAGACGATCCAGCCGCAGAATGACCGCTTTCCCCTAATAAGAACAACACCATGAGTATTACGCAGTCCCCCAACCTTAGGCAGGTCAGCATCCTGGCCACCGACGGTGTTTTCGCTTCCACCCTGATGCAGGCCAAGGACTTCTTCCACATGGCCAGCCTGCGCTTTGGCAAGCTACAAGGCAAAGGTCTCACTCCCGCTTTCCAAACCCGCCTGGTCAGCCCTGACGGCCAACCCGTGCGCAGCTTCAGCGAAGTGCACATTCCGGTCGACGGCGCGCTGGATGATGCCGACATCATCGTCATACCGACCTTCTGGGGCGACTTCGATGCCCTACTCGCTCGTTATCCGCACGTCTGCGAGTGGCTGCGCGCGCGTCACACCGCTGGCAGCGCCATCTGCGGCGAAGCGTACGGCGTGTTCTGGATGGCTCAGGCAGGACTCCTGGACGGCAAGGAAGCGACTACCTACTGGCGCTTCTTCAATGAGTTCGCCGAACGCTTCCCCAAGGTATTGCTGAACCAGGACAAGCACCTTTCCGACGCGGACAACCTCTATTGTGCTGGCGGCGTCACCTCGGCCTGCGATCTCTACATCTATCTGATCGAGCGCTTCTGCGGTGCCGGTATCGCCCAGGCGGTTGCCCGCGACATCCTCTATGAAGTGCAACGCAGCTATACACCGGGCCGCATCGGTTTCGGCGGACAGAAGCTGCACCACGACATGACCATCCTGCAGATCCAGCAATGGCTGGAAGACCACTTCGCCGACAAGTTCCGCTTCGAGGACGTGGCCCGCGACCACGGCATGAGCATCCGCAACTTCATGCGGCGGTTCCAGGCAGCCACCGGCGACAAGCCCCTGCATTACCTGCAAAGGTTGCGCATCGAAACAGCGAAGGGACTGCTTTCGGGGACGCGCAAGAGCATCAAGACCATCAGTTACGAGGTGGGTTACGACGACGCCAGTTTCTTCGCGCGCCTGTTCCGTCAGCACACCCAGCTTTCGCCGAATCAATACCGACACCAGTTCCAGCAGAAAGGTGAATGAAACAAAGCCACGTACATGCGGCTCATCAACCGGACACTGCAACGATACCGCTGACGCTAGCCAGCAACCCCGCCTTTTCTGGCATCGCCATCCCAAGGATGGGTTGGCCCCCTGCCTCATCGCCCTATGATCGACCCATGCCCGAACGGGTTGCTCCGAACCCGCGCCGAAGCTCGCGCGGGAGGAAAACAACAAGAAAAGGTCCCTCGCCATGCGCCGCTATCTGCTTGCCCTGCTGGCCGCTCTCAGCCTCACCGCTGTGGCGGACGAAAACTGGAAACCCTTCCCCTACGACAAGGCCGCCTACGACTACTCCGGCGACAAGCTGCGTGAAGCCTGGCCGCGCCTGACCCGTGGTTTCGGCCCCAATTATCCCTACCCGGATGCCGACTGGGTGGTGACCATGGCCAGCCAGTATCCCAAGGCCCTCGAACTGACCGTGACCGGAAACACCGGATTCACGGGCAAGCCAGAGGAAGCCGAAGCCTATGCGGCGAAACTCCAGGATGTCTGGCGCCTGATGTTCCGTGGCGACTTCGCCCAGGCCAAGAAGCAGGGGCTCGCACTAGGTGTTGGCGGCCAGGTGCCGGCGATGTTCGCCCAGGTGGTCTACGCCATGTTCCTGGTGCCGGACCAGGGGGAGAAACATCGCCTGCTGGAGGAAGTGATCCGTTATACCGATGAAGCCGGCGACCTGGTCAAGGCAGACGTGGTTGCGCAGTTCGGCCGCGCCTATGCCAAGGCGCGACTGGGTGAAGAGTTGCCAGTGCCCGTCGTGCTCAAGCGCGGCTATACCAGCCAGATCCCCGAAGAACTGGATGCCCTGTTGAAGACGCAGCCAGGGCAACCCTTCGCCCTGGCCCTCTACGGCGGGTACGAAGCCGGGGTGATCCGCAAGGTTGGCAAGCTGGTAGGCAAGATGACCTACGGGGTCAGCTCGGACAAGATGGAACAGTTTTTTGCCCGCTCCTTCAAGGCCACCGATGACCTGCCCATTGGCCACTACGAATACGCCAACGCCCTGGAGTACGTGTATGGCGAAGACGAAGAAGCCAAGGCCCTGGAGCACCTGAGAAAGGCCGCGGCAATCAAGCCGATCAACGCCATGGAAGCCCTGGAAGTGGCTCACGCGCAGCGACTGCTAAAACAGCAGGAGCAGAAGCTGGCGCAGAACTGACACACCCGCGCAAATGAAAAAGGCTGCCTTTCGGCAGCCTTTTTTGTATGCATTGTCCCGTCCTGAATAAGGTTTACACCTTTGCCCTTATTTTCAGGAGCGCTCCATGGCAGAAGGTGTACGACGTAGCCAGCGCGATTAC